>CAYYQW010000023.1:0-47421 GCA_964472505.1 uncultured Bacteroidaceae bacterium | reverse complement strand
ATGAAAGCATTACCGATTATTCTTGCTTTAGTACTTTGGTTTGGAGCTTCTTACGGACAAAAAACTATTGATTTGTTTATGCACAAAGAACTGCGACAGGCTTATGAAAACGGATACCGATCATTTGACGGCACGCCGGGTCCAAATTATTTTATAAACCGGATAGATTACGACATCAAAGCTGATTTTGATCCGGAAACACGCTTGCTGGCCGGTTCAGAAACGATAACATTTACCAATAACAGCCCGGACAGCTTAGATTATTTGGTTTTTAATTTATACCAGGATATCTATAAAAAAGGAAATTCGCGAGATTGGGACATGGGGCCGCATGACATACACGATGGGGTGAACATCAAAAAACTTAAGATTAACGGAAAAGAAATACCCTTGGAAAGGCCACATTACAGAAACTATTTTTCATTGATGACTGTCAGGCTGCCTGATGTTTTAGCATCCGGCGAGCAATTAAAGGCAGAAGTGGACTGGGAATTTACCGTGGCCGAAAAAACTTCGATAAGGCAAGGAATGTACGGCGAAGGAAATTTTTTCATAGCCTATTGGTATCCTAAAATTGCTGTTTATGATGATTTAGTTGGTTGGGATACGCACGGACATACCGGACGCACCGAATTTTATAATGATTTTGGTGATTACAAAGTTGAAATTACAGTCCCTGCTGAATATACAGTATGGAGCGGGGGAGTTCTGCAAAATGCCAAAGATATTTTGACGAAAAAATACTATAAACGTTACCGAGAAGCGCACGAATCCGAAAAAGTTATAAAAATTATAAGTGCCGATGATCGTGAAAAAGGAACTAACATTCAGAAAGATGCAGAATCGCACACATGGAAATTTGATTTTGAAAATACACCTGATTTTTCTTTTGCATTGAGCAACAACTATTTGTGGGATGGAGTGAAGGCAAGCAACGGCGAGCGAGACATATTTGTGCAGTCGGCTTATAAATCGGAATCGGAGAATTTTCATGAAGTAGCTGAAATAACTAAAAATATTGTGGAATATTTTTCAACGGAACTACCCGCTATTCCGTTTCCATATCCGCAGGCTACGGCTTTTAACGGCGGCGGCGGCATGGAATTTCCCGGTATGGTAAATGATACCGAAGTGGGAACGCGCGACGGAACCATATATCTTACTTCCCACGAATTCGGCCACAGCTATTTTCCTTTTGCGGCAGGCTTTGATGAGCAAAAATTTGCCTGGATGGACGAAGGCCTTATTTCATACTTTCCCAGATATACCGTAAATAAATTTTCTCACGAAGATGATCCCGGTTATCTGCAAGCTTTAGTACAGCAATATGCCAAAGGTGCCGGAAACTTCAATGATATGCCTATGATTTATCCGTCGGAAAACACCGGCCGTTTTGGCTACAGATTTCATGCTTACACACGCCCGGGCGCTGCTTTCTATGTGTTGGAACAAGAAATTGGAAAAGATTTGTTTTTCAAGGCTTTGCGCGAATTTTATAAACGTTGGGAAGGCAAACATCCCAAAGGTTTTGATTTGTTTTTCACCTTTAACGAAGTTGCCGGTCAAGATTTGGCTTGGTTTTGGAAAGCTTGGTTTTTTGATGCCGGTTATCCGGATATAGCCCTTGATAAACATGAAAACGGAAAACTGACAGTTATAAAAAAAGGATTGCTGCCGGTGCCCATTCGCCTGCAAATAACTTTTGCCGACGGAACAAGTGATGAATTATTCGTAAAAGCGGAAAATTGGAAAGACGGAAAAACTAAACTAAGTATTGACTTACCCGCAGGAGATATTGTGGAAATTAAAACCGATACCAATCACATTCCGGACAGCTATCCGGAGGATAATATTTGGAAAAAGAATTAAGCATTAATAAACGCTTTGAAGATTTACTCGGTGCTGAAAAAAATCAGCACCGAGTTTTTTATAGCTTGTATGAGTTTGAAAATCTAAATTATTTTCGCTGCCAAAAACCATATCCGATTTTTTTTACGTAACTTTAGATAGGAAGAATGTTTTTTCAAAAAATGCAACAGGTTCTAAATTCGTCATATTAAAACGGAAGTATATGAAAAAAACCTTTGTAATATCTGATACTCGTAATTGTTTATTGACACACAGACTTGATCTTAAACTCATATTGATTGAATGGAAAGATTATCCCTTGAGTTTGGAAGCCTACAAAGAAACTTTTGAAACCGCTTTGCACTATCACGAAAAATTTAAAGGAAATATTCCGAACTATATGGCGGATGTAAGAAACCAGCCGCCGGTTTCGGTTGAAGCGCGCAAATGGTTTACCGAAGATATGCTTCCTCGCGGAGTATATGCAGGTATTGAGCGATCAGTATTTGTGCTGAATGCCAATGTGTTTAAGCGTTATTATATGAATGAGATTTTTAATTCTGTAAAACAGTTTGGCATACCTTTTAAGTTTTTTAATACTAAAGATAAAGCACTGAATTGGATTGAAAAAGTTAACGAGCCGGCCGGTAATGCTTTTTTAGGTTTATAACTCCGATATCCGGCTAAAAAAATCCCTCTTTTTTATTGAAAGAGGGATTTTTTCACGCCAAGTTAGTTTAGCTGATAAAGAACGGAAACTTATACGACTTCTTTCAGCTTTGCTTTAATTGTATTGTATGTTTCTTGGCTGACGGGAGCCAAAGGATTTCTGAGATTTTGTTTGCAAATTCCCAAAATATCCAAAGCCGCTTTTATGCCGCCCGGGTTTCCTTCCAAAAATAATGATTCGGTAAAATCTAATAATCTGTAATGAAGTTCTTGTGATTTTTGAAATTTTCTTTGTAATGCAAATTTTACCATTTGTGAAAATTCTTTCGGAAAAGCATTGGCCGTAACCGATATCACACCCTCCATGCCAATGGAAATTAGCGGCAGTGTTAAGGGATCATCACCGGAAATAACTTGAAAACCGGTGGGTTTATTTTTTATTATTTGCATGATTTGAGCAAAATTGCCGCTTGCTTCTTTTATTGCTTGTATGTTTTCAAAATCATTGGCCAGTTTTACGGTTGTTTCCGCCGAAATATTTACCGATGTGCGCCCGGGAACATTATATAAAATAATCGGTACCGGTGATGCTTCGGCTATAGCTTTGTAATGGTTATAAAGCCCGGCTTGTGTGGGCTTATTGTAATAGGGAGCTACGGAAAGTATTCCGCTTATTCCTTCAAAATCCGTATGTTCTATAGTGTTTACAAGTGCTGCGGTATTATTGCCGCCAATACCTATTATAATTGGTATTTTACCGGCTGTTTCAGTTTTTATAAATTGAACCAATTTTGTTTTTTCATCGGCAGTAAGTACAGCAGCTTCTCCGGTAGTACCCATTACCACAAGGTAGTCCACTCCGCCGGAAATCATGTGGTTTAGCAATTTTTTTAAGGCATCAAAATCTATGCTTTTATCATCTTTGAATGGCGTAACCAAGGCTACACCGGTTCCGTTGAAACGTTTATTCATAACTATGCTTTTTGTATGGTGCTTAAAAAATGTTTTGTTTGTTCAATCAAGTAAGGGATTGATTTCTTTTTGGAGACATCAATTATAAAATCCGAAACAGGATCTTTGCTTATGCCGGAAACTTTGAATTTTGCATCTGAAAAAGCGGCGATGTATTGTCCGGTAAAACAGTCTTCAGCACAGAGATTAATGAAAATATCGGCGCGTTGCCTGTTTAGTTCTTCCAGAGTGTCTTTGGGCGGTTTGCCAAGCCAATTAGTTTCTTTCGGGCAGATAAATCGGACTTCTTGATGAAAAAGAAATAAGGCTTTTTGCTCTTCGTTTTCAGTCATTCCTATAGCTTGTATGCGAATTTTTTTGGCTTTTAGTTCTGAAATAAATGCTTTAGCCGGCAAATAGTTTTCTTTTGTTTTCGCATCAAAAAACAAATGAATGCATTTGGCTGTTTCCAAATTATGAAATTCTGCTTCAGCGTTCCGCTCTTTTATTTGCTTGTTGAGCAGGTAGCTTTGTATTTTAGTTTTTATTTGGTCTAAAAGTTTCACAAGCTCGTATTATTTATTTTTTGAAAGCGCAAGATACTTAAAAATCTTTGTAAAGCGTAAAAATAATTTCTCCTGAGAAATATACTTTAGATTAGCTTCCAATCATTTCTTCAAAATCACTTTCCGTTATTTTTTTAATGCCTAATTGTTCTACTTTTTCTATTTTTTTAGGGCCTGTGTTTTCTCCGGCCAAAAAGTAATCGGTGTTTTTTGATACGGAACCGGAATTTTTTCCGCCGTGCAGCTCAATAAGTTGTTTGAGTTCATCGCGCGAATGTCGTTCAAAACTTCCGGAAAGCACAATGGTCAGTCCTTCCAACTTGTTGCTTTGATTTTCCAAAGCGGTTTGTTCAAACTGCAATCCGGCATCTTTCAGCCGATTGATAATGGCCATATTATCCGGATTATTGAAAAAGTTTATGATGCTTTCTGCAATTTTTTCACCAATCTCATTGACGCCGGTAAGTGCTTCCAAATTGGCGTTTTGCAAATTTTCTAAAGTTTGAAATTCTTTAGCCAAAAGTTTAGCGGCATTCTCGCCCACATGTCGAATTCCGAGTGCAAATAATACGCGCTCAAAGGGAGTGTTTTTACTTTCTTGTATGCTGTTGTAAAGCTTTTGCGATGATTTTTCTTTGAAGCCTTCCAATTGGATGATTTGTTCGGGTTTTAAAAGATACAGGTCTGCTGCATTTTTAATTAAGCCTTTTTCATAGAGGGCTTTTATGGTGGCTTCGCCGCAATTAATATCCATGGCTTTCCGGCTGACAAAGTGTTCGATTTTTCCTTTTATTTGCGCCGGGCATTGCAGGCTGTTTGGGCAATAATGTGCTGCTTCACCTTCGATGCGCTCTGTTTGGCTTCCGCATGCCGGGCATTTGTCGGGGAATTCCACCGACTTGGCTCCGGCGGAGCGTTTTTCGGTATCAACGGCCGTTATTTTGGGAATAATCTCACCGCCTTTTTCCACATGCACCGTATCGCCGTAGTGCAAATCCAGTTCTTTGATAATATCTTCGTTATGAAGTGAAGCACGTTTGACTGTAGTGCCGGCCAGTAATACCGGACTTAGGTGCGCTACCGGTGTGATGGCACCTGTTCTTCCCACCTGAAACTCCACCGCTTCCAAAACGGACTCGGCGCTTTCTGCTTTAAATTTGTAGGAAATTGCCCAACGCGGACTTTTTCCGGTGGCACCCAGTTCATCATGGAGTTGCAGCGAATCAACTTTAATTACCACGCCGTCGGTATCGTAGTCCAATGCTTTTCGCTTTTCATCCCAATAGTTAATATAGTCGAAAACATCGGAAATATTATCGGCCAATACGGAATTTTCCGGTACTTTGAAACCCATTTTTTTGGCGTACTGCAAGTTTTCGTAATGCGAGTCGGAAGGCAGATTGTCTGAAAGCATGAAATAGAAAAAAGCATCTAACTTGCGTTTGGCGGCTTGTGCCGAATTTTGCATTTTAAGTGTTCCGGCTGCGGCATTTCTCGGATTGGCAAAGGCTGTTTCGCCTTGTTCTTCACGCTCTTGGTTTAATTGAACGAAAACCGAACGAGGCATCAGGATTTCTCCGCGCATCTCAAATTGTTCCGGAAAATCCTTGCTGATTGCGGCAATATCTAAAGGAATTCTTTTTATGGTTTTTACATTGTCGGTAACTATATCGCCTTTAGTGCCGTCGCCGCGTGTTACGGCTCGTATGAGTTTTCCGTTTTCATAAATCAGGCTGATGGCGGCGCCGTCGTATTTTAGTTCGCAGACATATTTGAATTTTGTATCGGGCGGCAAAAGTCGTTTGATACGTTTATCAAAATCAGTAAGCTCTTCTTTATTATAAGTATTGCCCAGCGAAAGCATGGGGCGCTCGTGTGCGGCTTGTTCAAAACTTTTATTGATATCGCTGCCCACGCGTTGGGTAGGAGAGTGCGGCGATTGAAATTCCGGATGTTTTGCTTCTAATTGTTCCAATTCTTTGAGCATCATATCGTACTCATAATCCGATATTTCGGCTTGGGCTTTTTGGTAGTAGAGATAATTATGGCGATGTAAACTATCGCGTAATTTTTCAATTGTATTTTTGACTTCCTGTTTATTCATTGGTTTCGTTAAAGGTGTATTTGAGTCTAAATTTTTTATAGCCTTGGGAATCGGTATATTTTTCTTTTTTTACAACGGGCTTGTTGCTTAATTTTTTTTCTAACCAAAGAGGCAATATTACTTGCGGGACGCAAAGCAGGGTAAGGACCGCATCCGCAGGCTCGGCATCATAAAAAAAGAATAAGGCAACCCAGCTGATTAGGCCGACAGCAGAAAAGGCTGAAATCCAAACATAATATCGGATAAGCATTCTGATTGTAGCATAAATTACAATTCCGAAACTTAAAAGAAAATATTCTCCGTGCCAAACAAAATAAGCGACTGTAAGAAGAAATAAAGCGGTCAGTACATGGTTATAAATGCCGTATTTTTTTACCGCTTGTTCATCGGGAATATACTGTAAAATATCGGCCGTTTGCTTCGGGTGTCTGTACTTTCCAACCAGTATATCGAATGCTTCTTGTTTGGTTTTTCCTTCCTTTAATAATGCTTTGGCATCTTTTGTGGTTTTTGTTCTGTCAAATTTTTCAACTGCCATATTGAATGATTTTTTTTGTTAATCTTGCCTTAGCGTATCGTTTTCAGTCGAATTGCTTTGTTCTTTTTCACGTTTCTTTTCTGCTTTTTTTTCGGATATTGGCCGTCCGAAGCGAACTGCTGAAAAATGCAGGTATCGGTCCGGGCGCAGTTTAATATCTTCAATAAGTTTATTAACATCTTCGGCTGCTTCGTTCAGATTATTGTAGAGGCTGTCGTTTTGCACTAACAGTCCAAGTGAGCCTTCGCCTTTTTCTACTTTTTGCAAGATATCGTTAAGGCTGCTGACGGCTTTGTCGGTTTTATCCAGGGTAGCGGCAATGTCGGCGCGAGCTAATGAATCGGAAATATCGGAAAAGTTTTGAATGATTATTGCGAGTTGTTCGTTGTTTTCGGAAATGTTTTTGGTGATGGATTCGGCATTGTCAATTATCCCTTTTATTTTGCCTTGTTTGCCGGTAATTATGGTATCCATTGAGAATGATGCGCTTTCTAAATTTTTTAGTGTAACCTGAATGTGCTCAAAACTGCGTCGGATATTATATCTGGTGCGCTCATTAAATACGGCTCTTACTGCAACGAGTACCGAGTCAAATGATGAAATCATTTCTTCTGCTTTCAATTTTAGCGGCAATATTTGTTGATTAACCTGTTCCGATAAATCACTTTCCACCGAAGAGCTTAAAGTGTCTCCGGAGTTTAAAAATTCATCGGCATCCGTATTTCGGATAAGCTTAATGCCGCGCGTTCCCATGATATCTAAGCTGCTTATTTGGGCAACGGAGCCTTTGGGTATTTTTACATCGTCAGCTAAAATAATCTCTACTATAATTTTTCCGGATACGGCATCTTTAAATTTAATATCGGTTACATCGCCGACTTTATAGCCGTTCATATACACAACGCCTGAAATGGTAAGGCCTTTGATATCATCATATACGGCATAATAGATATTTCCGCTTGAGAAAAAATGTTTGTTACGCAAAAATCCAAAACCCCAAACGGTCATAACGCTTATCAACACTACAAATATTCCTACTTTAATTACTTTCTTTTTGTCCATACGTTTATTGTTGTTTGCTTTCGGCAAGCGCTTGGCCCACGGGTATTCTTTGATTATTTTTAACAGCTACTACAAAAGCATCCGGGTATTTCTCCCTTGCTGCTTTCTGAAGCGTTATTATTTCATCGTATGAGCTTGAACTGCCGGCATAGTATTTATAACGATTATTAAGGTATTCGCGCTCTACATTTTGCAAGCCCTTAAAATTACTTGCTTTATTTTCGATTTTATTGGGTGAAGAGGCTATTTGTACTTTGAAAATAATTTCTGATTTATTGTTTGCGTCTGTATTATTTGTTTTTTGTTTTTCGAAGTCCTTATCTTCTTTTGTTTCGGATGATTTGTCAGCGGTTTCGCCTGTTTTTCGGTATTGATCGCCAAAATATTGGCGAACGGCTCTAAAAATTGCCGATGCAATAATGCTTTGCCCGTAATCACTTTTCAGAAAAGTTCTTTCGCCACCATTACTTAGAAATCCGGTTTCTATCAGCACACCGGGCATGGTGCAATTCCACAGTACTACCAATCCGGCTTGGCGTACTCCTCTGTCGTGGCGCATGGCACGGGTTTTAAATTGTTTCTGAACCATATCTGCAAAACGGATGCTTTGGTTCAGGTAGGCATTTTGGTATAAAGAAAAAATGATTTCATATTCCGGCGAGTTTGGGTCAAAACCCTGATAGTTTTGTTTATAATTGTCTTCCTTAAGAATTACGGCATTTTCTCTTTTGGCGACTTCTAAATTTTCGGCTGCTTTGTGCAGACCCATAACAAAAGTGGAGGTACCGTGAACAGAAGCGGGAGCTCCCGCATCGGCATGTATGGAAATGAATAAATCGGCATTGTTACGATTGGCAATGGCCGAGCGTTCGTGCAGTTCAATAAACTCATCGCTGTTTCGGGTATAAATGACATCAATATTCTGCAAATGATCTTCGATGTATCCTCCGAGTTTAAGGGCTATGCTGAGTACAATGTCTTTTTCAAAAGTAGAGCCCAAAACAGCACCGGGGTCTTTCCCTCCGTGTCCTGCATCAATGACCACGGTTTTTAGCGCAGGAGAATTTTGAGCCGGCATTTCTGCGGAAAAAAAAATTCCGATAAGAAATAGAATTATAATTCTGAGAAAGAGATTTTTATCCCTATGCTGTTTATTCATTTTAACAATAATTAATTAAAAGCCTTTTTTTAATATAAGCTAAAAGCCTACTTTTGTATTCACAAAATCGGAAACATTGTATCTGAACAAAATTACAATATTAATTATAATTCAAAATAAATTGGGCTTAAAGTTTTTTTTAAGCTTGGTTTTTCTTTGTTTTGGTATGCTCGTTTCGGCGCAAGAGATTAATCCAAGCGACAGTATTAACAATGACAGTACTCGAGTACCTGCAGTAAACGACAGCTTGCCTGCCGCCGACAGTTCTAAGCAAACTAAAAAGCCGATTATTTCTCCTGAGGCTATAGAATACGATGTAAATTATTCTTCAAAAGATTCTATGTTGTTTGACATGAAATCGAGTCGTATGTACATGCATGGAAATGCCGAGCTGACGGGCGAAGACATGAATTTAAAATCGGAATACATTGAGGTTAATACCAAAGAGAACTATTTATACGCCATAGGGGTGGAAGACAGTATGGGCAATGTGACGGGAATGCCTGAAATAAAAGACGGCAGCGACCATTTTAAAGCAAAATCCATAAAATATAATTTCAATACCAAAAAAGGAATTATTTTCGATGTTGTAACCGAGTATTCGCAAGGTTTTATTCACGGAGAGCGTACCAAACGACACCCAAATAACGAAATACATATTTTGGACGGAAAATATACCACCTGTGATTTAGATCATCCGCATTTTTATATTAAACTGACAAAGGCCAAAGTTATTCCGGGCCAAAAAGTTGTTGCCGGGCCTATGTATTTTGTTATCGCCGATATACCTTTGAAATTTATAGGTTTACCTTTCGGATTTATTCCGAGCCAGAAAAAAAATACCTCCGGTTTTATTATTCCGCAATACGGTGAAGAACAAAAGCGAGGTTTTTTCTTGCGCGACGGCGGTTATTTTTGGGCAGTAAACGATTATATGAATACCGCTTTAACTTTTGATGTGTATTCGCAAGGCACTTGGGGTGTGAATTGGAGGAGTAACTTTAAAAAACGTTATAAATTCTCCGGGAGTTTGGATGTTAAATATAACGTGAATCGTTTTGGTGAAAAAGTTTTACCCGAGTACAGCGAAACTGAATCATTTTGGGTAACCGGAAATTTTAATCAGGATGCTAAAGCTAATCCGAACAGCACATTTGGGGTGAGTCTGAATTTTGGATCATCGAAGCACAATGAAATTGAAGCGCGAAATATAGAGCAGCTTACCGACAACACAAAGTCTTCTAATATTACCTATCGCAGAAGGCGTCCGGGCAGCATATTCAATCTTACGGCCAAAGCCGGCTTAACGCTCAACTCAAAAAGCAACAGAGCCAATTTGGAACTTCCTTCCGTATCGTTGAATATGAATAAGCAGTTTCCTTTCCAAGGGCTGTCAAAAAGCGGAAAATCAAAATGGTACGATAAAATATCCGTAGGTTTCAGTTCTTCTATGAGCAATAAACTTGCAACGGCCGACAGCCTTTTGCTTACCGAAGAAAGCCTGTACCAAATGGAAAACGGACTTCAATACAGCGTACCGGTAAGTGCTTCATATACGGTGTTTAGCTTCTTTAATTTTTCCCCTTCAATCTCCTACAAAGGGCGGATTTATACCGATTATATACAGAAACGCCAAGTATATATGCCGGATAATAACGACTCGCTGCAATTAACCGTTGTAAATGACACATTGCAAGGCATACGACATCCTTATGATTTTAGTTTTTCGGCACCGATATCTACTAAATTATACGGATTGGTAAATCTTAAAAAGGGGCCGGTGAAAGCCATCAGACATGTTGTTTCGCCGAGTGTGTCTTTTTCATACCGGCCCGATTTCAGCGAAGACCTCTGGGGATTCTACGGCAAATATACCGGCGGCGACAGCACTTTGTATTCTTATTATGAGAACGGTATATACGGCGCACCGCCTAAGGGCAAATCCGGAAACCTGAATTTTAATTTGGGCAACAATTTCGAAATGAAAGTGAGAGACAGAAAAGATACCGTGGACGGAGAAAAGAAAATACCGCTGCTGAAACGTTTTGATTTTTCTACTTCATACAATCTTGCTGCCGATTCTATGAACTGGAGTAATCTCCGTATAAGCGGAAATACGCAATTATTGAAAAATATTAATGTAAACTTTGGGGCGACATTCGATCCCTATGCCCGGGATTCTACCGGAAGGCGGGTGAATGAATATGAATGGGATAAAAACGGAATATTATTACGCTTAGTTAATACCAATTTGAGTTTAACCGGAAGTTTGAAGCCGGAAGTGTTCTCATCTAAAAAAGATAAGGAAGATGAAAACAAAGCCTCGCCGGGCTTTGAGGATATGGGTTTCAAACCTTATAATTATGTGGATATTCCGTATGCAGATTTTGATGTTCCCTGGAGTTTGAATTTGACTTATCGGATTTCTGCCAATAATCGCTTTTCAGTTGCTACTCAGGATTATTCCAAGGATATTTCACAAACTCTAAACTTGAGCGGAAACTTTACTTTAACAAAGAAATGGTCGGTAAATTCTCGTTTGGATTATGATATTGCCGCCCAAAAATTTGTCTATTCATCCGTGAGTATCAGTCGCGATTTGCATTGTTGGGCCATGAATATGACCATTGTTCCTTTTGGCCAGCTTAAAAGTTATATGTTCAGAATTTATATTAAGTCTTCCGTATTCGACGGTATAGAGTACAAAAAAGAAAAAAGCCGTTACGATTATTAAAATCGGTTAAGACCTTTCCTATATTTGGCTCATAAACTGTTTTTGGTTAGTTGCAAGAGTAATTTTATCATTTTTTGATAGAAAATTAAAAGAAATTCTCTATTTTTATACTTCGGGAAAGCGTATTATTAAATGATAATCATTTTAAACCATTAGTTATGAGAATTTTAAGCACAGTATTATTAACGTTTATATTTATGGCTTTTGCGCAAGCACAAGAGGGCCTTACTTATAAAAAACCGCCCAAAGAGATTTTGGAATTAGTGGATGTTGAGCGTCCGCCCTATGTTTCAGTTGATGAAAAAGCTGAATACATGATTTTGCGATATACGGATAATTATAAAAGTATCGCCGAATTAAGTGAAAAAGAAATGCGTTTGGGTGGCCTGCGTATTAATCCGAAAACAAATATCTCCAGTCGAGTTAATTATTTAACGAATTTAAAAATTCAAACCATAGCAAGCGGTAAAGTAAGACAGGTTGAAGGCCTGCCGGCTAACCCTCGCATGGCAAATTTTATGTGGTCGCCCGATGAAAGCATGATGGCATTCACGCATACGACTTTAGAAGGCGTGGAGCTGTGGGTCTTGGATGTTGAAAAGGCTGAGGCCAAACGTTTGTCCGAAGCCAATATCAATGCCAATCTCGGACGGCCGGCTGCTTGGTTTAAAGACGGCAAAGCACTTTTGGTTAAATTTCTTCCGAAAGACCGAAAAGAGTTGATTGATACCGAGAACGCCATTCCGGAAGGGCCAATTGTTTCGGTAGGTACGGGTTCAAAAGCTCAAAACAGAACGTATCAGGATTTACTTAAAAACAGAAACGATGAGTTCAATTTTGAACAATTGGCATTGTCGGAACTATATAAAGTAACTTTGAAAGCTAAAAAAGAGAAATGGGCCAAAACCGCCATGTATCACAGTGCTTCATTTTCACCCGACGGTGAATATGTTATGCTGAGATATATCGAAAGGCCGTTTTCATACATCGTTCCTTACTCAAGATTTCCCAACAAAACTGACATTTACAAGGCCAACGGCGATTTTGTGAAAACCATAAATGAAGTTCCGCTCACAGAAGAACTTCCCAAAGGATTTATGGCCGTACGAACCGGAAAACGGAGTTTGGATTGGCGCTCGGATAAACCCGCCACACTCACTTGGGCCGAAGCCCTTGATGAAGGCGATCCGGAAAAAGAAGTTGAATACCGCGATGAGCTTTTTCAATTACATGCGCCTTTTGACGGTGAGCCGGAAGCATTATTTAAAACCGTAAACCGTTATGCGGGAACTTATTGGATTAATGAGGATTTGGCTTTAGTACGCGATTATTGGTGGAATACCAGAAATACCAAAAGCTATTTATTTAATCCTTCAGAGCCGGATGCGGAAACAAAGGTTTTGTTTGACAGAAATTATCAAGACCGATACAACGATCCGGGCTCGGTCGTGCGTGTGAAAAATGCATACGGACAAAGCGTTCCGGCCTTAAAAGACGGGCATCTTTTCTATATCGGTGACGGATATACACCGGAAGGCCAATTTCCATTTATTGATAAATACGATGTGGAAACCGGCGAAAAATCTCGCCTGTATGAATCGGATTATACCGATAAATTGGAAAATATTGTGGAAGCCCTTGATTTGGATGAAGAAAAATTCTTAGTTCGTATTGAATCTGCTACCGAATATCCCAATTATTATATCCGAACTTTGGGAAAAGAAGAAGCTTTGATGCAAATAACCGATTTTAAAAATCCTTTTGAAAGTATTCAAAATGTACATAAAGAGGTGGTAAAATATAATCGGGAAGACGGATTGGAACTGTCCGGTACTTTATATTTGCCTTTGGGTTATGATAAAGAAAATAAAGAACGCGTACCCTTAATTATATGGGCTTACCCGCGCGAATACAAAGATAAGAGCAGTGCCGCACAATCAACGGCCAATCCGAATGAGTTTACCTATCCTTACTATGGCTCCATGATTTATTGGGTAACTCGCGGTTATGCCGTACTGGATGGTGCCGCTTTTCCAATAGTGGGCGAAGGCGACGAAGAGCCTAATGACTCCTTCCGAAAACAATTGGTAAATAACGGCGCAGCAGCCATCAATTATTTGGACAGCCTCGGGTACATTGATCCCGATTGCGTTGCTGTGGGCGGCCATTCTTATGGTGCGTTTATGACAGCGAATTTACTTTCGCATTCCGATTTATTTGCAGCCGGAATTGCACGCAGCGGAGCCTACAACCGCACCCTTACGCCTTTTGGTTTCCAAAGTGAAGAGCGCAACTACTGGGAAGCTCCCGAGATTTATTATAATATGTCGCCCTTTATGCATGCCGATAAAATGAAAACGCCTTTGTTGCTTATCCACGGCGAAGCCGATAACAATTCCGGGACTTATCCCATGCAAAGTGAGCGTTATTTTAATGCTTTAAAAGGACTGGGAGCTACCGTTAGGCTTGTGGTTTTACCCAAAGAAAGCCACGGGTACAGAGCTAAAGAATCGGTGCTTCATTTATTGTGGGAACAAGATCGTTGGTTAGAGAAATATTTGAAAGATAAAAACGAAGAAGAAGAAGAAGAGTAAATTGTACGAACCGAATATGGCATTCCAATCAGTCTTAGTAATCCTTTCCCAGGAAAAAGATTGATTGGAATGCTTATTTGGGTTTTAAAAAAATACAAAAATGCCTTTCAACTCAAAAATTTTACCGTATATTTACAGATAATATTTTAAATACCAATGTGTTGGTGTTGGTGTTGCAGGTTGGAAGAATGTGAGTGTGTGTGAGTTTTAAAGACTTCCTGCTCGAAAATAAATGAAGAAAATTAACTTTATTTACAAAATTCTTCCAACCTCTTGTATTTTATTCCTTTTATATTATCCAGTTTTTGCAGGATTTTTTCGGTTTGATTTACCGGAAGGGCAGCCGTGATTTCACAATTTGCTTCAAATTTTTGATCTAAAATCTCAATGGGTTCGCTGTGCAGAAAACTCATCACGGAATTTGTATATTCATAATCGTAATATAGTTTAACTTTCGTTTTGATTTTTTTAGTGATAATGTTTGCATTATTGAGCGCATCTTCCGCAGCGGTTTTATAGGCATTAATTAAACCGGGTACACCCAGTTTGGTGCCGCCAAAGTAACGTATTACCACAACCAATACATCGGTAAGTTTTGCGGATTTTATTTGGCCCAATACCGGCGGGCCGGATGAATTGGAGGGTTCGCCGTCGTCGGAAGCACGGTAGGTTTTGCCGGCTCTCCCGAGCCGAAAAGCATATACATGATGCCGGGCATCGTGATATTCTTTACGAAGATTTTCACGATGTATTTCAATTTCCTCTTCATTATTGACCGGAAAAGCAAAACCGTAAAATTTGCTGCCTCGGTCCTTAAAAAAACCTTCTGATTTTGATTCAATGGTTTTATAGCTTGTAACTTGCTTCATAGTCTTTTCTGAATAATTCGTAAAAAAATACATCTCTGAGTTTCTTTTCTGCAACTATATGCTCTTTGAATACCGTGTTTTTGTAAAAGCCGGCTTTTTCGATTGCTTTTTGTGAGTTGGTGTTGAAATCGTAGATATGAGCAAATACTTTATTGAGGTAATTATAATTTTCAAAACCGTATTTTACCATTTCTTTTATGGCACGAGCCATTATTCCTTTTCCCCAATATTTCTCTCCGAGCCAATAGCCGATTTCGGCCGAAGGTTTTTCCATGCCTTTTTTTAAGCTTAAGCTGATAATGCCGGCAGCTTCTCCATTTGTTTCGACTGCGCATACTAAGTCGTTTGCACTGTTACAAAGTTCGTAAAATGCAAGAAAATCCTGCGGTGTATAAGGATGCGGGAATGAGTCGGTTAGATAGCGTTTTATTTTATAGTTATTGGCATGTTTTGCCACGGATTTTGCATCGCTTTTTTTTAATTCTCGCAACAAAAAATCATTAGATTGTATAAGCATTACAAGATTATTTTTTTTATAATTTTTAAAACGGTAAACTTGCCATAATTAATTCAAAAACAGGTATTTCATTATCAAAAAGATAAGAAGCACGCCCGCCTATTTCTATGCTTTGTTCTAAGTTCAATAGGTTAAATTGCAAATACAACTCAGAGCCTATGGACGGATAAATATTTTGAGAACCTTCAAAGGAAACGGCATCAACATAATCGAAAAAGACACCGGCTCGCAGGCGTTTGAAGTATATCACCGGGCTCAATCCAAAATCCGGATACCACACAGGCAAATGATATTCGCTGCTAAACTTATGTAAATTAGTAAACGCAGGTGGGTCATAACCGCGCGCAAAACGAACGGGCGATTGAAACAGGTAATAATTGGCATAATTCTCCCCGGGACCGGGCTGAGATTCATAAGCATAAGCAAGCGAGAAGGAGTGATTAGCAAAAAGCCCGGGCAGATATTGTTTGCTTATGAAAGAAAATTGACCGGCATTATAGCCGGAAAACGGCAAATGGCGAAATTGCGTATGCACAAGGCTCCCAAATCTCGGGTAAATATCTCGGTGGGCTTTACGCTGTTGACGATACCAAAATACCGAATAATCGGCTTTTATAAACTCCCCGTTTCCGAATTGTGATAAATAGCGTAATTCTTTATCGCGCACCGATAAGAGACCGATATCCGTTTCAACTTCCAAACTGCTGTTCCATACACCGGCTTTCAGACGTATGGGTAAAGTAACACTCAGGCCGCTTTGCCATTCGTCCCAATAATCTTCAACTTTCTGTGTTTCGTAATTGAGGTAGCGTTGGTTGTAGCTTCCGTAAACTTTAAATATGGGATAATATTTTGCAAATTCTACATTGAGCGAACTGCCGAAAGCTTCTTCATTTACGTTATAGCTAATGCCGGCCGAACTTCTTACGGTATTCAGCAAATTGTTGCTGTAGATATTAAAGCTGATTTGGGATTCGTAATCGGAATAAAATCCCCAACCGTAAATTTTAACGGCATCACGCATGGGTTTATAGGCTTTTGTCGGGTAAGTATTTTTGGATAAACCGTCATATTCAATAAGTTTTACATGATTTTCTTGTTCGGTTAATGTTTCCACACGTTTACTCGAGTATTTTTTAATTTTTTCTTTATGTTCCCATTTGTTATCATCCAATTTCACAAAAGCTGTTTTGTAGCCGTCTTTTGTATAGTAATCCGCCAACATACTGTCGCCCTGTATTTTCGGATTGTAAATTCCGTACGGTACGGATGTAACACGGTATTTCTTTTCGCTTTCCGTATCGGCGGCATAGATGTTTCCGATACCGTCGTAATTTGAATTATAAAGCAGAAAGTTTTTGTAAAAAGCCGGCCGGCCGATTACTTCCTTGCTTTGATTTATGATTGTATCGGTTTTACCGCTCTCATAATCAATAAGAATCAGCGATAAGCCTTTTTCGTTTCCGGCTGTAAAGGCTATTTGGTTTCCCTCGGGCGACCAAACCGGTGTGCGCAGGAAATCATTTTTCGGATTGGGGAACTTTTTCAGCAGCTTACCCGAATCCGTATCAATTATCACAAGTCGGCTTTGCATACTGTCATTGTGCTCTGCCAGTGCAATTTTTTTCCCGTCGGGCGAAAGGGCAGGAGCGAAGTACTTTTGTTCTTTCGTAAGGCGTTTCAATTTTTTTGTTTTTAAATCAAAAAGCATGATATCCGAGTAAGTTTGATAATTATAGCGCTTATCGAAAAAAGTTTTCGTAAAACATATTTTATCAGCTTCAGCAGAAAACATTTGTGCTACAGTAGGGAATAATTTTTCGGTTTCTCCGTTTTTGTCTGTTTTATAAAAATGTTTGATTTTCTTTAGGTCGGATTTTAAAAAGATGATTTCTCCCGCATCGGTGTATTCGGCTTCTTTAACGGTTGTGTAAACATTTGTTTCGGGAGAAAGAATCCGTAGTTCGGAAAAGTTTCGGTTTTTAAGATTTTCGGTTTGCAGCGAATCATAATACTGCATGGCTTCATCATAAAGCGCACGCTCATTGAGTCCGGTGTGTTTTTTCAGTCCGCGAGAAAAAGCGTAGGGCCAAAAAGAGATTTTTGACGTATGGTCTAAAGTTTGAGCCCATACATCGGCTCCGTATTTAAGCCGCGCATAGGAAACCAACAGCCAGCCTAAATGATAGTGGCTCGGATAGTAATTTTTGTAACTGCCCAATTTTGCCTTCGGATATTTGTATTTAATATCTGCAGCCAAGAGGGTTTTAACAGGCATTTCAAATTTAGGAATACGACCGCGCCCGCCTATGGTGTAGGCTGTTTCCGCTGTAATGGCATCGCCTTCCGAAAACCAAAACGGCACCGACCAGCGCCCCATAACAATACCGGTTTCACCGAATAAAAATGATAAAAATTTTGTGAAATGCTGATTGTATTTTTCGTATTGCACAATGTGCCTAAATTCATGAATTCCGAGTGTTGTCAGCCAATCGGCATTTCCCAATTCCGTTGGATCTTGCATGCCGGTTGTGTACCAGGCCGAGCGGCGCGGATACAGAGCGGCATAACCGTTTGAAATAACGGTTTTATTATACAGCAGTACGGGAACTTTTTCAGGGTATGCATCTAAGCTTTTGCTTTGCGTTTGGTAGAGCGAGTCTATGAGAAATGCAGCTTTTTGGGCGTTTATGCCCAATTCTTTAGAAAAAATTATGCGTGCGTGTTTAGTCTCAATTGCTTTGCGGTGCTTATCCGGCGGAGCTTGCTCTTGCGCAAATAAAGCGTTAAGAGTAAAAATTATGGGCAGTATGAATAATGTTTTTTTTTTCATGATATAAGAATATTGGTTACTGCGTAATATACGGAGGTAAAATTACGGTTTTTTTTGTGAAAAGTGTAAAAGAGGGCTATGCTTATTGCTTCTTTGGCAAAGTGCTTAGTTGCTTTTATTTTTTTGCTTCCTCCGTATCGGTGGTTTTTTCTGTTTCGGAAATGCTTACCGGAGTTTTTTCAGCAGCCGGTATGCTTTGTTTTTCAAAATCTCTTTTGTACATTTTAAGCGGTGAGGCAAATATCCATATTCTAAACCAAATTCTTAGGATGATAAAGCCTTGTTGCACAAAGAAAGCGGCAATAAGACCGTTTTTTGTATGCGTGTCTATTTCGGCGTCGGCTCTGAAGTAGCCGTAAACGCTTGCAGCCGGCAGTATGAGTAAAAAAAGATATAAAAAATACGCTTTTCCGAATTTTTTAAGGACATAGCGAAAGCCACCGGCAAAGGCATTTAGAGAGTTTTTGTTATGCAGAACGGCATAAAATTTTGAGTAATCATTTAGGGCAAACAACCATACCAGCAGAAAAGCATGAAGTGCAAAAGCAATTCCAAGGGTGATAACAATGGGCGTTTCACTTCCGAAATCAGATTCCGTTATAATCAGAAATGCCGGAATATAAATGATAAGAATAACAAGCATGTGCAGAAGTAATACAATAATGCTGATGCCCAGAAATCGGAAAAAGTTAAAACCGGCACCGTGAAAGAAAGATGCCATGCTGAATTTGTCTTCATTTAGAGTACGAATAATTCCGCCGGCAAAGAAAACCGACAGCAGCCAGTAAATAAGCAGTATCCATTTTACCTGTGCCAAAACAGCTTTTATTGCCCCGGAGTTATCTCTGAAAAAGTCGCTGAATACCGACCAACTAAACCGTTCCAACAGACTGTTTACGTTTAGGCTTGCGCCTATTTCTGTATTGGTAATGCTGTATAGCGGAAATACAATAAGCAATGCCAACAATAGATTTACAAAATAAATAACAAAAACAGGTCGAGGCAAACCGGCTGCTTTTCTTAGTCCTGAAAAATATGCTTGGAAAATATTCATTTTAAGTGCTTCATTTTAATTGATTATTATTGGCATTATGAGTTTTGTTTGTTGTATGCAAATAGTTAATGAACTAACTCGGCAGCTTCAAATTCCCATTTTTTATCTTTATAAGACTTACCGATTAAAAAAATTGTAGTTCCGAGAGAGGTCGGGATAAGGCCTACAGCGGTAATCACTCCGCCAATCAGTCTTCCCAAAGCACCTCCTAAAGAACTGTCTCCTGCATTTTGGGCTATGACCATAATGCCGGCTCCGGTAATTAGCAGTCCGCCTGTTCCCACAACAGCACCGGCTATTTGAGTACCGCGTAATTTAAATCGTACGCTTTCTATTTGGTCAATGTTCACAACTTGGCCTTTTAAATATAACTTGTTTGGAGCTATGCTGTCCAAACGCCCTTTAATCTTTTTGTCTGCCGTATATACTTTTACATTTCTTCCAATTTTCACATATTTGGTTTTATCTTTTGATTTATGCGAAATTTGCAAAACCGGTTCGGATTTGGTCTGTCCGGCAAGCGGACTTATCATAAGCGCGATGAAGAGTAGAATAAGAAATTGTTTCATGGCAATAACATTTATCGGTTTAAAAAAAAGTAGTGAATTGCATGATATTTTGCAGCCAAAACAGAACTTTTAACACATATTTTCGTATGCCTGCTTTCTCAGGCTTTAAGGTATAGCTGTTATTATTATGATTGATATCGAAATACATTTTTTTATCCGGGTCTATTTCGACAGATACTATTTTAGCACTTCCTAAAAATTTGTAAGTTTTTAATTGTGATTCTCCGTCCCAGACTTTTTGAAGTGTATCACCATTATTGAAAATCATTTCAATTTCAACCGGAGTAATAAAGTCGCCTTTGCGTTCTAAAATTACTTCCGTTATGAAGTTTCCGGTTTCCGGTTTATCTTCAAAAGTTTTATCCTTTCCAAAAAAGCCGGTGTATCGAGATTCTTCTTTTTGTTTTACATTTTTTACCGCATAATCACAAACAGCAGATGTATTCAGGAATTGTTCAAAAAAGGCTTCCGGATAGTCGGAGTAGATATTGTCGGTTTGTTCGGCTGCTTTTTTAATTACAATATTTACAAAGTCTTGTGTTTTAGGATGTTTGAATTTGAATTGCTCATAATATGTTTTAAATATATCATTCATACATTCAGTTCCGAGCATGCGTTCCAGGCCGATAAGAAATGTGGCCGGTTTGTTGTAGTTCATAACCGAATATGAGTATTCGGGAAAATCCCAAGCATATTGATTAATTCTTGTGAGATCTGAAAACGGGTGATTGGCATAACCGCTTCTGTAGAAATCTGCATCACCGAGTGTGAAGCCCCAAAAGTCAATCAAGGATTGGTTTTGACCGTAAGCTTCATTCATTATTCGTGTTTCGAAATAGCTGTTTAAGCCTTCATCCAACCAAGCTTCTCTGAATTCATCGGTGGCAATCAGCGCCATAAAGTATTGATGCCCAAATTCGTGAATTGTAATGCGTTCGGTAAGTCTTAATCCTTTAGGCATGTATTTGGATGAAACCCCCGTGATAAAACCCGGGTACTCCATGCCGCCTGCCGCAATTCCGCCAAGAGGCGGGTCAACAACCGTTATGACAGGGTAGGGATAAGGCTCTAATTTTTCGGAAAAATAATCTAAGGCAATTTTCAGTGAGCTGAGATATCGGTTGCTTTGGTTTAAGTGTTCGGGCTGCAGCATCAGGCGAATGGCTGTTCCTTTGTATTCGGTTTCCGCTACCGTGTATTTGTTGCTTGCCGTCCAGGCAAAATCCACTACATCCTCGGCGCGGTAGTGCATGGTTTTGGTTCCGTTTTTATGTTTTGTGGTTTTTATTAATACGCCGGTAGCACCGGTCAGATAGTCCTGCGGCAGATTTATGTTCACTTCGTAAAGCCCGAAGTTTGAATAAAACTCAGAATTCGCATGAAATTGATGACAATGCCACTTGCGGTTTTCATACACGCCTATTTTTGGAAACCATTGTCCGATTAGATAAAAATTCTCGTAATATCCGGTACGGGCAAATATTTTGGGTAATTTTACGGTGAATTCCATTTCAAGCGAAATGCTTTCTGCCGGAAGAACCGGCTCTTCCAAATCTACCGAAAAAACCGTTCGGTCGGCTTCATTGTTATCGTCGGGGCTGATATATCGGTATTTTCGAATCAGATTTTCGCCTTCCGAAACTCTGAATCTGTCTAATTGCAGATAGCCCCAGTCTTTTTTTTCAAGCTCATCCGTATTGAAGTAACCGGCCTTTTTCATGAAGCTGCTTTCCGAGTTTGAAAAAGCATTCATATAGCTGTGAAAACGAAGCTCGGAAATGGTATCACGCGACGGATTTTTCCATTCAAGCAGCATTTTGCCTGTAAGCATCTTATGCTCAGTATCCAAAGCTACATTAATTGTATAGTTTGCAATGCGTTCGCTTTTAGCTGTTTCAAAAATTATTTGTGCCGAAGCAGTTGCCGAAATACTTGCTGAAAATAGCAAGCCCATCAGTAAATATATCAATTGCTTTTTCATAAACTGTATTTATTTGACATCCAAAAATACGATAAATATATGAATTGCTTTTTCATAAACTGTATTTATTTGACATCCAAAAATACGATAAATATATGAATGAGTGAAGTAAATACCGGAAAAATGTCAATAATGTATTATTTCAGTCACATTTATTGATGATTCTTTAACAACGGCCAAGCTTATTCAGGCATCAACATTATTTGTGGGGTTGTGGAGTTGTGGAGTCGTGGAGTCGTGAAGTTGTGGAGTTGTTTCCTATCATTGGCCTGCAGAATATTAACTGCGACGGTCTGATATCTGACCTCTGACTTCTGATTCAGTTGTTTATTTGTGGAGTCGTCTAGTTGTGGAGTCGTGGAGTTGTTTATTTGTTTCTAATCATCGGTTTGCAGGAAATTAACTGCGACGACCTGATATCTGACCTCTGACTTCTGATTCAGTTTTGTCTTATATCTTACATCTTATATCTTATATCTAATATCTAATATATCACCGTTTCAGTTCATAGATTTCCAAATCGCTGATACGGGCATTGTGCAATTTGAATCGCATAGCCGTTCGTACTACGTGCAGCCCGTGTTTGCCGTATGCGCCGGGATTTATATGCAGAAGTCCGAGCTTTTTGTCATTAATCACTTTCAGTATGTGCGAATGCCCGGAGATAAAGAGATCGGGCGGATTGTGAAAAATTTCCGGTTTTACCCTTTGGTCGTAGCGATCGGGATATCCGCCGATGTGTGTCATCCAAACATCCATGCCTTCAATTGTGAAACGTTGGTGCTCCGGCAAAAAACTGCGCAATTCAGCGCCGTCTATATTTCCGTAAACGGCTTTTACGGGCGCAATTGTTTCAAGCATATTCAAAACCTTTACATTCCCGATATCGCCGGCATGCCATAGTTCATCACAATTTTTGAAAAAACGGATAAGCTTTTCATCCGAATGAGCGTGTGTATCCGAGAGCAGTCCTATTTGTGTCATTATTGAGATTTTACGAGCAATAATTTATTGATTTCATGATAAATTTCTGAATAAATGCAAAAACAATTACATTTGCAAAAGCGCGGATACAAAGTTGAATAAAAACTTTAAGTAAACCAATTACAATGCACAGCTTTTTTACACCGGATATTTCCGAAACGTTTTACGACCTAAACCCGGAAGAAACCAAACATGCCTTAAAAGTTTTGCGCCTGAATACCGGTGACCGGCTGTATTTGGCAGACGGGAAAGGGCATCGGTTTTTAGCTGAGATAGAATCTTTCAGCGGAAAAACTTGCCGTGTGAACATTTTGGAGTCCGAAACTACCGAGCCCAAAACTTATCGCAGTGAAATAGCCATAGCACCGCCCAAAACAGCCGCTCGTTTAGAATTTATGCTTGAAAAATTAACTGAACTGTCGGTTGATAAAATTATTTTATTTCGTTCGGCTAATTCAGAGCGCAATAAAGTGAAACATGAGCGTTTACAAAAAATACTAATCGCCGGCCTTAAACAATCACAAAATTATTATTTGCCCGAACTGGTAAGCATGCCGACTTTTAATGAGCTGATTAATCAAGATTTTCAAGGACAGCGTTTTATTGCTCATTGTTATGAAAATGATAAGAATAGCTTAAAAACTTTGGCTCAAGCCGGCGAGAATATACAGATTTTAATTGGACCCGAAGGCGATTTTAGGCCGGAAGAAATCCGGTCGGCTTTGAATATTGGTTTTTTTGAAATAAGTTTAACCCGACAGCGTTTAAGAACCGAAACTGCTGCCTTATATGCAGCGCAGGCAGTAGAGTTTATTAATCAAAAACCGGAAGTATGAAACTTAAATATATAATTTTTTTAGCTGTGTTCAGTCTTGCCGGGCATATAAATGCTCAAGAGGCCTCTTTTAAAATTGGACTTTTAAAATATCAGGGAGGAGGCGATTGGTATGCCAACCCGACTTCTTTGCCGAATTTAATCGGTTTTTGTAATGAAAATTTGAACACAAACATTCATAAAGAACCGGAAACCATAGAAGTATCAAGCCCTTCCATTTTTAATTATCCCTTTGTACACATGACCGGCCACGGGAATATTGTGTTTTCCGACGCAGCCGTACAAAACCTTAGGACTTACCTTCTAAGCGGCGGATTTCTGCATGCCGATGATAATTATGGTATGGATGAGTATTTTAGGCGAGAGATGAAGAAGGTTTTTCCCGATAAAAATTGGACAGAACTTCCTTTTTCGCACCCGATATTTAATCAAAAATACAGTTTCCCTAACGGTTTGCCAAAAATACATGAGCACGATGCAAAACCCCCGCAGGCATTTGGGCTGTTTCACGAAGGCCGCTTAATTTGTCTTTATACCTATGAGTGTGATTTGGGTGACGGGTGGGAAGAACAATCGGTTCATAACGACCCGCAGGAAATCAGACAAAAAGCTTTAAAAATGGGTACTAATATAATTCAGTACGTTTTTACAAATTAAAGGCCGACTGCAAGTTTTCGATAATTTACAAGCTTTATCCGGTACGGAATTTGTCGAATTTAATTCGAAACCGAGAATTTTAATACTTCGGGTAAAGCCGTTATTTTTTACTTTAGGACAAACAGTTTATAGCTCCGAAAGCAAACGGATAAATGGTTCATAAAACATATCACATGAAATTATTTTTTATCACATCAGTTATTACATTAATGGTTTTCAATCTTTCTGCTCAAAGTCAAATAATATTTGATGAAACCGACAAAGAAAGTTATCTGATAACTTATGATGTCGGGCAGCAAACAGCCAAAAATACCATTTTCAATATTCTGGCTCAAGGAAATGCCGTGCGAGCGCAAAATATAAAGCTCACTTTTAAATTACAACAAGACCGGCAAATACTAAAACGCTCAGGCAATTTGAATTTGATTGTGGAATTGAAAAATTTTTCAGTTTCCGGTTTAACGAAATACAAAGATTTCTCAGTTGAACATTTATTAATACCCGGGAAAGTTGCTTTAAAAGCCGTTTTGAAAAAGGGAAACACCCAAATCGGTGAATATAATATTCCCGGAGCAAATATCAGCAGCGGAAATACGCGTATTTTAGATATTTCGCAACCGGACAGCTTACTCAAAGGTTCGTATCAGCTGCTTGTGCGTTCCAAGGATTTTGAATACACGCAGGCCAATCGGCAATCTTTTCAAAACTACGCCGGATATGTTGACGATTATTGGAAATTGGCAGAGAAAGCGGAAATGAAACTGCGAAAATTAAATACAATTGGTATTTCGGAAGAAGAGCTCGAAAATGCCGATGCGCCTGAAACCATAAGGGAGTATCACAATTTTAGCCGTGAAAATATACAATTTGTACGAACGGCAAAAGAAAGTAATTTTTTCAAAGAATTAAACATTGCACAGAATGACCCGGCGGATTTAAAATCTAAGCTCAATCATCTCCGAAATAAGAGCCAACGGCTTGAAAATAACTCCAATACAATATTGTCCAATCTTGAAGTCTTCTACTACAATAAAGGCTTGGACCGCTTGAGGCGCAATAACTTTGCCGGTGCGCAATCCTATTTTGAAAAAGCGGTTCATGAAAATCCGGATTTTGCTCCGGCTCACGTTCAGTTGGCTAAGATTTTTTATGACAATGGTTTTAGAAAAAATGCCATTGAACAAATCTTTCATGTGCAACGCTTGAACCCTGACCCGGAAACCGAACAACTCAACAACGAATTGGCCAACGGTATGTATAATGACATGCTGCTTGAGGCTTCCGATTTAAACCGGCAAGGAGCTTTTGATGATGCTTTGTTTGTGCTTAGCTCCGCTGAGCAAATTTGCAGAGAGTTTCGTGCGGTTCGTTGTCGTCCGGCCATGGAAAATGAAATTATGTATGCCGTAAAAGGCAAGTATCATGTTTTAACCGAAAGCGCTCATGCGGCCACAAAAGCGGGGAATACACGAGAAGCTGAAGACCTGATTGACAGAGCGTATGATTACCGAAAAAAGCATCTGAAATATATTCCGCAAACCGAGGAGATTACGGGATTAATTTATGATTTATATGCCAAACATCTTGAAACAGCTGAAAAATATAATCGCAGCAGCCGATACGAAATTGCATTGGAAAGTCTGAAAGAAGCTGAAAGAGTATGCCAAAAATACCCGGAAGCACAATGTGACCAAAGACTTGAGAACGCTTATTCCGATGCCTATCACGGCATTTACAACAGCATACTTAATGAAGCCGGAAATGCTTATAATTCCGGCAACTATACACTTGCCGACCAAAAAGCTGAAGCAGCTTTGGCTTATAGGCGAAAGTATAATCTGAAAGCAGCTGACAGAGAAAGCCGTTTGGTTTTGGATATTAAAAAAGGCTTATACGAACAACTCATCACTGCCGGAAATCGGAATAAAGACAACGGCCGGTACGAACAAGCTTTGGAAGATTTTAAACAAGCAAAATCCATTGAAGCAAATTACGATATTAGGCGCAATTCACAACTATCGGCATATATAAATTCGGCTGCTGTGGGACTTACCCTTGAATATGCAGATTACGGAATGCGTGAAGTGAGTATTAATGATTTGCCGGCTGCCCGAAGGTATTATGGCAAAGCTAAAAACACGGCTCAAACATATAATCTGGAAAATACAAAAGAGGTGGTTGAAGCACTGAGAAATTTGAAAGATAAAATATTCGAGCAAGAGTGCATAAATGCGCAAACAAAATTTGATGATTTTTTGAGACGAGCCGATGCCGCAATCAATGCCAAGAACTTTACAGATGCTGAAGAATTATTGGGTCAGGCCAAGATACATGCCGATAAATACCGTGAATGTGAAATAGATTTGTCACAACTTAACCGTAAAAGTGCAGAAATAGCAGAGGCCGTAAAATATCAAAAGCTTATTAATACCGCTCAGGTGCTTATTAAACGCGGAAATTATTCTGCTGCGCTCAAAGACTATCTCAGAGCCGAGCAGTATTTCAGGGATAATAATGTCTCACGATACGGCTTGGCGCATTTAAGTTTAGAAGATTTTGCTCAAAGACAAAGCAATGAGTTTATCAATCATGTCGTTTGGCACTTTGCCGAGAAAACTGATTATGACAAAGCTTTGAGTTTATTGCGCGTACTTGAAGTTAATAATTACGGTGCTCGAAAAACAAAAGACCATCAGATGTATATCGGTACGGAATTAGCCAAACGTGATTTTTCCGAGAATCCTAACTCTGACAGAAATACCAACATTGACCGATATACAAAGGGTGATTGGTTTTTTCGTTTTTTGAAAAGAGCATACAGGCGGCAATGGCGTCAGTTGGATTGATTTCTTTAATTGGAAAAAATATTTGAGTTAGGCGCATGTTTCCCAAGATTATAATCACCGGCTTCGACAGGCTCAGTCTCCTTCGGCATTTTCGGAGGCTGAGCCTGTCGAAGTCGGTGATAACTAAGTATGCGTAATAAGCTAATAAGCAACAACTTAAAATACTAATAGGGGTAAATGCGGATATTCATTAAAAAAATATATAAAGCCTTTTTTTCCTAAAGTCTTTATTTTAATAAAAATACGCTACCTTTGATTTTGTAATTGAGTATCAAAACAAAATTAGTAAACCAAAAATAACTCCGTTTCTGTCCAATTCTGTTTTTGCACAATAATTTGTGTGATTTTTTCAGTGTGTATGCGTATTTGAGCATAAATTTGAATAATAAAAAGAGAGTTATGGAGTTCAAATTATAACACTTTCAAAATATAGCTTGTGAAAAAAGACACTGCGAAAAATTATTCATTAAATGATGTAAAAAAACTTGAAAAGGAAAATTATCTGCTCAAGCATTTTACCAATCAACAGGCTAATGCTGTCTTAATTTGTACGGATGAGTTTCTGAGCGTATATTCTAACTTGGAATTTGAGAAATATTTTGGCATAAGCTTGCCAAAAGAGAGTAATGTTTTGGATGCTTTTAAAAATAATATTTATGCTTCCGATTATGATGATTTACTTAGACTGTTACAAGAACTGCCTAAAAAAACGAAGCATTCAAGTGCCGAAATAAAAGAACTTTTAATACGAAAAAAATCTGACGACAGCAGCGGATTTTATGTTAAGGCAGCAGCCGTTTTTGAAAACGATAATTTGTTAGGCTATGAAATTCAATTATGCCCTCTGAGCCAATCAGAATGCAAAAATTTAGACTTAACCAATAGTATTTTGAAGCATATTCCTTTACCCGTTTTTTATAAAGACAGTGAGGGAAAGTATTTGGGTTGTAACCCGGCTTTTGAAAAGTTTACGGGAGTTAAAGAACAAGATATTTTAGGTAAAACCGTTTTTGAGGTTTGGGATACAGAACAGGCGAGAGTTTATCATGAAAAAGACCAAGCTTTACTGAAAAATCCTGAGCTCCAAGCTTATGATTTTCAGGTTAAGGATGCTGAAGGCAATTTACGCGATGTAATCTTTAATAAAGCTGTATATTCCAATCCGAGCGGTCAGCAGCGAGGTATTATCGGAGCATACATTGATATTACTGAATCTAAAAAGATACAAAACCGATTAATCGCCGCGCAGTCAGACTTAAGGGAAAACAAAGAAACATTGCAGTTCGTTTTTGATAACACCATTCAGGGGATGGTTATTCATGATGAAACCGGCGCCATAACCTTTGCCAATAAAGCGGCCGTTTCCATTTTGGGGCTGTCCGAAGCGGAACTTTTAGGACGTGAATCTATAGATTCGCGTTGGCATTGTATTTATGAAGACGGAAGCCCCTTCCCGGGAGAAGAACATCCGGCCATGCAGTGCTTAAAAAATGGAACACCGGTGTATGATACAAAAATGGGCGTGTTTAATCCGGAAAATAATACTTATAGTTGGATTAATGTGAATGCTGTTCCCCGATTTAGGAAATTCGATGAAAAGCCTTATCAGGTGATAGCTACATTCGAAGATATTACAGACATGGTTAAATCCACCAACGATCTGAAAAAAGCTAAGAAAGAAGCCGACCAAAGCAGCCGCCTTAAAACAGCATTTCTGCATAATCTTTCGCATGAAATACGCACACCGATGAATTCGATTATGGGCTTTGCGAAAATGCTGGAGCGTCCGAACTTAAAAGAAGCTGAAAGGCAGAAGTACCGAAATATAATTACCGAGAATGCAGGTAAACTTCTAAATGTTATTAACGATGTTTTAACAATTTCATCCTTAGAGAAAAAACTTGAAAAAGCATACATAGAGGATCTTAGCTTAATTGATATCATAAAGGATATACAAGCAAAGTTTAAAGCTGAATTTGATCGTAAAGCTGTAGATCTCCGAATAGATGAAAAGCTTCTTAACCAACCGGTATGCTTCAGAACCGACAAAGAAAAATTATCGGAAATTCTTAGCAGAGTTATTTCCAATGCTTTGAAATTCACTGAAGCGGGCTTTGTCGAATTAAATTGTAAATTTGATAATTCAGAAGAAAAACAAATTATTTTTTCTGTTATTGATTCGGGAGTCGGTATTGAGTATGAAAAGCAAAAAGCGGTTTTTGATGAATTTCAAAAAGGCGATACAAATAACCATGCTCAAAATGAAGGAATCGGTTTAGGCTTGGCTATTGTCAAAGCTTTTTCTGAATTGCTCGGAGGAACGGTCAAACTTCATTCAACCCCCGGTACCGGAACCGAGTTTCGCTTATTTTTACCTTATCAGCCCTGTAAAGCTGAAGAGCACAAACTTGAATCAGAGCCTACAGATAAGAAAACAGTACTTATAGCCGAAGATGAAACGGACAATTATAATTATATGGAAGCTTTACTTGCCGATTTTGATGTAGATGTACTTAGAGCGTGTAACGGAAAAGAAGCTGTTGAAATATGCAAAAATAAGGCTGACATTAATTTGGTATTTATGGATATACGAATGCCGGAACTTAATGGATATTCTGCTGCAGAGCAGATTAAAGTTTTTCGTCCGGATTTGCCCATTATTGCCCAAACTGCTTATGCACCAAAGGGAAGTGAAAAAGATTATGATTTGTCTTATTTTGATGACTTTATACGAAAACCCATAGATGAAGTACCATTCTATGAGTTACTTACCAAATTCTTATTTTAAAGATTTTTCTTTTTAACAAATATTGATACCGAATAAATTAGAATATCTTATATTTGGAATAATCGGAACAAATTATTTTTGATTAGAGATTGAAAATTTGATGTTTAACGGAAACCACTTCTCTAAGCCGATTGCTTTGCTTTAAACAAGAAAGTTTTTTCGGGCATGGCATTCAGAACAGAACGTGCAGATATTCATGGAGCGGCATTCAGTTGTTAAGTATCGTCTAATATGGATTTCGGAAGTTCCGCTGCATATTGAGCTATAAAAAATGAAAGAAACAGACTTTATTGAAGACGGAAACAAGTCAGGTTTTAATTATCCCGCATACATGCAGGCTTATGAAATATTGCCCACGCCCCTTATTATTGTCAATTCGATTTTTGATGAAAAGAAAAATTTTGTTGACGGTAAAATACAATTTATTAACTCTGCTTTTCAACGGGCTTTTAAATTGACAGATACAGCTGCTGAAAAACAAGCTTTATTACAGGCTTTGCCGAATATAGAACACTTACTGTTTAAATTTTTTTCGGAAAAACCTTCCAAATCTACAGAAACCGCATATAATTATCAACAGCTAAAAACAAATCGGCAGTTTTTAGTTTACGGGCGTCAGCTTCCGTTTACTGAAAATGCACATTGCTTTGTATTTCATGAAAAAGTTTCTGAAATACCTTCAAGTCCGCTTTCGCTCAGTCAGAACAGCGATACAGACTTTGACCCGATTTTCGAAAACCTTCTTGAAAGCGAGAGCCGATACCGAAGCTTGTTTGAAAATGCAACTGTTGGCATTTTTCGCTCAAGCAGTGCCGGAAAAATTTTGGCCGTAAATCCGGCTTTAGCACACATGCTTGATTTTGAATCGCCTGATGAGGCTGTGAGTTATTACACGGATATCGGAGAACAACTCTACCTTAGACCTGAGAAACGTAAGCAATTTTTACAGTTGTTGCTTACCCGCGGGAAAGTGGAAAATTTTGAGTACGGAGCTTCAACCGTTAAAGGCAGAAAAATTTGGTTGAATGTGAATGCGCACATAAAAAAGTATGATGGCAATCATGACGCTGTTATTGAGGGCTTTGTGAGCGACAGAACAAAAAATGTACTCTCCGGAAAAGCTTTAGAAGAATCGGAAGCTTTTCTAAATGCCGTTCTGGAGAGCATACAAGACGGAATTAGTGTATTGAACCCGGACTTAAGCATTCGTTATACCAACAAAGTGATGAAAGATTGGTATAATGAAAGTTTACCTTTGGGCGGGCAGAAGTGTTATGCTGCTTATCACGGAATTTCGGAACCTTGCTCTCCTTGTCCGGCCGTTCGTTGTATAGAATCAGGAAAAGTAGAAAGAGACATTGTAAGCGGAGTTCCTTATCCGGAATCACCGGTAAAGTGGATAGAACTTTTTTGTTATCCCATATTTAATAATGAATCCGGCGAGGTCAGCGGAGTAGTTGAATTTGTAAGAGACATCACCGAGCAACGCGAAACACAAAAAACTTTTCAAGATATATTCAACAACAGTTGTGTGGCCATTTATATTCAAGACCGACAAGGACGATTTCTGGATGTAAATAAAGCAGCAGCAGAGTTATACGGGTATGAACGAAAGAACCTGATAGGCAAAACCCCTGAATTTATAAGTGCTCCGGGACAAAATGATTTGGATAAGATTGCTGAGCATATCCAAAAAACTTTTGAAGGTGAAATACAACAATTTGAATTCACAGCCAAACGAAAAGACGGCTCCTTTTTTCCAAAAATAGTAACTACCGAAAAAGCATCTTATTTTGGAAAGGATGTCATATTTGCTTATGCCGTTGATATTACCAAACGGAAAAAAGCCGAAGATGCTTTGAAGGCCAATGAGAAAAAACTGAAGAAACAGAATGCCGAATATGAGGCACTCAATGAAGAACTTACACAAACTAATGAGGAACTCTCTGAGGCTAAAGAAGCCGCAGAAGAAAGTAACCGATTAAAAACAGCCTTTTTGCAGAATATGTCGCATGAGATACGAACGCCCATGAACGGAATTTTGGGTTTTAGCCAGCTCATTGAATCTGCCGACACAAAGCCCGAAGAATACAGACATTATGCAAAAATAATTACAAAGAGCAGCAATCAGTTGCTTTCAATCATCAATAATATTCTACTTATTTCATCCATAGACGCTAACAGAGAAACTGCAAATATGCAGCTTTGTAATATTAATGAGATTATAGCCGATATAAGCGAAGTTTTTAAAATTGAAGCCCAAAAAAAAGGCCTTGAGTTTAAGTGGGAATTACTTGAAAACTCAAAGGATGCAATTATGAAAACAGATGCCGTTAAACTCACACAGATATTGACTAATTTAATTAATAATTCCTTGAAATTCACAGACAAGGGCTATGTAAGCCTTACTTGTGAGCTTAAGAAAAATTCCCGGAACAACAAGCCTGAAGTGTATCTGTTTTGTGTAAAAGATACCGGAATGGGTATTCGAAAAGAGCTAATTGAGAAAATATTTGACCGGTTTGATCAGGGCTTGGCCGAAATTGGGAAAAAATACGGAGGAACAGGCTTGGGCCTTTCCATCTCAAAATCTTTTGCCCACATACTGGGTGCTGAGATTTGGGCAGAGTCAGAATACGGAAAAGGAGCTGCTTTTTATCTTGCTTTGCCTTTTAATGAAATACAGGCTTAGCGTGGAGTAATTGGAAAAGCAGATGAATAAAAGAAATGCCCGCCTAAAGCACTCGTATATGCTTCAAGCGGGTCTTAATTTGGCTGTGAGATTTTATTTCAGAATTAATTCAATCCAAAGGCATAATAAGCCGTAGTTCCGTCCGGGTAAATTCCTTCAATGTAAACACCGCCTTGTGCATGATTCAATACCGTTTTTATGTCTTCGATTTCTCTCACCGGTTGTCGGTTCATTAGTGTAATGATAAAACCTTTACGCACACCGGCTTTCAAGAGTTTTCCGCTTTTAAGTTCAGATACTTCCACACCGTATTTAATACCGAGTTTGGTTTTTAAGTCATCCCCGGCAGGTTCAAAGCTTGCACCCAGTATGGCAATGTCATTCTTTTGTACAATTTCTGTCGTTCCGGAGGCATTTTTGAGCGTAACTTTCATCTTTTTGAGTTTCCCGTCGCGGCTTAGTATGACTTCTACCTCATCGCCGGGTCGATATTTTGAAACTTGCTCTTGCAGCTCCGGCACATTTTTAACTTGCCGGTCATTAATCTTTAAAATAACATCTTTTTCCTGAATACCGGCATCTGCCGCTGCGCTGTTTTCGCCAACTGCCATAACAAATACGCCTTGTGTTTTTTCCAGTTCCATTTTTTCAGCTAACTCACTGTCAATATTGCGAATGGATATTCCGAGCATGGCACGCTGCACCGTTCCGTATTCCATAAGATCCGAAACTATTTTCTTAACAATATTTACCGGAACGGCAAATGAATAGCCTGAAAAAGACCCGGTTTGAGAAGCAATGGCCGTATTTATACCTACCAATTCTCCTTTTGTGTTAACCAGAGCACCGCCGCTGTTTCCGGGATTTACCGCTGCATCGGTCTGTATGAAAGATTCTACGGCGTAACGGTCTTGCAGAATATTAATATTTCGTGCTTTTGCACTTACAATACCTGCGGTAACGGTAGATGTTAAGTTAAACGGGTTGCCTACGGCCAAGACCCATTCTCCAATTTGCAATTTGTCTGAATCGCCGTATGATACTACCGGTAAATCTTCTGCTTCAATTTTTATCAGGGCAATATCCGTGGCCGGATCTGTTCCAATAAGCTCAGCCGGATAATTTCGGTTATTATTGAGTGTTACCTCAATTTTATCGGTACCCTTTATTACATGGTTGTTGGTAACTATGTATCCGTCTTCTGATATAATAACACCCGAACCGGCCGTTTGTTTGGGTTGGTTTCTGTGATACGGATCGCCAAAGAAGAACTCGTACAAATCATTGGGTGCTGTTGTGCCTGCAGTTAATGTTTTTACGTGTACTACCGCATCAATGGTTCGCTCGGCTGCTTCCGTAAAACTCGAAGGGCCGGTTAAAGTCTCCGTCAAATTTACTTGCTTGGCAGGTACTTGGTTCAGTTCCTGTTGCAACTGCTTCTGCTCATCCTCATTAAAAATTTTCTGAAGCCCAAAAACTGTGGCTCCGCCAATCATGGCTACGATTATAAAGCTAAAAAAAGTTTTTATTTTCATGGCATTATGTTTTATGTGTAAAGTATTATTTTTTTCATTACGAAATAAGCTATTTCTTTGCTATTGTGCAAATAGCTTAACATTTCTTAACCCGACTTAATATTTTTAAATCTAAATTTGTTTTATTTATCATTTGAGTATTGTTTTGTTACTAAATATTAATTTTACAAAAATTATGCATATTCACTTTTATAAATTTCAGGGCGCCGGCAATGACTTTATTATAGCCGATAACCGTGATAATTCGCTGACTGACATTTCGACCGAGCAAATCCGACAAATGTGCAGCCGGCGATTTGGTATAGGAAGCGACGGGTTTATCCTTTTATCAACCCACAATTATGCCGATTTTCAAATGGACTTTTATAATCCCGACGGGAGCGGAGCTACTTTTTGCGGCAACGGAGCACGTTGTATCGTGGCTTTTGCTTATCGCTTGGGAATAATTAATAATGAAACTGAATTTATGGCTTCCGACGGTTTGCATAAAGCTGTGATAAAGGACAGTTTGGATATTCGGAATTTAATTATTCGTCTGCGAATGCGTGATGTTAATGAAATAGAACGGCATGAGGCCGGAAACTTTTGCAATACCGGCTCACCGCATTTGGTGAAATTTATTCATCGAACCGAGGATTTCCCGGTAGTCGATGAGGCTATGAAAATCAGATATTCCGATAACTATAAAGCCGAAGGAACGAATGTGAATTTTGTATCGGAACTTTCTTCTGACCAAATATCGGTAAGAACTTATGAGCGCGGGGTAGAGAATGAAACACTTTCTTGCGGAACGGGAGTTACCGCATCTGCATTAGTTTTTGCCGAACGTATCAATATGCCGGAAGGAAACATTCGGGTAAAAACCCGCGGTGGTGATTTTAGGGTCGCTTTCAAACGCAGCAAAACCGGATATACACAAGTGTATCTGCAAGGCCCGGCTGCTTTTGTGTTTGAAGGAGATTATAAGTATTCGAATCCATCCTAAATTTTAATCAATAAAAAAGCCCTGCAAACTTGCAGGGCTTTTTTATTAGAGCTTTTTTAAAATTACTTAGCAGTGGCTGAAGTTACATATTTTACTTCAATTGTACTTGAAGCTGCAGCTTTTGAATATGTAATCTTAACCAGACCAACTGTTCCGTCGTTAGTTTCAAAGGCATAAGTGCTTCCTGAAGATGCATCTTGGATACCTGATCCGCCTAAGTTGCTGAGTGTAAGGTTGTCTGATACTGTTAAACCGTTGATGTAATCTACATCGGCACCTGTATAGTCAGCAGATGAGATTTCCATAAATTTGGTGTGACGGCTTGAACCTGCGTAGCTATTTCCGTTGATTTCCATAATATATTCAACTTGTTCTGAATCAGGTGATCCATAGGTGTGTCCCATAGCACTGTTCCAAATGAAAACAATATCAAATTTAGATCCGTCTCCGCTGAATCCGTTCAAAGCAGTTTCTTCGGCTAAGCTAAAAGCACAGTTGCTTGATGAAGCTGTAGAGTTGTTAAATTCCATAGCTATGCTTGAAAGTGTTTTAACTTCGTGTTCCGGCTCTGTTGTTACGGTAATTGTAGCGGTAGCTTTGCCGGATTTCCCGTTTTCATCTTTAGCTACTACTTCAAAGGGGAAAGTTTCTTCCACTTGGTCAGCAGGAATAGTTACTGAAAATGAGTGCGTTGTGTCAGTGTCAAATTTAGTAATGGTTTCGTAAGAAACATCATCTTTCCAAAATGCAATTTCGTCAAGTCCTGCGGGAGCAAGTACTGTTCCGGTAATTACTACAGAAGTAGCGGGATCAACGGTTTGGTCTCCTTGTGTAAATGTTACTTTGGGAGCTGCAAAATCATCTCCGACTCCGTCATCACAGCTGGTTGTAAATCCTAAAGTCAAAGCAAGTAATGCTAATACTAATACGTTAAATTTTTTCATTGTAATAAAATTTAGTTAAAAAATAGTTTAAAAGTTTAAGTTACTCTCAAAACGAATCTTGCATCGTTTTGTTGCACAAATATAACATAAAAATTTGTGACTAATCAATTATATTTGATGAAACCGGTAAAATAACTGATAGTATCATTATTTTAAGCTTAAATTCGGTTTCATTTCTTTAAACGAAATATTTTTTTGTATATTGTGCGAAACAATATTGCGTTTTTTTTCGTATATTTAATAATTACTGTATGTTAATAATGAAGAATGAATTCTAAATCTTTAGTATTTAAAGATTTTTGATTCACTAATGAAATGAATTATAAATTCAGCCGTTAGTATTGTCGGCAGGATTTTGTTAATAAAAAAGTACCCATTACTGAATATAAACTAACAAAGATATGAGACAGTTAAAAATTACAAAATCAATTACCAATCGCGACAGTGCTTCATTAGATAAGTATCTGCAGGATATTGGTAAAGTTGATTTGTTAACCGTTGAAGAAGAAGTAGAGTTGGCACAGCGTATTCGTAAAGGTGACCAAACAGCTTTGGATAAATTAACCAAAGCTAATCTGCGTTTTGTGGTTTCGGTGGCTAAGCAGTACCAGCACCAAGGACTTACCTTACAAGATTTGATAAATGAAGGCAATTTAGGATTGATAAAAGCAGCCAAAAAGTTTGATGAAACACGAGGTTTTAAATTTATTTCATATGCGGTTTGGTGGATTCGCCAATCCATTCTGCAAGCTCTGGCCGAACAGTCGCGCATTGTTCGCCTGCCGCTTAATCAAGTGGGAGCCGTAAACAAAATTTATAAGTTTTATTCGGCATTTCAGCAAGAGCACAAACGCATGCCTACTTCGCGAGAGGTTTCCGAGGAGCTCGGTATTCCGCGGCATAAAATTGATCATGTAATTAAAGCTGCCGGCAAGCATCGTTCCATGGATGCACCTTTATCCAACGATGCCGACAGCAACAATCTGATCGATGTCATGGAAAACGACAATACTGATCCGGCCGACAGAAGTTTGATGCAGGAATCGCTTTTGCGCGAAATAGAGCGGGCTTTATCTACTTTACCCGAGCGTGAAGCAATTATTGTTAAACACTTTTTCGGTATCAATTCCGAACAACTTTCTTTACGCGAAATCGGCGAAGAGCTCGGATTAACACGTGAGCGTGTAAGGCAACTGAAAGAGAGAGCTTTAAGAAAACTTCGTAAAACATCAAGAAGCAAACATTTAAAAACTTTCTTGGGTTAGAACATCTAATCTTTTTGCATCATAAAAGGACTTGAAAGCCGGAAAATGCGCTTCAAGTCCTTTTTATTTTCGTTCGGACAGGAATTCTGTCAATTAGGAATTTAGCTTGCAGGCTTAATTCGTTTTTATACCGTTGATAATGTATTTCAATATGCTGTTGTTCTCTTTTACGGGTTGACTGAAAACATCAGTCAGGTATTTGGGTTTTTGAATTAACTCGCGATCGGCCATTTCTGTTAGGGTATCCAAATATTTGATGTTTGTTTTCCCGGTCAAAAGAACGGAAGGATCTTTCCCTTCTTGTATGAAGTCTAACATTTCGCGAAAGCCGTCGAGATACAAATAGTCTTTGGTGAACCCGCCGCCTCTGAATATTCTTGTTACAAGTGAAAAGGCTGCATTTTCATCAGTGGTGTAATGCGTCATCATGTAGTCAAAAATATTACGAAAATTGTATCCGTTTATCATTAGATCAATTCCCAGAACACGTGCCCCTAATTGTCTTAGTCGGGCAATATTCATGGTGCCGGATTGGAATTCGCTCAACAAAGCCAGCCCTTCCTGAGTTTTGGTATTAAGCGGCAGGCCGATATTAAAAATTTTAAGTGTCTGATTTTCCGAATTGTAGGTTGTAAGCATGTGAACCCCAATTTCGTGCTGCGCCAAAGCTTCTATTTCTTTTTGTGTAAATTTTTCACCCCGACTGATTTTTACAATCTTGTTAACATTATCCACCATTGCCCTTGAGGCTAAGTTTTTGGAACGCTCAAGTTTGCAATTAAAACCGTAATGATCCACTGTTTTTTTTAGAATTACGAGAGCATCTTCCGAGCTTAAATTTTTTTCGTTGGTTTCGTAATCGGGACAACGAATAAGAAAGTCGGCATTTTTCAATACCCGCTCATCGGGTACGCCAAAATACCTGAAAGAGTTGAACATGAATTTTTCGCTGCCCAAGCTTGCCAGCATATCAATTTTATCGGCAAAAGCATTAATCGTATCTCGATACATTATTTGAATGTTGATATCGCGAATACGTTCAACCGGCAAGTTGTACAGCTCTCTTTTCAGCTCAAAAGGGTCTATATTCAGTTGCGGATAGATGAAATTTGGATTCTGAGTATAGGCCGAATCAAAGAATGCCTTTTTTTCTTCGGCATAATTTACCGGGTTTACAAATCGCAGCAGGTTAAAATCTTTTGTGAACTCGTAGAGCCGGGAGTCCGTTTTCAAAATTTCGTCTTCCATGGTATTGGCCAACAGATCACTTCTTGAGTCGAGTTTATAGTCGGTAAAGTATTTTACAAAAAAGTTTGCGGTATTCAGAACGGCTTCTTTCATACCTTCTTTAAGTGCATTGCTTACCAAGGGGAAGTATTCACCGGTAGCCTCGTCGCAATACACTTTTTTAATTTCGGTAGCCAGTACCAAGGACTTTGAAAACTTGGAGTGAACATATTCCAGAAGATAACCTCGGCCTTTGAAAGGGCCGTTTATTTCGCAGCCGGTTTCAATATTGGGTAAGCTGATTTTTTTTAATTCTTTTTGCCAATACAGTGCATATTTTCCGAATTTTTTTTGGTCAATACGCTCGGTTCCGATATTGAAAACCGGGGATGAATCGGTACGTCGCTTATAATTGTATGAGTGAATATCAAAAACCAGACAGGCTCCGAAAAGTTCTTCGGTTTTTTTTACCAAAGCATGAATTATGCGGTAGAAATCATCGTGTTTGCTGCGACTTGATGCGATTTCTTTTTCACTCAGCGGACTCTTCCAAAGCTTCTTACCCCAGGCTTCATCCAAATAGACGGCATCTTCGGGTGTTCGGTTTAAGTCGTATTCGTAGCGTGAGTCTTTGGCTTCTATCACCATGGGAAGTGCAGATATAAAAGAGGCTGTTTCCGGGTCTTCTTCAAACCAACGTTCATAATCAGAGAGTAAACATTTTTTTTGCAAACTTTTGCGTAGTCGGTGGCCGTTATGTACGGCAGCTCCCAAATAGGGATTGTACTCTTCAATTTTAAGGCGAAACGATTTGTCTTTGGACAGGGCTTCAAAGGTTTCGCCTTTTTCTATTTTGGCAATTATTTTGTCTGTACTTAATTTAAACATCTTGTATATTATCTCTGAAAATTTCTTTTTTACTATATAAGTTTACTTTTTCATTAACTACTTTTTCCACAAAATCAATAAGGGATTTTTGCAGCGGTACTGCTAAATGAAGGTTCATAAAATCAAAACCTCCCGGGCTTGTTACGTTTACCTCAATAATTTTGTCGCCTATGATATCTATGCCTGAAAAGTATAAGCCGTCTTCAATGAGTTTTGGGCCTATGGTCATGCAAATTTCTTTTTCGCGCTCGCTTAGTTCGTGAAAAACAACCGATCCGCCGGCATGTATATTAGAGCGCATATCATCGGCTGCGGGAACACGGCGCATGGCCGCCAGTATGTTCCCGTTTAGCATGTAAACGCGCGTATCGCCATTTTCGGCACCTTCAATGTATTCCTGTATGATTACATAATTGGTTTTGGCATCGCGGTTAATATAAAAATCCAGTAGTGAATTGATATTTTTCTTGGCGCTTTTTTCCAAAATAATTACGCCTTTTCCGCCGGAAGCGTCTAAGGGTTTCATTATCATTCGGTCGCTTTCGTCTTCAAAAATGACGCTTTTCAAATAATCTTTGTCTTTTGATACATGGGTAACGGGAATTAATGTATGGCCCGGGTCATCCAAGGTGGCGGGGTAGATTTTATTTCCGGCTTTTCTGAGGCCGTCTATGTCGTTCATTATAAAAACATCGCCTTTTATGGAGTCTAAAAAGTTAAGCATGATGTTGTCTATCGGCGGGTCGGAGCGTAGCAGCAGAGCATCGTAAGTGCGCAATCGGCGCATTTCTCTTTGTATTTCAATTTCATAATACAAGCGCTCACAGTTTTCCGGTACACGTTTATTGGTAACAACACCGGCATAGGCCCAAACCGTAGTCCCGCGAATGGTCAGGTTATTGTGAAAAATTACGGATGTATCGTGCCCCCGAAGCATTAATTCTCGAATTATTCTAAGGGTCGATTCGCGTTTTGGGTTTATATTATCCCAGCTGTCCATGATTATTCCTATTCTCATAAAGCTTTTTGATGGTTTTAAATGATTAAAAAGTTTTGGCTGAAATAAGCGATAGTTTTTTTACGGAACAAAAAAATATAGCTCATAGATAATTTTTTTTATCAGGTTTAATTTGTTGAAAATAAATACATTGGTAAAATCGGATAAAATTCAGACAAAATCTTTTTGTTAATACTAAAAAAAAGCCGCTTAAAACTAAGCGGCTTCATAAAAATGCTTTTATTGTTTTTACTTTACTTCTACGCGCACACCTTCGGAATGAGAAGTAAATTCCGGAGCGTACATACACTGTATGGTTGTAATGCCGTTTGAGAAATCGCCTTTGTGAGCTACGCGTAATGCATATTCAAATACAAAAGTGCCTTTGGGCAGATGTTCCATAAAGAAATTGGTTGAAGCATCTTTGGTGCTTTCGTAGTAGCCCAAACCGTCTTGGTATTTGTAGCGTGAGAATACATTAATCGGCTCAAAGCCGGAGGCTCGCATGTCTTTCAGGTGTATGTATTCCATGCGGCGGTCGCTGCGCAGTTCAATGCGTACAATAACTTTGTCGCCGACTTGGAGTTCGGTTTTTGAAACGGGTTCAATGACCGGGCCTCGGTCGGTTTGGCGTTCAACAAACAGTTGCTTTTTCAAGCTCAAAGGTGTTTCATGGGGTGTAATTTTATCCAATTGCTCAAAGTATTGCCAGTAAAGCGCACCCCAAGCAATGCCTTTATCTTTTTTTACCAGTTTTACCCGGCCCATTTCGGGTTTAATTTCACCACCGCTCCAAGATGTTTTGAAATAACCGGTGCCGGCTTGCGGACGAATTCCGTCAATTTTATTCGGGTCAATAAGTTTATTGTCTAAATAAACTTCGGTAATGGCATCGCTTGCCAAGAGGTCGGTGCCTTGCAACAACAGGGCGTAAATAGCTTCGGTTGTGGCTTTGGTGGTTTTCCAGTCTTGCGTTTGTTTTTGTTTGAGCAGCCATATTTTAAGTTCTTCTACAGTTTCGGCTTGCTCTGTAACTTCCGTAAAAACTTCTATCATCAGAGCCTGTGTTTCAATAGGTGCCTGATACCAGTACCAACCGCCTACATTGTTTTTCCAGTAACGGCCGAGCTCTTCGTGTGTGGTAGAGTGTTCCAACAGCGAAGCGGCAATTTTTTTCGGGACATCCGAATCATCGGTTCGGTGAAGTGCTAAAGCAATCATGCCTTGGCTGTACATATTACGTTTTTGCCAATATTTTTTGGCTTGTTCCTTAAAGTAATCAACCGCTTCACGGCTTTGATTCGGAATCGCAAGATCGGTATAAAAGCTTCTTCCGTACAAATAGTGCACGGCTATGTATGAGAGATGATCATCTTGCATTTCTTTGGCTGTATAGTGCTTTCTCAGCTGATCATAATCGTACTTTATTTTTGAATCCAAATATCCAATGGCTTTGCGGATCATACGGTTTATCTGATCATCGTCTTTGGAAATGACATTCAGATGTTTTAAGTGCCCCATGCCCGTTACAATGTGTTGTGTGATGTAACGGCTTTCCGGCATTCCGCTGAACCAAGGCCAGCCGCCGTTGGCGTATTGATTTTTGGCCAGTTTATCCAAACTCTCTCGTTTTTCATTTTGCATGCGGTTCAAATCAAACAGCACACCGATTCGTCTTTTTCGTTCCGACTCATCTTTACCGTCCAATACCCAAGGGGTTTCTTGTAAAAGAACGGATTTTAGTTCTTCATTTTTTTCCAAATTAGAAACTAAAGCCTCGGTATCGGTGCTTCGCCAAGCTTCAAAAACCCGTTCGATTTTTGGGTCTGAATTGGCAATAAAAGATGCCAAGCTGTTGGCGTAAAAGCGGCTGAATATTTGCTCGCTGCATTCGTAGGGGTATTCCATAATGTAAGGCAGTGCCTGTACGGCGTACCAAGCCGGGTTGGATGTGAATTCAAGCGTAAGTTTGTGATGTTTCAGCGTGTTTGATTTTCCGGAGTTAATCAGTTTTTCAAACTCTAAAGTTTTCTCTGAATTTCCTTTCACCGGTAAGGGCAATGATTCGGTAACCAACATGCGGTTAATCAGCACGGGAATGGCTTTTTGTTCACCATCGGAGAATTTTCCGGCTTTGGCTACTACTTTGTATGAAACGGCACCGAGCCCTTCCGGTATTTGCAAGTTCCATTCTACATTGGTATTGCCTTCGGGTTTCAGGCTAAAGCTTTTGTTTTGCTTTTCGCCCGAAGCAAACATGCCGCTTATCGGTTTGTTGGTAATGGGGTCGATAAATTCTAACTGAACCTGCCCTTTGAGCGTTTCTTTTGAGAGGCTGCTGATTTTTACCGGAAAAGTAATTTTATCGTTTTCACGGAAAAAGCGGGGGCTGTTTGGCAGCAGCATTAAATCTTTTTGAGTAATGATTTCTTTTTCGCGCAAAGCGTACTTAAGGTCTTTGGTGTGCGAAAGTGTCATTAGTTTCCATTTGGTAAGTGATTCCGGAACGGTAAAGCTGATAACAATTTCGCCGTTTTCATTGGTGCGTAAGTGCGGATAGAAAAAAGCGGTTTCGTTGAAATTGGTACGTACTTTCACATCGCCAAAATCAACGGATTTATCGGAACTTTCTTTGGGGACTATGTCGTTGTCGGCGCGATCGGAATCAGCGATTTCTTTTTCACCGAAAGTTTCGCCATTCTCTTCAGACTGTATCATAACTTCATCAAGCATAGGCTCTTCGGCTGTTTTACGATCCTTTTGTATCATGGATTTTGGTTTGCCTGCCGTGCGCGAATACAAAATATCATGAGAGCGGTAGGTATAGTAACTAAAACCGAACCAATTAAACGTTTGGTAAGAACTTATTGACGGATAATGAATGTTATCCATATCTTTTTTCATCAGGCTGCCGGCAGCGGATGAGAAATATTCTCCCGACCATGACATACGCGTATAAAAGTTTGGATAAATACTCAGTGACCAATGATTGGCTACAAATTGATCCAAAGATGCATCGTACATGCCGGCCAGCATCTCTGCAATGGCTTTTTGGCCTTCCGAATCTTTTATGCTTATTCGCCATTCTTCTTTTTGGCCGGGCAACAGCTTGTCTCTGAATGTGCTGAATTCAATGTCCAACTTTTTATTTGAAAAAGGCACCCATATAATTTCACTTTTGTTGTAAAAACGATTTTCTTTAACAAATGTAAAATGTACCGAAAAATTCCCTCGATGTTTTTCTTCTACGGGGATTTCAATACGCTTGGTTTCGTTATTGAGTTTGATGAATTCTTCTTTTATAATTTCATTTTTATGCTCGATTTGATAAAGCACCTGTGCATTTTTGTAAGACGTTCCTATCAGAAATTCCGCCTTTTGGCCGGGCTCGCATTGGCTGTTTAAGACTTTAAAATGAAAGGGTAGGGCAGCCGGCATTTTTTTACTCTCAGAGTCAATTAATGTAAAAAAGCTTTTATCGGATACAGCGTTATCAAAGGCATCTTTCGACTCTAATTCAATCAGGTATCTTCCTTGGGGCTTGTCTTTTAAAAAAGAAAAGTCAAGCGATTTATTTGCTTCTGTATTAAAGCGGCCTTCATAAACCAATTTTTCCTTCTCAAAATTTAGAGCATTGTTTTCATTTTCAAACAGGTGCCCGGTTAAGGCTTTTTCCCATTCTTCTTGTGTGTACAAATGTTTATCGGTGGTTTCCCAATAGCTTTCTTTATGAATAATATCGGGAGTTTTAAGTTGATATACTTTCACGGAACCGGAAGCGGGTATGAATTCTCCGTTTAAGTTTTGTGTAATTATTTGAATTGAAGCGCTTTTAGGTTTTTCTTTTAACTGTTGAATATCAATATTTTCGGAAATATTTGTACCGATGCTTAAAGCGCGATATCCTACTTGAATATTTCCGGAAGTGCTTTGGGTTTCTCCGTTTATGTCGGTTACGTCAATGCTTATGGAGTAGTTGAAAGCCAGATAGGGGCTTTTCTTTATACTGCGGTCGGGCACAGCGGTAAAATCAAATTCATAGATTCCTTTATCGTTGGTTTCGCAGGTGCCGTGTGCTATTTCAGTTTCCTGTTCACGAATGTAATAAGACCACCAACCTCGCCAGCGGGGGCTGCGCTTGATGCGGTATTGGACTTTTGCATTGCTTAAAGGAGCTCCGGAAAAACTTATGGCTTTTCCTTTTACGGGAATTTTATCCGACAAGAGGTAATTGCCGTCGAAGGGCAAGAGCTCGGTTTCAAATTTCGGACGTTTATATTCTTCCACTTTTACCGATAGGCTTCCGTTGTGAGCTTGAACAATAAAACTGCCGTTGCGCAGGTTTTTTGGAATATCAAAACTGCCGCTGTAAGTGCCAAATTCGTTGGTGGTCAATTCTATTTTACTGACTTCTTGGTAATTCGGGTCTAAAAGTGCTACCGTTTCAGTATATATGGGAACTATTTGGGTGTGCTCGCCTTTGCTTCTTAATACAAGCCCTTTAAAATGAATGGTTTGTCCGGGGCGATAAATGGCACGGTCGGTAAAAATCTTAGTATTTATCGAAGCATTTTCATTGTTTGAGCCGCCGTAGAGGTAGTAGCTGCTTTCGGAACTTAAAAAATCATCTTTGTAATGGTATTCCAAGAAAACAGATTCGGAGCGGTCAAAATTGGATTTCAGTTTAATCATGCCGTTTTCGTCGGTAGTTAAGCTGCCTTTTTTATCCGTTACGTATTTACTGAGTACTCCGCTGTATTTTCTTGTCAGAACATCACATTTAACTCCTTCCAGAGGTTTGCCGTCGGTTCTGTCAAATACTATAAATGTGTAGGAATTATCTTTGTTTCTTTGTTTTGCAAAAGCCAGATTGGAAACCGTCAGGTCGGAATAATTTGCGAGGGCTTTATTATAAGAGAATTTTTCGTTGTCGGAGGCAAAAATTATGTAAAAGCCAACGGGCAATTCTTCAAGGATGACTTGGACGGAATGTTGATTGAAGTCCGGGTCTTCTGGTAGTTCTTTGGAAAACTCATTGACTGCTTCCGATTTTTTAAACAGGGCATCGTATCGTTCGTAGCCGTAGTATTTTTCATTGATTTTTTTGTATTCGTCTCTGTCAATGGCAGCTACGCGAATATGTACTTTTTCGGTATTTTTGTAATCCAATTTTACCGGAAATTTTTTGCCGGGCATCACTACCGTTTCATGTTTAATTTGCAGATTGTGAGTTACAATTCGACTAATTAAACCTTTGGCTTTATCGGCCGCTTCGGTTTTCGGATATTCGGAAATTATGCCTGAGCAGATTTCATGTGCTTTTTTTCGGTAATTTTTAAATTCTGCGGTAGATTCTTTTCCGGGGGTGTATAGTGAAGCGTTTTCAAAATAATATTCAGCAATGGCAAATCTTACTTCGGCTACAGCGGGCTCAAGCGGATATTGTTTTTGAAGGGTTTGAAGCGTGCGCAGATACAGTTGGTTTTTTTCGGGATTTACGGATTTATCGTAAACATACTTGAGGCGTCGCAGGTCGGTATCAATCAGGGCTTCAATATCATCTCGGTCTTTCAACCGAAAACTCAGCAAGTCTTTAAAAATACGAACGGACTGATACTGAAATGAAAGCGTGTCATTGGTTTCAAATGAGTTTTCTACAAAACGCTGAGCTGTTTGGAAGAAATAATCATCCGAAATTTCAAAATATTCAATTGGTTTTGTCAGGGAAAGTTCGGTTTGCCGAAAAACATCCAAAGCTTTATGAGCCAGAAAATCATACAAAGTGGGGCGTAGTTCTTTTTTATTTCCGGTAAGGAGTAAATCAAATTTGTTTACCGGAATTTTTTGCAGAGCGTCTTTGTTTTCCAATGATTTTTGATATTCGCCGATTACTTGGCTTGCCAGATAGTCTAAAGTCCAAGTTTTTATATCGTCATTATCAAAATTCACGGTATTGGATCGGTTGATGAATTTATAACGATTTGATTGATAATACATTAAATACATATCGGCCAGCATGGAGTGCATAATGGCTTTTTCGGGGAACTCAGCTTTTTTGGCGGTGGAATCCAGTTCGCTTATTAAGGATTCAAAGGCATCTTCCTTATACTCATTCTCAAATTTCATTCGGTATATAAAAGATTTCAGAAGCTGCGGAGCATTTTTTTCAGCGGATGCTTTTATGTAAATTTTGTCTGCAGCTTCATAGGCTGATTTTGGTAAATTGTCATTTTCTTTTTTCTCAACCTCTTTCCAAAGAGATTCATAAGTTTGTGCTTGCATGTAGTTGATTTTTAAGGAGAAGATCAGAACAAAAATAGCAAAAAGCAAGAGTTTATCTTTCATGGCTGTAATAATTTAAGATATTTTTTATAAAGATAATAAAGCCGGAGCTTTTCCATAAGATTATTTGATGAGTTTTTTAAAAATAGTTAAAAGCACTGTGAAAAAATTATGTTTGTTATATTATTATTAGTTTCGCATCGTTAAATATGAATGTATGGCTTTATATCTGATTTTTAATTTGACAGCCGATTTTTATGCGGATTATATATTATCAGAAAAAACTTCATACCGATTTTAATTTAATATTTAAAAATTTAAGAAAAATGAAAAATATAGTTTCCATATTTGTTTTGTTCTTTTTTGGAATTTCTTCATTTTACGGACAAGGCTATGAGATAAGTGTGAAATTTAATGTTCACAACGACACCTTAATATTGGGTCATCA
>CAYYQW010000022.1:0-51135 GCA_964472505.1 uncultured Bacteroidaceae bacterium | reverse complement strand
GCACTCGGTTTTGATATATCGGTTTCGGCAAGCTCAGCCTACGGGATATTTGGAGCTGAGCTTGTAGAAGCCGGTGATAAATGCTTGGATGTAATATAATAATTTGTAGTATTTATGCGCCTAATTCAATTTTAGTATCATAAAAAAGCCCGACATATTGTTATATATCGGGCTCAAGTATTTGAATGAATACATTATTATTTATCAAGAATTTTGGCTTCTACTCTTCGGTTTAGCTGGCGTCCTTCAGCAGTAACATTATCGGCTCTGGGGTGGGAAGGTCCGTACCCTTTGGCAACAATTTGTGCTAAATTCACGCCGTTTTGAATTAAGTAATCCACTACCGCTTGTGCGCGCTGCTGCGAAAGTCGCTTGTTGAATGCCAATGAGCCTCGGCTGTCGGTATGGCCGGAAATTTCCACTTTTAAATTCGGATACTGTTTGATGATGTTGACCAAACGGTTTAGCTCCGAGTAGGATTCGGATCGCAGTTGAGATTTTCCGCTGTCGAAGAAAACATTGTTCAGAACAATTTTTGCACCAATTCCCATGGGTTGCAGTTCAATATCTTTATGAATGACTTCATGTATGGATGTATCGGCTATTACAAAGTTTTCGGAGTGGAAGAAATAATCTTGAGCACCGGCAGTTAGTGCATAGTTTTTGCCGGGCGGAAGCGTTACGGTATATTTTCCGGTTCCGGGATAAGAGGATGCATTCTTTACAACATCACCTGTAGCATTATCTACAAGCTCCAACTGTGCCTCAATGGGTTTTCCGGAATAAGCATCGGTAACGGTTCCGGTTACTTTTGAAAGCTGTATAATCTGTATGTCAACCGGTTTTTCAATTTCAGTTTCGCTAACCGGTTGCATCAAAAATGCTAATTGTTCTTTCGTTTCTGTTTCTGACACAAAAGTGGGTTTTTCCGGGCCGAGAAATATAATTTCATATAAGTCTAAGTCGCCGTACCCGTCTTCATGCACCGATGCGTAATATGCAAAGCGTTCATCATCGCTAAAATTAAAAAAGACATCATTAAAGGGTGTATTTATCGGGTAGCCCAGATTTTGGGGTTTGGCCCAGCTGCCGTCGTCGTTTCTTGTACTTTTAAACACATCGTATCCGCCCATTCCGTTATGGCCTTTAGAGCTAAAATAAAGCGTTTTTCCGTCTTTGGATATTTCAACGGTTTCTTCGTCAAAGGCTGTATTAATAACCGAACCGAGGTTTTCCGGCTTTTGCCATTTTTTCTTATTTTGGGTACGCATGCTAAACCAAATGTCTGTGCCGCCTTGTCCGCCTTTTCGGTCGCTTATGAAATACATAAATAATGAGTCGGGCGTAACGCTTACGGAGCTTTCTCTTGTTTTTTTGTTCGTAATATCTTTAAGTTTATAGGATTTGCTCCAATAGCCCTCTTCAAATACCAAGTTATACAAATCGCCTTTTCCTTCGCTGCCTCTGTAAACGCAGAGTTCACGAGCATTCGGCGAGAGATCCACAACGGCATCATTGAATTTAGTGTTTAGAGGTTCTCCGGGTTGAGTCGCTTCCTTCCATTTTCCGCCGGAAAAGGTTGAGCGATATACATCTTCTTTGTACATTGCGTTTAGCGGGCTTCGTCTTCCGCCGGTTGTTCCCGGTCTTCTGGAGGTAAAATACAAGAGCGAATCCGGAAAATAAAAAACCGAACTGTATTCCGGATATTCGGTATTAATGCCTTCTCCTAAGTTTTCGATAAAGCACCGAACCGGTTCTTTCATCAGTTCAAGGCCTGTAAAGCATTTTGCAATCAAGCGTTCCGTTTTAGGTTTAACTTTTGCTAAATCACGAGGCTCAAGCCCTTCCAAATAGGTGTTAAAATCATCAATGGCGGCTTTAAACTTATATTTATACATATTGGCTAAAGCTTTTTGGAATAAAATATCATCCGTTACATTGGGATCAATGAAATATGCGTCTTCCAAGTATTTAAGCGCATTGTATTTTTTTCCGGTTTCCAGAAGGCATACGCCTATCAAATAATTTAAACCGGCATGAGATTGGTTATATTCGTATGCAATATAATAGTGATTTAAGGCTTCTCGGTAGGTTCCTCGTTTATCTATTTGGTATTTTCTGTTTCCTTGGCGGATGTTTTTCATAGCCTCAGACAAGCCTTCTTCCGTTACTTGGAAGTCAGATTTTTTTACACGTACAAATTCTTGTGCCGAAACAGGAAAGGCAATGGCAAGAATAAAGAGCGAAATGATGATATTTGTAATTTTCATAGTGAAAAATATTTCCTGATGTATTATTAATAATTATTATTTACATTTTCTAAATAGCTCGGGGTTTTCAATTCCGTAATCTGCTGCTTTATTCCAGTCGTTGCATGCTTGGTCGAATTTTCGGATATTTTCATAAGCCGTACCTCTGTTAGCATAGGCTTCTGCATATTCTTTATTGGTTTCTATGGCTTTCGTGAAAAGTTCAACGGCATGTTGGTATTGTTTGGTTTTTAGTTTAATCATACCCATATTATTAAAAGCTTCGGCGTAACCGGCTTTCAGATTGGATGCTTTTTCAAAATCTTCAAACGCTTTTGTGAAATATTCTTCAGCTTTTGTGTATTCCTCGGCTTCATCTAATTTGAGGGCTTTTTGGTATTGCGTAAGCCCGCGGTTGAAATATACTGCCGGGTAGTCCGCTTTTATTTCCAAGGCTTTGCTGTATGATTCGACGGCTTCGTCGAATTTTTCCAATTCTCGCTGAACACCTCCCAAGTTGCTGTAACAAAAAGCCATATCGGGATTTATGCGGACGGCTTCACGGTAGTCTTTTTCTGCTCCTTCATAGTCTTTCAGTTTTCGTTTGGCGCTGCCTCTGTCATGGTATGCATAAGCATAATTGCTGTTTTTTTCAATAGCTTTGGTGAAATTTTCCGTTGCTTGTTCATATTCTTCGGTTTGAAAATATACAAGTCCTCTGTAATAATCTAAATTAGCTTTGGAATAACCTTTGTTTTCGGCATACTCAAAGTCACTCAGAGCTTGTTCGTATTCTTTTGTATTAACTCTCGCAAAAGCTCGGGCAAAGTATATTTTGGATTGATCGGACATTAAAGCCAGAGCGTGTGTAAAATCAGGTATTGCAGCGTCAAAGTCACGCAGTTCGCTTTTTACGATTCCGCGATTATAATAGGCTTTTCCAAAGTTTTTGTTGTAAACTATTGCTTTAGTAAATGCATCCAAGGCACTTCTGTAGTCTTGCTCCAAAAAACTTTTTACTCCATTATTGTAGGCCAGTTCAGCCTCCTGATCATCAGCAATTACACGTGTTTCCGATGTGTCAATTTGAGCGGATACAAAAACACTAATCAATAAAAAAATAAAACTAATACCGAGAGTTTTCATAATAATAATTATATTTAAAACTTTTAAAGGATATTTTGATTTGATACAAATTTACAAAAATTATCTTGATACTAAGAAAAAAAAATACTTATGGAAGATAACTATAAATATATTGACTTAAGTTATTTGCGTGAAGCATCAAAAAATCGGGCTTTTCTCAAAAGAATTTTGAGTGTTTTCGGAGAGGAGTATTTGGAACTCAGAGCAGAGTTGCTTCGGATGTTCGAAGAAGAAAATTACGAAGCACTTGAAGACAGCCTGCATAAAGCAAAATCATCGGTTCTGATGACTACAGTTCCGGAGGCTCGTAAACGTATTATAGAAATTGAACGTTTAATAAAGAAAAGAGAAAACCGAAAGCTCCAGAAGACTTCTTTGGACGAGTTTATCAAATTTTGTAATTTGGCTATGGAAGAAGTTGACCACGCTGCTAAAACTATTTAATATATGCCGCTTCCGTATTCTTACAGACATAAAATCGAATTGACCGAAGATTCTCTTTTCGGTCGTTTTCCTGATGCATTGGCCGATATGTATCGCGCAAACGGCGACAGAATATTAGAATCACAGCCCGGGCGCTTATTAATCGAAAGCAAAAATAATTTGTTTCGTCAAGCCTTTGAGTTTGAAATTCAATATCAGCGAAATAATAACGGAGCTGATATTATTTATGAGATCAAATTGGAAGCTCTGATGCGTATGAGTATATTTATTGTAATGGCATCGGCGTTTTTTTTGTTTCTGTCGGTTTCGGAATTTTTAATATACGGCAGTATTTTAACAGTTGTTTTTTTTCTGATAAATTTGCTTTTTCTTACAGCTTACGTGAGCCGCCCCATAGAACGCTATACGGGAAGCAGTAACTATGATGACTCACAGCTTCGTGAGTTTTCAAAACTACAAAAACAATGGGAAAAAGACCCTTATAAATGTACGGCATGCGGAACAGACCTTACTGATTTGGACATATTTTGCCCCGAATGCGGAATACGTATAAAAAAAGGCAGCCACGAGATTCCCGTCAGTTTTTCCAAGTATCAAAACATGTCATTTAGGTACGAATACAAAGAAAAGAAAAAACCTCCCGAACAATAGTATTCGAAAACGGCAGTCTCAATTAAGGATAAATTTGTGTTTTATTGCCGGTTTGCTATTTTTGTAAATGATGCAGCTATGAATCCTATTTTAAAAAAACACATTTTTTAATTCAATATGATTAGGCGTATGAGTACTCCAAATTGTTATATTACATCCAAGCATTTATCACCGGCTTCCACAAGTGGTTATTGAGCTTTTGTCGAAATGCTCAGCCTCCTACGGTATTTTCGGAGACTGAGCTTGTCGAAGTCGATGATAACTAAATATGTATAACAGCCTGATAAGTAGCATATTATAATACAGGTAGGGGTAAATGCGAATATTCATAAACCACATTTTTAATTCAAAATGATTCGGTCAATCAATGATTAGCGTTCGGTTTGTTTAAAGTTTATGCAGCAGCAAATTATTTGAATACATATAAAAATATGATGAAACAATTAACAGTATTGATTACAGTTCTGATGATTTCTGCAATTGGCTTTTCACAGTCAAAGAGCAATTGGGGGCAACACCGTTCTGATGCGGGTTTGAGCGGCTATTATCCCGGGAATCTGCCCGCTTCGGTAAAGATTCATTGGATATTTGAAACCGGTGATCAAATCAAGGCACCGCCGGTAGTGAAGTATGATAAGATTGCAGTAGGTAACATGAGCGGTCGGTTTTTTTGTGTAGATATGAAAGGCGAAGAAGTCTGGAGTGATTCTACGTCTAACGGGTTTGAGGGTGCTGCTTTAATCCATAAACAAAAAGCTTACGCAGGAAATCTCAGCGGCGATTTTTATGCTTATGATATAAATAACGGAAAGAAAATTTGGACTTACAAAGCCGAAAATCAAATATCCGGAGCTCCGACAATTTTTTCATACAAAAATGAAATAAGGCTTGCCGTGGGCAGTTATGATTTTTATCTCCATTGCATAAATGCAGAAACCGGCGAGAATATCTGGAAATACGAACTGGATAATTATTTGAACGGAACCCCGGCGCTGGAAAATAATCGAATAGTAGTAGGCGGTTGCGATGGTTTTTTGCATTTTGTAAGCCCGGTGAGCGGAAGACTCATAGAGAAATTTGAGCTGGCCGGTTACATTGCAGGTTCGCCGGTTTTGCGTGGTGAATTAGCTGCCGTAGGCGATTACGAGGGCGGAGTGAATTGCGTTGATATTGATAAAAAGCAAGTATTGTGGTCTTTCGATAATCCCGAAAATGACCTGCCTATTATATCGTCTCCGGCACTGAAAGACAATAAGTTAATTGTTACAAGTCGCGACAAACATGTGTATTGTATAGATATACGCACCGGAGACTTGCTCTGGAAACGAAATACAGGCCACAAAATTGATGCTTCGGCACTAATTGCCGATAACGGTGTTCTGGTAGCTAATATGCGCGGCGATATATATTTTTTGGATATCGAAACCGGTGAAGAAATTTGGAAATATCAATTAGGAAGCCCCGTCGCAGGCAATCCGGCTTTATATAAAGCTAAAATTATTGTAACTGCAATGGACGGAAATATCTATTGTTTAGGAAAATAACTATTAATAAAACTCAGATAATCAAATACTTATATCTTATTAAGAAAAACTAACTTACAGATGAGAATATTACAAATAATACCCGGCTCGGGAGGTAGTTTTTATTGTGGTAATTGCCTGAGGGATAGTAAGTTTTATTCGTCTTTGAGGAAAATGGAACACGATGTGGTTAAAATACCCATGTACTTGCCGCTTTTTGATGACGAAAACGCCATGAAAGGCGATGTCCCGGTGTTTTACGGAGCCGTCAGTATGTATTTGAAACAGCATTATCCGGTGTTTAGGAAATTTCCGGCTTGGTTTTATAAAATGTTGGATTCCGGCCCAATGCTGCGTCTGGCATCAAAATTTGCCGGTTCTACACGTGCCGAAGGGCTTGAAGATATGACGGTTTCCATGCTTTTGGGAGAAGACGGCAACCAAAATGAAGAATTGGAGCACATGGCTCAGTGGATTGAAAATCACTTCAAACCCGATGTCATTCATATTTCCAATGCTTTGCTGTTAGGCTTGGTGCATCGGCTGAAAAAGATACCGGACACAAAAATAGTTTGTTCTCTCCAAGATGAAGATGTTTGGGTGGAAACCATGCATGAGGCTTATCGCGAAAAATCGTGGAAACTTATGGGTGAAAAAGCCAAGGAGGTGGATTTATTTATTTCCGTAAGCGATTATTTTGCAAAATATTCCATAGATAAAATGGGGCTTGATCCGGAAAAAGTTAAAACCATCCCGCTCGGTGTAGATCCGGATGATTACAGATTTCTTGATGCTGCCCAAAAACCTCGAAACATAGGATTTATCTCTCGGCAATGCCACGGAAACGGTTTGGATATTCTTGTGGATGCCTTTATTTTGCTCAAGCAAAAACCTGAGTTTGATGATGTAAAACTTATAATTACCGGCGGATATACCGGCGATGACAGAAAATTCAGAAAAGCGCAAAAGAAAAAGATTAGTAAGCATAACTTATGCGAAAGTATTGAATTTCAGGCAGATTTTGACGGCGAAGATCGTTTGGAATTCTTTGATAAGATTTCGCTTATGTCTGTTCCGGTGAGAGGCGGCGAAGCATTCGGGATTTATTTGACCGAAGCCATGGCTTCCGGGATTCCGGTGGTGCAGCCGGCCGTGGGTGCTTTTACCGAGATTGTAGAAAAATCCGGTGCCGGTTTACTATATGAGCCCAATATACCCGAAATTCTTGCCGAGCAGTTGGAAAATGTTTTAAGCCAAAAAAAGATGCTTTCCGATTTAAGCAAGTCAGCTCGAAAAGCATCCGTAAATATTTATAATATCAATAAATTAGCCAAAGATATGATTGATGCCTATAAGCAACTATAAAACAGATACCTGCGGGCTTTGTGTTATTTTACCCATTCCAAGGCTTCTTCAATGGTTTCAAAGTACTTGTTTTGCATTTTTCCGGTTTGCTCTTCTTCCATGGTTTGTTGTATGGACATTTGGGCAACAAGCTCTTTGCTTTCAACAATTGCAAATTTTTCAACACCGGCAGCTATTATGCGAGGAAAGGTTTCATTTGCGTTCCAATCTTGCATTTCTACAGTTATGGCATAGTTGAATTTGCGCGTATCGGCAATAAGATTTTTGGGTTTGTATTGTTCAATTTGTTCTACCCAGACTAAGATTTCTTTTTGAAAATCATCATCCGTCATTTCGGCATCTGTCCATACATTGGTGATGAGTGAGAGTGCTTTGTCGTAAGTCGTTTTTTTGAATTTGCTTTCATAAATTGTAGCCATAATTATAATATTTAGTTTATAATTATTTGTATGCAAATATTATACCTAAGGGTTTGATTTTATGACTCTTTTTCCCCAAAACAATACAAATACCCGTCGCGCACGGCTACGAATATTTTTCCGTCTGCCGCAATGGGTGTGGCGTCAATTTCTATATTCATAAGCGAATCGAGCAGCGTGAATTTTTCTTTTTCCAAATCCATCCGGTACAGATAAATTCCGCCGTCGGCCGGAGCAATGAGTTTGTCATTCACAATTATTGGGCTTGAAATACCGCTTTTCAGTTTAGTTTTAAAAAGGAGTTTGGGCACGGGATAAAGCGTTTTCCCGTCCGGCCCGATGCTTTTCATATTCGGCTCTAAAACTTTATGTTCAACTACATGCAGCCAACCGGCTACATCAATAAAGGCGGCAATATGCCTTTCATTATCAGAGATATATGCGTCATTCACAGCCACAGAACCGATTAATCCGCCTTCCCAGTGAATCCATTTTCGATTTTCGGTAGGATAAAACCACAACACGCATTCATCAGCCGGTTTGGACGGGTCTATTTTCATGGCGCCGCCCGGCCCTTCAATGCCTTCCTTTTCTACGGGAATTATCAAACAGTTATCATTGGTGCGCGGTGCCGAGCCGTTCAGGTCGGTTTTAAGGTTTAGGTCGAAAACATTTTTACCTTCATCAATCGAATAGCCATATACATGCCCGGAGCCGGAAGGCGTATATATCACATTGTTCAAAAGGGTAGGAGAGGACTCGCTTTCCAAACCGTCGCCGCGAATTTTCATATCCGCTTCATTATAGTATTGTATTTGCTTGTAAATTTTGGGTTGCATCATGCCGTTGCGCATTTCCTGTTTGTCGGCATCGGGACTGAAAACCGTAAACAGGCCGTTTTCGAGTGCCAAATAGGCCGTATCGTTTACAAATAGTGCCGATCCGTCCGCATCGCGACTGTATGAATCGGTTTGGCTTACGTTCATGCGCCAAAGCTCTTTTCCGGTAAGGTGAGAAATGCCGCGCAGGCTCGGGCAGTATTCGGCGTCTATGGTATTATCAATGCCCCGTCGGCTGCCTTGTATAATCACATATCTTTTTTCGGGATCCGCTTGATCGGAGATTTCGCAGAAAGTGGCACTGCCTTTTATGATGTCGTCAAAGGCATATTCCCAAACAATTTCGCCGGTTTCGGCATTAATTTTTTTCAGATTGTAATCAAAAGCTCCCAATATCAAAAAATTCTTGTCGCCTTCTCGGATATAAAGCGGTTGTCCCGTCCAGCCGGCGCCTTTCCAAACTTTATTCGGATTTCCGTAGGCCGGGCTGATGCCTTCGCCGAGATACAGTTTCCAAATTAAATCCAATCGTTCCGGCGCATTGTTGCCGTAATAGTTTCGGTTTTCATTTCCCAAATAGGTATGAATGAGCGGTTCGGGATTTAGATTTTTTGTGTTTTGGGCTTTAACCGGCTGAAAATCAATAATAAATAAAATAATAAGCAAAGAAAAATATTTTGTTTTCATGGTATAAAAAATTATAAGTATGATTAACAAAAATGTTCTTTTTTGTGAAATATAAAAAATGTATTTTTGATTGCAGACAGAAGGCTCTTTTGTTCGTCCGGCAGGACAACAAAACGTGGCGGTCGGTTTTGCACGAAAGCTAATGTGTAGCCGGGACAACAAAACGTGCCGATCGGTTTTGCACGAAAGCTAATGTGTAGCCGGGACAACAAAACGTGCCGGTCGGTTTTAGGTTCTGCCGTCCGTCATTCGCAAGCTGACGGCAACGATAAACCCGGCAGCGTGGCGACAGCCACCTGCCGGCGTTTAAAGTAAAACAATATCAATATATCATAAAAATGAATATCCGCATTCATCCTTATTCGCGTTTTAAGTTATTGCTTATTAGGTTGTTACGTGTATTTAGTTATGACCGACTTCGACAAGCTCAGCCTCCCGGGGTATTTTCGGAGGCTGAGCATTTCGATAAAAGCTCAATAACCACTTGTCGAAGTCGGTGATTAAAAGAACAAGTTTAAAATAGTCAGGTTATTTCGGCACAACACCTAAGTGCTGATTGTAAAACAGTCAAGATTGTTAATGTTTTTTTGTAACTTGCGGTTATATATATATCGAAAACAGATGGAACAAACGAAAAAATTTTATAAAGTTAAGGCTAATCAGCCCGGAAACTTCTTAGTCGGACATTATAAAAAGATACTCGGTGCTGCGCTTTTGGTACTGCCGTTTTTTATTGTTTCGGGCATTTTAAATTGGTACTTTTTTGGTCGATACGGATTTTATGATTCTGAAATATCCGAGCGATTGATTTACAGTTTGCCGGCCTATTTATTACATTACTTGGCTTTTGTGATTTTCTTCAGGCTACTGAACGGCATACTTAAAATTATACATTCCGGTCCGAAAACCAAGATTAGCTATGCAGCGGCCTTTTCCGCAGGCAAATTCGGCATGCGATATTTGTGGCTGCCTGTATTTTCGGTTTTGTTTTTTTGGTTTCTGTTTGCTTTTATTTCAACATTTTTGGCTACGGCAGTTGTGGTGTTGTTTATGCCGCTTGCTTATATTGCGGCACTTCACAAAGTGGGTTTGCAATCCGCTTTTGAGCGCATGAGAGAATATCTTTCGCATCCCGATTTTAAAAAACAATTGCCTTTTCTGTTCATTGCATTTTTAATAAGCTTGGTGGTTTATATTGTGCTGACAGGGTTTTTTCGCTTTTTTTATTCCCTTTCGGGATGGTATGTTTCAGTTATAATTGTGAACATTTTAATCCGGCTTGTGGAGCTCAGTGTCTTGGGATATTGGTATATTTATGTGGGTCGTTTTTATGCTCTGCATATGGGATTTGACAGCGCACTTAGTGCGGAAAAAACAGATCGCCACTCTGAACGTAAAAACAAAAATGAGTCAAAATTATTAGATGTAGAGGAGGATTTCATTCCCGAGCGGTCAGATAAGCGAAAAGAGAAACCCGGCAGAAAAGAAGATAAATCAGACCCCGATTATAACCGTTTTGAACATTGGGATGATGAAGTAAAGTTTTAATCAATAAGTGTATATTTGTAATTCTATTTGTTAACAAGCAAAATAAATTAGTATGAGCACAGCCATTATCTATACAACCAATCACGGAACGACTGAAACCGTTGCCCGAAAAATAAAAGCCGAAATGGGCGATGAGACTGTTGAACTTATTGATTTGAAAAAGCAAAAAGTTATTAATCCGGATGATTATGATAAAATAATATTGGGAGCATCCATACATGCCGGACAGATACAGCATCGCGTAAAAAAGTTTATACAAAAATATGAGCCGATTCTTTTGCAAAAGCCCTTGGCATTGTTTCTCAGCTGCATGGATGAAGAAAAAGCCCGGGAACAGTTCAATAATGCATTTCCGGAAAGTTTGCGAAAGCATGCCAAAAGCCAAAAGCTCACGGGCGGCGAGTTCAAAACCGAACGCATGAGCGGCATTGAGAAATTTATGGTAAAAAAGGTAGCCGGAATTACCGAGCCGGTTTCTAACATTAAAGAAGATAAAATCCGTGAATTAGCGAAAGCTATGAGATAACGCTTGACTCCCTATCTTTCTTAACTCAAATTGCAATAAAAAAAGCCGACTGAAAACAGCCGACTTTTTAAACTTGAAATAATGAGATGCAATTTTATTCGCTGTCCTTTTTGCCGGACTCTTTGAGATATCGTTCGTTCATACCTTTTAAAATATCATCGGTAATATTCATGGGTTCTTCGGCGTACAAAATAGTGCTTCCGATAGTATCATTGGTCATTACCAGCTCATAGCCGTAGTCTTTATTATATACTTTTACGTAATTTTTTATGCTGTCCAAAACCTCTTTCATTAAATCTTGATTTTTTTCCATTATTTCCAGCTCATAGGTCTGTTTGTCCTGCATGATTTTTTGTTCTTCCTGCATTAGCTTTTGTTGTTGTTTTTCGGCTTTGGTGGGAGTCATCATGCGGTTTTGTACTTGGCTTTGAATTTCGTAAAGTTTTCTTTGTAAGCTTCGGTAACGGGCTTCCAAATCGCCTTGTTTGGCTTGGCTGTCTTCAATTAGCTCCGTTTTTCTGTCATTATAGTAGTGGTATGAATCAATTAGCGTATCCAATTTTACATAAGCGATATTCAACATTTCACTCTCTGACTTTTTACGCGCTTGTTCCGGTTGCGTTTTGGATGAAAATTGATTTACAAATAGTAAAATAACTCCGATAAGTGCAATAATACTGATAATTAAGGGTGCTTTTTTCATGACTGTTTTTTTTCAACAATGTTAGATGATAATGAGTTGTGCATTTTCAGTCAGCAAAATTAATTTTTTTTACGAAAAGATAAAATTAAACATTTTTTACATTGTATTATTTTGACACGATTTTTGTGATGCTAAATATTATAAGAAAAATGTGTCCGTTTTATATCGTATTCCGAATTATATTTTTAAATTTGAAGCCTTAATAGTTGCCCGCAGTAAAAACGGAACAGAATTTGCAACAGGGGTATTAGAACAGAAGAAACAACAAGAAATACATGGCAGAGAAAGAGAACATTGAAAACAGAGATTTTTTTGATAAAATATCTGCTTTATTAAATGATATTGAAAATAAAGTAGCGGCTCTGAACGATTGTTCAACCGATGACTTTAGGTTGCTTAATAAATATCTTAAGCAGCAATACAGCCGCATTGAAAGTATCTCAGGTAATGTTACTGCCGTATTTGAAATTATTACCGGCCGGGCAGGCAAACACCTTCAAGCCCAAATAACCGAATTTAGTGATATGTATGATACCGGATTGAAATGCATTGATCGGGATATCACGGATAAGAATGAAGTACTTGAGGAATTGATTTCAAAGCACAAATTGCTTTACATACCTTTAAAAAATTTGCTGCAAAATATTGTAACCATTAATCTTCTGGCCAACAGCCTAAAATTTAACATATCTTTCAGAGCCGGTTCAAAAGATAATCCGGTAGCCGAATATATTGAAAAATTGGCTGCCTCCATTGAAAATATGAAAGGCTACAATAAACAGTTCGACAGTTTAGCTTCCGAACTTAGCGATAATTTTGAAGTTGTTGCCGAAAAAACAGGCTTTTTGGTTGAGCATAATTCACACAATTTAGAGGCTATAAATGATTATTTATTAACTGCCGAAAAAAGAATAAAAGAAAAATTGCTCGAAGCCAAAGTAAAGTTGCCGGAAATAAAACGTATCAAAAGCCAATATTCTCAGAGTGTTAATAAAATTATAATCAATCTGCAGTACAGTGATATTATTCGTCAGAAAATAAGTCATATATCTACTGCTCAGCGCGATATGCTCACACGTATTAATCGAATCAAAGAGCAGGAAAGGATAGAAGCATTTAACCCCGATCTGCTTAAAATAAAGGATGTAGCTGATTTGCAAACCGCCCAGCTTATCCGCACAAGCGATGAGTACCAAAACGCAATAAAAATTATTTCCGAAAAATTTGTCGATATCAGACGTGATACCAATACCTTAGCTTTTGATATTTTACATTTTTCGGGCAGAAAAGACTTGGATGAGAATGAGAATTACGACTTTTTTTATATTTTAGATGCTCTGGGTAAAATTCAGAAGCTGGTAAATAATTTTTTAACTGAGAATACCGGGCTTCAGGAATATTATGAAAAAATTGATTCGGCCGGACAAGATTTTGAAAAAGTTTTTGAGGAATATGCTCGCGAATATCAAGACTCACAAGAAGTTATTTCAAATATACTGGGCACTGCACGAGAATATTCCGAAGAAGTAAAAGAAGTTAAGGATGTCTTGAACCAATTGGAAGGCGTTGCTCAAAGCATCGAATCGAATATGAACGAAATCTTTAACTATAAAAAAGATATTAAAGAATACAGCTATGAAGTAAAATCAGGTCAGCAAAGTTCTAATTGTCCGGATTTGACTACGAGCGCCGATTTATTACACGAGCTAATCACAAGTACAAAGGACTATAACCAAAAGATAAAACATATTTTATTGGAAACCGAAACCGTTGAGCAAATGGTATCGGGCGATATTTCCAAAGCCCTTAAAGAAGTTAAATACTATACATTTTACGAAACTACCGGTAAAGATGTAGCCTTAAGAATGAAAGAGCTTTATGAACTCATTAGCATAAAGCATCAGGACATGAAAGAAAAAGAAGATCATCTGGATGATCATAAAGAACATTACACTATGCAGAGCGAGCGTGATGTTCATGACTTTATCACCGGAAAAAGTAAAGAAGAAAAGAAATCCGATGATGAAGAAAACGAAGTTGAATTTTTTTAATCATAAAACGATATGGCTCAACTGTCAATAAAAGAAAATAAAAAAAACAATTCGGCTGAATTAACACTCAGTGGTGAACTTGTGCTTGAAAAAGTTTCCGAAATACAAGCCAGATTACAGGCTGTATCCGATAAGTTTGCCGAAATACATCTGATACTCAAAGATGTAAACCAAATTGATATGTCAGCCATGCAATTATTGCCGGCACTCGACAAAAAGATGAAGGCTAATAATAAAAATGTGAAATTTACATTTGATTTGGATAAAGACAAACATAAATTATTAAAGCAATCAGGTTTTTTGTATTTAACAGACAATTTAAAGAAATAACAATAACAATCAGCAATGGCAAAAACAATTTTAATCGTTGACGATTCCGAAAGTATCCGAGAAGTAGTGAGTTTTACTCTGGAAAATGCAGGGTATAACGTGTTGGTCGGAGTGGACGGTGAAGACGCACTTAAATTTTTAGACGGATCACATGAGATCGACCTGTTGATCACCGATTTGTATATGCCCAAAATGGACGGAATTGGTCTTATTAAGGCAGTTCGTCAAAATGAAAAATTTAAGCGAATTCCCATTTTGTTTCTGACTACCGAATCACAAAGAGACAAAAAAATGGAGGCAAAGCAGGCCGGTGCCACCGGGTGGATTATTAAACCCTTCGTGCCCGCCAAGCTGCTCTCAGCTCTAAACAAAGTACTCAGATAATTTTGGAAAGCATTTTTTATTATGGAAGATTTTGCAAAAAAGTTTCTTGAAGAAGCCACGGATCTGATAAATGATCTTGAGAGTGCCGTGCTTGCTTTAGAGAGTGAACCTGATGATGAAGAAATTACCAATGAGGTCTTCAGAATCATGCACTCGCTAAAAGGCGGCGGCGCCATGTTTGGTTTCGATTTAGTTTCCGATTTTACGCATAACATGGAAAATATCTATGACGATGTAAGAAGCGGTAAAAGACAAGTTTCTCAAAAACTGTTCGACATTACCCTTGAATCGGTTGACCATTTGCGGAGCCTTTTATCAAAACCCGATGAAAAGCAAACCAAGCAGAAACATCAAAACCTTCTGGAACGCATTAATGAAATCTTAGATGATCAAAACTCAGACACATCACTAAAGCCGGAAGATAACGAGGCAGATGAAAAACCTAATATAGGCACTTTTAAAGACCTCTATTATATATATTTTAAACCGGATTCTACATTTTTTGATTTTGGGAATAATCCCTTGTTTTTATTAGATGACTTGGGCGATTTAGGGGATATGTACCCTCTAATTCGTTCCGAAAATGTGCCAAATTTAGATGATTATGATCATACCGTTTCTTATTGTGCATGGGAAGTGCTATTGCATACCGGTTCTTCCGAAGAAGACATTAAGGAAGTCTTTCTTTTTGCAGAAGATGAATGCGAACTGAGCATTCAACAGCTGTCTGAAAATTTCATTACAACCGATGCTGATTTGACGGCAATTATGAAAGGATCAGACGCCGGGAATAAATTAGACTTTGCAGTTCTGAAAGAACAAATTGAGGGACTTAGCGAACAACCTAAAGACCAAGAAAAAGAAAAAAGCAAAACACTCAATGAACAAATAACTAAGTTCTCTAAGGAAAGTGAGATATCAAGCATTCGGATAGCCACCGAAAAAATTGATGATTATATGAACTTGGTAAGCGAATTAGTTACGGCGCAGGCCTCGATGAAATTGCTGATTGACGAAACGGCTACCACCGAACTTCAAGAGCTTTCGGATAACATTGAAAACATTACCTACCGAATAAGAGATAATGCACTAAGCATATCGCTCATTCCAATTGAAAATACGGTCATACGCTTTAGGCGCCTTGTTAGAGATTTATCTCATACATCCGGCAAAGATATTAGTTTTATAACCGAAGGAACCGAAACCCGAATTGATAAAACTTTGCTGCAAATAATCACCGATCCTTTAATGCATATAATACGAAACGCCATTGATCACGGCATTGAAAACCCCGAGGAACGTATTGAGAAAGGAAAACCCCGCAGCGGAAAAATAAGCTTGAAAGCTTTTCATTCAGGCTCATCGGTTCATGTAGTCGTTGAAGATGACGGAAAAGGCATAGACCCTGAATTTATTCGAAGAAAAGCGGTTGAAAGAGGGTTTATTAGTCCGGATGCACTTATATCAAAAAAAGAAGCCTACGAACTGGTTTTTAAACCCGGATTTTCAACAACCGACAAAGTAACCGATGTATCCGGAAGAGGCGTGGGAATGGATGTACTTAACCGAAAAATTGCCGATGTGCGAGGCGATATTCAGTTAGATTCCGAAGTCAATAAAGGAACTAAAATAACATTAAAATTACCCATGAATCTCTCCATAATCGGTGGTTTGTTGGTAAAAGTACAAGAAAGCCTGTTTATTTTGCCGCTTTCCGAAATTTATAGAATTCACGAATTGGACAGAAAACTGTTAGACGACAGCTTCAATGATATAGCCGTTATTGACAATCGGCAAGTCCCCTTCTTTTTTATACGGCAGGGGCTGGAATTGGAAGGAAAAGAACCCGACACCGTACAAGTAGTGGAAGTAAAATACCAAAAGAATACGGTAGGATTGGTTTTTGATGAAATAATCGGTGAATATCAAGCCGTTCTTAAGCCTTTAAGTAAGCTTTACCGAAAATTAGACATTATGAGCGCAGCTTCTATTTTGGGCGACGGATCGGTAGCCTTAGTTTTAGACCCAAATCGTTTGGTTAGAAAACTTTCGGCGGAAAGAGCAGCAAAATATTCGGAAAAACAATAGCAAGCCGGCAGCAATTATTGAATGTTTCGAAATAATAAAGTACTTTGAACATCAAGAAAAATTATTTTATGGTAGCATAAATAATTGATTTTTAATTTTTTAATAAACTTTAGCACTTATGAAAGCGAATGATCAGAATACATACTTAACTTTTCGTCTGGGAACAGAACACTTTGCAGCTACCATTGACAAAGCGGTAAATATTCTCGAAATGCTTCCGATAACTCCCGTACCCAGATCCCCGGAGTATATGAAAGGTGTTGTAAACGTAAGAGGCGAAGTACTCCCGATTGTGGATACACGAATGAAGTTTGGAATGTCACCTGTTGAAATAGGCAAAACCACCGTTATTATTGTCTTTTCGGTAGATATAGCCGGAGAAAAGGCTGAAGTCGGAGCATTGGTTGATGAACCGGGTACCGTTATTGATCTCTCAGGAGATAAACTTACCCAAGCACCTGCTATCGGCGGTAAATACAAGTCGGAGCTTGTGCAGGGAACCTTCAAATTAGAAGATAAATTTGTACTGGTTCTCAACATTGACAAAGTTTTCACACTGGACGAGCTTCGCGAAATTAAAGATGTTTCACCTGAAGATGAGTCCTAAAATTAGAAGCATTATTATATTTGATATTCATAATCGCTAAGCAAGAATTTTATGAGATTTATAAGTAATTTAAAAGTTAAACATAAATTATTCCTATATACGGGGGTAATTTTAGGCTTTTTTATACTCTTATTTGCTTGGACGATAGTTCGAATGAATAAAAATATCCGTTTTCTGGAAACGCTTTCTTATGAACAGGCCCTTCATAATGAAATAAGTTCCATAAAAATAAAACATCAAAATTGGATGACTGAAATGTCGCAAAGGGTTATTTCCAAAACCATGCGTGACTCTATGTATATAACAGAAGAGTCATACAAAACCTGTGCTTTCGGCAAATGGTTTGCCGGTGAAGGCTATGAAAATGCAATCAGACAGCGCCCGGATTTGAAAGCGCTTTTAGCTCAAACCGATTCGGCACACGTGGAATTGCACAAAGCCGCACAGCAGTTTAACAGTTATTGTGTAAATGAAAGCAACCTGTCGGAAAACCGTATTCAAAACCTGTTTTTGAATGACTTAGTTCCAAAATATAATGAGATGCACCGTTTGCTTACTGATTTATCTGAGCAGGTAAAAACAAACAAGAAGTTTGAAGATATATATAAATTGGTGCAAAATATGGCGGCAGGCAGTATTATTTTATTTATAGCAGCATTTATTGTTATTATACTACTTATGTGGCTGATAATAAGAGATATTACAAAGCCGGTTGCTTTTATTGAGGGCATGACAAAACGCATATATGAAGGAGATTTAACACAAAACCTGGACTTGAAGCGTAAGGATGAATTTGGCAGTTTAATTGATTCTATGAATAAAATGACGGTAATACTTCAAAACGTAATTGAAAGTGTTGCCGAAAGTATAGAAGAATTTATAAATTCCGCTTCGGAAATTGATTCCGATGCACACAAAATATCCGAAGGCACATCGCAACAAGCAGCATCGGTAGAGCAGGTTATGGCTGCAATGGAAGAAATGCTGGCTTCGATTACTGCCAATATCAGCAGCGCTAATGAAACAGAAACTACAGCCGAAAAGCTTACAGAAAGTGCCGAAAGCGGTCAGAAAAAGATAAATGAAGCAGCGGAAATGCTAAAACTTATTGCAAAAAAAATTAATGTGATTTCTGATGTTGCTTATCAAACCAATATTCTTTCTTTAAATGCATCCATAGAGGCTTCCAGAGCCGGCGAAGCCGGTAAAGGCTTTGCCGTAGTAGCGGCAGAAATTGGTGAGCTGGCCGAAAAAAGTAAACTCTCGGCAGCTTCCATTGGCGAGCTTTCAGGAAAAAGTATTGCAACGGCTGATCAGTCGCAAGAACTCTTTAAAAGCTTATTGGAAGGCATTGAGAAAACATACGGTTTTGTTGTCAATTTTGTTACGGCCGGGCACGAGCAGGAAAACAGTGCAAAACAAGTAAATCTGTCTGTGGGTGAATTAAATAATACAGCCCGGCAAAATGCTTCATCTGCTCAAAATTTAGCAGAAAATGCAGCAGATATGAAAGAACAAATTAAAATGTTGAAAGAAATGATTGAACATTTCACAACTTAAGGCAGGAAGAATATGAAATCGATGATTAATTTAAGGCTTTTAAAACGAATCAAGAAGTTAAGGTACAAAATTTTGTTACCCGTGCTTATTGGAGTAGGCTTACTGTATTTTTTGGCTGTCGGTTATTTTATTAATCGTATTTATACGATTCGTTTAGATGATACCAAAAATTATTTACAATCACTGGCTGTACAAAACGCCAACAAAGTCGGTACGGAATTAGTACGTTATTACAATGTGTCGAAGACACTGGGAGACTTACTTGAAGGAACAGCACTTAATGATTCAACTGCTTTTCAAAAGTTTGATGACAAAGCTGTTGAAAAAGTACTGGAAAGTAATCCGGATTTTCATGCCGTATGGCTTAGCCGACAACTGTTCAGCTACAAAACCGGCTGGAGAAACGAATACGGAAGAAGCCGTGTAACGGCATTTTTCTCGGAACAAGGCGGACAATTAGAAACAATAATTGAATATCTTGATAAGGGCGGAGAGGCCGGCTTATATAAAAGCATACACGAAGGAAATACAGATTTAATTGTTGAGCCTTATGTGGATGCCGTAGGCGACCAAGACAGTGTCTGGATGACAAGCACCGGCATACCCATAAGAAAAGACGGGAAATATATCGGTCTGGTCGGAATTGATGTTACATTAAGCAGCATTACAGATATTGTTTACGGCATAGATAATTACATGAATTCCGAAGCTTATCTGATATCTGCCGGAGGAAGATACATTGCCCACGAGAACGAATCTTTGCACGGAAAATTTGTAGATAATATTCAAGGAAAGGCCCTTGATATTAAAGAAGAAATAGCTAAAGGGCGGAATTTTTCAACCATAGTCATAACAGAAGAAGGGGAAGAAGAGTTTGTCGCTTTTGCTGCTGTTGAAATGGGTTCCGATGTCATAAAACCATGGATGCTCGGAATATCAGTTCCGATTTCAAGCATCAATAAAGAAGCCGGAGACGCTGCATGGCAAGCAATTTTGATAGGACTTGCAGGACTTGTCATAATGGTTTTTTTAGTTTTCAGAATAGCGGCTTTGATTACAAAACCTATTAAAGACGGCATTCGTTTTGCTGAACAAATTTCAAAAGGCGACCTGACTTCAAAATTAGAAGTTAAAGGTAATGATGAAATCGCTCAGTTGGGCAAATATTTAAATGAAATGAGCGAAAAGTTTCGCAGCATCATAGAGAAAGTCCAAAAAATGTCGGAATCACTCTCCGACAGCAGTGACTTTTTGGAACATACCTCAGACAAGTTGAACGACAACACCAATCAACAAGCTTCTTCAGCCGAAGAGATCGCATCGTCTATGGAACTGATGGTTACCAGTATTGAAGAAAATTCAAAACATTCCGCAGATACCAGAGAAGTCTCCGTGAGAGCGGCTTCGGATGCTGAAAGCTCGGAGAAAAGTGTGCTTCAAACCGAGGAAATTATGGGTTTAATCGCAGAAAAGATTGAAGTGATTAATGAAATAGCATTTCAAGTACATATATTGTCTTTAAACACAGCCATAGAAGCAGCACATGCCGGAGAGTACGGCTCAGGCTTTACAACTATCGCAAGAGAAATCAGAAATTTGGCCGAAAAATCACAAAAATCAGCCGATGAAATTTTGAATCTCACCGGTGAGAGTGTTAAAGTCTCGAAAGAATCAGCTAACTCTCTAAAAAACTTGGCACCAAAAATTATAAATGCATCAGAACTAATGTCAAGAATATCGGATGCCGGCAAAGAGCAAACCCTTAGTGCCAATCAGATAAATTCAGCCATTAACAGTTTGAATCAGGTATTACAGCAAAATTCAGCTTTTGCATCCAATATATCCGACAAGGCTTCGGCCTTACAGAAACAAGTAGTAGAATTGAATCAACTCGTTACAATCTTTAAAACCGAATAAAATGAGCAGAATAACGCAAAAAATAGAATTTAAAATAATTATTCCGATTATACTCTTTATGCTTATTTCGGCAAGTGTTCTTTACGTTATGGTAAGTATGTATGCCAAAACTTTATTCAATGAGCACTTTCAAAAAGAACTGGAACAAAAGCAAAAAGTTTTTAACCAAGAGGTGGAGCATCTTGCTTTTGAATCACTTCTGATTGCTGAATCTTATTGCGGAAATCAGTTAGAAAGCATGTACAGACTTTCGGATGATTCGGCGCGTAGCGTCTTACAATCCTTGTACGCCAATAAGAAATCAATGCATAAAGGGATTGCAGATAAAGAAATGCCTTATCGTCTGAATTTCTACCGAGCTTCAGGAACGCTTTTACATACCACCGGAAAAATGAGGGCCGAGATTTTTAATGCAGAACGATTAAATAGCTTGGTCTCCGCAAGTGCAACTGACAAGCCGTTATTGGGTATAGACAAAGTAAACGGGAATGTGGTCGTTTTCGGAATATCACCGGTGCATTCACGCAACGGTACTGTTTTAGGGTTTGTTGAAACCTATCTGCCTTTATCATATATTCGTGAGCGCTTGGATGACTCAACTGCTCAAACGTCTGTTTTTATAAAGACGGATGATACCGACTCTTTCACCGGTAATAAAGCTGTAGTTGGCGATTTTATAGGGGATGCGAATAATGAAAAACTTGATGAAAGCATAGATGAGGATCTCCTCGCAAGCGGAATGGAAGAAAATACTTTTTTGGAAAAGAACGGAAAATCCTTTTTTGCGTTTCCCTTAGAAGCTTATAACGGTGAAAAAATTGGCACAACACTTATGCTTATTACCAATGTGAGTCCATTGCAGGACAGACAATCACTTTTGCAGTCCATTCTTCTCATTGAAGTATTTTGGCTTATCCTTGTATTTGTTTTCTCGTATTTTTTGATTAGAGCTTTTGTTGGAAAACCCATTAAAGCCATGACCAAAGTTACACAAGAATTAAGTAAGGGCGACTTGCGCACTTTATATCAAAGCAAAGCAAATGATGAAATAGGTTTCCTCAGTAAAACTTTAAATAAAGCCTTTACAAAAATTAGTAATGATTTGGCATCATTAAAATCTTCTGCCGAGAATGTATATTATGCCGGTGATCAGTTGAACCATACTTCTCAAAATGTTTCGCAAGGTTCGTCAGAGCAAGCAGCATCGGTTGAAGAGGTTTCGGCTTCCATGGAAGAAATGTCCGCTAATATTGAAAATAATAATAATAATGCGCAAATAACCGAAAAAGAAATATTCTTGGCATCAGCATCCGTTTATGAAGGCAGCAAGTCGGTTAAAAAGACGGCCGATTTAATGAAAAGTATTGATGAGAAAATCCGTATTGTTGACCAAATAGCCAAGCAGACTAATATTTTGGCTTTAAATGCCTCAGTAGAAGCGGCCAATGCCGGAGAAGCCGGCGAAGGCTTTTCGGTAATTGCAAGAGAAATTAGAGAATTGGCAGAAAAAAGCCGTACCGCAGCCATTGATATTAGAGATGCTACCGAAACCGGTGTTTCCATTTCGGAAAAATCCAATAAGGAATTAACGGATATTGTCAGGAAAATGGAAGGTGCCGTAGATATGGTAAAACAAATTACCACAGCCGGTAAAGAACAAAAACACGGAGTAGAACAGGTTAACGGCGGAGTAGAGCAGCTAAACAAAGTAACACAGCAAAATGCAGCTGTTGCCGAAGAAATGGCTACCAATGCCGAAGAGCTTGTAAGCCAGTCGGAAATGCTTAAGAATATTGTAGCATACTATCAAATGTCTGATGACGCCCAAGTTGAGGCAGATGCTGACTTGAATTTGGATGAATTCAGAGAGTCGGAAACCACCGGCTTTCATACCGGCAATTTTGCGGATGACGATGATACCGATGATAGTTTTGAGTCATTCTCGGATGATGATGACGACAAACAAGCCGGTTCTCAAAAACCTGACGGAAAGACGGATAAACAAGGGTATGACTATAATTTAGACGATAATAATGTGTCGGATGATGATTTTGAGAAATTTTAAGATTTGGAAAATAATAAAAAAGATACGAACCGGCATCTGAATAAGATTTTTGATGCAAAACTGTCAGAAAAAGACTTTTTGCGTTTACAATCTTTTATTCAGGGAAACTACGGGATAAAAATGCCGCCTGAAAAGCGGATTATGCTGCAAAGCCGTTTGCAAAAGCGCCTGCGGCATCTTCAAATTCCGTCTTATGAAGAGTATTTAAAATATGCTTTTGAAAAAGAACCGAATGTGGAGCTGGTTCACATGATGGATGTGGTTTCTACCAATAAAACAGATTTTTTTAGAGAACCCGCACATTTTGAGTTTCTTACAAAACGCTATTTGCCCGAGTTTTACGAAGCCGGCGGACGACACATAGATTTATGGAGTGCCGGCTGTTCAAGCGGCGAAGAGGTGTACACACTTGCCATGGTTTTTGAAGAGTTTTTGCGTCAGAATCATGGCTTTGATTACCATATTTTCGGTACCGACATATCAACCATTGTGCTCAAAAAAGCAAAACAAGCTGTATATACAGAGAAGATAGCCGAAATAATCCCGCCCGATATGAAGCGCAGGTATCTCTTGAGAAGCAAAAATCATGATCAACAGTTGGTTCGATTAATTCCCGGAATCCGGAAAAAGACCTCTTATGCCAGGCTTAATTTCATGGATGATGATTTTTCCGTACATAAAAAATTTGATATAATTTTTTGCAGAAACGTACTGATTTATTTTAATCGCGAAACACAAGAGCAAGTCATCAATAAACTTTGCAGGCATTTAAAAGTAGGCGGTTTTTTCTTTTTCGGGCATTCCGAATCCATCACCGGTCTCAATGTGCCGCTAAAATATATACAACAAACAGTATTTCAAAAAGTTAATACATAACAGTATGAGCAATAAGAAAATCACAGACGCAGTACTTCTTGAAGAGCTTAGAAAACGTTTTGAAGAAAAGGAAGCTGCAATATCCGGACTTCAAGATCTTACTGATGAGTTGAAAGAGGTCAATGCAAAATTGCAGGCATCCGAACAATTGAAAAGCAATTTCATTGCAAACATTAACAATGAAATTGTAAATCCGTTTGCTTCCGTATTAGGGCTATCCCGAACAATTCTTGAGGTTAAAGAAAACGATTGGGACAAAGCTAAATACATGGCAAAACTGATTTTTGTGGAAGCTCACAATTTGGACTTCCAATTAAAAAACATTTTTGCCGCAGCACAGATTGAAGCCGGACAAGTATTTCCGCAGATATCCAATGTTGATGTAATTCAGCTTGTTCAAGGAGTCTTGGATGATTTTGAAAACGATTTGGCTTCCAAGCGTTTAAAACCCGTAGTTACCAATAAAGTTGCAGAACAGGATGATGCTACTTTTTATTTTAGAACAGACCCTGAAAAACTTAAACTGATTTTTTCAAACCTTATAAGCAATGCTATAAAATTCAGCAAAGGAGCCAAAATTGATATTGTGATAAATAGGGTAAATACATCGCTTGTGGTTTCTGTCAGAGATTACGGAATAGGCATATCCGAAAAAAATAAAGAAATTATTTTCGACAGATTTACACGTTTAGATACCGGAATAAATTCCGTTAATCGTGGGCACGGCCTCGGGCTTTCTGTAGTAAAAGCTTTTATTGAGCTGTTTGATGGGGATATCAATATCGAAAGTTCCGTAGGAAAAGGTTCTGTTTTTACAGTAACTATTCCTGAACCCGAAGCAGGAGAAGGTTTTGAAGGTTATTCTTCGGAAGGAAACGAAGTCTTTTTTGGTGATGAAGATGAGATTTTTTAACAAGATATTTGTATGGACGAACCGATGAAAAAATTATTTCTCTATCCGGCAGCGTTATATGCAGGAGAAGTGCCTACAAATGTTGTAACTATTTTAGGCTCATGCGTGGCTGTTTGTTTATGGGATCCGGTAGCCAAAAAGGGCGGAATAAACCATTTTATGCTGCCTCTGTGGAACGGGCAGGGACTGGCTTCGCCGCGCTACGGAAATATTGCCGTAAATAAGCTGGTGGAAGAAATGGAAGTTCTCGGCTGCCGACGGTCTAATTTAGAAGCTAAAGTTTTTGGCGGAGGAGAAGTATTGGAAATGAAACAAGCCAATTTTAGAATTGGAGAACGAAATATTGACTTAGCTATAAAAATGCTTAAACAAATGGGTATAAAGTTGAAAGCACAAAGTACCGGCGGAAAAAACGGAAGAAAGATACTTTTTAATACCGGTACCGGAGAAGTCAGAATGAAGTATATTGGAAAAAGCAGCGGAATACCCGGCGTGAAAAGATAAAATATAAACCTACAGCCATGACAGATATAATTAGTGTTTTAGTAGTTGATGATTCACCTTTAGTACGTGATGTGCTAAAAGAAATCTTAAATGCCGATCCGCAAATTAACGTTATCGCTTCGGTAGCCGATCCTTATCAGGCAGTAAAGGTAATTCGGAAACAAATGCCTGATGTTATAACCTTAGATATTGAAATGCCCAGAATGGACGGCTTGACTTTCTTGAAGAAAATTATGACACAGCGTCCTATTCCTGTTGTGGTGATATCCAGTCTTACAAAAAAAGGCGCCGATACAACGGTTAAAGCTCTTGAATACGGAGCAGTAGAAATTGTGCAAAAGCCCAAATTGGATAATGAAGAAAGCATAAATGAAGCTAAAATAATCATCTGCGATAAAGTAAAAGCAGCTTCGGTTACTAAGCTGAAGAAAAAATTTAAACCTTTAATTGTACGGCCCAAATTTTCGGCTGATGTCGTATTGCATAAAAGGGCAATCAGTAAGTCAGCTTCTTTGCGTGAAAAAATCATAGGCATTGGTGCTTCAACCGGCGGTACCGAGGCCATAAAAACAATTATGGAAACTTTGCCGGATACCACGCCCGGAATTGTTATAGTACAACACATGCCGCCTAAGTTTACCACAAGTTTTGCCGAGCGTTTAAATCATTATTCCGATATGCACGTGCGCGAAGCCCATGATGGTGAATTTGTTGAACGAGGGGTTGCGTTGGTAGCACCCGGCGGATTTCACATGTACGTTATCGGCAAAGGCTCCGGTTATCAAGTGCGCGTTGTAAAAGGTGAGCTTGTTAACCGTCACCGACCCTCGGTAGATGTATTGTTTCGTTCCATAGCGCAAGAGGCCGGCGGAAACGCTTTTGGAGTATTGTTGACCGGCATGGGCGATGACGGTGCAAAAGGTATTGGAGAAATTAAGCAAGCCGGCGGCAAAACCGTAGCCCAAGATGAGGCTTCCTCGGTTGTTTACGGGATGCCGCGTGAAGCGCTCAAATATGATAAAACCGTTGAGGTAATTCCTTTAGATCGGATCAGTCAAAGAATAAAACATCAGTTTAACCTTGAATATCTTTAATATTTCCTTTAGCTCACATGAAAGACAGACAAATTATTATTGCCGATGATATTTTTTCTAACCGCTTGTTGTTGCATAACGTGTTAGAACAGCTTGGGTATGATGCTAAAGTAGTTGATAACGGAAAAAAACTTATTGATGAGTTGCGAGAGCATCCCGATTATAAAATCGTTTTTACCGATATTGAAATGCCCGTAATGAACGGCTTGGAAGTAGTGCGTTCCATTCGTAATGATTTTCCGGAGCCCGTTTCAAAAATGCCGGTAATTGCTCTTACGGCTCATAATTTGAAAGAGTTTTCCGGTAAACTCGCCGGTGCCGGTTTCGATGATATTATCAGTAAGCCTTATTCCACAAAAAAATTTGGTGAACTGTTGGAAAAGTATATGCCCGCTGAAAACTGATTTCTTGAAGCTTTTACATTAAAAAATGTATTGTTTACTTGTAAGACATTTTTTTTTTGTATTTTAGCTTCCGCATTCAATAGTATAATTATTTGAAGCTTTTTTATAACAATCAGACGTTAATTTTGTGCAAAAGAAAACATCAAAAAGTGTATATCGCTTCTTAATATACGGGATTATCGCAGGAATCCTTATGTCGGTTGTATATATTATTCTCGAAATCAGCTTTAATAACATACCACTTTCGTTTACGAGTTACCTTGAACTTAGACAAAGCAATCCCAACTCATATTTTTTAGATATTTTCCCGGTACTTGTTATTACACTTATTGCCTTTATTGTAGGGCGTGTAATTTCAGATTTACAGTACAAATTGGATCAAATTATTACCGATAGCGAAGAACGCGCTTATACCATTTTAAAATCCATTGAAGCCATTCGTGCCGGAAGTGAAAGGCTTGAACGCCAATTTCATGAGGAAGATTCTGAAATAAAATTTGCCCTTGAAGGCCTTCAGGAAGAACTTTCGCGACGTACCGAAGAAGAAAAAAAGCGGCAGAAAGAAGATGAAAAACGAAACTGGACTTCAGAAGGTTTGGCTAAATTCGGCGCCATACTGCGTGAAAATTCGGATGATATACAAAAGCTTGCCGATAATATCGTTTCAGAATTGGTGAAATATATAGGAGCCGTACAAGCCGGCTTTTTTGTGGTGGACGAAAATGAAGATTCCAAACATGAGCCAAAGTATATTGACCAAGTGGCAGCTTTTGCTTACGGGCGAAAAAAATTCACGGATAAAAAAATACAGTGGGGCGAAGGCTTGGTAGGAGCCTGTATCATTGAAAAGCAAACCGTACATCTTAATAAAGTTACGCAATCTTATCTTGAAATTACATCCGGGCTCGGAAAATCCAATCCGCGTTCAATACTCATAGTCCCTTTTAAAACACAAGAAGAAAAAGTACACGGAGCAATTGAGTTGGCCTCTTTTAATGATTTTGAAGAGCATGAGGTTGATTTTATTGAACAGGTTGCCGAAAGTATCGCCACCACCATTACTACCTTGAAGATTAACATGCGTACGGCGGTTTTGCTTGAAGAGTCAAGACAGCAAGCCAAAGAACTTTCCGAGCAAGATGAGCGCATGCGTAAAACCGTGGAGGAAATGAAAGAGCTTCAGAAAGAAGCTGCGCTGCAAAGTGAAGAGTTCATAAGTTTTACGAACTCCGTAAACCATACAATGATTCGTGCCGAATACGGTGTGGACGGAAAACTGCTCTATGCCAATACAAAATTTCTCGACATATTGGGTTATGATTCCAATGCCGAAGTAGAAGGGAAGCAGATTACCGAATTTATTAATGAAAAAGACCACGGTTGGTTTCAGGATATATGGCAACGCCTGATTTCCGGCGGAAAGCATTTTGAGGGAGACATGAAGCACCTCACGCGCGAGGGTACCGAAGTATGGACCATCGCTACCTATGTAAGTGTTCGCGACCAGGACGGAAATCCCGAAAAGATTTTATTCCTTGGGATAGATACCACAGAAGAGAAAAATCAAAGTTTAGATTATGAAGGCCAAATTAATGCGCTGAATCATTCTTCCCTAAAAGTGGAACTTTTGCCTATAGGACGCATTACAAATGTAAATGAGCGTTTTTCCGGTTTTTTAAAGTCTGTGCCCGATGAAATTGAAGGCCGGCGTATGAACGATTTACTGGATAAGTCGGAAAAAGAGGATTTTGAACAATTGTGGGCTACAGTCATTGAGGGCAAGCCCATGGAAAGTACTATGACCTTTATTGATGACAGAGGAGGAAAAGTATGGGCTTACGGAACCTTTTCTATTGTGCGTGATATGTACGATCAGATTTCCAAGGTAATATACATAGGCAGCGATATTACCGAACAGCATAAGATGGAGATAAAGAACCGTGAACAAACCAAACAGCTGCGATTGCAAGAACAAAAATTGCAAGATGCTAAGACCGAACTCAGTAAAAAATTACAAGAATCTCGTGAAGAGATGAAACAGCAATTCCGTGAGATTGAGACCGTTAAGTTGCTTAACGAAAAAACTCTGGAAGGCATGCTCGATGCCATTGTGACCATAAACCAAGATAACCAAATTGAGTTCTTTAACAAAGCTGCGGAAGAACTTTGGGGATTTGGTAAAGAAGTGGTAATGGATAAAGATGTGGAAATGTTGTTTCCCGAGCCCGAAACCGAATACGAGGGTGAATATCTTCGTGAATACTTTAATGTGAAACAGGATAAAATCGTACTAAATACACGCAAGGAAGTATATATTTTGGATGCCGCCGGCGAACAAGTATTTGTACTTATGACGCTTTCCGAAGCCGGTATTGGACTAAGATACCGCTTAACTGCATTTATACAACGTATTGAGGTAGAGTTGTTCTAATTGTTGAAGTTGTACTTTTTGGGCCTCTGCTTGCACTGCATCATTCTTTCCTGCGCTGAAGTACGGAGCCATTGATATCTGTCGCTTAGCAGTTTTTGCGTTTGTTTAATTTTTTTCGGAGAACTTCCGAAAAGGTATAATCTCCCTATCTTGCAGCCCGATTGCAAATTTGTCTTACATCTTAATACTTACATCTTAATACTATTTTTTATTGGGATACCAAGTAGTTTTTCGCTTCTTCTTCGGTTGAAAAGGTGGGCAATTTTCTGCCGGTTAGTTTAATCACTCCGTCAATCACTATTCTTCCCAGACCCGAAACACCATATATTGCACTTGCTTTAATATAAGGTTTATTCTCTTGAGCAGCTTTTGAAAATGCTTTGATTATCGGCTTGTTAAAGTGTGTTCCTTCAAAATTTATCAGCGATAAAACCGTATTAGCCTTTTGAACTTGTATGATTTCAGCAGCTTGATTAATCACTTTCTCAACATCTTCTTTAGTTTTCAGATGTGAATAATCATTGAAAACGATGTTTTTACCTTTGTAACTGATTATTTTTGATTTGGGCATATCTGTATGTATCTGTAAATTAATTTTTTAAAAGTATAAAATAATACAGAATTTCAAAATTATTATGAGATGTATCTTTATTAAATTGCCTAAAATTCCTTTTATAACAAGCCTTTATTATTGGTGAATTTGTTGCGAATCTCAATAATTATATTTTTGTATGTTAAAAAAACGTTAAATTCACAGAAACGTTTTGTGTATTTTTTGTTTCTTTGTGTAGATTGTTTACTTTTGCCGCATGGATGAAAAATTAATACAAATATTGGAGCATACCCAAACGCTTTTCCAAAAATACGGAATCAGGAGTCTTACCATGTCTGATATAGCACGGGAAAATATGGTTTCTAAGAAGACCTTATATAACTATGTTTCCGATAAAGCTGATTTGGTAGAGCAGGTTTTGCATCGGCATTTTTTTGTGAATAAAGGCTGCATAGATACCGTAACCAAAGATGCTAAAAATGCCGTAGAAGAAGTGTTTGAATTGCAGCGAATGCTGGTACAAATAATCAAAGAGCACAATCCTTCCGTAGAATTTGACTTGAGAAAATACTATCCGCAAATTTTTCATAAGCTGATGATAGAAAAAAGCAGAGAGCTTTACGAAGGAATTAAGCGCAACATTCTGCGCGGACAGGAAGAAGGGCTGTATCGTGAGGATGTTGATGCCGATTTGGTGGCAAAGAGCCGCGTGCTTTTTCAAACACAGCGCGTGGATAATGAAGTGGCATCATTTAAAGATTTCACCAATACCTACGCGCTCAAGCAAATGATGCTCTACCACATGCGTGCAATTTGCACCACAGAAGGACTTGAAATTGTTGAAAAAGAAATACAGGATTTTAATGAAGATGAAAATGAAGACTAATCGAATTGCAAAAACTTTGTTTATAAGTGCAGCTCTGCTTACAATGAGCACGATGCAGGCACAGGAAACCCAAACGGACAGCGTAAGTGCCTTTTCACTGGAAGAAATTCAGGAATATGCCCTTGAGCATAATTACGAGGCACGGAACACTCAATTGGATATAGAAATTGCCCGAAAGCAGAAATGGGAAACTACAGCCATGGGCTTACCCAATGTATCGGCATCCGGCGAATATCAAAACTTTCCGGACATACCCACTCAGTTGTTTCCGGATTTTATCAGTCCCTCGGTAGTGGGAATTAATCAGCAAGTATTTGGGCTTACGCCGGTGGCTCCGCTTCCCGAAGGCGAGAAAATGCCGGTACAATTCGGAAGTGAGCATAATACAACCTACGGAGTATCCGTTTCGCAGCTTATTTTTAGCGGGGAATATATTGTTGGCCTTAAAGCCTCTAAAATATATTTGGAACTGTCCAAAACCGCCCATAAGCGGAAGAAGGAAGAGGTGAAAGAAACCGTCAGTAAAACCTATTATTTAATTTTAATAACCGAAGAAACCATCCATGCATTGGATTCGGTTTATAAGGGTTTACTGAAATTGCAAAATGAAACGGAGCAATTAGCCAAAGCCGGTTTTATTGATGATACCGATGCCCGGCAGGTGGAATTAAATGTGAAAACTACCGAGAATAATCTCAGTTCCGTAAAGCAACAGCGTGATATTTTATATCGCTTGCTAAAATTTCAGGCCGGTATTGATTATAATGCAGAAATACGCCTGAAATCCGGCCTTGAGGAAATACTTGCCGAAATAGAGTCCGGTGTGTTGTTGCAAGAATCTTACGATATTTATGCCGATACCGATTTTAAGCTGATGCAGGTACAGGAAACGCTTACCGATTTACAACTGCAAAGAGAAAAAGCTACGGTCTTGCCAAAACTTTCCGCATTTTTTTCATACAGTGAAAACAATATGGCCGAAGAATTGGATTTATTTTCTGAAGAAGCCGAATGGTATCCTACCACAGTTTGGGGGTTTAATTTATCCGTGCCGATTTTTAGCAGCGGCAGCCGTTGGGCACGCATCAAACAAAAAGAAATTAAGCTGGAGCAAACAAGCAATCAAAAAGAGATGCGAAAACAATCATTGATGCTTGATTATGAGCAAACAAGAAGTAATTATTTGAGTGCCTACGATAATTTCAGAAATGCCGAAAGCAGTAAAGCGCTTTCAGAAAGAATTTATGAAAACTCTCTTATCAAATACAAAGAAGGAACCATTTCCGGCCTTGATCTCACTCAAGCTCAAAATCAATATTTTATGGCCATAGGCGATTATTATAAAAACTTGAGCGACCTAACGGAAATACATATAAAACTCAAACGAATTTTGAAACAATTATAATCATAAATTTTTGAATAATTACAGATATGAAAATAATGCAAAAAACAGGACTCATTTTATTGCTAATCTTGTTGTTAGCGGCTTGCGGAGAAAAACCGCAAAGCCCCGAAGAATTGAAAGATCAAATTTTTCAAACGAAACAAGAGCTTAGTTCGCTGGAATCTCGCTATGAAGCGCTAATAAAAGACAGTGAAAACGAGGATGCAGCCATAAATGTCAGAGCAGTAAAAGCAGAAAAACAAGAGGTGGAGCACACTTTCCGGGCAACCGGTATTGCCGAAGCTGAAAAAATGGCTTATATATCGGCCGAAATCAACGGCTTGATAAAAAAAATACACGTTCGTGAAGGACAAAGAGTGAAAAACGGGCAGTTGCTGGTAACACTTAATTCTTCCGTATTGTTGAATAATATTTCGGAGCTTAAAAAAAGCCTTGAATTGGCCGAGACCATGTATGAAAAACAAAAACGGCTTTATGAACAAGGGGTGGGAAAGGAAGTTGAATACTTGCAGGCTAAAAATCAAAAAGAAAGTCTTGAAGCAAAGCTCAGAACCATTAATGCTCAGCTTGCCATGTCGAAAATACGAGCGCCCTTCAGTGGTATCGTCGATAAAATAGATGTAAAGCAAGGAGAATTGGCCTCGCCGGCAAGGCCGATAATTCAAATGGTAAACCTGAACCGCATCGTAATTAAAGCCGATATTGCCGAAAGATATATTCCGGTAATAACCGAAGGCCGTGATGCCAAAGTTACCGTAAATGCTTATCCGGGTTTGGAATTTGATACCAAGGTTGTTCGTACGTCAAACATTATAGATCCAACCAACAGGACTTTCGTAGCGGAGGTCAGAGTAGATAATCCCGAAAAAAAGATAAAACCAAACATGGTTTGTGAATTGCATTTAACCGATTATTCCGGAAAAGAAATATTGGTTCCTTCCAATATTATACAAAATGATAAGAACGGAAAATATATTTACGCAGTTATTGAGGATGACGGAAAATTTAAAGCACAAAAGAAATACATCAGTACCGGTTTTACAATTGGTTCAATGACGGTTGCTGAAGAAGGAATTGAGGAAGGCGACCGGATTATTACCGATGGTTCAAATTTAGTGAGCAACGGTATAGAGGTATCCGTAGTAGAATAAAAAATTATTACAAAAATATTAATTATTGACAGAAAACATTCACAATGAGTAATATAAAGAAACTTCGCGAGTTTGTTCCTACCACCGCGGCTTTAAAAAATTCCAATACCATCTATTTGTTGATTATAATATTAACCATAGTGGGTTTGATATCCTATCAAAACATGCCGAAAGAAATGTTTCCCGATGCCTCATTGCCTACGGTATTGGTGCAAACCGTATATCCGGGGAATTCACCTTCGGATATGGAAAATTTGGTAACTCGCCCCCTTGAAAAAGAGATTGAAACCATCACCGGAATTAATTCACTTAATTCTACTTCATCGCAGGATAATTCCATGATTTTTGTGGAATTTGGTTCTTCGATTGATATACAACAAGGCGTGCAGGATGTTAAGGATGCAGTGGACAGAGCCAAAACCAATCTGCCCGAAGATTTACCGGCCGATCCTTTTGTTACGGATATCGACGTATCCGAATTTCCGATTATTAACATTAACCTTTCGGGTGATTTTTCTGTTCCGGAATTAAAACTTTATGCCGAATATCTTGAAGATAAAATAGAAGAAGTTCCGCAGGTCTCCAAAGTAAACATTGTAGGGGTGGAAGAACGTATGGTTCGCCTGAATTTGGATAAGAAAAAAATGGATGCCTACCAACTTACGTTCGGCGATATTGAAAATGCCGTAGCTTATGAGAATATGTCCGTTTCGGGCGGCGATATAATCATAGACGGAATCAGGCGCTCGGTAAGAACCGACGGTGAGTTTAAATCCATGGAGGATATTGAAAACGTAGTGGTAAAAAGTGAAAACGGTAAAGCCGTTTATCTCAGGGATGTTTTGGAAAAGGGAGAAGCCATCGACGGTTTTGAAGATGCTTTAAGTGTGGCACGGCTGAATAATGAAACCGTTGTTTCTTTGCAGGTTGTAAAGAAAACCGGAGAAAATTTAATATACGCCGTAGAGCAAATAAATGATATTCTTATTCAATCAAAAGAGAACAAACGCCTGCCCGATAATCTCACAATTACCATAACCGATGATCAATCGGATATGATTAAGAATATGATAAACAACCTGGAGAACAACATTATTATGGGTGTTTTGTTTGTCATGTTTGTGCTTTTCTTTTTTCTGGGAACCCGAAATGCATTGTTTGTCGGCTTTGCCATTCCCATGTCCATGCTTATCTCTTTTGTAATTCTTACATCCATAGGAGCTACAATAAATATGATGGTGCTTTTTGCATTGATTTTGGCGCTTGGTTTATTGGTAGACAATGCCATTGTGGCAGTAGAAAATATGCACCGTTTTATTACACAAGGATACTCGCGTTTTGAAGCCGCAAAACTGGCCGTAGGCGAAATAGCCTGGCCCATTATTGCATCTACTGCTACTACTCTTGCTGCTTTTATTCCCTTGGCTTTTTGGCCGGGAATGGTTGGTAAGTTTATGAAATATCTGCCCATTACTTTAATTATTGTGTTGTCTTCATCCTTATTTGTAGCTTTAATTTTAATACCGGTGCTTACACGTTCCTTTGCCCGTAAAACCGAAGAACGGCCAAAAAAGAAAATAACTTTAATTATTACCGGTGTTGCTTTAGTTCTGTCTCTGTTATTTTATATGACCGGTATTTACAGTGCCGCAAATATTTTGGTTCTAATTGGGCTGGTTAGCTTTTTCAATCGGTATTTGTTTTTTGGCTTATCCGAGTGGTTCCGAAATGTGTTTTTGGTAAGATTAGAAAATCTGTACTTAAAAGTAATTCGATACTCACTTCGAGGTATTAAACCATATATACTTTTGATTGCCACTATGGTATTAATGGTGTTGTCCATATTTTTCTATTATTTGCGCTCTCCTGATGTGGATTTCTTTCCCGTTAACGAGCCCAAATATATTGTTATAAAAGCTGATTTGCCGGTGGGTACTGATTTGGCTGCTACCGATAGTATGATGAAAACCATTGAAGCCAATATTCAAAGCATTATTCGTGAAAACGGATTTGAAGATATTACCGAGTCTGTTTTGACTACGGTAGGAAAAGGCGCTGTGGGTGTCAATGAATTCCCTATGGGTAATACACCAAACCGAGGTGTTGCCATAGTCAATTTTACGGATTATGAAGACCGAGGCGGAAAAAGTACCTCGGAAATTCGCAAGTTGATTAGTGATAATTTAATCGGAAGATATCCCGGAGTGAAAATTACGGTGGAAAAAAATGTTATGGGTCCGCCCTCCGGAAGACCGGTTAATATTGAAATTTCCGGAGAAAATTATGAAGAACTGCTGCATTTGTCCGACTCGCTTATGCAAATACTAAAAACCTCTGATATTACCGGCATCCAAGGCTTTGATTTAGACCTTAATACCGGAACGCCCGGCATAATGGTTGATATTGACCGCGACCGCGCCGGACGCTTTGGTTTATCTACCGGCCAAATAGCTTCGGCCATTCGAACCGCACTCTTTGGGAAAGAAATTTCCGATTATAAGTATAAAGAAGACGAATATCCCATAAAAATGCAGCTCTCGGAGGACTACCGAAACGATATCAGTGTGCTTCTGAATCAGGTCATTTCATTCAGAAATAAGCAGGGGAAATTTGTGCATATCCCGATTTCTGCCGTTACCGATTTTTCATATACAAGTACCTACGGAGCCATTAAACGCATTGACGGCAAGCGGGTAATAACCATATATTCCGACCTGAAAGAAGGAGCCAATGCCAATGAAGTAAATCAAAAAGCCATGCAAGTTCTTGCCGGAATTGATTTTCCCGAAGACTATGAATATGAATTTACCGGCGAACAACAAGAACAGGCAGAAACCGGTGATTTTTTGGCTCGAGCACTGTTATTGGCCGTAGGTTTGATACTTATTATAATGGTTACGCAATTTAACTCAATAGTAAAACCATTTATAATTATTGCGAGCGTAATTTTCAGTACTATCGGTGTTTTTGGCGGCTTGGCTACTTTCAATATGCACTTTGTGGTCATTATGACCGGTGTTGGCATTATATCGTTGGCCGGCGTAGTTGTAAATAATGCCATTGTTTTGATTGATTATATTGATTATCTGAAGAGCCTGAGAAAACAAGAATTAGGGCTTGAACCGGATGATAGTTTGCCCATTTCCGAAACCATAAAAGCAGTTGTAGAAGGCGGCCAGACCCGTTTGCGCCCTGTACTGCTTACCGCAATCACCACCATATTGGGGCTTATTCCTATGGCGGTTGGTTTCAATATTGATTTTGGAGCGCTTCTCAGCGATTTTGCTCCGAATATTTACTTTGGCGGCGATAATGCTTTATTCTGGGGACCCATGGCATGGACGGTTATTTTTGGATTGGCATTTGCAACATTTTTGACTTTGGTCGTGGTTCCGGTTATGTACCTTCTCGCTAATCGGCTTAAGCTTTATATCTATGACAGGGAAAAGTTAAAACAGTAAGCCGAAATGTACTATACAGCTTTAAATTTGCAAGTCAGATATCGCTTAAAATCCAAATCAATTTTTTGTGTTTTTCGCAATTTTGTTTTGGCAAGCAGAAAGAAGTGAAATAGAATGATTATCTGACAAAAGATATAAATAAATATTGGGTAGAAATTTTTTTTAGACTGTTCATCTTCTGTATATTCAGACATCCTGACCCATTAACTGAATATCAAATTATTATGGATAATAATTCGCAAACTGAAAATGTCGTTTAATATCGAATATTGAACACCCAATAATGAATTTTGAAGTTTTGCTTACGCACGAAAACCTATTCAATCAATGAGTTACTTCTTAATTCGATATTAAATGTTCGATATTCATGATTCAAAAAAGACGACATCTGAAACTACGTGAGGTCAGGAGTTCTGATATTTAAAACTATTTTTTATTCAAAGCTATATTTTATTTAATTTTGTAAAACAATGAAAGCATAAGCGTTCTATTAGACCACTGCCAAATATTAAAGAGTATTTAACAGCCTCTGAAGTAGTCGGGAGTAAACAATGCCGAACCATTAGCACAGCCTGTTTCGTTATTTGGAATTAAGAAGCTTCATTTTCTCTTATTCCGAAATCCCTTGGAGCAAGTTATGATAGGTTTCGGTATTATTATTTTGGAAGGAAAGGGAATAGCAGGCTTAATAATTTGGTTATTTCGTTGGTGAAAATATCGTACGAACGCAAAATACACTTATATACAGACCATGAATAAAATTAACTTAATAACAGCTTGTTTATTAACATGCTTAAGCCTTTCGCTTTATTCCCAAGACCAAAGCCTGACAAGAGATAAAGCATTACGTATTTTCTTCGATTGCACATACTGCGATACCGATTATATTAAGAAGGAGGTAACTTTCATCAACTACGTTAGAGACAGAAAAGATGCACAAGTCCATATACTTACAACTTCGGAATACACAGGAGCAGGGGGCAGAAGCAAACATTTTACTTTATCGGCCAACAAGAATTCAGCGGACAAGCTGATACCCTCAGCTTTTTCTTAAAAGCTGACGCTACCGAAGACGAACTTAGGATAAAACAGGTTAATTTGCTTAAGCTTGGCTTAGTTCGATATGTTGCAAAAACACCCTATGCTGAAAAACTGTCTGTTAGTTTTGAAGAAGGAGATGAAAGCGTTGATGAAGCCGGTGATGATGATGTTACCGATAAGTGGAATAGCTGGTTTTTTGCCATTAGGGGGAGTGCCTACTTTAATGGGGAACAATCGTATAAATACCTCAGCGGTAGTTCCTCAATTAGTGCGCAGAGGATTACGGAGGATTTAAAGCTTGAAATTGACCTTAATTACAGCTATAGCGAAAACACATATTCGCTCGAAGATACTACAATAATTAGTACTTCAAGCAACAAAAGTTTAAACCATCTTTTGGTAAAGAGCATAAATGACCACTGGTCGTATGGATATGATGTAAATTTAAGAACTTCGCTTTATCAGAATCTCGATTTTAATGCTAAGTTATATCCGGCGATAGAGTACAATATTTTTCCTTACTCTCAATCTAACCGAAAACAGCTAAGAATCCTTTATGGTGCCGGGACTAATTTTTTTAACTATATCGACTCTACAATTTATGATAAAGAGGAAGAATTACTTTTTGGGCAACAGCTTGGTATTGCCGTAGAATTTAAAGAAAAATGGGGCTCAATATCTACCTCAATTGAGGGCAGCAATTATTTTCACGATATTAACTTAAAACGCCTTGAGTTATATACTTCACTTAACCTCAGGCTCTTCAAGGGTTTATCGTTTAGACTCTTTGGCGGTGCATCCTTAATTCACGATCAAATTAATCTTCCAAAGGGCGATGTCTCAGGAGAAGATGTCCTTTTACGAAGGAAGCAACTTGCATCGCAATACCGCTATTGGGGCAGCGTTGGATTTGTTACTCCTTCGGATCAATATATAATAATGTGATAAATCCCAGATTTGGAGACTAACTCTAACTAATCAGGCAATCGAAATCATGAGCTTAAAAAAGTTTTGGAGATTTTGCTCCCAATATTTACTTTGGCGGCGATAATGCTTTATTCCGGGGGCCTATGGCTTGGACGGTTATTTTTGGATTGGCATTTGCAACATTTTTGACTTTGGTCGTGGTTCCGGTTATGTACCTTCTCGCTAATCGGCTTAAGCTTTATATCTATGACAGGGAAAAGTTAAAACAGTAAGCTGAAAATACTACGAAACGCTGTCGGCTGTTATGGAAAAAAATCCGCCCAAAAGGCAGAATTTGCTTTTGAATAGCCCGGCGGCCGGTTTACTGTAACTGAAATGGATATTCCGGTGATACTGACCCCCTCTGATTTTGGTATTGAAAGAACTGTTTGTATGACAAAATTTCAGTAGATATCCCGATATCTAAAGGTATTTTGGGTTACAGAATAGCTATTGTACGCCAAAGTGATGCCGATTTATTTGCTGAAGCAGACAGCGCAATAATTAAGCAATTAAAAAACGGCGTTCCTATAAACCGGAGTGATGCTGACATTTTCAGAGAAAACGGATACCGTGTGGTTGAGAACGGAAATTTCGGCGATATACTCAAGCGCTTAGAAAACAATGAATTTGATTATACTGCTTTTGGTGCCAATGAAGTCATAAATATATATGAAACCAAAGCACCGGAAGGTTTGTTTATTGATAATCATGTGATTTTTTATTATCTCTTTCGTTTAGTGTTTTATATTATGGCATTAAACGATATTCTATCGAACCGACAGGAATAAAAAATCTTATTGAAAGTAGGGATAATTTTCTATTTATAAAGTTGTTTTTGAATTTTAGATAACAACAATTCTTCATCAAGAGGTTTAATTATGAAATCGGAACAGCCACATGCTAAAGCTTTATTTTTATCAGCATCGGTAGAATATGCTGTTTGGGCAATTATGGGTAAATCAGGCTTAAATTTGCGTATCCGCTTTGTTGCTTCGTAGCCATCCATTTCAGGCATTTTTAAATCCATCAATACCAAATCAATAAGTGGGTTAGATTGGCATAACTCAATGGCTTCGATTCCGGTTACAGCCCTGATAATGTTTATTCCGGAATCCGACAACATTTCTTTCAGTAGTAAAAAATTAGAGTCTTCATCTTCGGCAATTAAAAGTGATTTAAACTCAAAACGTAAATCCTTAGTTGAGGGGATAGCAGGTAATTTTTTTTGATTTACTTTTTTGTAAGGAATGGTAAAATAAAATACAGAACCTTTACCCAATTCGGAAGTTAACCATATTTTACCGCCAAGCAATTCAACATAAGCTTTTGAGATAGATAAGCCCAATCCTGAACCGCCAAAATTTCGTGTTGCGGTGGTTTCAATCTGACGAAATCGGTTAAATATTACTTCATGCATATCCTGCGAGATACCAATTCCGGAGTCTTCAACATAAAATTCCAATTGGCTGTTTTTTAACGTATAACCAAAATTGACAAAGCCCTGTTGGGTAAATTTAAGGGCATTGTCCACAAGATTGGTGATTATTTGCGTTAGCTTGGTAGCATCGGTAATAATAGTTGCCTCATCATCGTCCGGGGGGGATTTCAAAATAAGGGTAACTTTTTTTTCATAAGCTTTTGATGAAAATTGCTCCTTTATAAGCTTACATATTAAATTGATGTTGATTTCATTTTCCTGAATTTTTTCCTGCCCGGCCTCAATAGAGGCAATACTGATTATATCATCAATAATGGCAAGCAATTGGTCGCTGCTTTGTGTAATTATACCGGTGTACTGTTTGCGTTTTTCGTGATTCAATTGAGGGTCTTTGAGAAACCGTGAAAAGCCAATAATCGCATTCATCGGTGTTCTGATTTCGTGCGAAATATTGTTCAGGAAGGCAGTTTTTAGGCGGTCGCTTTCTTCTGCTTTTTCTTTGGCTTCTATTAATTCCATCTCGGCACGTTTGCGTTCGGTAATATCGCTTGAAATTCCTATGATACCCGTAAATTTTCCATTTGAGTCAAGTATTGGGGTATCGGTTACAAATGCAGGAAAACTACTTCCATCTTTTCTTTTTACATGAAATTCTCCAGCCCATGTTTTTCCTGCGCTTAATTTTTTCATGATGGCAACGGCCTGTTCATCGGATTGTTGGGCAGGTGTTAAATCCATAATGCTTTCTCCGATTGCTTCAGAAGTTGACCACCCGTATATTTTTTCTGCAGCATTGTTCCAGAAAATCACTTTGCCAGGCAAGTCAGTAGCAATAACAGCCTGGCCTACATTATTAATCAGGTCAGACTGAAATTTTATTTCGTTTTGTATTTTAGTACGTTCAGTAATGTCCCTGATATTGCATTGGATTACCTTATTATTGTTACACAAATAAACATTGCTGACGAACTCAACATGAATTTCTCGTCCGGCTGAGGTTACAAGCGGCAAATCCTCATAGCGGACATATTCTTTTTGTTGCAACTCAAAAAATTTCTCTTTGTTCTCATAAATATCCTTAAAGGAGCCTATTTCCCATATTGTTTTTTCAATAAATTCTTTTTTTGAATAGCCCAGCAAATCAATTAAAAACGGATTAACGTCAACAATCTTCCCGGTTTCGGAATCGAGGATAAGAATTCCGTCTTTAGCCGATTCAAAAAGGCGTCGGTAGCGGGTTTCCAAAAGGCTCAACCTATCCTCTAAGCGCTTGCGGCTTGTTATATCCTGCGAAATTGTTGCAATGATATTTTTTCCTTTCTCATCAAGAATACGCGATGAACTCCACAAAACGGTCCTGATAGTATTTTCTTTGGTTAAAATGTCTATTTCAGCTACCTCTTGTTCATCGTCCAGATGATTTTTAAGCAATTCAAGTGTTGCAGCAATTTTTCCTTTTGGAAAAAGAAAATCAATTTTTTTATCGATAACTTCAGCCGAATCATAACCGCTCAGTTGTTCAAATTTGCGGTTGAAACGTTTTATTACAAAGGAAGCGTCCCATATAATAATTGGCGCATGCGTATGGTTCAAAAGAATGTTTAATGAATCACTTGTTGCACGATGTGTTTCTTTTAAGGTATCTTCTTTGCCTTTTCGTTCAGTAATATCCTCAATGGCTAAAAGAATTACCTTTTCTTGTCCAAATGCTCTTTTTACCCGGCGTGCATTTAAAAGCATCACCCGTCTGCCGATGGTAGAAAAGTGGTGTTCAACCTCGTAATTATCAAAGGAATTTTTTTCGGGAATGATTTTTTCAAGCAATTCCCTGAGTTTTGGAATATCCCATTGGTGATTTCCCAACTCATATATAAGCTTACCAATTGTTTCATCGGCGGTAACCCTGAAGAATTTATAGAATGAACGGCTTGCTTTTATTACCCTTAAATCTTCATCAATGACAAGTAATGGTTCACGTACTGTGTCGATTATATTCTTGGTGAATTTATTTAATTCATCCGCGGTTTTTTTTATCTCTGCGAGTTCTTTTCCGGTTTTTTCGAGAGCTGCTTCCGTCTCTTTTCTTGCAGTGATATCGCGTATTTGGCATTGGATAACTTTATTGTTGTTTACTAAATATACATTGCTTACAAATTCCACAAGAATTTTATTCCCGGCCGATGTTTCCAATGGTAAATCTTCATAACGCACATATTCCGTTTGCTGCAATTCTATGAATTTATCTTTGTTTTCAATAATATCCTGAAAAGCGCCAATTTCCCAGATAAATTTTTCAATAAATTCTTTTTTTGAATAGCCCAGCAAATCAATTAAAAACGGATTAACGTCAACAATCTTCCCGGTTTCGGCATCGAGGATAAGAATCCCGTCTTTTGTTGATTCAAACAGTCGGCGGTAGCGAAGCTCAGAAGCAACTAATTCTTCCTGTAGAGCGGATTTTGTTTTTTTTGGGATTTCGCTCCGGTTGTTTTTAAATGTTGACTTTCTCATGATGCTTTATTGTTAATGAAACCAATTAATTTATTCTTATCGTCATATATATCGGATTGTGGATTACTTCTAAATACATATATATTACTGTCCTTCCTTTTGTTTCCTGCATTACTGCTCAAAGGACTCTTAGTTTTACTTTTCCCGTTAATTAATTACCTCATTTTATGAATTAACAACTAAAGATAATAAAAATTTGTATATTAGTTCTACTTTACATCTTTAAAAGTATTTGACTATTAAATGGGGGCTGTATCAAAACCCTCTATCTATTTAGAATTATTCCAAATATCAAGTTGTTAAAAAAATAAATGGTTCCGCCCGAATTTGATTCAATTGAAGACTTTCTTTCTCCCTAAACAGATGAACATCAGCTAAATAGTGTTTGCCTGTAAAGCCTCGTACTTGAACATTATAGACAAACTCTAATTCGTTTTATTGTTTGTATGTGTTGCCTGACGTGTGATGGTATGGTTTCGTGCGGGATTACGAAGCGGTTTCCTGTCAGTTTACACCGACCTTTTTTACGAACTACGACCCTTCGCAAACCCCTAAAAATCGCATGCACTATGCCATGTATTACCGCTTGGTGTATTATTCTTTCAGGATTTTTTCAATTTCTTTTAATAATTTTTCTACCGGCTCGAAATAGGGAAGTACTATTTTCTCTTCGAAATCAAATAAATCGTCATAGTCTCCCTTTTGCCTCCAAGTAAATAATTGAGAATATGTTTTTCCTAATTCCGTTGATATTTTTCCGGTCTTGATAAAATGTTTTGAGAAATATGTTTTTGCTCCATTATGTGTCGTAGGGTTTATGTCGGATTTTAATAATAAGGCTGTTACAGCATAATAAGAAGAATAATATAATCTGTTAATCGTGGAATTCCATTTTTTATTATCAGCCAAAATTCCGGCATCATCAAATGTATCCAAGGCTCGGGAGTATCTGTAGTCAATTAAATCTTTCTTGGTTCCGGTCATTTTATTTTTATTCCTTCTTTTTCAATATTCTCGTATAATGGAGTAATATTATGTCTAAAATTCCAGTCACTTTTTGAATAAATCAGAGGAGAGAATATTTCTCCGGTTTCCAGTTCAAGTTCATAAAAATCATCCATTAATTTTGTTTCTGTATCAAAAGATAGTTTTTCTTGGTTTAGTAAGATTAAAATATCCCAGTCTGATAGTTCTTTTGAGTCTCCTCTGGCTCGCGAGCCATATAAATAAATCTCAGAATCCGGATAATTCTTATTCGCGATACTGATAATTTTTTCTATTATTTTCTCTCTCTTTATCATAATCTAAATTTAATGAATTTTAAGCATTCAGCATTCTGAATTTTTCTTTATACGCTTGCCCGGAACATCCGTATAAACAACCGACCTTTGTTTTACAAATAGTTAGCCCGGTTTTCTGTTCCTAAAGTTACGGTTTTTAAAATTAATTCCAAAGGCTGCCGGTATTTTTGTTGTTTATTTCTGTGGTTTTGATGTAAATATTATTGCTTTTTTCTAAAAAAATCAATTCTGCTGTTTTTTATTCAAAAAAACTTATTAATATTGCAAATCAAATGAGAAAAATGATACAAAATAACAATTGGTGGTGGTCAGCAAAATTCCGTTTCGGATTCTGCCGATAACTTCTGTTGTTATATTCACAATATTTGAGAAGCTCGCCGAATCCGGCGGGCTTTTTTTATGTCTAAACTTTTAAACAGCAATAATGAAATTCAAATTCAAAACCAATTATCTGAAAACACTGAGCGATACACACACGCCCGTGGAGCTTTATTTAAAAATCAGGGATAAATTTCCCGGCAGTTTTTTATTGGAAAGCTCCGATTATAAAAGCAAGGAAAACAGCTATTCGTATTTGTGCATGCAGCCGATTGCCGGTTTTACGGCCGATAAATCCGCTACGGAGCGCAGCTACCCCGACGGCAGCCGCAAACTGTCCAAAACTCCGGATATTGATGTTGCCGATGAACTTTATGCTTTCAGTCAAAGCTTTAGTGCCGAGGACTTGGGTTTTGATTTCGTGAGCCACGGCTTGTTTGGTTATACTTCTTACGATGCCGTTCCGCTCTTCCATGATATTAGCTTTAAGCATACCGACTTTGACTTGCCGCTGATACATTATCGGGTGTTTAAGTATTTGATTGTCTTTAATCATTTCAATAATGAGTTGTATATCATTGAGCATCTTTTGGAAGGAGAAAAATCTAATTTGGATGAAATACAGAGCATTATCGGACGCCGAGCCGTGAATCATTTTAAATTTTACAGCGAAGCAGATGAACGCTCCAATTTTTCCGACCGTAATTTTTTGAAAATCATAGAAAAAGGCATTGAGCATTGTTATGCCGGCGACGTTTTTCAGGTGGTTTTATCTCGGAAATACAGCTTGGGTTTTCGCGGCGATGAGTTCAATGTTTACAGAGCTTTGCGCTCCATAAATCCCTCGCCGTATTTATTTTATTTTGATTACGGAAGCTATAAAATTTTCGGTTCATCACCGGAAGCCCAATTGACGGTTTCCAAACAAAAGGCTGTCATAAATCCCATTGCCGGTACCTTCAGGCGCACGGGCGATGCCGAAGAAGACCGACAATTGGCTGACGAACTCAGTAAAGACCCCAAAGAAAATGCCGAACATATTATGTTGGTGGATTTAGCCAGAAATGATTTAAGCCGAAGCAGCAAAGATGTACAGGTAGAGAGTTTCAAACAGGTAGAATACTATTCGCATGTCATTCATTTAGTTTCTAAAGTAAGCGCTGTATTGAGCAGCAATTATAATCCGGTCAGGATTTTGGGCGATACTTATCCGGCGGGCACACTATCCGGTGCGCCCAAGCATCGCGCCATGCAGATAATTGATGAAAATGAACCCGAAAGCCGCGGACATTACGGCGGAGCAGTTGGTTATATGGGTTTTAAAGGCGAGTTTAACCACGCTATTTTTATCCGTTCTTTTTTGAGCCGCCACAACCGGCTTAATTATCAGGCCGGCTGCGGTGTGGTTGCTAAGTCTGAGCCGGCGAGTGAGCTTAAAGAAGTACATAATAAATTGTCGGCTTTGCGACAAGCCGTTGAATTAGCTAAAACTTTATAAAAGATGAAAATACTTGTCATAGATAATTACGATTCCTTTGTGTACAATTTGGTGCATATTTTATACAGCCTCGGAGTTGAAGATATTACCGTGCGAAAGAATGACCAAATAGCCCTTGAAGAAATTCGAGCGTACGATAAAATTTTACTTTCTCCCGGGCCCGGAGTTCCAAAAGATGCGGGCATCATGCCGGCACTAATTCGTGAGTTTTCCGAAACCAAAAGCATTCTTGGTATTTGTCTCGGGCATCAGGCCATTTCGGAAGCTTTCGGTGCAAAAATTGAAAATTTAAAAGAACCCTTGCACGGCGTAAGCTCTCAGCTTTCGGCATTAACGCCTGATTATCTGTTTGAAAACTGCCCGCCGCAATTTAAAGTTGGGCATTATCATTCGTGGGTAACGGCTGAGGACAGCCTGAATGACCGGCTAATTATTACCTCCAAAGATGAAAGGGGTTACATTATGTCATTGGCTCATAAAACTTTTGATGTGAGAGGCTTGCAATTTCATCCGGAATCGGTACTTACCGAGAACGGTGTGCAAATGTTGCTGAATTGGCTCAATTATCCCAAAACTGAGATAAGTCAATCACTCGCAGAGAATTACAGCTTTTTCAAATCTTAAAAAAAAATCACCAATGAAACAGATATTAGAGCATTTATATCAGCATAAAACACTTAGCAAATCCGAAGCTAAGGAAACCTTGACGGAGATTTCCGCAGGCAAGTACAATCATTATCAAATTGCCTCATTTCTTACGGCATTTATCATGCGTAATATTACTTTGGAAGAGCTTAAAGGCTTTAGAGAAGCGCTTGTGGAGCTCAGCCGAAAAGTTGATTTGGGCAATGATTCCATAATGGACGTTTGCGGTACCGGCGGCGACGGCAAAAATACCTTTAACATTTCAACCACTGCTTCTTTTGTGATTGCCGGCGCAGGCATTCCCGTTGCAAAACACGGCAATTACGGAGTATCATCGATATCGGGTTCATCAAATGTGCTGGAGCGGCTCGGTATCAAATTCCAAACAGAAGAAAAACCCCTCAGAGAACAATTGGAAAAAGCCAATATTTGTTTTTTGCATGCGCCTTTGTTTCATCCCGCCATGAAATTTGTGGCTCCCGTGCGTAAACATCTCGGCGTAAAAACTTTTTTCAATATGTTAGGGCCGTTGGTAAATCCGGCGCAACCCAAATCGCAGTTGGTAGGCGTATTTAGTTCGGAATTGGCACGTATTTACAATTACTTTTTTCAGGAAGAAAACTCAAAATATACGATTGTACACGGTTTAGACGGTTTCGATGAGGTATCGCTTACCGATAATTGCCAAATTATTTCCAACGGCCGCGAAGCCATTACAGGCCCGGAATATTTTGGTTTTGAAAAAATAGCTTTGTCATCTATAAGCGGTGGAAACACTATAGACGAGGCTGCCGATATTTTTTTAAGAATTATAAAAGGCGAAGGCAGCTCGGAGCAAAATGCGGTAGTTCTTGCTAATTCTGCTTTGGCTATACAAACACAAAATCCGGATGTATCCGTAAACGATGCAATTCAAATTGCCAAAGATTCTTTATTTGGTTTGAAAGCTTTGAAAGCATTTGAAAATTTAAAACAGTTGTAATGAATATACTCGAACAAATTAAGGCGTATAAGTTGCAGGAAGTAAAAGCGCGGAAAAGGAAGTATCCGATAAAGCAATTGGAGCAATCGGAATTTTTTGGGCGGAGCTGTAATTCGCTCAAAAATGCCCTTACAAATCCTTCCGCAAGCGGAATTATTGCAGAATTCAAACGCAAGTCGCCTTCCAAAGGCGCCATTCATATAAATGCCGATGTACTGAAAGTTACGCAAGGCTACACAAAATCGGGTGCTTCTGCTTTGTCGGTGCTTACGGATGAGTACTTTTTCGGAGCTCGAAAAGATGATTTTTTAACAGCACGCCGAAACAAGCAAATCCCGATTTTGCGCAAAGATTTTATGATTGACGAATATCAAATTCTTGAATCCAAAGCCATGGGAGCCGATGTGCTGTTATTGATTGCAAAACTTTTGTTGCCCAAGCAAATAAAGACTTTTACCGAACTGGCTCAAAGCTTGGGAATGGAAGTTTTGACGGAATTTCACAGTGAAGAAGAAATTCGTGAAAAAGAAAATTCTCGAACCGATGCGGCAGGTATTAATAATCGGAATCTGAATTCATTTGAAGTGGATATTCAAAACAGCATTCGCTTGGCAGGAATCTTAGCTCAAGGAATGTTGAAAATTGCCGAAAGCGGAATTGAATCTCCCGAGACGGTCAGAAAATTCAGAGAGAACGGTTTTTCCGGTTTTCTGACAGGCGAGTATTTTATGAGAAACCAACAGCCCGAAAAGGAGTGCGAAGCTTTTATAAATGAACTGAGACAGTCCGACAAAAATTTTAAATAAAAATAAATATGATTATCCGCATGTTCCCCAAGATTATAATCACCGATTTCGACAAGCTATTAGATTAGCTCAATCTCTTACTGTCTTTTCGGAGGCTGAGCCTGTCGAAGCCGGTGATAACTAAATATGCGTAACAAACTAATAGTAAGTAATTTAAAATACAAATAGAGGTGGATGCGGATATTCATAAAAACAAATGCTATGATAATCAAAATTTGCGGAATGAAATACCCGGACAATATTCGGGAATTATCGAATTTGGATATAAATATGGCCGGTTTTATTTTTTATGAAAAATCCTCCCGTTTTGTGGGAAATGATTTTAAGAAAGAAAATATTGATGTTTTGCCTGCGCGAATAAAAAGGGTAGGGGTTTTTGTGAATTCAGATTGGGATTATGTTGAGAAAAAACAAGAGCAATACGCTTTGGATTATCTGCAATTGCACGGAAATGAAAGGCCGGATTATTGCGAAAAATTAAAACGGAAAGACACGGGAATAATAAAAGCTTTTAGTGTGGATGATTCTTTTGATTTTCTGAAATTGGAAGCTTTTCAAGCGTCTTGCGATTTTTTTCTGTTCGATACCAAAGGCCCGCTAAAAGGCGGAAACGGAACGGTCTTTAACTGGGACGTTCTGCAAAACTACCGTCTAAGCACCCCTTTTCTGCTCAGCGGCGGAATCGGTGCGGAGAACATCTCTGAGGCTTTAAAACTGCGGCATCCGCAATTGGCCGGTTTTGATATGAACAGCAAACTTGAAATCAAGCCTGCATTAAAATCAGTTCAATTAAGTAAACAAACCATTGAAAAAATACGAAACTATGAATGCTGTTAAACCCAACGAAGCGGGATTTTACGGAGCCTACGGCGGAGCGTTTGTTCCTGAAATGCTTTATCCCAATATTAAAGAGCTTCAAGAGCGTTATTTGGATATTATACAGTCGGAAACCTTTAAGCAGGAATTTCGGGTGTTGCTTAATGACTACGCCGGAAGGCCAACGCCTTTGTTTTTTTCCAAAAATTTATCCGAAAAGTACGGAGCAAGAATATTTCTAAAACGCGAAGATTTAAACCATACCGGCGCTCATAAAATTACCAATGCCCTCGGGCAGGCGCTGCTGGCCAAGCGCTTAAATAAGAAGCATATTATTGCCGAAACCGGAGCCGGACAACACGGTGTTGCTGCCGCTACGGCATGCGCTTTATTAAACATGGATTGCACGGTTTTTATGGGTGACGTTGATGCCGAACGTCAAAAGCCCAATGTGGAGCGCATGCATATTCTCGGAGCTAAAACCGAATTTGTAACAAGCGGCAGCAAAACTCTGAAAGATGCTGCCAATGAAGCCATTCGTTATTGGATAGGACATCCCGAAGAGACCCATTATTTAATCGGTTCATCCGTAGGGCCGCATCCGTATCCGGATATGGTGGCTCGCTTTCAGTCGGTGATTAGCGAAGAAATAAAGCTGCAATTGAAAGAAAAAACCGGAAAAGAAAAGCCGGATTATGTGCTGGCTTGTTTGGGCGGCGGAAGTAATGCGATTGGTGCATTTTATCATTTTATAGATAACGGCCATACCCAATTAATTGCCGCAGAAGCCGGCGGCGAAGGCGTAAACTCGGGTAAAACAGCCGCAAGCATAGCACTCGGCAGAAAAGGAATTATACACGGAAGCCTGACTTATCTTATTCAAACCGATGACGGCCAGATTGTGGAACCGTATTCCGTGTCGGCCGGATTGGATTATCCCGGCATTGGCCCGGTGCATTCGTATTTGCACGATACCGGCAAAGCTAAAGTGGTTAATGTAACTGATGCCGAAGCATTAAAAGCCGGTTTTTATCTTTCAAAAGCCGATGGAATTATCCCGGCTTTGGAATCGGCTCATGCTTTGGCATATTTAGAAAAGATGCGCTTAAAATATACGGATGTTGTAGTTGTAAACCTTTCGGGGCGAGGTGATAAAGATATGATGACTTATAAAAAATACATGCAATGAACAGAATAGAAAAGCTTTTTTATAAGAAAAAGAGCGGCATATTGTCCGTATATTTTACCGCCGGATTTCCAAAGTTGGAAGATACCGAAAAGATTATCAGAAACTTAGATGAAGCCGGAGCGGATATGATTGAAATCGGATTTCCTTTTTCCGACCCTTTGGCCGACGGGCCCGTAATACAGCAGAGCAGTTCTGAAGCCATCGCCGGCGGCATGAGCTTGAAAGTGCTTTTTGAACATTTGAAGGATATTCGCTCTCATACGCAAATTCCTTTGGTTTTGATGGGCTATTTGAATCCGGTTTTACAATTCGGTGAAATTAATTTTTTGGATAAATGCAAAGAAATCGGTATCGACGGGCTAATAATTCCGGATATGCCTTTAGATTATTACGAAAATCAATTGAAATCGGAATTTTCCCGCCGCGGCATTTCTAATATAATGCTTATAACACCCAATACCGGTTCGGAGCGTGTAAAACGCATAGATGCTTTGTCAACGGGCTTTATATACATGGTATCGTCAAACAGCATTACCGGCGGACAAAATCCGGTGAATCAGCAAAAAGCGTACTTTGAAAGAATCAAAGCAATGCATTTAAAAAATCCTGCACTGATAGGTTTTGGGGTGCGCGATAAAGAAACTTTTGAAACCGTCTGCCAATATGCGCCGGGCGCCATTATAGGCACGGCTTTTATTAGGCATTTAAGAGCATACGGAGCCGAAAAAGAAAGCATTGTGCAATTCATAAGGTCGATAAAGACCTGAGGGGCTCCGGTTTCGGGAATTCGTCAAACCGCTTGGAGCGGTTTGATTGGTTTGACATAGCTTTGCCAAAA
>CAYYQW010000021.1:0-52314 GCA_964472505.1 uncultured Bacteroidaceae bacterium | reverse complement strand
ACGTTCCATTATGGAACGTTCCTCCGGTTTTTTGTCGCTGAGCGGACTTTCGGGAATTTTTGCCGGAAGTTTTGCCCTGCTCGGCGCCGGTTTTGCCTATTACTACATTAAATATGTGGCCGGAAAAAAACTATTGCCAAGTTTGGTTATTGACAAAGAACTGATGTTGGTACTTATTGCCGACGGAATTGCAGTATTGGCGCTGGCTTTGTTCTTCGGGTTTCTGATGACTCGCCGGAACACTTTGCGAAAAGGACTTCCGATAAAAAGCAGCGCATCGCACCGAATGTTAACCAATTTGGCAATTCCGCTTACAGCCGGCGGCCTCACCGTTTTTCTTTTTATCATTAAAGGCATTTACAGTCCCATACCCGGACTTTTGCTCATATTTTACGGCTTAGCGCTGGTAAATGCGTCTAAATATACGCTTCACGATATTCGCTACTTAGGACTTATAGAAACGGCTCTCGGGCTTATTACGCTTTGGCTGACCGGCTATGCCTTACTGCTGTGGGCTCTGGGCTTTGGCGTATTACACATAATCTACGGAACACTGATGTATCTAAAATACGAACGCGGACAAAATAAAAAATAAATTGGAATCCATTCTCAGAAATATAAACAAACTATTTGAAAACCGAGTGCGGCTGGGTATTATGTCGGTACTTACTGTTGAAGACAATACCGATTTCAACAGCCTAAAAGAAATACTGCAGGTAACCGACGGTAATTTGTCAACCCATCTGCGCACATTGGAAAAACATAAGTATATTGAAGTTCAAAAACGTTTTGTGGGAAGAAAACCGCAAAGCAAGTATTCTGCCACGGAAAAAGGGCGACAAGCCTTTAAAGATCATTTAGATGCTTTGGAAAAAATCATTCAAAAAAGAAAAAGCTAAATACAAGACGTTTCAAATATCTGATATAAAAACTTATGAAAAATAAAATAAGCAAAATTCTGTTGATTGGCGGTACCATAGTGTTTTATACCGTATTTTTTAAAAACCTGATGGGTCTCAATGCTCTACTATTCAGCTTGTTTGTTATCGGAAGTACGGCCTATTTGTTTCCGGAAAACTTTAAACGCCTGCAAGCATTGGCAGCTGCTGCGGCTGTCCTTTTCAGCGCAGGTGTCGTGCTTTGGCATTCTTCGGCCATGGCTATTTTTGTTTGGGTAAGCTCGCTCATATTGTTTATCCCCATGGTGCAATATGCAAAAATGCGCTCCGTCCACTGGGCCGGCATCACGGCTTTTATTGATTATATAACGGTGTTTGATCACCTGAAAATTGAAAAAACACAAACAAAAAGCCGGAAAAAAAACCGTAGTTTTCGTATTATCCAAAGTCTGAAACTGGCAATTATTCCCATAATCGTACTTATCATTTTCTTTGCACTTTTTAAAGAAGCGAATCCGGTGTTTGATGAACTTTCAACAAATTTCTTTGAAGCCATCAACGATTTTATAAAAGAGTACTTCGGTAATATTTCTTTTCTTGATTTTCTCTTCCTGCTGTGGGGATTTATCACACTGAGCTGGATGTTGTTGAAAAAAAGAAAAGACTATATAGCTGCCAAAGAACAAGATTTTGATGAGACCATTAGTCGAAAACGAAAAGTTAAAAAGCAAACAATCAATTATATTGCCAAAGGAAATCTAAAGCCCAAGCTTAAAAATGAATACCGCGTAGGCATGATGCTGATGATTATGGTAAATGCTCTGCTTTTAATTGTAAATATAATAGATATTGACTGGGTGTGGCTGAATTTTGAATACGAAGGCGAGATTAATCTGACGCAGTTCGTACACGAAGGCACTTACCTGTTAATTTTGAGCATTCTAATCTCAATGGGAATTATTCTTTATTTCTTCAGAAAAAATTTAAACTTTTATCATAAAAAGAAAAATTTGCAAATTACAGCCTACATCTGGATTGTACAAAATGCAGTTCTTGCCGTATCGGTAGCCTTGCGCAATATGCACTATATCAATGAATACGGCCTGGCTTACAAACGAATCGGTGTATTTTTCTTTTTGTGCTTGGTGATTATCGGTCTCATTAGTTTAATTATTAAGATAACTAATAAAAAATCATTCTTTTATTTAATGAAAGTAAATTCATGGGCCGTTTGGATTGGTTTTTTGCTTTTTGCCGTTCCCGATTGGGATATTATAATTGCCAAACACAATATTTCGGATGAAGTAAAACAGGAAACCGATTTAAAATTCCTGATGCAATTGGACGAAAAGGCATTTCCGGTGATTGACAAAAACATGCCTAATCTGGAAAACAAAAGCTCAGACACTTATTTTCATCGCTTTGGCTATACCACTTTTGAAAAAGCTTTCTATGCCAAAGTGCATGAATTTCTGGAAGAATACCAAGATCGTAATTTTGCGGAATTTAACTTTGCGGATAAAAAATCTTATGAATATTTTCGGGATAAATATGGTAAGGAACTCCCGCAAAAACACGATAATAAAAACGACAGTGCGAAAAACAATATCAACCGTTAATTTACAAGCGAAATTATAAACAAAAAGAAATGATTTTGAATCGATTATTGAATCTGTTCTCGGCATCGGAGCTGCTGTCTTTGTTAGTTTTTCTTCCGCCTGCCGAAAATCGCATGCTAAGTATTCTGCGCACGGCTTTAGAAAAAACCTACCGAAGCGCCGGCAAACTGCTCAGCCTTTTTCTTTTATAAAAAAACACAGATCTATCAAAGCATGAAAACAGCAGGCATCATAGGCGGCATGAGTTGGGAATCAACCCAAATGTATTATTCGCTTCTAAATCGAGGCATTAAAGAAGCGCGGGGCGGTCACAGCTCTTGCCCTTGCCTGATTCGCTCGGTGAATTTCGAACCCATTGTACAAGCTATGAATAATGGAGATTGGAAGCAAGTAAGTTCCGTATTAATACAGGCGGCTAAAAGTCTTGAAGCCGGCGGTGCTGATTTTTTTATAATGGCTTCCAACACCGTTCATAAAGTAGCTGATGAAGTCAAGCATTCCGTTTCCATTCCTTTTATCAGCATTACCGAAGAAGTATGCAAACAGCTTTCGGAAAAAGGCATTCGAAAAGCCGGATTACTCGGAACTCGATTTGCCATTGATTCAAACATCTATGCAGAACCGGCATTCAAATATGGCTTAGAGTTAATTATACCCGGCCATAAAGAAAAGCATGAAATAAACCGAATTATTTTTGAGGAATTGGTACACGGAAAACTTGTCAAAAATTCAATTAAGCTTACGATTAATACGGTTAACAAACTCAAAGATTCAGGTGCGGAAGCCGTAATTTTAGGCTGCACCGAACTTCCTTTGCTGCTTAGTGCTGATAACAGCCCACTTCCGACTGCCGACAGTACAAAAATTCATGTCGATGCAATTCTTAGGGAAATTATAAAAGCTTGAAAGCAAAAGTAAAATGGTCTGTTTTGCCAGAAAGGCTCTAAGGCACAAAGGAAGTTACAGCTTAAAGCAGGTACCGTTTGTTAGTTATGAGGGCTTGTAAGCCAAGACCTCTTTAGGCTCTGCATTACGAAAAGGGTACAATTTTTTTGTATATTCCGTTAAATCCGGAAAAAAGCTAAGAAAATCATCTTTGAAATTATAATATTCCGACCAAATTAAATCAATAGCAGCTTCAGAGGCTTCAGGCATAGCAGTATGTTCGCCCATTTTTTGTAAGAGTTCTTCAAAAACAGTTAAATCTGCATAAGAGCTAAGTCTGTCTTTTCGAATAAAAATTGGCATAAACTGTAAAAATCGTTCGGGCAAAAAGGCTTTGTATCTGTTTAAAGAAGCATAAAAATTACGTGAAAAATCCTTTAAAGACAAATCGGAATAAATGCCCCAGTCAGATGCCAAATAATGATCGTAAAGCATATCAACGGCAACACCGCTGTATTTCCCGTACACATGACGAAACCTCTGAATGCTTCTCATAACGGCAGGATGCATATCGGTATATGTGTCAATTTTGCGGTGCAGTAAAATCCCGAAACGCATGCCTTCCGGATACTCATTATACTTGCTTCCTTTGATACTGTCGGCAATAAAACCGCCTATTTTCACCTCTTCTTCTTGACCGGATAAATATATATGTGCTAAATAATTCAAAATCTATGTTTTTTTCGAAGGCAAAACTATGCAAAAGAGATTTATTTGAACAAAAAATCTTTTTTTTATAATCACCAACTAAGTTTTAGGCCGGAACATATTTTATAAAAGCAATATTCCTCATATATTTGCAAGAAAACAAAATGGCCGTTTCTTTCAACAAAAATTTTCAACTTAAAACCGGAGACAAAATTGGGCTTATCACCCCCTCAAGTCCAATCAGCGAAGAAGATCTAAAAACAGCAGTGCAAAACATAAAAAGTTTAGGATTGGAGCCTGAATACTTACCAAGCGTAATTGAGCGTGAAGGCTTTTTTGCAGGCAGTGCTTTGAGCCGGGCGGACGAACTGCATTACTTCTTTAAAAAGAAAAATATACGAGCGGTAATGTCGGTGCGCGGCGGCTACGGAAGTTTTGAAATGCTTGACTTATTAGACTATCAACTTCTGCGGGAAAATCCCAAACCGCTTATCGGCTACAGCGATGCCACTGCCCTGCTCTCAAGCGTTTATCACAGAAGCAAAATTCCGATAATACATGCTCCGATGGCTCTCGGTGGTTTCTCCGATTATGCCGAAAAACAAATTAAAGCGCTTCTTTTTCAGAAGAACAATAAGTATTCAATAAGCCCGGATAATAGTAAAACTGACAGATACTGCATAAACCCGGGGAAAGGCAAAGGGGTTCTGTTTGGTGGAAATTTATCAGTTTTATGCTCACTGATCGGCACGGATTATGATCCGAATTATACCGGTAAAATTCTGTTTTTAGAAGAAGTCAACGAACCGCCCTATAAGATACACAGAATGTTGAGACAATTACAGGCATCAGGAAAACTAAGCCGGTTAGAAGCCTTAATATTTGGTTCATTCAAAGCCTGTGATAACATCACGGGAAAAGAAAAAGCTGAAAATTTTAGCTTGAAAGAAGTTTTGACACAGATTAGCGAGTCGCTTAAAATTCCGGCGGCTTACGGTTTTCCTTTCGGACATATTGCTGATTCAGCTGCTTTGCCCATAGGACTATATGCCGACTTCGACAGCGAAAAATTAAATCTTCAGATACATTTACGATAGAGTATTCTATCCATAAAATGCAGAAACACCGGCTTTCATAGCGCCTTCAATCGAACCGTCAATGTATTCGACTCCGGGGAACTCCGTATTTTCTGAAAAACTCTCGGTAGCCGGGTTGTAAACCGCAAATTTCCATGCTTTGGGATCTCCGGTAAATTCAATTCTTGCTATCGGACTTATATTTTTTTTTCTGCGCATTTTCAGATAGACGTATTTACCGTCAATAGTATAAAGATACTCCATATCGCCTTCAAGAAATTGCTTCTCATTAAACTTTCTGACAGCTTCAGCTGCTTGTTCCGTAATTTTTTTGGGAATTGTTTCCATATTCAATAATATCGTTTAATTATTATTAGATAAGCCTTACAATAATACAACTAATTCACTATAAAACAAAACGCCCGGAACACTTTGTACCGAGCATTTTGCAATAAAAAGGAATACACATTATCTTAGTAATGTAACGCTTCCTGTCTCTTTAAATACGCCTCCGTTTTTATAGCGTCCGGTAGCTTTAAAGACATAGACATCTTGGGGTGCAAGAACGCCGTTGATATATCCGTCCCAACCGACACATACATCGTTGCTTTCAAAGATCTTCTCTCCCCAACGGTTGTATATTTCGAGTTTATAATCGGTTACACCATTATAAACCGGGTGGAATATATCATTATCCTTATCTTGGTTCCTAAACTGATCACCGCAAGGATAAGCTCCGCCGGTACTTCCTGAAGGATCAGGCGTAAAGGCATCCGGGAATCTAATCATGCCCGGTTCGGTTGCATAAACGGCACGCTCAATGGTTTTTGAAGCATAACATTCATTCTCGGACCAAACTTGTAGGCTTACATCATATACACCCGGCTCAGAGTAGTAATGCAGCGGTTCTCTGTCAAATGAAACGGTGTCGCCAAAGTTCCACTCATACCGAACGGCATTTTCTGAGAAATTATAAAAGTGTACCGGCTGATTGGGCACCATAATTTCGCGAGGTTCTACTCTAAAGTCTGCAACAGGCTCTTCATATACTTGAATGGTATCAATACGAATCAATACATCATCACATCCATAGCCTGAAGACTTAAGTCTTACAAAGTAAGTACCCGGCTCAGTGAAAGTATGTGAAGGATTCTCTTCCGTGCTTTCATTTCCGTCGCCAAAGTCCCAATGATAGGTTTCTCCGTAAGCTACTCCGGCGACAAAATTAACGGTAAGATCTTCACAACCTTTAGCATTAGAATTATCGGCATTGGATTGCGGACAAGGCGGCAGTATAAATACTGAATCGCTCACTGTATATTCGCAACCGTTCGGTGTAGTACCGGTTAGGGTGATAATATAATCGCCCCAAGTCGAAAATTCATAACTAAAGTTGTTCACAAACTGTTCCTGCAAAATGGTTTCTCTTACCGCATCATTACCAAAGAACCACAAATAATTTTGTATGGGTTGAGCACTCGGGTAATTCAAAATATTAATCGTAGCATCGGGATAATAGTTAATTATCGGTCGAGCTTCAAATCCAATATCCGGGCGAGCATAAACATCAACCGATGAAGTAAATGTATCAATACATCCGGTTTCGGTATTCAGAGCCACCAGTCGAATTACGTGAGTTGAATCGTAAGCCGTAACATTATCGAACGTTCTGCTGACAGATTCCGCTGTTGTAGAAGTTGTTGCGAACATGTCGTTGGCCGTGTACCAGAAGAATGTATCAGCCGGCGTTTGTTCCGGATAATCATACGATGTATTGGTAAATACTACCTCTTCAGGCGCACAGAATGCTGCGGGATTCGCAGTAAATTCTGCAACCGGCGGACGGTTCCATGTTATCTCAACGGTATCGGCATCGGTACAGTTTCTCCACTGAACTTCCCATCGGAAACGGTTTTTACCGGGATTCATATTGCTAACACGAGTATTCCAAAGCGTATTATCTTCAAACACACCACCGGAAGTGGCTCCTACAACAGTCCAAAATCCTGTACCGCCGTCACCGGGCATATCCGCATTCATGGTGTGATAATTTTCACAGCTTTCGGCATCGGTACCGGCGCTTATTTCGAAATAGTTATTGGTTATGGTAACCTCATCATAATCAGTATATCCGTTTAAAGTAACCGTCCAGCGATAGATATTTTCTCCGGGGGCGATATTTCTAACCCAAGTTTTGGGATCAGTGGGATCATCAAAATCTCCTGCTCCGTATATTTTACTCCAATATTGCTGGCTGCTTCCTTCATCACGTGCATTCAATTTGGCAGAATCACTACAAACACTTTGGTCATTCCCGGCAAAAGGCTCGAAATTTCTGACTGTAATTATTACATCATCATAATCTTCACAATCGTTATGTTGTACCATCCAACGGAAAGTATTTTCACCCGTAGTCATATCGGTAACATCCGAGTCAGGAGTAACAGGATCAGCGATATTGGCATTACCCGAAAGGATTGACCATGAGCCGGTAGCTCCTGCAGGTAGGCTTGCACCGAAACTGGTTCCGGTAACAAGCGGCGGTAAGAGTTGATCTTCTCCGGCATAGGCATTGAAGCTGTTATTGGTTATGGTTACTAAATCGCCGCCGTTGTTGCAGCCATTTTGATAAACCGTCCAACGTAAGCTGTTTAGTCCCTGTTGCAGATTAGAAACATACGAATTAAACAAGCTTGGAGTTTCAACTTTACAAGGCCCTCCGACAACTTCCCATATACCGTATCCGCCATCCTGCGGCTGATCACCTGACAAGTATGATTCGGATGAACAAATAACTTGATTGGAACCGGCCGTTGCGGTAACCATATTATTGGTAACAACTACAACATCCTGAGAAGGACATGAGTTATGCTGAACCGTCCAAACTAATGTATTGTTCCCCAAAGCAAGCCCTTCAACTTGTGAAATATTACTGGTAGGATCTAACACAGTTCCTCCGCCCGAAGTAATAGTCCATTGGCCGGTACCGGGTGCAGGATTTTGAGCACTCATAATAGCCGTTGGCTGACAGACCGGCTGATCTCCGCCTGCAACAGCTTTTATCAAATCATTAGTAATAATCACTTCATCGGAAGCAGTACAACCATTCTTTGTTACAGTCCATCGGAAAGTATTTTTAGAATTATCCTGCAATCCATACACCATTGTAACATTTGAGGTAGGATTAGCAAATGAAACCCCGGGACTTCCGCTGATACTCCAGATACCCGTTCCGGGCGAAGGATCGGCTCCGTTTAATGTTGTACTCGGGCTACAAACCGGTTTATTCAATCCGGCTGATGTAGTAAAACTGTTCTCTGAAACCACAACCTGATCATAAGCTGTACAGCCGTTACCTGAAACCGTCCAACGGAATACATTGGTTCCTGAACCAAGGTTGGTAACCAATGTTTGGTTGTCAGAAGGATCCTGAATGTCACCGGAACCGTTTATAACAGTCCAACCGCCAACTTGCCCGTCAAATAGGTTATTGGCAACCAAGCTAACCGGATCACCACAGGTAATAACGTCATCACCTGCCAAGGCTTCCACCATATTATTTGTGATAACAACTTCATCATAATTAATACAACCATCTTTATCAACCGACCAGCGGATGGTATTATCTCCTTTAAGTAAACCGCGAACGGTTGTTGAAGGATTATTGGGGTCATCAAAAGCTCCGGCGCCTGCTTCTACAGTCCAAGTTCCTATAGCACCCGCCACCGGGATATTACCGAGAAGGTCTGCTTGGTCAGAGCAAATAGTGGTTGGCCCTGCCACGCTGGCGTTGGCATCATATAAGTTGTTGGTTACAATGATATCTGCATAATTGTCGCAATCCCCGTTACTTACAGACCACCTAAACTTATTGTTGCCTTTGTTAAGCCCGGTAACTTCCGAGTTATACAATGTGGGATTTGTAACGGTTCCGGTTCCGGCAATATTTGTCCAAGTCCCGGTTTCTCCTGCATCAGGCTCATTCCCGTTAAGGTAGGCCTGTGTTCCGCAAACCTCTATACTGTCGCCTACTACAGCTTCAACAGAATTATTTGTGATAGTGATTACGGCATCCGAAGAACAATCACCTTTTTGAATGGTCCACATATACTGGTTTACTCCGGGACCAACATCTCTCACGACTGTAGTATTATCCGCTGTATTATCAAATACACCGTTACCGGCAACTAATGACCAGCTTCCGGTACCGGTTGTGGGTGGATTTCCGGAAATAGTGGCAAAATTCACGCAACGGTCTTGATTTGAACTGACCGTAGCAGTCGAAGGCGTATTATTTGTAATAATAACATCGGAAGCTGTTTGGCAATCGCCTGTTCTAACCGTCCAAGTAAATCGGTTCTCACCTTGCGATAATCCGCTTACTGCTGTATTGTGAAGCGTAGGATCGGCAAATACTCCGGTGCCTCCGGAAACGGTCCATTCTCCGCTTTCTTCAGCAGCAGGCATGTTTCCGTTTAACTCGGGGTAGCTGTCAGTGCATATTTCATCATTCATGCCGGCTGAAGCATAAACTAAATCATTGGTAATTGTAACATCGTCATAAGACACACAAGATTCCTGTTCCACAGTCCAACGGAAGGTATTTCCGCCTGTACCCAATTTGGTAACAAGCGTATTATAGTTGGAAGGCGTTTGAATATCGCCCGACCCGCCTTGTCTGGTCCATAATCCGGTGCCTACGGTAGGATTATTCCCGGAAAGTACAACCGTTCCGTCACAAACGGTCTGCTTATCTCCGGCATTGGCTTTTGTGGGCGTATTATTTACAATTGAGACTACATCCCAAGCTTCACATCTGCCGTTAGAAACCGTCCATTTGAAAGTATTTGAACCGGAACCTAAACTTCTGACAACCGTACTGTACTGCGACGGATTATCAATAACCGGAAGGCCGCCTGAGTTGACAACTGACCAAACGCCTGTTCCGGGAGCAGGGTTATCTCCGGCAAGCACAGCAGTATCCGTGCATATCGGTAAATCAATACCGGCATCGGTGGATATAGAACTGTTTGTAACTACTATCTCATCTTGTGAAGAACAGATGGCGTTAGATATTGTCCAACGAAAAGTATTGGTTCCCGAACCAACATTTGTAACGGTGGAAACATTATCAGTGGGTGTTAAAATATTTCCTTGTGCACCATATTGTTTTGTCCACAAACCGCTTTCGCCTGCTCCGGGAGCATTAGCTACGAGCGTAAAAGTAGAAGTACATATTTCTTCATTGGAAGAAACCGAAGCAGGCGTTGGCATTTGATTAGTGATTGTAACAATATCGGAAGCCGTACAATCTCCATTACTCAATGTCCAACGTAACTGATTTTCACCAATTATAAGATCGGAAACGGCGGTATTGTAGAGTGTTTCATCTGCAAAAACGCCTCCTCCGGCAGCTACAGACCACTTTCCGGTCGTTCCGGCAGGCGGAGCTAATGCAGCGAGTTGTATTTCTGTATCACAAACATTTCTGTCAACACCGGCATTTATGTTTGTAATTTGACGGTTATAAATAATAATATCATCCGATTTGCTGCAAGAACCATCTGTTATCGTCCATGTGAATACATTAGATCCCGAGCTCAAACCGTTTACATCGGTAATATGATTCGTATCATCAACAAATACTCCGGAACCTCCGGATTTAGTCCAAAGTCCGGTTGCCGGAGCAGCAGGCTCATTGGCTGTCAGTGTTGCTGCATTAGTACAAACAACATCATTGACAGCTCCTGCACTTACGAAAACCTCATTGTTATCAATTACAATTTCGTCAAAAGCTTCGCAGCCACGATATTTGACAGTCCAACGCAAAGTATTTGGGCCGTCCGCCAAACCGTTTACAGTTGTGGCGTATAATGTAGGATTCTCAAAAGTTCCGGCTCCAAAGGTCATCCATTCTCCTGTTGCAGGCGATGGGTCAGCCGCTATCAAGTTTGCCACGCCATTACAAGTACTCTTGTCATCACCGGCGTCGGGCGAAAGCTTGTTGTAAGTAATTGCCACCATGTCAGAATTAGAGCAGTCGCTGTTAGTTACAGTCCACTTGAAAGTACTCACCCCGTTACCTAAGTCGGTTACGGTTGTGTTATAAAGAGTAGGGTCGGTGATGACTGCCGTAATTCCGTTTTGCTGTGTCCAAAGACCGGTTTCACCGGCAGCGGGTTCATTTCCGGCCAAAACTACATTATCCACGCATGTGGGCTGATCGGGACCGGCTGAAACAATCGGTAAATTGTTATTGATTTCAACCTCATCAAAATCCGTACAACCTCTGTCGGTAACTGTCCAGCGATAACGATTATCACCTTGTCCGATTTCTGAAACATAAGTTCCGCTTAAGCTCGGATCGGCAAAGACTCCGGCACCGGTTACTAATGACCATACGCCTTGTCCGCTTACGGGTTCATTGGCCGACAAATAGGTATAGGATTCACAGAGGTTCTGTTCGCTTCCGGCATCAGCTACAGGTTTTACTGATGTAACCGTAATACTGATACTGTCGGAACACAATCCGTTGGACAGGTTCCAAACAAAGGTATTATTTCCGGGGACTAATCCGGTAACCTCTGCATTGTATAAAGTATTAGCCGGTATATAGCCTATTCCGGAAGTATATGAAGTCCAATAACCGGATTGTCCGGGAGCCGGTGAAGCTGCATCTAAATTGGTTTTTTCACCATAGCAGGCAACCACATCGTTGGCTCTTGCTTTTACGCTTCGATTAATGATTTCAACTTCGTCATAAGCAGAACAACTGTTATTCTCAACCGTCCAACGGAACATATTTGAGCCGGACTTTAGTCCGGTTACCTGAGATGTATTCAATAATGAATTAACAACTACCGCAGAGCCTGCTCCTACATTCGTCCAATGTCCGGTTCCTTGGTTCGGAAATACATCTATCGGATCAACAGCATTAAGCGTTGTAAAGTTAGTACAAACTTCGCGCGGTGAAGTCCCTGCATCGGCAGTAACCATGTCATTTATAATGGTAATTTGCGCTTGCGATGAACACTCTTCATTAGAGATTGTCCAAGTAAATGTGTTGGGTCCGGGCGTCATTCCGGAGACTGTTGTTTGATAATTAGACCGCGTTCCGAATGTAATTCCGGAAATTTCAGACCAAACTCCGCTGCCTACCGCCGGGTTGTTTGCTTGAAGTGTTGTTGCGTCAGAACATACCATACTGCCGGGCGCCGGTGAAGTGATTACTGCTACAGATGGGCTGTTATTTGTAATATCTACTTCAGCAAAATCATTGCAACTCCCTTTTGTTACAGTCCAACGGAAAGTTGTTGTTCCTAAAGGAATATTTGTTACAAGAGAATTATGCAATGTGGGATTTACAATATTGCTTACGGAACCATCTTGGTCTGTCCAAAGCCCGGTAACTTGCTCTAATGTAATCTTATTCCCCGGCAAATTTGTATAATCAAGACAGGACGTAGTTTTATCAGGTCCAACACCGGCCGTAACATCATTATTGGTAATGCTGACTGAATTTGATGAAGTACAAGTTACATCGGTGCCTTTTGTTAAAGTCCAGGTAAATGTATTTTCACCAAAAGGCATATTCGATACCGTTGTATTATTCAAGGTTCCGTTATTTGCTATGACTGAACTTCCGCCGCCGGTCCACAGACCGGTTTCATTTGCTCCGGGAGGATTCGCTTGTAATATTCCGTTGCCGTCGCATACTTCCGAACTCGGTGTAGTCGGGTTGGAAACGGAAGGACTGCTGTTGGTAATTACAACTTCGTCATCAGCAGAGCAAGCACCTTCAGTCACAATCCATTTGAAAGTAAATGTGCCACCTGTTAGACCTGTAACCAAACTCTGACGATCCGTTGAATTTACAATAGTTACTGATGCTCCACCTGTTTGTGTCCAAACCCCGGTGCCCGGATTCGGTGCTACCGCACTCAAATTCAATGAAGAATTACAAGTTTCCCTATCCGTGCCGGCATCAGCAGTAACGCTATTATTTGTGATAATAACTATATCTGAATCAGTACAGTCCTCTATATTTGAAGTTACTGTCCATTTTAATTCATTAATACCTTGTTGCAGAACCTCAACACGAGTGTTATACAATGATGGAACTGTAAATTTAGCCGTTCCGGTTGTTGTCCAAATTCCGGTACCGTCTCCGGATACATCGTTCCCGTCAAGCGGTTCATAATAATTAGTGCAGGTCGATTCATCATTGCCGGCATCTGCTATAATTTGATTGTTTGTTATCAATACTTCATCAAAAGCGGAACAAGTCCCCTGACTTACTGTCCATCGAAATCTTGTTGTACCTCTTTCAATATTTGTTACTTCTGTGTTATATAATGTGTTGTCGGTAATATTTGCAGTTGTTCCTGTCTCATCAGTCCACAATCCACTTCCTTGGGTGGTAGCCAAATTATTTCCGCTTAATGTCGTATAATCATTGCAGACGGTGGTTTTATCTCCACCGGCATTAGCCACTACCTCATTATTAGTTATGGTAACACTATTTTCTGAAATACAGGTTTTTGTTGATCCTTTAGTCAATCGCCATGTAAAAACATTATCCCCTAATTTCATATCGGAAACATTAGTAAGGTTTGATGAAGGGGTAGCAAGCACAGCCGGACCACTGTTCACGATCCAAAGGCCTGTTTCTCCGGATAGCAATGGATTTGCTTGTAATGATCCGTTTCCGTCGCACACTTCCGGAGATGCAGCACTTGGAACTGATGCACTCGGACTGCTGTTAGTAACGGTTACTTCATCAAAAATACTACAACTGCCTTCCGTCACCGTCCAACGAAAAGTATATATTCCGCCGGTTAAACCGCTGACTAATGTCTCATTATCGGTAGAGTTATCTATAACAACCGAACCTCCGGCTGTTTTTGTCCATACTCCACTTCCTGATGTAGGATCTACCGCACTCAAGTTTATGTCAGAATTACATGTCTCAATATCAAATCCGGCATTAGCACTGACAGTATTATTGGTTATTGTTACCTCATCAAAATCAATACAACCCTCTGCATCAGAAGTTACTGTCCAACGCAATGTGTTATCTCCGATTTCTAAACCTTCTACTCGCGCATCGAAATCCGTAGGATTCACAAAACTAATTGCCGGATTGGTCGAGCTCCACACTCCGGTACCGTCACCGGATACATCGTTCCCGTCAAGCGGATCATAATAATTATTGCAGGTCGATTCATCATTGCCCGCATCTGCTATAATTTGATTGTTTGTTATCACTACTTCATCAAAAGCGGAACAAGTCCCCAGACTTACTGTCCATCGAAAACTTGTTGTTCCTCTTTCAATATTTGTTACGGTTGTATTATATAAGGTGTTGTCGGTAATACTTGCTGATGACGCGTCTTGGTCTGTCCACAAACCGCTGCCTTGTGCGGGATTATTACCGGACAATTTGACAACATCACTACATAATGTAGATTTATCAACGCCGGCCGTGGCTACAACCTCATTATTGGTGATAATAATACTTTCATCGGATGAACAAGAACCTTTGGTTATGGTCCATGTAATTTCATTGTCGCCAAGTACCAAATTATTCACATTTGTTTGATAATAGGTTTCATTATCAAATGTAACGACTCCGTAATCTGCAGACCATGTACCGACTTCAGCTAAACCGGGGGGAGAACCTTCTATCGGAGAAGTATTCCCGCAAACCGCTCGATTGCCTACAGCGGGTGTTGTAATTATTGCCGTATTGGGCAAGCTGTTTATTATTGTAACTTCATCGCTTGCCGTACAAGCATAGGCATCTGAAGTAACATTCCATCTGAAAATGTTATCACCTTTTGCAAGACCTGTTATATCGGCATCGTGTTGGGTTGAATTTGAAAATACGGCTCCGCCGGCAACAATCTCCCAATAGCCGGAATAGCCGGGACCGTGATCTTTACCTTCTAATTTATGTGTTGTACTGCACAAAGTACGGTTAGGTCCGGCAGAAGTAGTAAACTCTTGATTATTTATCGTAATATCTAATGAATCTGCACATCCTTGGGCATTCCAAACCTTCCAACGGAAAGTATTAATACCTGAACCGAGATCGCTTACGGTAGAAGTATTAAGTGACGGTGTTGTTATATTTGGACTTCCTGAAGAACCGACTACTGTCCACTCACCCCAATCGGCATAAGCGGGCATGTTGCCGTCGAAAGTTGCCGTATTTGAACAAACCACTTGATTAGAAGCGGATGCGGTAACGCTATTATTAAAAATACTAACCTCATCGTCATCCGAACAACCACCTTCATTCAATGTCCAACGGAATGTGTTTTGCCCTTGATCCAAATCAGTAACCCATGAATTATAAGCTGTAGGATTATCTACTGTGGAAGTCCCCGTAATAACAGACCACGTACCGGTTCCCTGCTGTGTATAATTTGTTTCGGGATTGGCTGCCTCCAACTGTGTCGTATTATTACAGACGGATTGCGGCAGGCCGGCATCTGCAATTACTTGATTATTGGTGATAACAATGGTTCCGTACTTTGGACAAGCTCCTTTTGTTACTGTCCATTGAAACTTATTAAACCCGGGTTGTAAATCGGTTACGTCGGTATTGATTGCCGTAATATCGGTTATAGCGGTTAAAGCTCCGCCTGCCAATATAGACCATTCGCCGTATTCCCCCGAACTGTATTCCGGAGCCGGGCTTACGGATATTGTATTGTCAGGTGCACAGCTCTCTTTGTCAGCTTCAACCATAAAATCGTCCGGTTCATTATTTATAATTTCCACATAATCATCTGCGGAACATTTACCTTTGGTAATTCTCCATCGGAAACGGTTTTGTCCTTGAGCCAAATTAGTTACTCCGGAATTATAAAGCGTGGGGTTAGTAACTGTTGAACCACCTAATTCAGTAGTCCAAGTTCCGGTTTCTCCGGCTGCGGGCGGTGTACCGGGAAGGGTTGCCGTATTGCCGCATACATCAAAACCTACGCCGGCATTAGCCGTTACGCTGTTATTGTAAACGGTAACGTCATCAAAAGTTGTACAGCCGTTGCTTGTTACCGTCCAACGGAAAACACTGGAAGGTTTTGAGACATTTGTTACAATCGTATTGTACAATGTCGGATTTTGAATGTTACCACCTCCGCTGTGAACATCCCAATAACCGGTACCGCTGCCGGGTTGTTCGCCGGCCAGTGTGATGGTGCCGTTGCAAGTTTCCAACTCATTGGGATTGGTATTTACATCGGCATCAATCGTAAATTCATTGTTTATAATGTCTAATCGGCTGGATTCGACACAACTTCCTTTTGTAATCGTCCATGTCAGTTCTGAGGTATTATCTCCGAGAGCATTTAAATTTCGAACTGTAGTATTATATAAAGTAGGATTATCAAAAGTAACGGTTCCGGGTGAAACTGTCCACTCGCCTGAAGGATATGGGGCGCTGCCGGAGTTAAAATTATTTGGATCGGTGGCCGAAAGAATATATACATTGCCGCAAATAGCAGAATCATTATACGATACGGTTCCCAAAATGGCATCTTCATCTATTCTGTCATCGGCATCAGCCAGTATGGTGTTGTTAGTTACTTCTATTTCATCGGTAGAAGTACAGCCGTCTCTGTCAATAGTCCAGCGGAAAACACTGTTCCCGTTTCGGGAAACATTTACGGCTTGCGTAACGTTAGCGGTAGGATCAAGAATTGTCGCTCCGCCGGTAGTTACTTCTGTCCAAGTACCCACGCCGGAAAACGGATTATTTGCCTGCAAATCGACCTCATCAATACAAATTTCAGCAATATTCGGATTCACATTTGATGTAGTGGGAATTCTAACCGGTACATTGACATAATCATCATCGCTGCAGGTTACTCCGTCAGTCGTATAAGAGACCGTCCAACGATATACATGGTCGCCGTCGGTAGCTCCGGTTACGGTGGTGTTATGCAAGGTAGGATTTGTTATAGTAGCTCCCGGGGCGGGACTTCCTACCCAAATTCCATTATAAGATGGATTCGCATTTAATTGAAAATCAGCACCGACCCCCCAAACACCGCATTGTGTTAATAAATCGGAACCGGCTTCAGCAGTTACCGAGTTATTGAATATGTACATTGTATCGGTAAGCTCACAAGTTTGGGGCTTAATACCGTCATCAAAATCATTGTAGGTATGCCATATAAAATAAGTGCCCGATTGTTCGGGAATATCATGCACCCAAGTATTGTAAGCCGTAGGGGTTTGTATCGTAGCTGTTCCCTGTGCTGTCCATTTACCATAGTAATAGGAATGAATTGAGGGTTGATTCAGCGGCAAATTACTTGGCGAAGCAGACAATTGAGCCGAAGAATTGCACACCGTTTGATCATTATTGGCATAAGGTGTAGGTGGCAAATTGTTCCACACCACAATATTATCTGAATCGCTGCAGCTGCCTTTTTCAACTGTCCAAGTCAAGGTATTTTGTCCGGTAGTAAGACCTCTGATGACATCATTATATACCGTACTTGTAGCTCCACCGGTTGAGGCAAACGTACCGGTAGATGTCAGCCAATATCCTGTAGATCCGGCTTCAGGGGTCGCAAGAAGTTGAGCCGTATCGGCACACATATAAATATCGGCACCGGCCGAGGCGGTTACTATATTATTTGTAATTGTTATTGTATCGGTTAATTCACATTCTAAAGGGTTTCCGGCATGGTATGGATCAATTGGGCCAAAATAATCCTCTCTGACATGCCAAACAAAAGTGTTTACACCTGATGACATATTATCTATTTGAGCCGTGCAGAAATAATTGGCACAAGAGCTGCCTATGATTGTACCGCCTCCGGCATATACCGTCCACCACTGGGCATCAGAACGTGCCGGATTGTTGGCGGAAATAATGGTATAGGTATCACAGACCTCCCTGTTGGGACCGGCCTGAGCTGCTGAAGGTAATCCGTTATGAATATATACATCATCGGTCATTATACAACCTTCTGTAACATTATTTATAGTCCAACGATAAATATTTGTATCGTAGCCAATATTGCTGACTAAGGTGGAATTTGATGTATAATCATCAAAATCACCGCTGCCAAATACAACAGCCCACTCTCCGATTACATCGTATCCGCTTGAAGGCCATACACTATTGGGGTCGGTTGCATTGAGTAAAGTTTCATCATCACAGAAAGCTTGGTTTTGTCCGGCATTTACATCTTCTTCCAAACCCAAGCTGGTAACTTCAACGGTATCCGTTAAATGACATACAATTGGATTACCCTGAGAGTCAAGAAAATTATTTTGCAAATGCCAAATAAACTGCGTCATTCCGTCTTGCACGTTGTTTACGTGCACATTGAAAGGCATGTTTCGGTCAGCATCAAGGATAAGTGCACCCGTGAAAGGATCTTCAAAACCACCTACATCAGGAATTTGTTCCCACCAATGTTCGTCGGCACAGGAAGCTTCATCCAAGGCATCCAAGTTTACTACATTATCACATACAGTTTGATCTACGCCGGCATTGATATATTCGGGCAAACCATTCAAAACACTAACTTGATCGGTTGACTCACAAATATCTCTTTGAATAACCCATTCAAAAACATTCAAGGCACTCTGATTATTCCACCAATCGGGTGTATAAGGCGTACAATAATAGTCTAAATTAGTTACGGAAGTATTAGCCAAAGAGGGTGTAGTAATTGTGGCCCCTCCTGCAATTCTTCTCCAGAACCCTATTTCCCTCAAAGGATCATAATCATTTCCGTTTAAGTTCGGCAAAGTAGTGCTGCAAAGAATCGTATCCCGTCCGGCATCAGCTTGCGTGGGAATATTGTTAATAACTTCAATGGTATCGGTATCTGAACAGAATCCGTTAGTAATGGTCCAAATATATTTATTGGATCCTTCATCCAAATTGCTGAATGTTGTTTGGTGGTTATTGGGATTGTCCACTGTTGATCCGCCGGACAAAACCGACCAAGAACCGATTGCAGCTGTTGCGGGATTGGCTATATCTTGTGAATTAGGATTATTGGCCGTAACCATTTGCGACGGGTCGGCACAAGCAACCTGCGGAGAGCCGGTTGAAATATTTGCATTCACCGACATATTGGTTATTTGCACCAAATCAGTTTGAGAGCATGACCCTTGTGTTACTTCCCATTGCAAAATATTTAGTCCTCTTTGCAAATCAATTACTTGCGATGTATTATTTGTGGGATCAATAATTGTACTGCCTACACCGCCGGTAGTAAAAGTCCACAAACCGTTTTCGCCCGGATCTAAAGGTGTTGCGGCAAGATTATATGTATCGGAACAGATTACGTCATCATTCCCGGCATTTACCGTTGACAATACATAATTGTTTACGGTTATGTCAGCCGTTGATTCCGGGCAAGTACCGTTTGAAATGTGCCATGTAAAGAGATTTGCCCCTTCCTGAAGGTTTGAGACATCGGTTGTAGGATTATTCGGGCTGGCTATTACCACACCGGGTACAGTACTTGTCCAATAACCGGCTTCATTCGGGTCAGTAGGATCCGCCGGTTGCGCCGAAATAGTAAAGCTGCCGTTACAAGAAGTGCTCGGATTCGGTGTTGTAATCACTGCTGTTGTGGGAATGTTATTCTCAACAAAAACTGAAGCCTGATCCGAACATCCGTTTACGGTAACTGTCCATACATATTGATTTTCAACATTTTGGCTTGAGTTCGTTACTGTAGTTGTGGGATCAGCTGCATTGGCAAATATTCCACTACCCTGAGCCACTGTCCATTGACCGGTACCACCGAGCAAAGCGGGGTCGTTCCCTTTTATGGTAAAGGGTTCTGAACAAATCTCTGCCGGTCCTCCGGCCGTGGCATAAACTTCAATAACATCTACTTGCATAATATCGTAATCTGAGCAAGTTTCTTTAGTAACTGTCCATCTGAATTGATTCACATTATTATTCAAACCCGTAACATCCGTGGTTCTGTTATTCGGAGAAACAATCACAGGCATTGGCGAAGGTGAACCTTCTACAGACCACAAACCGGACTCTCCCGGGTTTAAAGCATTATCAGCCTGAATTGTTACTGATGTTCCGCACACATTAAAAACATCAGTAACGGATGCTTCCACGGTATTGTTTACAATGACCACATCGTCATACACGGTATGGCTCCCGTCACTGTTTCTGATTGTCCAGCGGTATGTGTTGCTGTTATTTGGAGCCACGCCGCTGTTCATATTCGTAACTTCCGTATTATATAAGGTGTTATCAGCAAAGGTTCCGGCGCCGTCAATTACGGTCCAAGTACCCATATACCCGGCCGGCGGTTGATTCCCGTCAAGAGTGTATGAATCCGCAGTACATGTTGTATCATTGACTCCGGCATCAGCAGTAACGGACGATGTAATTTGAATATTAAAATTTTGAGCTACAGCAGGAGCGATGCCGTCAGAAACTGTAAGCTGTACCGGGTTATTTAAGGGTGCTCCTAAAGGCGGGGTTCCTGATAATGTGGCAGTTCCGTCTCCGTTATCTGTAAAGGCGGCCCAACCGGGAATAACAACTCCCGAAATTGTAGGCGGAAACGGACCGTCCGAGTCGTTTGTTGTAATATTATATGTATAAGGAACAGACTCATTAGCTGTTGTAATCGGAGAAGAAGTAAACTCCGGATCGTCATTAACCGGATTGATGTTAATGGTAAAAGTGTTGGCAGGAATTGTGCCGCCGTCACCGTCGGCAACAGTAAAGTTGAATTGATCGGGCGTTGTTTCTCCGCCGGCATGATCATAGTGAAGATAATTTGCATTAATATCAGCCTGGGTAAAGGTATCATTCAAACCCAATGATACAGCTCCCAAGTAGAGTGTACCTTCAGAAGGCACTGAGGTAAGAGTATATTCAATATCCGCCGCAGGGTTATCAACATCGGTAACCTGCAAAAGAGCAGAGTTAATAATCTGATTGATATCCCCTTCATTTATATTTAAAGGATTGTTATTTACTAATATCGGAACATCATTTTCTGAATTAATTATAATTTGAAATGAGTAAGTCGGGCTTGTATCATCGCCAAAGTAGGCTGTTCCGCCGTCATCCTTTAAATAAATATCTACATTGGCTGTACCGTGTGCATTGGCTGCCGGCGTATATGTAAGCGTGCCGGTTGCCGGATCAACAGCAGGAGCTACGGCAAAAAGGCCGGGATTATCACTCGAAAGATGAAATGTTAATGTTTGAACGGGCGGTTCCTCATCAGGAGCACCTGCGGTAATATTGCTTGCCCAACCGGCTATGGTTTGTGCACCGGCATCTTCATTGATTACCTGATCCAGCCCTGCAATAAAGTCGGGTTCACTATTCACATTTAAAACATTTATTGTCATTGTATAAGCCGGCAACACACTATAATCCGTTCCGTCATGCACTCTGAAAGTGTATGTAGTATAGGGGCTTCCGTTATCGTCTGCCAAAGGCGCAAACTTGAAAAGGCCGGCATTAATATCGGCAACGTTAACCACGTTTCCGGAAGCAATGGTCGTTTCACCTCCATTAATTATCCCGTCACCGTTGGTATCCAACCATAAACTTCCGGTTCCTGTAGTTGTGGTTATTTCCACCTGCGTAAAAGGATCCATTTCAATATCGGAATAATTAAAATGCCCGGTTACCCATGTCAATGTGGAATTTTCAAAACAGTTTACAGAATTATCGGCGCCGACAGGCGGGTCATTAACCGCTGTTACTGTTATTACAAACGATTGAGTCAGGCTTGTATTTTGTCCTCCGTTAGCGGTTCCGCCGTCATCGGTCAAATAAATATCCACATTGGCTACTCCGGAAGCATCCAGGGCAAGCGTGTAAGATAAGTCACCGGAAGCATTCACTGCCGGCTGCACAGAGAACAGTCCGTTATTGTCATTTGATAAATGGAATGTCAAAGTTTGTCCGGCTTCATCCGGGGCTCCCGGACTAACACTGATAGCCCATCCCGCTACATTAATTGGTCCGTCATCTTCGTTGTTGTTTTGATCCGGGCCGGCTGTAAAGGAAGGTTCACTGTTAACAGCCAAAACATTAAGGATCATTGTATTAGGTATCGGATCATAATCGGTTCCGTCATAGACTTCAAAACCAAAGTTTGTATAAGGCGAACCGTTTTCATCGGCAAGCGGCATATATTTTAAACGACCGGCATTGATATCGGCAATTGGTACGAAGGCACCATTAGCCAAAGCTCCTTCGTCGGCTGTTCCGTCTCCGTTGGAGTCAATCCATATTGTTCCGGCACCCGGAACAGTGGTTAATTTGACTTGCGTAAAGGGATCACCTTCCGTATCAGAATATCCGAAATGCACATTGGCAAATGCCAAAATACCATTCTCATAACAATTCAAAGTATTATCCGTACCGGTTGGGGGGTCATTTATTCCTGTAATTGTTATATCAAAAGTTTCAACAGGGCTTGTATTATCGCCTCCGCCGTTATCTTGCAGGTATATGGTAACTGTTGCGGTTCCGAAAGCATCGGGGGCGGGTGTGTATGTTAAATTGCCGGAAGCTTCATCAACATCCGGCTGTACGGAAAACAAAGCGCTATTGTTATTGGTAACATGGAAAGTCAGAGTTTGACCGACTTCATCCGGTGCACCGGGACTAATTGGCAGCGCCCAGCCGCCTACGGTTTGTGCCGGAGAGTCTTCGGGAACAAATTGATCACCGCCGTTGGTAAAACTCGGTTCGTCATTAACCGCATCAACATCAATATCCATATTATAGCTTGCTACACTCCAGCCGTCACTACCGTCATGTACTTCGAAATCAAAATCAGCATAAGCTGCGCCGTTATCATCGGCTGCCGGTCGAAATTTTAAATCCGTTATCTCGCCGGCTGGAATTTCCTGATTATTATTTACCGTCTCACCACCGTCAATGTTATTATCTCCGTCGGTATCCAGAAATAAAGTTCCGCCGCCGTTATTGATATTTGATATTCTTATTCGATCTAAAGGATCCGGATCCGGATCACTATAATTAAAATCACTAACAAGGAAAACATAGTCGTTATCTTCATCTGTAGTAACCGTATTATCTGCTGCCACAGGTAGTGTTTGTGAAAACCCGGCTGAGCCGAATGTGATGAAAAGAGCGAACAAAAAGATGAGTTTGCAGTTGCTCATAAAAAATGAATTGAATTTTTGTAAGACGGATCTCATAATTGTATGTATTAATGACGGCAATATTATATATACTTGTATTTCATAGGCTTAGCCCACTCTGCGAGCAGACTTATCCTTGTTTTTGCTAATAGACTGTTAAAGCTTACGCAAAGTTGCATGTTTTCAAAAAAATAACGCAATTATTTCTTAATTATTCTTAAGCGTATAATTAAGATTTTTTAACGCTAAAATACAAATTTTGTTTCAGATTATGCATGTTTACATTTAAGCTATAATAACTCCTGATATTTTCGGAAAAATTCAAACTATACGATACAAAGCTTAAGCCAAAAAGATACTTTTTTTAACTCTTTCTTTGCATTCAATTCATTTACTAAAGTTTCGCAGTTCTCAAATTGCTGAAATCAACTATTTTATTTGTTAAAAAAGAAGTATCAACCTTGTATTAAAGTCTAACTCTTAGACCTTTATATAGCCGGATTTAAAATTGACATAATTTTGAAATTGAAATAATTTTCTGAGCCGGTTTGTAAAATAAGAATTTGCGTTAAAGCATGAAGCTAATCAAATCTATATAATAATACCCTTAATTTGACTACTATGAGCTTTAAGAGCGACCCGGTCTAAATACAGTAACACAATATTAACAAGGGTCATCCCTATCTGTGCATCAACTTCCGGCAGCTGTTAAATACTGAGCTTTATTGCAAATTTGATTCATTACCCGCAAAAATCACTACCTTTGTAATGCACACGAATAAAATTCACAAATGAAATATCTTGAAAACAATCGGCTTAAACTTCGAGCACCGGAACCGGAAGACCTAATGTTTTTATACGAAAATGAAAATAACTCGGAGCTTTGGCATGTAAGCGCTACAATAGCTCCATATTCGCAATACGTGCTGAAAGAATATCTGAAGAACGCCGGACGCGATATTTTTGAAGCCAAAGAATTGCGTTTAATGATAGATGAAAAATCAAGTAAAAGCACCATCGGTATGATTGATTTATTTGATTTTGATCCGCTTCACCGGCGCGCCGGTGTGGGTATTATGCTGATTGAAACTAATCGCGGAAAAGGTTATGCTTCCGAAGCCTTACAACTGCTTATTGACTACTCATTCAATTTACTGAAACTAAAGCAGCTATACTGCAACATTATCAGCGAGCAAAAAGACAGCATAGGTTTATTTGAATCGAAAGGCTTTAGCAAAACCGGTGTAAAAAAAGCCTGGATCAACGACCCGGAGGGATTTAAAGATGTTCTGTTTTTTCAATTGATAAATGACTAAACTACCCCAACCCTCAAGGCTTTAGAATAAGCAGTTTATATTAATTTTTGAATTAGGCATTTTATTAATATTTACATTATTTTGATTCACAGGCTTTACGAAAGCTGCGATTTGCAAAAAATGTTTCGGCGATTAAGAATGCAAGCTACTAAATCTGATTTTACTTACATCTTTGCATCAATCAATCCCCCTGTCCCCCTTTTCTAAGGGGGAACCACATATTTAACGACATGCTGTAACTTTAATTTTGATATTACTCATACGCCTAATTCAAATTAATTTATAGGCTAAATTCCTTAGTACGCTTGGAAACTTTAAGAGCCATCCGGTTCAAATATCGCTCCGAAATTAAGACCGGAAAATACAGTAACTCAATATTAACAACGGTCAAGCTTATTCAGGCATCAACAATCTATATCTTACATCTTACATCTTATATCTTACATCTTACATCTTACATCTTACATCTTATATCAATACTCAAAAACGGTTTACATAAGCGACATGAATTTTTGAATCGGCCAATTTTAAGGGAGAATCTTTTCGTTTGCCTAAAGCATAAGACAATGAAAAAATACCGGCTTTGGTGCTGATATTTACGCCCGGGCCAAAACCTGCTAAAAAATTTCCTTGATTTTCAATATCGGTATAATAAGCGAGATCGGAAAAAAAATACAATGCGGCATCTTTGTCATACAGCAAGCGCATTTCAGCGGTAAAAACCGTAAAATTCAGAGCTTCGAAAGCCTGCTCGTCAAATCCGCGCATGGTTTTATTTCCGCCAAACTTATACAGCTCATTTCGATAAAACGCCTGCCCGGAAAATAAACTGCGATGACTAAGCCCGGTTTTCATAATCAATTTTTTATATAGCGGAAAATACAAATCAAAATCAAATGCTCCGGTATAAAGCGATTTTGTGTCTGTGTCGAATTTTCGATTTCCCGTACCAAATAAAGCTTTAAAAGCATAACCGGAAGCCGGGTTATAGACATAATCCAATTTTCGTGCTTCATAGCCTGCGCTAAAAATAACATGTGATACGGTTTTTATTTCCGTGCTTTCATATCGACTCAGAACACTTGATTTCATACTTGACGCATTCATAATCAATCGGTTGCCGTTTGGGAATATGTAATCGGTTCCGCCGGTGAATTTAAACGACAAGTAAGCACTGTCGGTTTTATTCAACAAAAAACTTAGAGAGGGCTCTAAGGGCAAACTCCACGGATAAGGATACCGAATGTGAATATCCAACAATTGAGCTTGTGCCTCAATGCGATTCCATTGCAAAGCGATAAACTCGCCTTGTTTGAAACTGTCGTAAAGTTCTGCATTTAAATCGCCGGTAAGGCTCAAAGCATTTCCCTTGAGGCTGTCATTTGCCAAGCCCAAAATGCCGCTGAAACGATTGGCCGGTTGGTTCTCCAAATAAAGATAAACATCCGCTTTATTATCGTAAAACTCAACAGCCGGCGCACGAATCTCTCGAATAAAATTGAGTTCTGAAATTTTAGAAGAAATGTCACGAAATCTTTTCTCATTATATAAATCGCCGGAATGGATATTCAAATAATTTTTCACAAAATTATCAGAGCTTTTCAAAGAACCTTTTATATATACGGAATTTAGGCTTACCGGTTCTTGCTTATAAACTTCAAAAGCAACAGAAACACCAGCCTTTTCGGAAAATTCAATTTTGGGAACAGTTTTACAAAAGGGATAACCGTGTTGAGCATAATAAAACACAATTTTTTCACTAAGTTCCCGAATTAGTGCTTCATTATAGGCTTTACCCCGGATTTTTCGTTTTCGAATTCCGGCTTTTCTGCATTCTTGCCGGCTCATTTCGCTTATTTCAAATGCCTGAATACTATATTTTTCACCTCTGTAATAATACACATGTAAGCGATTCTTTCTATATGAAAAAGAATCCAAAGAAGCAGCGGCATAACCCTCATTGCGCAAGGTTTGAATATGCGCATAAGCAACAGCTTTCATCTCGGCCTGTGAATTGGCGGACTCCTTTGCTTCGAAAAAAACGGAAGAATCGGCATCGGTACGATGAAATATAAGCTTTAGCTCTTGTGCCGAGGTGCTAAAGCTCAATAAAAGTGATGACAGCAAAAATAATAATGGCCTGAAAGACTTCATAAAAAAAAAAGAAAGCATAAAAAAACAACAATCACCTAATTAACCGGCAATTGTTGTTTTTTATTATTTTGATGAGCGTTTAAATGTCTTTGGTTATCTTTTCAAGTTCTTCTTTAAAAGCTTGTGTATGGTCGATGTTTTTACCGTCTTCTTTGTCAAACTTTTCTGACAATTCCTCAAGCTGTTGCACATAATTTACTTCATGTTCCAAAGCATCATTCAGGCTTTTATATTTTTCTTGTTCGCTCATGGCATCCACCAAAGACTTGCCGCCGTCGTCCATTTCTCGAAGCCGAGCTTCATGCTCACCCATAAGTGTTAAGCCCTTTTCACCAATTTCCATGCTGTTAAACTCTTGCAATGCATCGGAATATTTTTTCTCCAGTTTATCGTAAAGCTCCAGTTCTGATTTTCGGAGCTGAATATGATTGGCATAGCCGGTAACAATTTTATCACACTTTTCGGTTTTATCTTTATCAACATCATCTTTATATTTCTCTTTTAAAGCATCATATTCGCCCAAAGCTTTTTCTCGGTATTGCTCTCTGTAAAAAGTCATATTCCCGTTGGGAAATTCTTGCGGATAGGTATCAATAATCACCTGTGCCGACCAGTCTTCCAACTCATCAATTTTCTTTTGAGTTTCGCGTTTTCGGTTTCTTACCTTATTCAAAGATTCTTCCAGTTTTGCCGACATCTCTTTAAAACGAGAGTCCGCTTTCTTTTTATCTTTTTTCTTAAAAATATTCCAAGCCATTGTTATTATCTTTTTAAATTAACTACCCAAATATAAGATTTTTTTAGCTTTTCACTTATATTTCTCATCATAATTTTTATAATTATATTAAAAGTAGCTAAATTTGATATTCGAATATATATATTTCAAAAACCCGGGAAAACTTGTGAGTGCAAACGGGAAAACAAGAACCACAATTCTTTTAAACATTTGACATGAAAAAAACACAGCTTTTATCAATCCTCCTTCTTAGCTTATTAATAAGCGCTTGCGGAATTTTCAAATCGCCCGTCGAAAAACTCGATGCGCAACTTATCGGTACATGGGAGCTAAGCTCGGCAGATAAAGTGCCAAGCTATCAAAACCCCGAAACACTTGAAGAAATAAACACAATTGTGAATGCAGCCTTTGAAACAAAATATGAATTTTTGCCAAACGGCACGTATGTAAAAACTACCAAGATTGACCAAGAAAAAGGGTCAAAAGCAATAAAAGAGGGCGGTAAACGCTTACGATTGGGAAATGCTGAATTTGAGATAAAACAATACACCGAAAATGAGCTAAAGCTTCAAAAAGGTAATTATTTATATACTTTTTTGAGAACCGGCTCAAGCAAATAACCGGGTTTCAGCTTAGAATGTAGGACAAGGTATGATGCCGTGTCGCGGTTTAAAATCACTGAGATTTTTATTGAATTCATATACAACGGATATTTCATGCGAACCGCCGGTATTACCCAAAAGTTTAGAAATGGTAATGTCGTAACTGTATCCGATTCTGAAATTTTGATTGATTTTATAGCCTAAAAGTACTATTAAGGCATCAATATTTTGATAACTGCCGCGTAATTTATCCACTATGGGAATTCCTCTAAACCAAGCGCCTAACACAATCGGGTCTCGATCCCAATAAGTTCCGAAATCCAATTGGTCGTATCCGTCTTGGTAGCGGTAATGAAAGGAAAAAGTCAAACTTTCAGGCGCGCGTCCGTAGCTCGCAAAACGATTTCGGCTGCCTTTCAGCAGCACTTTGGTTCCGCCGTAAACTGAAACTTTCATCGGCAAATTGCTCTCTGCTTCCATGGTAAGCGATTGGTCGGGTGTGAGTAGATGATCCACGGAAAAACCGCCCCAATACAGGTCGGTATAGCCCAGAAGTGATGCCGAAAAATCAAGATAACCGCGTGAATTAGCGGGCGGTCGCTGAGTGGTTGCTCGGGCTATATTTCCGGCTGCATCAAACATATCCCCAAAAGTCAGCTCGTGAAAGTCCAGTGAGCGCTGAGAATATTTGAAATATATGCCGGGTCGCAAATACCATTCATTATTAATATTGCCGCGTTTTTCACCAACTTTCAACCGGTATGAATACATCAAACCGGTTTCGGTGAGGGCTAAATTCCCCTCACCGGCTTGATCTCGGTACACTAAAGCGCCTATTCCGCTGTTTGCTCTCGGAAAAAAATGATCAAAGCCCACGGAATACGTTGTGAAAGTACCCGAAATAGCCGGCCATTGGTCGCGCCAATTGAGCGAGATTCGGCTGGCTCCGGTCATTCCGGCAAAAGACGGCCCGATAGTCATCGGAGTTGTATAAAACTGCGAATAATGAGATATTTGAGCCACGCTCTCTTGAGGAAAAACAAAAAAGAGCGTAAAAGCTAATGCGAGATGTACCGGTATATGCTTTTTCAATTGTCCGTTTTTTTTGGGATTCATTTTATAAAACTAAAACGCTGTGTGTTACAAAATATTATGTAAATTATTTTAGTCAAAATTCAGTGTTTTTAATACAAATAGAATACCGGAAAAGAAAATTCAACTAATTATTTTACGAGTTGCACATAAAAATTAAGCGCTTCGCTGACATCTTCCCTTGTTATTGTATGTTCTAATATAGGTTTCCCCCAATCACTTAATAAAATACAATTTATGCTGTTTCCAATATTTTTTTTATCACTAAGCATGGCTTTTACCAAAGCATCCGTTTTCTCAATCAGCAAATCAGCCGGTTCAAAAAACTCAATTAAATCCTGAGCTGTTTTTAACATGGTCTTTAAACTAAAATTCAATTTTTTATGCGACAAAAACAGTTCCATAATCATTCCTGCTGCTACGGCTTCTCCGTGTTTAATCGGATGTTCGCTTGCGCTGTAAACACTTTCAATGGCATGCCCGAAAGTGTGTCCCAAATTTAAAGCTGCCCGGATGCCTTTCTCATTTCGATCCTGCTGCGTATAAGAAAGTTTGATATCGGTAGTTCTCTTCAACAAATCAACAGGAATAAGATTTCCCTCAGACTCCAAGTTTTGGGCAAAAGCCATAAGCTGCTCCCAATGGCTTTTATCCGAAAGCAAAGCATGCTTGAACATTTCTGCCAGTCCGCTTAAAAACTCCCGTTTATGCAAGCTTTTGGTAAATTCCGGATAAATAAAAGTTTCTTCGGCCACGCCAAAACAACCAATTTGATTTTTCAAAGATTGGAAATTCACACCGTTTTTCCCGCCTATGGCAGCATCGGCCTGGGCCAGCAGGCTTGTAGGAATATTTGCGTAAGGAATACCGCGCTTAAAAACAGAAGCAGCAAAAGCTCCGGTATCGGTAACCAAGCCGCCGCCCAAATTTATAATGAGTGAACTTTTCCGATCAGCTGAACGGTTTAATAAAAATGTCCAAATTTCGGCAGCCGTTTCAATGGTTTTATTTTTCTCGCCCTGCGGTATTTTTATAAGGGATGTTTGCCGGCCGTCAAAAACATCTGCAATCAAAGGCCAACAATACTCATGAACAATATCATCGGTAATAATAAAAAAGTTTGTTTCCTGCCTGTTTAGCAGAAATTGTCTTAAATCTGAAGATAAATCCTCAGTTATAAGCAGTTTATCGGTCGGTTTTTTCATAATTTTGTTTCACACAAAAATAAACATTATCTAAAAAACACCAACAATATCTACTTTCTTAAAATCAATTATTATTAAGTTTGTAAAAAAAAGAAACCATGGACTTTACAAATACAGAAAAAGCTTTTATTACCAAAACTAACCGAGACCTTAAATGGGCGCATCGTTTATTTTCAATCATGGCCAACCCGCTGATTCAAAAAACCGGACAGATAGGCGCAAAAGTAGCTATGAAGCTCAAATTACCCATTGAAGGCATTGTAAAAAAAACTTTGTTCAGACAATTCGTGGGCGGCGAAACCATTGACAAATGCTTGCCCGTAGTAGAAGAATTGGCCAAACATAATGTGAAATCCATCCTTGATTATTCAGTGGAAGGCAAAGAAAATGAAGCGGATATAAATGCAGCATTGGAAGAAACCCTGCGCTCCGTAAAGAATGCCGCCCAAAACCAAAACATTCCTTTTGCGGTCTTCAAACCCACGGCTATGGTACAATCTGCCGTTTTGGAAAAAGCAAGCACAGGCGCTGAATTAAATGAAGAAGAAAAAGTGCTCTTAGATAAATTTAAAGCACGCATCGAAAAAATGGCCAAAACTGCTTACGAAGGCAATATTCCACTATTGATAGATGCGGAAGACTCTTGGTACCAAGAAATATTAGATAATATTGCCGATGAAATGATGGCCAAATACAACAAGGAAAAAGCCATTGTATTCAATACCTGGCAAATGTACCGACATGACCGTTTAGAACATTTAAAAAAAACCTATCAGAAAGCTCTTGAGGGTAACTATTATCTCGGAGCCAAATTTGTGCGAGGCGCTTATATGGAAAAAGAAAGGGAACGCGCTGCCGAAAAAGGATATGAATCGCCCATTCACCCGAACAAAGAAGCTACCGACAAAGCATACAATGATGCGCTGCGTTTTTCAATGGAGCATATTGATAAAATGAGTATCTTTAACGGAACCCATAACGAAGAAAGCAATTTGTTGCTGTGTGAACTCGCTGAGGGAAAAGGCCTTAAAAAAGATGATGAAAGAATCTGGTTTTCACAACTCTACGGCATGAGCGACCACATTAGTTTTAACTTGGCGGCAGAAGGCTATAATGTTGCAAAATATCTGCCATACGGCCCCGTAAAACACGTTTTACCTTACCTGCTTAGGCGTGCGGAAGAAAACACATCAGTAGGCGGACAAAGCAGCCGAGAATTACGGCTTATAAAACAAGAAATGAAACGACGAAAACAAGAAAAGCAAAACGGATAGCTTTATATCGCTGTAGTATCGCCGCAGAATTTACATGTATGAGAGTACTCCGAAAAGGACGTAATTCAATGAAGAAAATTATATAATAGTTCGTTATGCTTTTCCATCAGACTGAAAATGAGAACTTTGCCAAAGTTTATCTGTTTCACTTATAGTGTTGATTATTAGTTTCATTACAGTTTGCGAGCTGCAACTTTGGCAAAGTTTAATGAACCATTGTTATAAATAGTTGATAATTAACAACCGACGGGTTAACCCGTCGGTTTTATAACAAAGCTGCCTTGAGCCAAATCGGATTCAGCGATTCATAATTTCAACAGCCTCGTATTAGCGTTAGCCTATTATTTGAGTTTGAAGAAATACATGCTCCTTACATCAAAGTAAACAAGGCTGCTCCGATTGCCAGGTAGATTAACAAACCCACAATATCATTAGCTGTTGTAATGAAAGGCCCGGTAGCCAATGCCGGGTCTATTTTATATCTGTCTAAAACCAAAGGCACCAAAGTTCCGAACACAGAAGCAAACAAAATAACCAAAAATAAAGCAGAGCTCACAGTATAGGTAAGCGCCTGAGAATCAGTAAAAAGATAATTATACAAAAAGATTATCAAAGACAAAACCAAACCGTTGATTAAAGCTACGGAAAGCTCTTTAATAACCTTTCTGAAAATGCTGTCGGAACTTAATGTGTTATTGGCTAACGCCTGAACCACAATGGAAGAAGATTGTACGCCTACATTTCCGCCCATGGCGGCAATCAGCGGAATAAAGAAAGCCATGGCAGCATGCTGCTCAAGCTCAACTTCATAAGCCCCAATTACCAAAGCGCCCATGATACCGCCGGTAAGCCCTACCAATAGCCAGGGTAAACGTGCTTTTGTAATTTTCCAAACACTGTCGGTAGGTTCAATGTCATCGGAAATACCTGAAACCATTTGATAGTCTTTTTCAGCTTCATCGCGCATAAAATCCACGATATCGTCAATGGTAATACGACCCACCAAACGATCTTTGAAATCTACTACCGGCAAAGCCACCAAATCGTATTTATCGGCAATGTTCGATACCTCGGCCGCATGCATATCAGCCGGCACCGATACTACACCACCTTCAAATATGTCTTTTACTTTTTTCCCTTGAGGGGCAAGAATTAGCTGTTTCAGTGATAAAGCTCCGCGCAACACATTATCATCATCTACAACATATACATAGTACACTTCATCCACATCTTCGGCTTTACGGCGAATAGCGTCAATGGCTTGTTCAATCCCGAAATTCCAGTTTACCGAAATGTATTCCTTACCCATTAAACCACCGGCGCTTTCGGCATCGTAGGCCATCAAATCTACAATATCGCCGGCTTGATTAATATCTTCCACATATTCCAGAACTTCGGCACGTTTCTCGGAAGAAATATCGGCCATTACATCAGCCGCATCATCGGAATCCATAAAATGGATAAAGCGATTGGCAATAATATCACTGGGAATTACTTTCAGAAATCGTTCCCGGTCGTCATCGTCCAATTCAGCGATAACATCAGCTGCTTTCTCTCCGTCGGATATTTGCAGAAACAAAAATTTCGCCTGTTCAATGCTCAATTCATCGTATAAATCGGCGATATCGGCAGCATGCAACTCATCCATCAGTTGCGAAGCCGTCTTTTTATCTTCGGCATCTATAATAGCCGTTAACTCATCAATATATTCTCTCGTCGGTTCAAATTGCATAGCCATCGGTTCTTTCTTTTTGGTGAATAATAATCGCAGTCGCCAAAGATAATAAGTTCCCGAAATTATTATTTACACTAATCAAAAAATCTTTTTTGCAATGCCGGCTAAGTCAGATATAAGTATTTAGATGTAAGATATAAGTATTTAGATGTAAGATACATCATGTTGCAAGGCAGGATACTTGAAGCCTTTTGCGAAGTAGCGGTCAGACGGCTCTGTTAACTATCTGCATACTTATCAATTGCATTGCCGGCATTATGTTAAAACAGCCGTCAGACCACTATTTAGACTCTCAAATTTTTATACGGAATTGTTTTTCGGTTTTGAGATTTTTCACATAAAGCATTGACTATAAAATATTTACACGCTCAAAATAATATTCATTTATAAAACAATTTGCTTATTTTCAACAATTGGAGTGCTGCGAAACTTCAAATAGAAATAAAAATATTAAATTTGTGTAAATAAAAATTCACGCTTTATGACCGATGACCGAGAAATCATTAAACAACTTTCTAAAAAAACCGGGTCTTTTATTGAAAGAAAAACCATTTCGGGCACATCAAACAGTGTTATTTACGACCAAAAAAGAGTGGTAGGACTATCGCTTATAAGCTCTGATATCAGCGAATTTCCAAAAGAAATATTTTTATTGGATAAGCTTCAAAAATTGGTCATAAGGCATACTAAAATTAAAAATATTCCGCCGGAAATAAAACGGCTAAAGAATTTAAAAGTATTAGATTTGTCGCATAATCAAATATCGGAATCTGCTTCAGAAATTCAAAAGCTTGAAAACTTAGAAGTTTTGCAATTATTCAATAATAAAATTGAAGATATCAATTTTCTGAGTGAAAGCTTAGGCAACTTGTCAACTTTAGGACTTGCGAAAAACAAATTATACTCGGTACCGGAAAGCATTAGTACGGCAGGCTCTCTCAAACGCGTTGACTTATCAAACAACCGCATAGAATATATACCGGATAAGCTCACGGGGCTCAAGCGACTTAAAAGTTTCAATATTTCCGGAAATTCACCGGTGAATGTGCCTCAACATATCATACAAAAAGGCTCGGAAAGTCTGTTTGATTATCTTGAAAAAGATAAAATACGGCTTTGGCATTCAAAAATGGTAATTGTGGGCCAAGGCGGCGTAGGGAAATCCTGTCTTTTAGATTCGCTTGCCGGCCTGCCTTTTGATGCACAAAAAGGAAGCACGCACGGCATGCAAGTTGAAACGCTCAAGCTTAAGCATCCTACGGAAGAAAATACGGAAATGAATCTGAATGTATGGGATTTCGGCGGACAGGAAATTTACCATGCCACGCACCAGTTTTATCTTACGAATAATTCATTTTTTCTTCTGGTTTGGAGTGCCCGCTTAGGTTACGAAGCCGGAAAGCTTTATTATTGGTTAGATACCATTGAAGCGCTTGCGCCCAACTCGCCCATATACATTGTAGCCACCAATACCAACGATCGCCGAGCCGATTTGCCCGTGAAGGACATTCTTTATAAATATGAAAAGGCCAAAAAAGGGAAAATCATAAAATTTTTTGAAGTGGATAATGCGGACGGAAAAGGTATTGCCGAACTGCGAAAATCCATAAAACACCATTGCGTTAAACTGAAATATATGGGCGCCGAACGCCCCAAAACCTGGGTTCGAGCTGCCGAAGAAATAAAATCTTTGAGCGAGCGCTACATCGGCCGAAAGGAATTGTATAAAATCTTTTTTGAAACCGGAATGAATACTTCCGAATACGAAAATCCGGCAGAATATCTTCATGAAATGGGAGAAATTCTTTACTATAATCAAGATGAACTGTTGAAGAATACCATTATCATAAAACCGGAATGGGTAAACGGGCTAATGGCAAAAATATTAGACAGCAAAGCGGTAGATAAAACCGGAGGATTTTTGGAGCTTTCGGTAATGAATAAAATCTGGGCCGATATACCGCAAGAAATGCAAAACAAACTGGTGCACCTTATGGAGATATTTGATTTGGCCTATAAAGTGGACGACCCAAAAACCGTATGTCTCGTTGTGGAAAAGCTGCGCCACGAAGAACCTAATTTTGTTGACCCTTGGGACAGTATGGAAGACAAACGAGAAATAACGCTTCTTTACGATGATTTGAATGCCATGCCGGCCGGCATCCCAACCCGCTTTATTGCACGCACGCACCGGTTTACAACCTTCACCCATTGGCGCAATGGAGTTTTGCTCAAATACAAGCAAAACACCACACTTGACAATGCCGAAAACTTGGCGCTTATAATTGCCAAACCCGATAAAAAGCAAATACTCTTAAAAGTACGAGGTAACAGCCCCGAATATTTTTCGGCCTTATTGCGCGATACGCTGGAAGACACACTTAAACCTTTCGAGGGGCTTGAAATGCGCCTGAAAGTCCCCTGTCCGGGGCATGCAGGCAAAAAATGCCGCCACAAGTTTGATATTCGGCATCTGGAGAAACGCTTGAACAATATTCCGCCGATAAAAACCATTGAATGCCCCGAAGGCATGGAGAATATGAGTATCTCCAAAATGCTCTACGGCATTAGTATGAAAAACACATCCGACCAAGTAAATGAAAGCATAATAGAAGAAATGGATGCACATTTCAAAGCTCAGGCAACACTCATAAAATCAGGAAATGAAGAATTAATAAAACTGACGCAAACACATTTTGCCGAACTCAGAAAATTTATTGAGCTGGAATTCATTAAAAGCTTTCAGGTGCAACAGCGCATGCTGGATATCAGCTGTCCGAACCTGTTTACACTCAGTGCAAAAGAAGATTTAAAATTAATAGAGAAATTACGACTCGATGTATATTACTTAGACTTGCACTTGTGGTGCCAACATCCCGGGCATCAGCACCCGGTGGGCAAACCTTACAGCATAAAAATAAGCCGAGAATGGCTCAGAAAAGCAGCTCCTTACTATAACCGCATGTTGAAATTCCTGAAATGGACCATTCCGATTATAAATCCCGCACTGAGCAAATTCACCGGCAAAGAATTGCCGATACATGAAGAAATAAATTTCGCAAATACCATCCTCAGAAAATTTGATGCCGTAAAAACCGCCGGCACCGATATTGAAATTGCCGAAGCACCCCAATATTACGATAAACGCTATGAACTGCAACTCATTGCAGAACTGCTCAACAAATACGACCCCAAAAAACAATGGCGCGGCTTAGTCAGAAAAATCACGCCGGAAGGCTACGTAATGTGGCTTTGCGATGAACACGCCCGGGCGTATGATGTGAAACCGAAAATAAAAAGCCAATAAAAAAAAAAGCCGCTGCAATGACAACAGTCCGAAGCTTTTTTCATAAATTATGCCGTCGAATATAAGATCGTATTCAATTTGAAAAGCGGCGTACTCGGTACTATTATCGCATCCAAGACTCATATGCTTGATGCGAGCCGGAAATCATGATATTTCTCTATCTGTCAAGCCATTACTTATAACCAGTTAATGCACGTGGGTTTTTCTAAAAAAAATCAAGATTTCTTAGATTTCTTTAATCTTTTTTCCGCTTTTTTTTCTTTTGGAGTTTTAACCGCTTCTTTTTTAATATTTTTCTTTGCGTCTTTACCTTTTCCCATGATATTATTTTTTTTATGTTTATTTCTTTATTTTTCTCAAGAGCCATTATTTCTAATGCAAAATCTCCCTCTTACAAATTTTCAACTAATTTAAGTATAATATCTGATAAAACGTCGGGTATTTTTTTAATAACATACTTTTATTCTCCTGTCCGGTCGCTGTGAACAATCAAACCTGATTTTCGCATATTTTTTAAATTTGCCCGACTGTTATCGTCTAAAGTTTCTCACGCTTGAAAGACGAATCTTCACCGTTATACTAATTTAGAAGCTTTGCTTTATTGCATCAATAAAATGGCAGCACAGGAAGGAATATATTTTTTGACACAGTCATTTGTTGGTTGAACATTTATCCTGCGCCAAACATAGCAGAGATTTATGTAAACCGGATATATTCAGTCTTCAGAGAAAAGGCTTGAATAAATAGGGAAATCATACCGTTGGACAATAAAAAAGAATTTCATAATGCACATTCTAAACTATGCCGGTCCCTCAGCGCCTTCAATTTTTTTGTACAGCCGATCAATTTTGCTTTCAGCGGTTTTAAAGCCGCCCGGCAGCAGGCAAATTCATTTTTTTGCACAGATAAATCCGGCGGAATATTCGATTGAAGTTGCAGAGCTTGGTGAGCGAAGTGATTCCAATTTAATCGCACGCATTGTACACCACACACAGTCGGCTTCAATGCTTCAATTTTCATACTTTTTTATTCAAAATCGAATTGAAATGTCCAAATGTCCGCCTAATCCCTCATTAATAATTCTTTGTAAAGTTGAAAACCTAATATCTTTTAAATTCCTTTCCAATTTTGAAATATAGGACTTGTTCGTTCCTGCCAATTTAGCCAATTGTTCTTGAGTAAGTCCTTTATCTTCTCTCGCTTGTTGAATCAACACACCGAGTTTGAAAGCATCATATTCCGTTTCAAATTTCTCACGCTTTTCAGTTCCTCTTTTGCCAATTTTTTCATCAATGAATTGGTCAAGACTTTTAAGATTTTTATTCTTTGCTGTCATAATATTCTTTTTTTATTTGTTCAGCTCTTTCGATTTGTTGTTTAGGTGTTTTTTGGGTCTTTTTTTGAAATCCGTGACCTATTACCACCAAATTGTCAAAATCGAAAAAACAAAAAATCCTGAAAATATTGTTTCCTGCTTGAACTCTGATTTCATAAAGCCCGGTCGTATTTTTCAAGTGTTTTAAATAAACTTCGGGAACTCGTTCGATTTCCTCAATAATTTTTAAAGTCCAAATTATCTTCTTCTTTACTTTGTCTGTTTGGCTTTCATAAAACTCCTCAAAGTAAGTCTTGAAGAAAAATAGTTCCCGTTTTTTATCCATAATACAAATATACAAAAAATAGCCCAATTAGACAACTTTTTATATTTTCAGCATAATCGGGGAAAACCGGCAGAACCATAACCAAATCGCATAGCTATAAACATTGGGCGTTTTTATGATGTTGTTTCATCCAAAAAATCAAACACATAATGCTCATCGAAATCAATATCGAATATTTGCAATAATTATCCCGCACTCCATTTCATTCCATACGGGGCTATGCAAAGGTCATCGCTACGCGATTTTTTGGTGTTTTTCCAAAAATTTGGGAGTTCTTTGGAAAGATGCGAAGACAGAAGCCTCTCCGCTTGCAAGCGTTTGCAGCAAGTTTATGCCGGTCCTTCAGCGCCTTCAATTTTTTTGTACAGCCGGTCAATTTTGCTTTCAACGGTTTTAAAAAAGCGATAACGGCTTTTTTCGGATACACCGCTGATTAGGGTGGATTTTTTCATCAAATTATTCAGCCACATTTGAGTTTCGGCATTGAAAGCAGGATTGGCCGTAATGATTTTATTAAAGGTATGAACACTCAGATAGACCAAATCATTATCGGCACGCCGGGTATAGATGCAATTATTCCCGATTTCTATATCGCTGTAATAAAGGGTAAAGGCAGACTCTTCGGGGCCGTTTTCAAGCATCAGCTTATTGCTTTTTTCAGCCTGGCATTTTAAAGTTTCAACTTCTTCACGCGCCTGTCGGCAAACAATCAAAGCGTCTTCCGTTTCGGCAAAATTACCCGAATCCCAATAATACTCAATTTGCTTTATTAAGCTGTTTATGGTGTCTTCCGTCCATATTTCCACGGAAGGAACGCGTGTGTAGGTTTCGTATATTTCTTTGCCTAACTGCGCAAAACGCGAATTAACATGCTCTGCCGAAAATTTCTTATCAGCCAATGCATCCACATCCACCACGGCTTTCATCCAATAAAACATTTTAAATGCCGAAAGCTCCGGATAATTAAAATGATGAAAAATCGGTACGTCAATGGCCGCATAAATGATTTGTTTATTTTCCGAGCGCCTTATCGCTTTCATATCCTCAAGTATTGTGCTCAGATAATGCTCAAAACCGACTGAGTCGCCCAACTTATCGTAACGAAAAAGCACATTGCGGCTTTTTCCCAAAAACATATCAAAGGAAATATCATAATGGCTGCACAACAGGCTGAGTTCATCTACCGAAAGCAAAGTTTCGGCTCGTAAGCGCCGATAAACACTGTCGGTGCTGATACCCAAAACATCCGACAAGTCTTCGGGCAATGAGGTATTTGCCGGAAGTCGTTTGCGTATATAATCAAATATTTCTGTTTGTAAACTTTTGTTTGCCATAAAAAAAACTTTTGCGAAAAATCCGGACACAGTCGGAAATATTTGCGAAATATAATAATTCTCTTCAAGTTTCTTGCGAAAATCGCAAAATTATACGTTTTAGTCTTTTCCGGAAAATTATTAAACGGAATAATCACAAAAAACAAAAAATCGCCGGTTCATATCCGTTTCTCAGTTATAAAAGAATGGCTTATGTTTGACAAAGATTTAAGCCGCATAATCTTAAGAAGGCTTATAAGTATTAACTAAACAGATATGTTATGAAAAATTTTATCAAATTTTTAGGAACTGTATCCATGCTTTTACTGTTCGTGCTTTCATTATCGGCACAAAAAAAAGCTCTGCTTACGGTACTCAACTTCGACAATCAAGGTACGGAATACACTCCCCAACAGTTGGGAAATCTGGCAAGAATGGAAGTAGAAAAATTGGGTATGTTTGAAGTAATGGACCGCTACGATGTAGATTATATGATTAAAAAACATGATTTGAATTTGGAGCATTGCTACGGGAAAATCTGCCTGACCGAAGTCGGAAACGTCATTAATTCCGACAAAATGTTAAGCGGAACCGTTGAAATATACGGTGATGTAATGATTGTAAGCATCCGACTGATAGACGTAAAAAGCAAGACCATTGAAAAGGCTCACGTAAAAGAGTTTATAAATTTGCCGGAACAAATCAGAAAAATTTTTGAAATAAGTATCCGGGAAATGTTTGGCCTTGAAAATGATGAACTTTTAGTATCTCAACTTACAAAGCCTGACGGGCACGAAAGTAAAATCACCAATCCGGATACCGACCGCCTGAACCTCTCCGGACCGCGCTTTGGCGGCACATTCTTTACCGGCGACATAGCCGGCTATATTACCGACGAAAAACATAAAGGCGGCTACGATGCCTCTCCTTATATGTACATGTTGGGCTACCAATTTGAGGTACAATATTTGAATGCGGGCAAACTGCAGGCACTTTTTGAATTTATTCCGACCATAACCGGTGCCGAGCAGGGTTTGTTTCTTCCGAACCTGAATGTGTTACACGGCCTGAGGCACAATGTGGGCGGATGGGAATTTGCCATGGGACTTTCGCTCGGAGTTACCAAACGTGCAACCGGCTATTACGATGATGAAAATGAATGGCATCTGCTGCACGAATGGGATTACTCGGAGCCTTTCCCGTACAATGAGCAAGCAAGAGTTGACAGCCGAGGTGATTTTAGCTTAAATACGGGCTTTGTTATTGCCGGCGGAAAATCTTTCAAATCCGGACGCATGAATATTCCGATAAATCTCTTTGTAATTCCGTCCAAAGACGGTATTAGAGGCGGAATAGCCATGGGCTTTAATGCCAAAAAGAAGAAATAAGTTTCGTGAGCAGTTCGCACGAAACTTAAAGGAAACTAATGCCGGAGAAATCAAAAATTTAAAGCCTGATGTCTACGGCTTTATTATCATAGGGAATAAACTACCTCACCCTAATTTTATTTAATCGGCAAATAAAAATAAAACTCAGCACCTTCGCCTTTGCTTGACTCCAATTGCAAGTTGCTGTCTAACAATTTAACATATGCATCAGCTATAGTTAAGCCCAAACCATTGCCGGAGTTTAATTTACCGTCATCGGAATGTTGCCTAAAGCGTTCAAAAATTACTTTTTGGTTCTCTTTTTCAATTCCGCAACCCGTATCTTTTACAAAAAAGCGATAGTCGGCATTTTGTTCTTCATAACCAAACTCAATATAACCGGATGCCGTAAACTTAAGAGCATTATCTATTAAGTGCTCAAATATTTTTCTCAATTTTAGTTCATCTGTAATAAAAACAGAATTATCATTGACAACCGAAGGCTTTTTGATTTTTAATTCAAGTTGTTTGAGCTTTGCTTCGGATGAGAATATTTGAAAAAGCCGTTCAATCAATGCATGCAAATCGATTTCGCTTATACTAAGCTTTTCGTTACCGCTCTCCAAAGCCGATATGCTTAAGATATTTTCAACTATAACCAGCAAACGCATGCTGCTTTTTTGAATCATTTCGGTATAATTTTGCAGTTCTGTCTGTTTTCCGGCAGAAGCCGAGAGTAAACTTGAAAATCCTACAATGGCATTTAAAGGAGTGCGTATTTCATGTGACAGATTTTGTAAAAAAGCTGTTTTTAGTTTATCATTCTCTTCAGCTCGTTCTTTTGCCTGTTTCAAGTCTGCCGTTCTTTCCAAAACTTGCGTTTCCAAAGAAAAATTAAGCTTTTTCAGCTCTATTTGAACCTTGTGCAAAGCCTCTATATCCGTAATAATAAATATCTGTCCTTGTTCATGCAGATCTTTTTCATCCACGGGATTGCTATACCAATAGGCATGTTTTTCTTGCCCTGATTTATCAATTATTCGTATTAACCCGTCGGAAAAGACATCTGATTTTTCAGGCTGATCCCGGCTAACCTGCTCATCAAAAAGCTTTTGTATATTCAAGTCTTGTAAATAAGCTGCGGAGCGTCCAAAAAATTCTCTTGTAATTTTGTTAACACGTACAATTCTGTTCTTTGAATCCGTTAAAATAAAAGCTGCCGGCAGAATATCTATCAACCGATTAGAAAGCACGCCCGGTGTTACTTCAAAAAGTTCCAATCGCACAATAGTATAATATAACCCTCCGGCAAATATTAACAACCAAAAATCAGTAAAAACCGGGATTTCTCCGTCATACAGAAACCTTACCGCATAAACATTCACTGAGGCCAATATATAAGCAATGGCACCGGTAATAAGAATAATTGATGATTGTCTGCGTTTTAGCTTTGATTTTGTTTTTCGGAAAGTCAAAAACATCATGAAAAATCCGCTTATCACCAACAAATTGTGAATAATATCAAAAAATGTAAGGTATGGCGATTCAGCATATTTAAGGAGGTGTAAGGTATAACCGGATACCGATTCGTTCAATAGCAACAAATCACCGTTTAACTGCAAAAAAGTTTGAAACAAAAAATACAAAGCAAACAGAAAAAAAACCCATTTCTTTTTTTTAATATGCCCCGAAAAATATGCTAAGTTCAGAAAAGCCAAGATGCCATAAGCCGATATGCTCAAAGACAATACATGCACCGCTGCTTCAGCCTCTAAACGAGACACTTGAGGATAATGTATTACAGCCGCCGAAAGGCTCCACGAAGCAAAAGCGAACAGTAAGAGACTTAACAAGCGAAACTGATATTGCCTGTGAGCCTTCACCAGTATATATATCGCAGTTCCGGCATACACCATAAAAGCCGAGTAATGAATCAGAAAGATTATTGAGCTTTTCAAAACAGAAATGATTTACATTTACTGTCAAAGATAAATAAAATATGGCCATTATCAGCAAAAAAACTTCAGCTTAAAAACGGGCGAAAACCGGGATTCAAATTAGTTTCCCCTGATTAACAAAAGGCACATCCTAACTAAATCATTAACAATTCTAACGACAAACAAGCCTAATAGACTTCTGTTTCTATTGCTTTTGTTAAATCTTTAGACAAGCTTACACGATAATCAAAAGGTGATGAACCGTTTACTTGTATTCTGTTTTTTTCCGTATCTAAAGGCGAGTACCACGAGTTGGTTTTCACGTATAAATAATCCTTATGAATTTGAATATCGGTAATTTGCAAGCTGTTAGTTGAACCATCTTCTTTTTTGGCGATTAAAAAACTGCCTTCAATCGGCTCTCCATTGTCCGGGTTTATCTGCAAAATAATTCCCACTTTTGCTCCGCCGCCTTGACCGTATGATTTCAACCAACCGTTTTGAGTATAATCCGTAAAGAATGGCTTTTCATAAGTTCCCCCGTCAACCGAGAATGCAGCATACAAAAGTTCGCCGTCCGTTGCCAGGCCAATTCCCCTGCCGTCGGGCGGTGCATTTTCGTAGGTTTCAAAACTCCACAACTTTTCTCCTTCATCAAAACAGATTACTATCGGATTTTGATTGTCTGCGCTTTCTTGCTGCGTTCCGATATAATAGATTTTACTGCCAATACTCACACCGGCAGCTCCTTGCTCTTTTAACTCTTTCTCACTTGCAGCAGCATCAAAAAAAATGGTTTCACTTTGAAATGAACTTGTTGAATCATTCTTAAATCCATCTTTCTTTTTACAAGCCGAAACAGCAATTACAATTGATATGAATACCCACAAAATCATTCGCAGGACATCTTGCATCAGGTTAAAAAAAAATCCTTTCATTTTCCGTATTTCTGTTATTAAAACTCACGCCAAAATAACAGCTTTTCCGGAAACATAAAAGCTTTATTGAATTGGGCGTTTATTAATACTTATAATACTTTAATTTACAAAAAAGCTTCTGCAATTCAGAATGTAAGCTGCAGAACATGATTTTTTCGCATTCTTAATATAACAATCCGCCTCTCCCCTCCGACAAATCGGAACAAGCAGTTCGCCAAGAGGGAATCCGCGCCGGCTGAATAATTTTGCATTTAATATTGACTTACAAATCAACAAAGAGCCTATATTTAATTTTCAGATTTTGAAATTAGTCGTATTCATCCGTCAAATTCAAAAGACAGAAAATGCTTTTCCCGGGAATCAACTCAAGCTGCTTTTGAGGGTACTACTCTAAACAAAATGTTTTTAGACAGTTATAAGCATGAGCACAAACGTTTGCAAACAGAGCAAAACCTAAACAAGCAACTAATTTCCAGCATAGTAAGCAAATTATTTAGAACTACTCAAAATAAGCACAATTTTAGCTATATTATAAATTTTAGGTAAATTTGCAGTAAAGTACGAAATCGTAAATTATTTTTTAATATAAAGCTCATTAATTATGGCAAAAAAAATCACCTGTGAAGGTAACTATGCAGCTGCTCATGTATCCTATTTATTTAGCGAAGTAGCCGCAATCTACCCCATCACACCCTCATCCGATATGGCCGAATACGTTGACAGTTGGTCAGCTCACGGCAAAAAGAACCTGTTCGGCGACACCGTCGATGTTACGGAAATGCAATCCGAAGCCGGCGCATCCGGAGCCGTACACGGAGCATTGCAAGGAGGCGCACTCACATCCACTTACACGGCATCACAAGGTTTATTATTGATGATTCCGAATATGTATAAAATATCCGGCGAGTTACTTCCCGGCGTATTTCACGTAAGTGCACGTAGCGTTGCTACACAAGCTCTTTCCATTTTTGGAGACCACAGCGATGTAATGGCTACACGCCAAACCGGCTTTGCCATGTTGGCTACGGCCAATCCGCAAGAGATAATGGATATTGCTCCGGTAGCTCATCTTACGGCTATCAGAACACGCATACCTTTCCTGCATTTCTTTGACGGTTTCAGAACTTCGCACGAAATTTCAAAAGTGGAGCTTCCCAACGAAGAAGAACTGAAAAAACTCATTGACACCGATGCACTGCAAGCATTCAGAGATAATGCTTTAACATCAACCAAACCCGTTACCAGAGGTACGGCACAAAATCCCGATATTTTCTTCCAAGCTCGCGAAGCCGCCGATTATTTCTATGATCCGGTAGCCGACACAGTAGCCGAATACATGGAAAAAATATCAAAAATCACCGGACGCCACTATGCACCTTTCACCTTCTACGGTGCCAAAGACGCAGAGCATGTTGTGGTAGCCATGGGCTCGGTTAATGATACCATTAAAGAAACCATAGACCATTTGCAAAAAGACGGTAAAAAAGTAGGACTGCTTAACGTACACCTGTATCGTCCGTTCTCGGTAAAATACTTTATGGATGCCATGCCTAAAACGACCAAACGCATAACCGTTTTAGACCGAACCAAAGAACCGGGTGCCAACGGCGATCCGCTTTACTTGGATGTAAAAGAATTATTCTACGGAAAAGAAAATGCACCTGAAATTTTTGCCGGCCGCTACGGACTCAGCTCCAAAGACACTACGCCTGCAATGATTGTTTCGGTTTTCGAAAACATGGAACGTAACGAACCCAAAGACCACTTTACATTAGGTATTGTGGATGATATTAAGTTCTCAAACCTTCCCATTTTGCCGGAAATAAGCACCGTTCCCAAAGGAACTTTTGAAGGCAAATTCTACGGCCTCGGCTCAGACGGTACCGTTGGAGCCAACAAAAACTCCATCAAAATTATAGGTGACTCCACCGATAAATACGTACAGGGTTATTTCTCCTATGATTCAAAAAAATCAGGCGGTATCACAATTTCCCACCTGCGTTTTGGTAACGAAAGAATTCGTTCTACTTATTTGGTAAAACAACCCGAATTTGTAGCTTGCTCTACCCCGGCCTATCTTGAAAAATATGATATGCTCGAAGGTATTAAAGAAAACGGTTCGTTCCTGCTCAACAGTACTTGGGATGAAGAAGAAACCAAAAAACGTCTGCCGGACAGCTACAAAAAAATAATGGCTGAAAAAAACATTCAGTTCTACATTATAAATGCCACAAAAATTGCCGATGAAATTGGACTGGGCAACCGCACCAATACCATTATGCAATCCGCATTTTTTAAAGTAGCCGAAGTCATTCCCTACAAAGATGCCGTTAAGCAAATGAAAGACGCCATTATGAAATCCTACGGACATAAAGGCGAGAACATTGTAAATATGAATAACGCGGCTGTAGATAAAGGCGGCGAAGAAGTTGTTAAAATAAAGGTGCCTTCCGACTGGAAATCCATTGATGTAAAAGAAAAAGATGCTGAATACGGAGACGATGTACCGGATTTCATTAAAAACGTAATGGCTCCCATCAATGCACTGAAAGGCGACGAGCTGCCCACAAGCGTATTTAAAGGCAGAGAAGACGGAAGCTTCCCGGCCGGAACATCACAGTATGAAAAACGCAACATAGCCACACACGTACCCGAGTGGATACCTGAAAACTGTATCCAGTGTAACCAGTGTGCTTATGTTTGTCCGCATGCTTGTATCCGACCCTTTATTGCTACCGATGAAGAAGCAGAAAAAGCTCCGGAAGGAACCGATTTCATAAAAGCCATTGGTAAAGACTTCAAAGGCTTGAATTACAGAATCCAAGTAAGTGTTCCCGATTGTACCGGCTGCGGCTCTTGTGCCGATGTTTGCCCGTCGAAAGAAAAATCATTAATCATGGTTGAAAACGATGACAAACAAAAACCGGAATTCGAACGTTGGGACTACCTGCATAACGAAGTAGGTTACAAAACAGCCGGTGTTGATATAGCAAAAAACATCAAAAACTCACAGTTTGCTCGCCCCTTATTTGAATTTTCGGGTGCATGTGCCGGTTGTGGTGAAACACCTTACGTAAAATTAGCTACGCAGCTTTACGGCGAATCCATGACCATAGCCAATGCCACCGGTTGTTCATCAATCTACGGCGGTTCGGCTCCGGCAACGCCTTATGTTGCCAATGAAGAAGGTTTTGGACCCGCTTGGGCCAACTCACTTTTTGAAGACAATGCCGAATACGGTTTCGGATTGGCACTGGCCAACAAAAAGCAGCGTAACATCATAGAAGACAAAATGGATAAGCTCCTGCAAAACGGAATTTCCGATGAAGCAAAAACGGCCATTGAAGAATGGAAAGAGAACCGCGAAATTACCGGAAATGCTAAAACAGCAGCAGCCAAAGTAGTGAAAGCGCTCAAAAGTTTAGACGCACCGGAAGCCAAAGAAATATTAGGCCTTCAAAAATACCTCACCAAACAATCCGTGTGGATTATAGGCGGTGACGGCTGGGCTTATGATATTGGCTACGGCGGATTAGACCACGTACTGGCCTCAGGCGAAGATGTAAATGTCTTGGTATTGGATACCGAAGTGTATTCAAACACGGGCGGACAAGCTTCTAAAGCAAGTCCCACGGCAGCTACCGCAAAATTTGCAGCAGCCGGTAAAAAAATCCGTAAAAAAGATTTGGGCGCCATGTGCATGACTTACGGATACATTTATGTAGCTCAGGTTTCAATGGGTGCTAATCAGACACAAACACTGAAAGCATTTAAAGAAGCTGAGGCTTATCCCGGACCTTCGGTAATTATTGCTTACTCTCCTTGTATTGCCCACGGACTAAAAGCCGGAATGGACAAAGTACAAGACGAAGAGAAACACGCCGTAGAATCGGGTTACTGGACACTGTTCCGCTACAATCCGCAATTAGAAGATGAAGGTAAGAATCCGTTCAAAATCGACTCGAAAGAGCCGGATTTCTCGAAATTCAAAGACTTCATACTCGGTGAAGTACGTTTTGACGCACTGCGCAAAAACTTCCCCGAGACAGCCGAAGCCATGTTTGAAATGGCCGAAAAAGATGCCAAATGGCGTTACAACTATTACAAACGCTTGTCTGAAATGGATTTTTAATCCGAAAACAAGTAATTTAAGAAAATCCCGGCTGTTTTCAGTCGGGATTTTTTTTAAACTTTACCGAAGCCTTCGCTTGGAGCGAAGACTTCGGTTTTTCCTGTCATTTTAACCGATAGTTTGCCTGTATATTTCAATCGCTTACGGATTCAAACAAAAACCTAACCGCAGCGAAAACGTCAGTATTGCGAAAAGCCGCATCTGAGTTTTCATTAGGCTTAAATATTTCCGGTTATGAGCTTGTTTTATATGTCAAAAGTACGACAAAAACTAAAACAAAACTTCGGCCGGACATATAAAATTTTATTTTCAAAGCAATTATTAATATTATTGCCGTTTACAAAAAAACCAAAACATGCTGCGTATTCTTTTAACATTAGCCGGAAGCCTATTCGTATTTTTATCCGCATTTTCTCAAAACTACTCGGTCCGTGCCATTCCGGACAGTATCCGAAAAAATGCAGTAGCCGTAATTCGCGAATATTCCGTAGATATGGATATACACTCTTCGGGCAAAATAAAAAGCAATGAACGCCGCGTAATAACGATTTTGGATAAAGAAGCAGCCGACCTTTTGGACTTATACAAACATTACAATTCATTCGTTCGTATAAAAAACTTATCGGCCAAAACATACAATGCCGCCGGCAAATTGATTCAAAAATATAATACAAAAGATTTTTCGGATATAAGTGCCGTTTCGTCCTATTCTGTTTTTGAAGATAACCGAGTAAAACATTTACGCCCTTTGGTTAAAGATTTCCCCGTTACCATTGAGTTTGAAGCAAGCTATGAATCCAAAGACTATTTTTTTTCAAAAAAATGGACGCCTTATCTGATTTTCAAAAATCACATAGGCGTTGAAAAAGCTGATTTAACCATACATGGAGATCATTCGGAAGCCTTTCGGTACAAAGTTTATCATTCGGAAAGTTATCCCGAGCCGGAATCAGAAGGTGAAGAAATCAAGCTTCATTGGGCTTTCAAAAACCTAAAGCCCATGACAGCCGAAAACTTTGGGCCGCAACCCGAAAGCATAATGCCGCACATAATTATAGGCCCAAAAACAATTAAAGCCTACGGTTACAGCGGCAATATGACAGAATGGAACAGCATAGGCGAATGGCAAAAAAAATTGCTCGCCGGCCGGCAAAAGCTGCCTGAAAAAACCCTTGAACATATCCAAGATTTAAAGGCTCAAACAAATGATACGCTTGAGCTGATTAAAAAAATATACGAATACGTCCAATCTAAAACCAGATATGTAAGCATACAAGTAGGAATTGGCGGTTGGCAACCTTTTACGGCTGAATTTACCGATGAAAAAAGTTACGGCGATTGTAAAGCTCTGACCAATTACACCCTGTCGCTTTTGCAGGCAGCCGGAATACAGTCGCACTATACACTGGTGAAAGCCGGCAGCAATGCCAAAACATTTTATCATGATTTCCCTTCACGCGACTTTAATCATGCCATTCTCTGCGTACCTATAAAAGAAGATACCATTTGGTTGGAATGCACCAACGACAAAAGCCCTTTTGGACACTTGGGAACTTTTACCGATAATCGGGATGTGCTCATTATTACCGAACAAGGAGGAAAAACCGCACACACCCGATATTATAAACCGGAAGAGAATTTAAAACAACAAAAAAACGAAATAGAAGTCTTCTCAAACGGCAATGCCAATGCCAAAACAGAAACCGACTATTTTGGCCTGCGCTACGATGAAGCATCTGAGGCATTATCGCTTTCGCCGAAAGATTTGAAAAACCGGATTTATTCCAAACTGAATATTCCGGACTTCACGCTAAACACCTTCGAATATTCAGACAAAAGCACGACAAAACAAGCCGTTTTAAACGAAAAATTGGATATAAGCATTATTGACTTTGCACGAAAATCGGGCAAGCGTTTATTTATAGAAATGAATTTTACGAATAAAATACACATAGATTTGGAAGAAAAAGAACGCCAAAATGATATTCATATCAGCCGCGGTTTTACCGACATGATATACAATACGTTTATATTACCCGAAGGCTATGTTGTGGAATACCTGCCTGAAGCCGAAAGCTCGGATACAGAATTCGGACGATTCTCTTTTTCGGTAAAACAAGAGGAAAACAAAATTATTTACCAACGAGAATTGCTTATAAAAGACGGTGTTTATCCCAAAGAAAAATATACGGAATTTGCCGAATTTATAGAAACGATTACAAATGCCGATAAGGCAAAAGTGGTCATTATTCCCGAAACCAATTAATACGCAAAATAACCATAACACAAAACATCATGAATTTTAAAACAACTGCAGTACTGTTAAGCATTATTCTATTTCTGTTTGGCACTGCTCAAGCACAAAAAAAAGATCTGCGTTTTGGCAAGATTAGTAAAAAAAACTTAAAAATGGAAGTGTTGCCGATTGATTCATCAGCTGATGCAGCCATTCTCTCCAAATTCGGAACGGGCTCTTTTACTTGGGTAAATGATCAAGGGTTTCAATACGGTTTAGAAGTTCACGTAAAAATAAAAATATTCACAAAAGAAGGCTTTGATCAAGCCAATATAGAAATTCCTTATTCAAAACGCCATGAAAGCATCGGAAGCCTAAAAGCAGCAAGCTATAATTTGGAAGGAAATAAAATAATAAAAGAAAAGCTCAGAAGAAGCGATTTTTTTACCGAAGAATATAACGAAGCTTATAATATCCAAAAATTCACTTTTCCGGATGTGCGCGAAGGCACAATTATAGAATACCGCTACCGAATTCAATCAGACTTTATTTACAGCCTCAGAGATTGGCAATTCCAACACGAAATACCCGTTCTGTACAACCAACTCAGAATAACCATTCCGGAGTATTATACCTACCGGCACAATCAAAAAGGCTATATTCCCATTGCGCTAAAGGACGAGAAAATCAGACAAGAAAATTTTGTAATAACCGTAACATCAGCTCCGCAAGCCGGCGGAAAAATAACGCGCGACAAATATAATGTGAGTTCAAAAAGTACCCAATATATTTATGCAGCCGAAAATATTCCGGCTTTTAAAGAAGAACCTTACATTGCATCTGCAAAGAATTACATTTCACATATTGATTTCGAATTAAAATCAACCAAAGACTTTAATCAGCGTGTTGAATATTATACCATCAATTGGGATGAAATAAATAAAGTATTAACAGAAGACGGTAATTTCGGACAATGGATGTCATTGCATCGATCCGCCAAAAAAGAAACAGAGCAAATAATTGCAGACTGTACAAATGAAAATGAAAAACTCTTGGCAATTTACAATTGGGTGAAACGAAATATTAAATGGAACGAACAAAATCGATTATTTGCAAAAAACTCGGTTAAAAACGTTTTAAAAGACCGAGAAGGCAGTTCAGCTGAAATAAATCTCCTGCTAATTGCCATGCTAAAGCATGCCGGATTAAACGCCCAAGCCGTAATTCTGAGTACTCGCGACAACGGCTTCATTAATCCCGCCTATCCTTCCATTGATAATTTCAACTACGTAATTGCTTACGTAAAAGCCGAAGAAGAAACATATTTCCTGGATGCTACCGAAAGTAATATCCCGGCCGGCCTTCTGCCAAAGCGCTGTGTTAACGGATACAGCCGGCTCATTGGGCCCAATCCGCGAGAAATTAACATATCCGGTGAGAAAAAATCAACATATCAACATCAACTTAATCTGGAGATCTCAGACGGCAAATTACTTGGGAAATATACCGGAAACAGAGGAAATCTGGCTGCCGCAGAATATCGTGAGAATTATGTAAATACCGCTGCACAAGACAAGTTCATAACATCTTTGTCGGAAGAATATCCCGGAATTAGTATTGATAATTTTGAGGTTCAAAACCTCAATGAAATTAATCAACCGCTAAGGCTCTCATACCGGCTTGAAATTGAGGACAAGGCCGAAGAGTTGGGCTCCATGATTTATCTTAATCCCATGCTGTATTGGGGATTAGACGATAACCCTTTTAAATCGGAAACCCGAAACTATCCGATTGATTATGCTTATCCGTTTGAAAACACATACATGCTTATGCTGCAAATTCCGGAAGGTTATGCTTTGGAATCGGTGCCTAAAAGTCAAAAAATAATGATGGAAAAAGAATTGGGTTCATTTCTCTTACATGTAACTCTTTCACGCAGCCCTTAGTTTCTTTAATTTTTTTTCAAGGT
>CAYYQW010000020.1:47520-52661 GCA_964472505.1 uncultured Bacteroidaceae bacterium | reverse complement strand
AACGTAAAGACTGATCCTATTCTTTTTTTATATCGTAAAACGCCTATTGTTTCAATCTTTATTTATAGCGGAACAAAAATATGCTCCGGAATGCTTGGTTTAACAATAAATAGACAAATTGTCTATTTATTGTTATTGGGTTTTGCATTAAGGCGGGGCTTTATTTTTCTCATCGTTTATTATATCATCTAAGGGGTTTTTTATTTTGGCTTTGTGCGTATCGGCTATGTGGGTGTAGCGTGTGGTGGTTTTTATACTGTTGTGTCCCAATATTTCTTGTATTACGCGTATATCCGTACCTTGCTCAAGCAAATGCGTGGCATAAGAGTGGCGCAGCATGTGAAGGTGCGCCCGGCGGCGAATGCCGGCTTTGTTGGCTGCACGTTTTAATACTTTGTCCATGGATGTATAGCTGTACGGGCCGCCTTTTTCACCCTCAAATAAGTACTCATCGGGTCGGTAGGCCTTGTAGTATTCGCGTAACATTTGCAACAGGCTTTCGGCTATTACCACACGTCTGTCTTTCTTTCCTTTGGCTCCGATAATACGTATTATTTTTGCCTTTCCGTTAATGTGTTCTATTTTCAGGTTTCTTGCCTCGCTCCGGCGCATTCCGCAAGAGTATATAAGCATAATCAGGGTTTTGTGCTTCAGATTACTGATAGTACGCAGTATGCTTCCTATTTCTTCTTTGCTGAATACATCGGGCAAATCTTTTTTGCTTTTTCCGCGTACAAAAACCTGCGGACTTGTAGGCCGCTTCAATGCATGTTTATAGTAGAATTTCAGCGCATTCACGGTATTGTTTTGGTGGTATTCCGAAAAATTTGTCAGGTGCTGTATGTAGTCGCGTATTTGCTCATCGCTTATTGTTGCCGGGTGTTTGAACTTATAATATTTCAGAAAACTCAAAAATGCACTTCGGTAATTTTTTATTGTTGTCTCAGAAAATTCGGCCTGCCGGGCTGCATTGTCATATTCTTGCTTGTAAATTTCAACGGTTTGGTATTTGGCGCAGAGATAATAGATTTTTTTTCGGATACTCTGTGCATCAAGTAATTCTGCACGTTTGTTTTCAAACAAAAAATGTGTTGGCTTGTTTATTTTGTAGTGCCGGACAACCAAATGTTTCAGCATATCGGCAGCGGCTTTGTTTTCTCGGCCGGTTAATTTACGGATTACTGATTTGCTGCCTTGCAGGCTTATCTCTGCAATTTCTTCGGGCGAGAAGGCTAAGTGGTATTTGAGAAAAAAAAGCAGTTTTTCGGAAGATTTGTCAAACTTTTTCAAAAGCTTAGTTATTTCAGCAAAATTAAGACTTGCTTCCGAATTTAATATGCGGTATTCCTGCCCGAAGTTAAAATACATACGGTCGCGACCGAGAATCCGCTCATAATAAAACTTGACGGCTGAAATCATTTGCCTTTTCCGGGTCTCGGAGAAATGCTCTCTCTGCAATAATTTTTCAAGTGCGGTATGTATCTCCTTGTGGCTTAGATTGTTAATCGTATCGAAGGGTACGGAGTGAAGAAATTCCCGAAAGAAAGGCAAATAAATATCAGCGGTCGATTTACTCAAACGCTTCAGCTTAAGATGTCGGCCATATATGTTCAGTATTTTTTCTTGAGTTTCGTTCGGGGCTTCTCTGCGCAGAAAAAGGACTTTGTTTTGGTATGCCGCTTGCAGTTTCTCTAAGTTACAATCGGTCGGCAAGTGCCACGACCTGAGCGTTTCGCTCCAACATCGGCCGGGAATTTTTCGTACAATGCTGTTTATTTCTTCATTGTAGCCATAGTGCAATATCAGGCGTTTTTTCCCTTTGTACGCTCTTTCGTGTATGTATATTTTTTCAGGCAGAGGCGAAGCTTTTATATATAGTTTTCCGAGTTTGTCAGTGTAAATCTAAACGATTTTTTTTGAATTACAAAAAACAGGTCAATAAAAAGCCCGCAAACTTTTGCTGTGCTTGCGGGCTGTATCTTTATATTTCAGGGCTTAATGCCGTTTATTCTATTGATTGTTTTTTATCACCTGCAGTTTTTTGTATTCGCTTGTGTTTTCGTTTTTAAGCTGAATGATGTAAAATCCGTTTTGTAAAGCCCGGGTTTCAATGGTTTGTCGCGTACCGGCGGGCAGTTCTGTTTCAAAGAGCTTTTGGCCGTTACGGTCATAAATTATGATTGTTTTAAAGGGCTTTTCGCCCATGATTGTCAGTTCATTTTGGTCTAAAGGATTGGGATAAATGGTCGTTTCCTCTATGCCTTCCGCGGGTCCTTCAAAATCGGAACGCACTTCTTTGCCGGTGCTTTCGTTGTCTGATTCGGCTACCGGTGTAACTCCCAAAGCTATGTATTTGTCTTTCTCTTTTCCCGTAAGGATGTATTGCAACTCATTGGCTCCGGCTATGGCTTCTGTGCCGGCTCCGTTGGCAGCTGCTGCCGTGTACCATTGATATATTGATTCCCCTTCGGGGTCGTTGTTGGCATCGCTGTAGCTGTAGGTTCCGCTGAGGGTGTCGCCCACGGTCAGTTCTCCGGTGAAGCTGACATCGGCGGCAACCGGCGGCACGGCATATTCAAATCCGGGTATTTTTTTGTTGGTGTACAGGCGGTATTCTCCGGCTGCTAAAGTCATAGATTCCGGTGTGTTTATTTCGGTCCCGGTAAAATATTCATACCAGGTGCCTTGCGGCGAAAAAGAGGGAACTTTGCTTTGGCTTTCCACGTCAAAATTACCGATGATGTGAATGTTCATGGTATCTCCGTTTAAGATAATTTCTTTCACGGCATCTTCTGCACTTATGGTATAATCTTCCGTTCGGAATACATCGTAGCTTGTTCTCAGTTCAATAATTGTACCGAAAAAATCGTAAAGCTCGCGGCGTTTCGGCTCATCGTAGTAATCCCAGACGATAGGTTTTTCCGATACGCGGCAGTTTTCGTCGATAGTTCCGTCCGGGCAATGGTTAATACTGTAGTCGTAACCGAGTTCTTCAAATTGCCAGAGCATTTTCGGCCCGGGAATGGTTAAAAAGAAAACCGATGCCAATTTAACCCTCTCCAAGGCGGTTTCCGGTTCGGTAATATCATAATCTCCGGATGTGTTTCCCCAATTCAGGTTGCGGTACATCATGCGTTCTTCGTCGTGGCTTTCCATGTAACTTATCAAATGCGGCATGCTCCAGCCCCGATTTTGGTAGGAAGTCCATGAAAAATCCCAGCCGTCTTCGTAAGCCATGGCGGCTTCGGAGTAGGCATGATTCAGATTTCCCCAAATGAGCATGCCGTAATCTGCCAGAATAATTTCTTCGGAATTGTCGGCAAAATGCTCTAAAATTACATAGGCGGAGGGATTGAAAGACCATATTTCGCCGGCCATGCGTTTTAAAATATTAATGCGCGCTTGATCAAAAGCCCAACCGTTACCGGGCGTATTGGTGAAACCTTTGGTGAAGTCAAAACGGAAGCCATCGAATTTATATTCTTCTAACCAATAGCTGTTTACGCGATCCACAAAATCTTTGGTATCCTGACTTTCATGGTCGAAGTCGAAACCCCATGAGTAATCCGTATTGGGTGAACTTACATTATACCAAGGATTTTCCGGCGTGGGCTGTCCGTCCTCGCCGGCTGTAGGGTCAAAATACATTTGCACCAGCGGCGATTGTCCGTAGGAGTGGTTTAGGACAATATCCGAAATAACCGCCATTCCGTTGGCATGGCAACTGTCGATAAAAGCTTTTAGGTCATTTTTGGGGCCGTAATATTTATCCGGAGCAAAATAAAAAGACGGGTTGTAACCCCAACTGCTGTTACCTTCAAATTCATTCACGGGCATGAGTTCTACGGCGTTAATACCGAGTGTTTTAAGATAACTGAGTGTGTCAATTAAAGTGGTGTAATTGTGAGCATGTATAAAGTCGCGAATATGAAGTTCATAAATTATCAAATCTTCATTAGCCGGCGGCTGAAAATCGGTAGTTTGCCACTGATAGGGTTCTTGTGCAGTTTGAAAAACCGATGCAATGCCGCTTGTGTGTTCCGAAGGATAATCAATTAAATTCGGGTACGTATTGTTGTTGATGTATTGATCATTCCACGGGTCGGAGATTTTATCGCAATACGGATCGGCAATGGTCAGTTCGCCGTCAATAACATATTGATAAATATATTCCTGTCCGGGTGTGAGATCGTTTAAAGTAATCCAATAGCGATTGCCGTCAGGCGTTTGTGTCATCTGATTTTCCTGGGTTAATTCCCAGTTGTTAAAGCTCCCTTTTACAAAAACAAATTCTTTGAAAGGCGCATACAGCACAAGGGTTACGGTATTATCATCAATGTAGTTTATGCCGTCATGCAGATCGGCACTTGGCAGGTCGGCTACGGCATTGGCTTCACGCACAAAAAAATGCGATGTTTCTTCTATTGTTTCAATGCCGTCAGTAGCCACCACTCGGATGGTATTGTTTCCGGTTTGTACGGCTGTGTAAGTATATGATAATTCATTGGCTGTTACGGAAGTCTGCTCCGTTTCATTAACATAAAGGGTCATATCGGTTGCAAATAGTGCTACGGCTTCTATCAGCACATCATCGCCCAATGAAAAAATTGCGGTACTGTCCGGTGAAGTGATACGCAGGCCTTCTTCCGAATATACAGGTATAAAAAAATCAGGTCTTGACTGCATTGTTGCATCAGAACTTCTAAAAACCATGCACAGTTCCTTTACAATTTCGCCGGCTTGAACCCCATAATAGTCAGTAACGGTTGGAGTGATCTTTATTTGATATAGGTCGGTACTAATACGTGTAGCTTGGGGTTGTTCGTTATTAACTCCCCAATTGCCAATAACATATTGCCAATTTTCTTCGCCCTCTATTATTACGCCTGTATGCACATATACGTCTCCGGTGTAGCCTTGTAATTCCGAACCGGTGGCATCAAAAGTAACGGTTACCGCTCGCGAGGGTGTAGGAAATTCAGGGTCGGTGCTTACTGTCTGAGCGGAAATTTTTCCGACAAAAGCGGCAATAATAATTATCAGAAGGGTATTGAGTTTCATGGGTATGTGTTTACTGTTTTAAAAATATGCTTAATGAGGCATGAAATAATGATACCGTATTGCAGCTCATGCCTTCTGTT
>CAYYQW010000020.1:0-47420 GCA_964472505.1 uncultured Bacteroidaceae bacterium | reverse complement strand
TATGCTTAATGAGGCATGAAATAATGATACCGTATTGCAGCTCATGCCTTCTGTTCTAATTTTGGTTTAAAATGGTGTTGGTTTTTATAGTTTATCCGGAGGCTGAGCCTGTCGAAGCCGTATCAACAGACACCGGCTTCGACAGGCTCAGCCTCCGAAAAGCTCAGTCTCCGGAAAGTGCAGAGCGCTGTCTGTCGATAAATAAAATATACCATTGTGATAAACCATAGTTTAAATTTACTCTAATTGTTCCAATTGTAAAATTGTTACGGATTTCTTTTCAACTTCAAAAGTTTCCCGAAAGAATATTTCTTCGCCGTTAAGCACATTCCAAGCCCGATTGTAGTTTTTGAGAATTTCGTCAAAACGTTTCAAATGGATTTTTCCGGCTTGCTTTGGGTTATTGTTGAGAATTACCATGACAGCTTTGTCTTCCTTATGCCTGAAATAAACATATACACCGTTTTCCGGAATAAAGTGGGTGAGTTTGGCCTGCATCAGATCGGGATTGGATTTTCGCCAATCGGCCAGTCGTTTTATGAAGTTGTGCATTTCGTTTTCTTCATCGGTACGATCTTCTTCCGTAAAAGTGTTGCGCTTATCTGTTTTCCAACCGCCCGGGAAATCTTCTCGAATGTATCCGTGACCTTGGTGTTCGTGTCCGGTCATGAGAATTTCGGTGCCGTAGTACATCATGGGAATACCGCGGGTGGTGAGCAAAAATCCCAAGAGCATTTTCAATTTGTCGCTGTCTTCTCCCAATGTGGAGTATATGCGGTCTAAATCGTGATTGTCGGGAAAAATTACCAAACTGTTCGGGTCGGAATACAGGAAGTCCTGAGCAAGTTGCAGATACAAGCGAGCCATGCCTTGTTTCCAACCTTCGTTTTCATTGAAAGCATCAGCCGTTGCGTAATAGAGCGGAAAATCGGTAACGCTGTTCAGATACGAATTATAATCGCCGGAAACGGGGCTGTCGCCCTGAAAATAGGCCGTAAAAGCTGAAAAATGCAACCATGTTTCGCCCAGCAGAGTGATGTCCGGATATTCTTCTCTGACGGTTTTCGCCCATTCCGCCATGAATTCTTTGTAAGGGTAGGGCTGAGTATCCATACGTATGCCGTCCAATTCGGCAAATTCAATCCACCAGATACTGTTTTGTATCAGATAGCGAGCCAGAAAAGGATTATTTTGGTTTAAATCGGGCATGCTTTCCACAAACCAACCCTCCACCATGTGTTTTTTGTCGATTTGCGATGTGTGCGGATCCATTACCGTGCTGCCGCGATAATTGGTGCGAAAATTTTCATTGTGATTCAACCAATCATCGGTAGGTAAATCGTCCATCCACCAGTGTTTTGAGCCGCAGTGATTAAAAATCATATCGGCAATCAGTTTCATATCGCGGTTGCGGAGTTCTTGTGCCAAGCGTTTGTATAGGTCGTTGGTTCCCATGCGCGGATCGGTTTTGTAGAAATCGGTAATTCCGTATCCGTGGTAAGACACATGCTTGCGGTTGTTTTCGAGAACCGGATTTAACCAAACGGCTGTCATTCCTAAATTTTGTATGTAATCCAAGTGGTCAATAACGCCTTGAATGTCGCCGCCGTGCCGTCCGTCGGGATTGTAGCGATCTGCTTTTTCTTTGGTGTCATCGGTATTGTCATTGGTATAATCACCGTTGGCAAAGCGGTCGGGCATGAGCAGGTATATGAAATCCTCGCTTGAGAACCCCCGCTTTTGTTCTTTTTTCTCTTTCAGAACGTAATCGTATTGTCCAATCAGTTCATTGTTTTTATAGAAGTCAAGTGTGAATTTTCCGGCTTTTGCATCCGGGGCAATTTTTATATCCAGAAATAAGTAATTTTTGTTGGAAACAATGTGCGTAACCATCAGTTCGGCTATATCAGACTCAATTTGTACGATGCTTTCGGCAATGTTTTTCCCGTACACCATCAGTTGCAGTTCCTTGTTTTCCATGCCGGTCCACCAGTTGGGCGGTTCCACGCGTTCTATGTTTTGCGCCTGTATGCTTTGGGCTGCGATAAATAAAAGGATGAATAATCGTAAAGCTTTTTTCATAATCGGAAGAATTTAAGCGAAAAATTCGAATTTATAAATTTTGTCTTTCACAACTGATGTGTAAAAGACTCCGACGGCTAAGATATTATTTTTTTGTGAAAAGTAACAGGTATAACCGCCGGAGAAGGAAAATGATGATTTCAGTAATTAAACGTGTATTGCAGTCAGGTTCTTATTCGTCGGAAGATTTTTTTATGAAAATTTTAAATTCCCACGGTTCAAGTTTCATTTTTGTGTCTTTGTTTATTTCTGTTTTTTTCCCTGACAGGGCGTCTATAAATGTTCCTTTTGTTTTGTTGATTTTAAACTCTGTTTGCTTGTCGGAAAAATTGAAAACCGAGAGGACGGTATTGTTGTCTTTTGTACGTGAGAAAGCGAATATTTTATTATACTTGGTAGTTTTTACAAATTCCATCTTACCGCCGTAAGCCCCGTTGTGTAAAGCCGGATTTTCGGCTTTTATGCGCGTGAGTTTCTTGTATAATTCGCCCATTTCGTGTGCTTGCCATTCAATTTGGTCTTTTTTGAAGAATTCCAAACGTTTATCCAAACCGGCTTCTTGTCCGCTATAGATTAAGGGCATTCCGGGCGCGGCAAAAGTAAATGCTGCAAAGGTTTTGTAGCTGTCGGGCATGCGTTCAAATACGGTTCCGTTCCATGAGTTTTCATCGTGGTTGCTTGTGAAGCTCATGCGGTAAACTTCTTGCGGATACTTTTCTTTTGCTCTTTTGAAATATTTACGCAGGCTGTCGGCATTTTGTTTTCCGGCGGCTACTTCGTTCATTATGTGGTGCAAATGCCATGCATAGCCCATCTCAAAAGCTTCTTCGTGCAAATCAAGTTGTTCGGCTTCTGCCAACATAAATACGGGTTTTATTTCGTCTAATTTCGGGCGAAGATTGTTCCAAAAATCCGTGGGCACCATTCCGGCTACATCGCAGCGGTAGCCGTCCACATCAAATTCTTTTACCCAATATACTAAGGCATCGGTCATGGCTTCGCGCATTTCTTCATTGTCGTAGTTTAGGTCGGCTACGTCGGTCCAGTCCGTCCCCTCGGGCATTACAACAGTTCCGGTGCTGTCTTTGGTGTACCATTCGGGATGTTCTTCAATCCAATGGTTATCCCAGCCGGTATGATTGGCTACCCAATCAAGAATCACGAGCATATCGTGTTGGTGGGCGGTTTCAATCAACGATTTCAAATCTTCTTCGGTACCAAAATTTGGGTTTACTCCTTTATAGTCGGCTACGGCATAATAGCTGCCAAGCTCGCCTTTGCGATTCTTTTCCGAAATGGGATAAATGGGCATGAGCCAAAGAATGTCCACGCCGAGTGAATCAAGTCGGGGAATATGTTTCTCAAAGGCTTTGAAAGTTCCTTCTTCGGTGTATTGGCGGATGTTTACTTCGTAAATAACAGCATCTTTGGTGCGTTCATCAGGTTTAACTACGCTTGTAAGCGTGTCTTTTGTCAGTTTTTCTCCGGCATCTTCTTTCGGCTCGGCATTGTTGCAGGCAAAGGCAAACAAGAGCAGCAAAAAAGCCATGCTCAGTAAAATGTAAATTGGATTTTTCATGGGTGAATACGGGTTTTGTTTATAAATAATTATTGTTTTATGGCAAACTCTTCAAAACGTCCGGAGGACTTTTGAAGGTGTTTGGAGTACCATTTTCGATTTTCCCGGACGTTTTGAAGTCCTCCGGACGTTCAAAAGTCCTTTTTTGCAGATGTTTTGAACTGCCTAAAAAATACAGGCGGGTATATATTCTGTCTTTTCATTTTTTTGAAATTTAGATTTGTTAATTACAGTGAATTTAATATTTCCGAAACGTTCTTCGTATTTTTCCAGAAATGCAGAAAACGCGCGTACACTCTTGTCAAAATCATAAGATTTTATTTCCAGTAATTGCAAACCGGTTTCTTTTTTCAGTATGAAATCAATCTCTGTTTTTGATTTTGTGCGATAAAAAAACAATTCTTCCAATATACCTTTGTGATTGTAAAGTCTGTTAAAACAATATGTTTCATAAAGTATGCTTTTATCTGAGCGATTTCCGGGAATGTTGAAATCCAAAATTTGCAGATTTCTTATCCCGGTATCTTTAAAATACAGCTTATAATTTTTTGATATTTCTTTGTTTTTGTTCGTGTGAAACGGATGAAGTTTTCCGATGATAAATGTTTCCGCCAACAAATTAATGTATTTTTTTACCGAAGCCTGACTAATTCCGATAAGCGTGCTGATGCTTGAGATATTGATAAGATTACCGGAATTTACGGCAACATATTTTATCAGGCGGTTGTAAGCATCAATGTCTTCAATATTGGCATATTCGCGAATGTCTTTCTGAATATAAGCATCTGCGATATTTTTCAATTTTTGAATTTTCTTTTCGCGGCCGTCAAGTAAAACCACTTCGGGGTAACCGCCGTAAGTCAGATATTCATTGAAAAAGTTGAGCAATTGGCTTTTGTGTGCATTATACAGTTGAGTTGCATTTGCTTTATTATTCTCCAATAAGATTATTTCTTTTACTTTTAATAACTTATCGGCTTCTTTGAATTTCAGAAATTCATCAAAACTCAAGGGTTCAATATTAAATATGCGTCGTCTTCCGGCAAGCGAATCGCTGAATTTATGCTTGATTCGTAAACTTGAAGAGCCGGTTGCCACTACTTTGAGTTTTGGAAAATGGTCATGAATTATTTTGAGCAGATTTGCCGGGTCTTCGAGATACTGAATTTCATCAAATATCAGTAATGACGGCATATTGGTATCAATACCCTCTATTGAAAAGATATTTTTCAATAATTCAATGCCGATATTTTCAATATTGAACAGTTGCCTTTTTGATTTGTCTTCAAAATCATAAAAAAAGATTTGCTCTTTTGTAAAATCTGATCGTTCCGAAATAATTTTTGTTAAAGTAGTCTTGCCGGCCTGCCTTGTACCAAGCAGCACCACTATCTCGTGCGAGTTGAGTGCAGCAATTATTTCTTTACTTATCTTTCGGTCTTTTATCATGATTTTTGTTTATGTTATTTTTGTCAAATATACCTAATTATAATGAATACTTGCAAAATAACATAGTTAATTCATAGCTCGACTTTTAAAATAACATAGTTAATTTGTACTTGAACTTGTTCGGAAACACTTCAAAACGTCCGGAGGACTTTTGAACGTGTTGGTTTATTTTTTTCGATTCTTTCGGACGTTTTGAAGTCTTTCGGACGTTCAAAAGTCCTTTTTCCCGGACGTTTTGAAGTCCTCCGGACGTTCAAAAGTCCTTTTTTTTCGGGCGTTTTAAAGTCCTCCCTTCGACTGTTGCTCAGGAACTACCGGATATTCAAGAGTCCTTTTCCCGGACGTTTTGAAGTCCTCCGGACGTTCAAAAGTCCTTAGTTGTGAACAATTTCAAATGAATTTGGCGGTAAATCGATTATAAATTTATTGTTATCGGCTTTGAGTTTATTTTTCATAAGTGTTTTTGTATTTTTTTCGGAAATATCGGTTTCAAATTCTAATCTGCGCTCGGAGTCTGAATTGTTGATGACCACATATACTTGTTTGCCGAAATAATTTCTTTTCATTACAAAGCCGGTTTCGTCGGCCAAAAGTATTTCGGTTTCCCCGTAAATCAAAGGCATGGATTGTCTTCTGAAATTCAGAAGTTTGGCTGTGATTTCTCGCAAGTTTTTTTCTTCCTGTTTCAGGCTGTCAAAGCGCATCATGCGGCGGTTGTCGGGGTCGTTGCCGCCCGGCATTCCTATTTCATCGCCGTAGTAAATTACGGGTAGTCCGGGTATTGTAGCTGTCAGCGCATTCAGCATGGCGGCTTTTTTGTAACCCACCGGATCATCCACGCCTATTTCTCGGTTCCAGCCGGCATATTTTGAATCTTCCGAAAATTTCAATGAGCCGGAAGCATAAGAAATAAATCGGCCGCGATCCTGATTACCGGTAATGTTTCCCATAAGGTGATGATGACCGTAATATTTCAGGCTTTTCTGCATGGTTTCAGCGGCATTTTCAAAGCTGTTTCGGCCGGCCAATACACTCACCCAACTGTCATACATATTGAAGTCGAATTGGGCATCCAACTGTCCGGTGTTCACGTAGCTGCTGATGAGTTGCGGCGAGCCGTAGGTTTCACCAATTTGATATAAGGGACGATTTTCGGGAATTATCACTTCCGTTTTAAGTTTATGTGTGAGTGTCTGCCAGAAAATTTCGGGTACGTGTTTGGTGGCATCGTGCCGGAAACCGTCCAAATTGTATTCTTTAATCCAGAATACGGCCGAGTCGGTCAGCATTTCATACACTTCGGGCCGACTTAAATCCAGCGTAGGCAGAAATGTATCAAACCATGTGGTTAGTCTTTGCGTGTCCCAAAGTTCGGTATTTAACGAGCCATCAGGTAAATAAAGATTGGTGGCGACTTCCGGATTGGCCTTGTAGTACGGATGTTCTTCGTGAATGTGATTGGCTACAAAATCCAGCAGCACATTCATGTCGTTTTCGTGAGCGGTTTTTACAAGCTCTTTTAATTCTTCGGCAGTTCCTAATCGGTGGTCAATTCTGTTGAAAGAAATCGGCCAATAACCATGGTAGGCTGAAAATTTAGTTTCGGGTTCGGGATATTTTCCGAAAGCACCTTCCGGGTTTTTTATAACCGGCGAAATCCAAACGGTATTTATTCCCAAATCAGAAAAATAGCCGTCTTTAATTTTTTCGGTAACGCCGGCAATATCGCCGCCGTGGTAATTAGCTTTAGGATGAATGTCGGGATCGGGAGTGGGACGGTCGTTTTCGGGCTTGGCATTGTAAAAGCGGTCAATGAATGCATTATAAAGCGTGGCCGTGCGGAAATCGGTACGATCCAAGGTCTGCGCATTTTCAATGACTTTCCCGTTTTTCAGCGGAATCAGCAAATCATTTGAAATACCGCCTTCATTATAAGCATAAGCACGAATATACACACGATCCTTTTTTGCCAAACCGGATGAAAGCGGAATACTGTATCCGTTGCCGGTTACTTTAACAGCAGACGGCTTGATGAGAACATTGTCAGCGAATACAAAAAGCGCATCCGGTTCGCCTTCAACGAAAATCCGTATGCTTTTTTTGTCGAAACTTTGGGTATGAAGGCGGGGCTTTTCTACGGAACTTGAATTGCCTGCTTTCATCACCGAATTGAAACCACCCATGCCGTTGCTTACAGAATCCGGATTAGTATTGTCCAATACTTCCTTCCCGTCGATAACATAGATGTACTGATAGCTGCCGGGTTCCACTTCGATATTTGTTGTCCACAGGCCGTTCTCTTCCTGCAAGGGGGTTGTTTCCGGATTCCAGGCATTCATTTCGCCCTTCATTTGTACGGAATTAAACGTCTTGCCTTTAGGGTCAAAAGTGAGCGTGTGCGTTACTTTCCCGGATGTTTTCAGCAAAACGGATTGTTTGTCTTTTCCGATATGAAATTCCAAAACCGAGAGTTTCGGCAAGCTGTTATTTTTTGAAATTAAAAGCAGTTCAGAAGAATCAGCCGACAGCTTTGCATCCAAAGAAGTATGCACACTGATGCTGTCAAATAGCGGAATTTCGGGGAAGTAGCCTTTGAGAAAAATGCGTGTGGTGTCGGTATTCAAATTTACCGGACTTGCCAAACCTATGATAAAATCATTCTCGGGCAAGCGTAAATCGGATGCGTTTTCTTTGGGGTCGCAAGCCGTAAAGAAAAGGGCAGTTGCAAGAAAAATTCCAAATAATTGCTTCATGTTATGACCGTTTATGGTTTATAAATAAAAGGAAATCAAACTGTTAAGCATTGACTTTTTCAATAAAATCGTTGTGCGCTTCAATGGTATGAATGCGGTCGTTCAAATAGATTTCCAAATCGGAATTGCTTTCGTTATTGATTATAATTTCTGTTTTGGAAATTTGAATTTTTAATGTAATTCCTCTAAAATTTATTTTAAATGAAAAGGAACTCCATTGTTCGGGTACAAAAGGGTTAAATGACAGTTTGCCGTTTTTTATGCGCATTCCGCCAAAGCCCTGAACCACAGTCATCCAAGTGCCGCCCATGCTGGTAATGTGCAGGCCGTCTTCGGTGTCGTTATTGTAATCGTCCAAATCGAGGCGTGCCGCATTCAGGTAAAATTTGTAGGCGCGCTCTTTATCGCCAATTTTGGCGGCCAAAATGGAATGCACGCAAGATGAAAGCGATGATTCATGTACCGTCATTGGCTCGTAAAAATTATAGTGTCGGCGAATGGTTTCCGTGTCGAACCGGTCTTCAAAAAAGTACATGCTTTGCAAAACATCGGCTTGCTTGATGTAGCAGGAACGCAGGATTCTGTCCCATGACCAGTGTTGGTGAATGGGCATTTCGAGATGCGAGAGTTCTTTTTTGTTTTTCAATTCCTTGTCTAAAAAACCGTCTTGCTGCAAATAAACTTGTCGTTTTTCATCATAAGGGAAGTGCATATTTTCCGAAATATCTTTCCATTTGGAAGTTTCGGATTGTTCGTCAAAATTTATTTTTTGGCTGAGTTCTTTATATTTTTTCGGTGCATTCTTTTTAACGTAATCCGTTACTTCACGGGTGTAATCCATTGTCCAACAGGCAATATTGTTGGTATGCCAGTTGTTGTTTACATTGTTTTCGTATTCATTGGGGCCGGTTACGCCGAGCATTACGTATTTTTGTCGTTCTTCCGAAAAGTTTACGCGTTGCGACCAAAAACGGGAAATGGCGATGAGTACTTCCAAGCCGTAATCTGACAGATAGTCTTTGTCTTCGGTGTAACGCACATAATTAAAAATGGCATAAGCAATGGCACCGTTTCGGTGAATTTCTTCAAAAGTAATTTCCCATTCGTTGTGGCATTCTTCACCGTTCATGGTAACCATGGGGTAGAGCGCCGCACCGTTTTTGAAGCCGAGCTTTTCGGCGTTCTCAATGGCTTTTTGCAAATGCTTGTAGCGATAAATTAAAAGATTACGTGCCACTTTTTGCTCGGCCGTGCTCAGGTAGAAAGGCAGCATGTAGGCTTCGGTATCCCAATAAGTGCTTCCGCCGTATTTTTCGCCGGTAAGGCCTTTGGGGCCTATGTTCAGGCGTTCGTCTTTGCCGGTATAGGTTTGGTTCATTTGGAAGATATTGTAACGAATACCTTGCTGCGCAGCAGTATCACCTTCTATTACAATGTCGCTGTCGTTCCATTTTTTTGCCCATGCGGCATAGTTTTCTTCTTTTAGTTTTTCGTATCCGTTTTTTAGGGCATAATCCAAAGTTTCATAGGCCTTTTGCGCCAAATCTTCCTTCGAATGATACAAAGACGAAGTAATAGCGGCATATTTGTAGAGAATGGTTTCACGGTCTTTTTTCACGGGCAGTTCAAAGCTGTATCCGGCATATTTTTCTTCCTCAATACGTTGAATATTTTCCGGTGTTATTGGTTTTTCATCAAAACTAAACTGCATATCAAACGCCGTGCACACTCTAAATTCTGTTTTGTAGGTTTCGGCAATGGTGTATGGTTTTACCGATGCTGAAGTTTCAATTTCTTTCCAGAATTTTTCGTCATAGTTGGCATCCTGATTTTTCACATCGGCATTTACATCAGCCAGTACTTCAATTTTTCCGTCGAAATTCAACGGCTTTATGCTGTATTTTATAATGCCTAATTCATCATTTACAATGCTTAAGAATCGTTTGGAATTGACATGAAATTTCTTTCCGTTTTTCAATTCGGCTACATAACGTTTTCTGAAATAGCCGTTTTTCATATCCAGAATGCGCTTAAAATCAGTTATTTTGCACTTGGCAAGGTCGAGTTTTTCTCCGTCAATTTTTATTTTAATGCCAATCCAGTCCGGAGCATTCAGTACTTTTGCAAAATATTCCGGATATCCGTTTTTCCACCAGCCTACACGGGTTTTGTCGGGATAATAAATACCCGAAATATAATTGCCTTGCAGGCTGTCGCCGGAATAGTATTCTTCGAAATTTCCGCGTTGGCCGAATTTTCCGTTGCCAATGCTAAAGATACTTTCTGATACTTTGTTGTATTCCGGCAGTAAACCTTCTTCTATAATTTCCCAGGGTTGGTGCTTGATGTATTGTTTCATTGCTGATTACTTGTTTGTTATTCGTGTTTGTTTGATTTTTTGAGTTCTGTGCTCTTTTACAGTTGTTGAATAATATCTTTGGGTTTTAAACCCGCCAGGCCGGGAAAGACTATGTCGGCTTGGCTCAGAATATCTGCTTGTCCGATTCCTACGGCTTTAAATCCGCCGTTTTTTGCTGCTTCAATTCCGGCTTGTGCGTCTTCAAAAACAATGCACTCTTTGGGTTCTGTACCCATTTCTTCGGCCCCCTTCAGGAATACTTCCGGGTCGGGCTTAGCTTTTGCTACTTTTGTGCCGTCAATAATGGCATCAAAATATTGTTTGATTTTCAGACGATTGATAATTCTCTCGGCATTTTTGCTGGCCGAACCCAAAGCAATTTTATAGCCGTCATTTTTTGCGGTTTGCAGAAATTCAAGCGCACCCGGCAGTATTTCATCGGGTTGCATTTTATCGATATAAGCCACATACTGCGTATTTTTTGTGTGCGCAAGTTCTTCTTTTTTTTCATTGGAAAGATGTGTAATGTTTCCGGTTTTCAAAAGAATATCCAGCGAGGTCATTCGGCTTACGCCTTTAAGTTTTTCATTATCTTTTTCGCTGAAGTCAAAACCGAGCGAAGCCGCAAGGTCTTTCCAAGCTTTGTAATGGTATTTCGCCGTATCAACGAGTACGCCGTCGAGGTCAAAAATTAAGCCTTTAATCATAAAATAACAGTTATTTCAATATTAGTTAAAAGCCGGCAGAAACTTTTTTTGCTTCTGCCGGAGGATTAATGATATGGTTTGTTTAATCTTCATCTTTCACAAAGAGAACCGTTGCTGCTGCAATAAGAAGTGATACGCCGCCCAATACCATCGCATAGATGGCTTCACCTTTGAATAGAGATTGAACAAGATAGCCGAGAATACTCGCTGCCAAAATCTGTGGAATTACAATAAAAAAATTGAAAATTCCCATATATACGCCCATTTTGTTTTGCGGCAATGAGCCGGTCAGAATTGCGTAGGGCATGGCGAGAATACTGGCCCAAGCCAAACCTATTCCTACAAACGGCAGCAGCAGAATCCAGCGTGTGTCATTTGTATAGAATATAAACAGGTAGCTGAGTCCGCCGACTACCAGGGCAATCATGTGAGTGATTTTTCGATTGGTAAGTTTGGCCAGAAATACCAAGAGAAATGCGAATACTGCCGCAAAACCGTTATAAACGCCAAAACCTACGCCAACCCAATCGGCACCGTCATTAAATTCTTTTCGTATTTCTTTTAGGCGGACGTACTTCTCGAATCTTTTTGTATCAATATTCGGTAAATTCAGCCTTTGGGCTGCCAGCGCTTTATAGGCAAAATCCACGGTCTCAAAGTTTAAGTCCGGATTTTTTTTATTACGGAAATCTTTTAATTCTTCGGCTAATTCACTTGCTGTTTCTTTGTCTTTTCCGGTATAGCCGGCCAGTGCTTTCTCAATATTTTCGGCGAGTTCGGTTTCATTAAATAATCGTCCGGAAAGAAAATATTTAACTGTATTAACTTTTATGGCTGCTTTTTCCGAATTATCTATTTTCGTTTTATAGATGTTTAATTCTTTCGTTAATTCATTTTTCCTTTCATCCGAAATTTCTGCATCTGCCACAATTTCTGTTTCCAGAAATTGTATCATTTCTTTATCAATTTGCATGTTGTATTTGTCGGCAGTTACACCGTTGGTGGTATATATCCACATGGCAAAGAGGGCAAACCAAGAAAAAAACTGCACAACGGCAAGTTGCTTCATGGTGAACGGAATGGCATTAAGGTCATTTAGAACGGAAATAAATCCGCCTTTTTTTCCTCTTTTCTGAAGGAAAGCCGAAAAAAGTTCCAATAAACCGAAAATGATTAAACCAAAACCGAGGATATATACTTCCTGCTTGGCATGAATAAAGAAAAGCAATATCGAAATGCTAATTCCGATTAAAGCTGAAACAATTCCAACTTTACTTGATGTTTTTACGGCCTTGCTTGTGTTTACGGAATTTTCTTCTTCAGAAAGTTCCGGTTCTTCCTTGTGGTCATCGAATGTTTTCAATTCTTCGGGTGAGTATTCTTTAGTGCTGAATACCGTCCAGACTACCGAAGCTATAAAGGCAGCAGCGCCTATGTAGAAAGAGAATTTTACCGAATCGGGGATTTCTCCTTCAGGGGCAGTGTTTGATATTCCAATCCAATTGGTCATAACATAAGGCAGAAGAGAAGCTACCACGGCACCAATGCCTATAAAGAAACTCTGCATGGCAAAGCCGGCGGTTCTTTGCTCCGAAGGCAACATGTCGCCTACAAAAGCTCTGAACGGTTCCATGGAAATGTTTATGGAAGCATCTAATATCCAAAGCATTCCGGCCGCAACCCAAAGCATGGGCGAGTTGGGCATTACAATGAGTGCGAGTGAAGCTAATATGGCCCCGACTAAGAAGAAAGGACGACGACGTCCGAGGCGTCCCCAAGTGTTATCGCTCCAATGCCCGATAATGGGTTGAACAATTAGGCCGGTTACGGGAGCCGCAATCCACAGGATTGGTATATTATCAATATTCGCACCGAGGGTTTCAAAAATTCTGCTGACATTAGCATTTTGCAGGGCAAATCCAAACTGAATACCAAGAAAGCCGAAGCTCATATTCCAGATTTGCCAAAAACTTAATTTTGGTTTAGCCTTCATAAGATAATTTTTTTATGATTTATATTAAAGCCGGCACTGTGGCAGACTTACTCATATTCATAAAAAAGGCATAAACTCAAACTTCCGCAATTTTGCGGACTTTTGGGAAAGTATCAAACTGTCATCGCAGGCAAATATACAAAAATAAAATTATAGGCAAAGCAATTTGATTTAATTTTTGTCTTGAATTCAACGCAAACGATACCAATTTCTTAAGCTGTCATAATTCCGACACCTTTAATATTAGGTTGAAAAAAAGAATACGTAAAGAAACTCAAGCTTGCATGCCGGAGCTAATTGTTTTGAGCGCAGAAAATGTATTAACGCTCTGAAGCTTGTGAAGATTTTCTTATTACAAGTTCAGTAGGTATTATATTGGTAATGTATTCGGTATCGCTTTCCGAAATGATTCTGTTAATGAGCAGCTCGGCTGCTTTATGGCCCATATCAAAGCCATTTTGCTCTACCGAGCTGATTGGCGGGTTGGATATGGATGAAATCATTTCATTGGTGAAACCCATCAGCAAAATATCCTGCGGCACTTTTAGTCCGGCTTCATTGATGGCCGAAAGAGCTCCGGCGGCAGTTAGATCGTTTACCGTAAAGACAGCATCGGGAATATTGCCGGATCGAATAATTTTATGCATATTTTCTTTTCCTTCACGGAAATTGTCACTTTTTATGATTTGAATGTTGTTATCTGATATTTTATAATTATTCAGTGCATGTAAAAATCCGTTTTTACGTTTTTCGGTGATGTCTAAATTATCCGGGCCCGAAAAATGGAGAAATTTTGTGCCGCCATTTTTAATAAGGTGTTCCGTGGCTTTTTTTGCTGCGTCAAAATCATCAATAATTACTTTGTCGGCCTGAATTCCTTTAGCTGCCCGGTCGAAAAAAACGATGGGTACTCCGGCTTCTTCAATATTATGAAGGTGATCGTAGTTTTCCGTTTCTTTTGTAAGGGATATGATGATGCCGTCCACTCGGCTGGAAAGCAGGGTTTTAACATTTTCAATTTCTCGTGAGAGTAATTCTTCCGATTGCGTAAAAATGGTATTGTAACCTTTGCTGAGGGCATATTCCTGAATACCTCCAATGACCGATGAAAAAAAATGGTGAACAATTTTGGGTATAATTACACCTATAATATTACTTCTTCGTTCGCGCAGGCTTCGGGCTATAATATTTGGTTTGTAATTAAGGTCGGCAGCTAATTCCTGTACTTTTATTCGCGTTGCTTCACTGATGTCCGGGTGGTCTTTAAGCGCTCTTGAAACGGTTGAGGGCGAAACATTCAATAATTTAGCAATGTCTTTTATGGTAACTTGATGTTTTTTCATGGGTACGATTGAAAAATATAAGTAAGAAATTTAACATTTTATCAAAAATAACAATAATCTTTTTTGTAAAAAATAAAATTGCAAACGATTGCGGTGTCGTTTGCGTAAATAAATTGTTCTAAAGTTTTGATAAGAAGAAAATTAAGCCTTATATTTATGCAAATAAAATGTAAAAATAAGGCAAAAATTTTAGTATTAAAGTGTCATCTTTATTAAAAAAACGTTAATTTTTAATCAAAATCTTTTGAATAATGAAACAAAAAACATTCTTTAGCATGATTCTGCTTCTGGGGTTTTTGTTCACAGCCGGACTTGGCTATGCGCAAACAACCGTCAGCGGAACAGTTACTGACGAAACCGGTGCTCCATTGCCCGGTGCAAGCGTTTCCGCAAAGGGAACAACTATGGGAACCATGACCGATGATGCCGGCCGCTACAGTCTTCAAGTTAGTGAAGATGTAAATGTGCTGGTATTTAGTTATATCGGTATGGAAACCGTTGAAAAACAAATTACCGGTTCTACCGTGGATTGTATGCTCGAACCCATGTCGTCCGAGTTGGAAGAGATTGTTGTTATTGGTTACGGACAGGTTAAAAAGGAAGATGCCACCGGTTCGGTATCAACTGTAAAATCTGATGATTTCAATCAGGGCTCCATTACCAATCCCATGGATTTGGTATCCGGAAAAACAGCCGGTGTTCAAATTACATCCAACAGCGGAGCTCCCGGCAGCGGATCAACCATTCGTATTCGCGGCGGTTCTTCGCTCTCGGCCAATAACGACCCTTTAATTGTAATTGACGGAGTGCCGATAGATAATTCCGGAGTAGCCGGTATGCGTAACCCGCTTAATACCATTAACCCTAATGATATTGAGAGCTTTACCGTATTAAAAGATGCTTCGGCCACAGCCATCTATGGTTCGCGTGCCTCGAATGGTGTAATTATTATTACCACCAAAAAAGGAAAATTAGGTGCTCCCCTATCGGTCGCTTATAACGGTAATGTGTCCACATCAATTCTGAATAAAACAACGGATGTTTTAGCGGCAGATGAATACCGAGATATGATAATCGAAAAATACGGAGCAGGCTCAACGCAGGCAGCTTTGTTGGGAGATGCTAATACAAATTGGCAAAATGAAATTTTCCGCACGGCCATTAGCCACGAGCACAATGTAAACCTAACCGGTTCGGCAGGCATGCTTCCTTACCGAGTTTCATTAGGCTATACCGATCAACAAGGTATTCTGAAAACCGGATATTTAGACCGATATACAGGTGCCGTATCACTCAGCCCCAAGTTATTAGATAAACATTTGGATGTAAACTTCAATTTAAAAGGGATGAAAATCGCCAACAAGTTTGCCGATGGCGGAGCAGTAGGTTCAGCCGTTCGTTTTGATCCTACACAGCCTGTAATGGATACCGGAAACGGTTTTGGAGACTATTTTGCATGGACAGCAGGAGAAGGCAGTCCCATAGGCATTGCACCTGCCAACCCCGTGGCTTTACTCAACCAACGAGAAAACCTGTCCGATGTGTATCGCGTACTCGGTAATTTGCAGTTGGATTATAAAATGCACTTCCTTCCGGAATTAAGAGCCAATGTAAATGTGGCTTACGATTATTCCGAAAGCGGCGGTACAAATCAAGTACCGGCCAATGCAGCCTTTGATTATGATCCTTCCGGAAAAACAAGCGGGTACAACAGCATATATGATGAGACTAAAGGAAATGAACTCTTGGAAGCCTATCTGAATTATGCCAAAGACATTGACGGCATTGACAGCCGCATCGACCTGATGGGTGGTTACTCTTGGCAACATATTCATCGTAAAGGATCAAATTTCGCCACCAACTTTGCCGGCGATGCCGATACCACCGATACCGATTACAATACAGAATACTATCTCCTTTCATTTTTCGGCCGTTTGAACTATACGTTCAAAGGCCGTTATTTGTTAACAGCTACGGTTCGTAATGACGGAACCTCTCGCTTTTCTCCCGAAAACCGTTGGGGACTTTTCCCGTCTGCTGCTTTAGCTTGGCGAATCAGCGAGGAGAGTTTTCTGAAAAATTCCTCCGTAATTTCTAATTTGAAATTGCGTGCCGGCTATGGTGTTACCGGACAACAAGATATTGGTTTTGGTGATTATCCTTATTTGGCGCGTTATACGTATAGTCAGAACAATGCCATGTATCCCTTCGGTGATACTTATTACAGAACTTTACGGCCCGAGGCTTATAACAGTAACTTGAAATGGGAGGAAACGACAACTATCAACCTGGCCTTAGATTTCGGACTATATAAAGATCGAATCTCAGGTGGTATTGATGTGTATCAGCGAACCACCGAAGACCTTATTAATGTGATTCCGATACCCGCAGGCACCAACTTCAATAATACGATTTGGGCAAATATCGGAAACATGGAAAACCGCGGTATAGAGTTTAGTTTGAATACGCGTCCCATAGTTACCGAAGAGCTTTTCTGGGAAGTGGGTGCTAACTATACTGTAAATAAAAATGAAATTACCAAACTGACAGCCGTAGAGGATTCCTCTTACATAGGCGTTACCACCGGCGGAATTTCCGGCGGAGTGGGTAATTACATTCAAATTCACAGTACCGGATTCCCGGCCCACTCTTTCTATGTGTACGAACAAGTGTACGATCCGGAAGGAAATCCCATAGAAGGGGCTTATGTGGACAGAAACGGCGATGGAACAGTGGATGACGAAGATAGATATCGTTTTGAAAAATCGGCTCCCGACCATATCATAGGTTTTAATACCCGTTTGGAATATAAAAACTTTGATTTTAGTTTGTCAGCCCGCGCTAATATCGGGAATTATGTGTATAATAATGTGGCTTCCGTAAACGGAATCTACTATGATATGTACAACTCGGCAGGCTACTTAAATAATGTTACCACTGCGGTTTATGATAGTGAGTTTGGAAGTTATCAGCTTAATTCCGATTTTTATGTGGAAGATGCTTCATTTTTTCGTATTGATAATATCAGTTTAGGCTATACAGTGAATCAATTATTCGACGGATTAATGCGTATGCGCGTTTCTGCATCTGCTCAAAATGTATTTACTTACACCAACTACAGCGGCTTAGACCCCGAAATTTTCGGAGGTATAGATAACAATATGTATCCGAGACCCACAATTTTTGTGCTCGGACTAAATCTTGAATTTTAATCATTAAAAATTTTTATACAATGAAAAAAACAATCATATATACAGTATCGTTATTGCTGGCGATGGGTTTGCTTTCGTCTTGCTTTAAGGATCTTGACACTGTGCCTTTGGATAAAGATGAGGTAACATCCGCCGGCTTATTTGAAAATGCCGAATCATACACGCAATTTTTGGCAAAAGTATATGCCGGCCTCACACTTACCGGGCAGCAAGGCCCTGCCGGCATGGCGGATATTGACGTAGCTGATGAAGGTTTCTCTTCTTACTTACGTCAATTATGGGTACATCAAGAAATACCAACGGATGAAGCCGTTGTAGCATGGGGCGATCCCGGATTGCCCGAATACAATTATCAGGCATGGACACCGTCAAGTGATTTTGCCGAAATGATGTATTATCGAATTTTTTATCAGATAACACTTTGTAACGAATTTATTCGTGAGGCGCAAGATGAAAAATTAGACGAAAGAGGCTTTACGGCCGATGAAAAAACACGCATACAAGGATACAGAAGCGAAGCTCGTTTTTTGCGTGCCTTGAGCTATTGGCATGCCTTGGATATGTTCGGAAGTGTCCCCTTTGTAACCGAAGAAGACGATCTTGGTGCCTTCTTACCGGAGCAAATTACAAAAGCGAATTTGTTTGATTATATAGAAACCGAACTTACGGACATAGAAGACTTGTTGCCCGCAGCCGGCGGAAATGAATACGGAAGAGCAGATCAGGGGGCAGTTTGGACTTTACTGGCCAAATTGTACTTAAATGCAGAGGTCTATATTGAAAGTAATCGCTATTCGGATTGTATTTCATACTGCGAAAAAGTAATCGGAGCTAATTATGAGTTGGCTGATAATTATCAGGATAATTTCTTGGCAGATAACTATACAAGCCCTGAAATCATTTTCGGATTACCTCACGATGGAATCAGTTCCAAAACCTACGGCGGTACTACTTTTATTGTGCATGCCGGCATAGGTGGAAGTATGAATGATATTTGTGAAGAACAATATGGTATTAAAGGCGGAGAGGGATGGGGCGGCCACAGAACTACGCCCGAATTTGTAGACAAATTTCCGGATGTGGACGGCGAAATTGATTCGCGTGCTATGTTTTTTACCGACGGACAAAACTTAGAGATAGAAAATTTGGACGATTTTACTGACGGGTATGCCATTGATAAATTTCGCAATGTAATTTATACCGACACCGATACAATTCCGGGTTCAGACCTTATTTTCGTAGATATTGATTTTCCGATGTTCCGTTTGGCTGATGTCTACCTGATGTATGCCGAAGCCCATTTGCAAGGCGGAGGCGGTAATGCCGGTTTGGCACTTGACTACATTAATGAATTGAGAGAAAGAGCTTACGGCGATGATTCCGGCAATATTAATGCCGGTGAAATGGACGAGGAAGATTTTATCTTAAATGAACGTGCCAGAGAACTCTATTGGGAAGCACACCGACGTACCGATCTGATTCGCTTCGGAAAATTCACATCATCTGATTATATATGGTCGTGGAAAGGCGGAGTACAAGGAGGTGCCGGTACAGATGCTAAATATTTGCTGTATCCCATTCCTTCCGCTGAACTAAATGCCAATCCGAATTTAACCCCCACACCGGGATATTAATTAATAATAAAAGCATCTCAAAGATGCAAAATTTTTGAGATGCTTTACCAATTTTTAAAAATCATAACACTATAAGATATGAGAACAATAAAATTAATGAGCTTGACATTTATTGTGGCAGTTTTCACATTGATGTCATGCGAAAAAGACCAAGACGTAACCGTTTTGGATATGTCGAAGGCTGAAAGTGCTGCGCTTACAGAACCTGCAGAGGGTGTAAGCTATATTTTAAGCGAAGAAAATGCCGAAGATACGCTGATTACATTTGGCTGGTCGCCGGCTAATTATCCGGTTGACAATATGGGAGATGTGCAATATCATTTGGAATTTGATGCGGCCGGTAACGATTTTGCTTCTGCTATTCGTTACGTAAGTACTTTTGAAAATTCTTTCAAAATGGTATCCGGAGAATTGAATACTGCATTGGAACCTCTCAGTCTGGATACGGCTTTGTCGCATCCGGTAGAGTTTCGTATTCTGTCTCAGTTTCCCGGAGTAAAGTCATCGGTTGTTAATTCTGAACCTTTAACGATTAGCATTAAGCCGTTCTTTGTAGTAGTGCCTCCCATTTATTTGCTGGGTGATGCCACCACTGCCGGTTGGAGTAATACAGCCGCATTGGAAATGACACATGTGGAAGATAAGATATTTACAATCACCACAACTTTAGACGGCGACATGATTAAGTTTATAAAAACGCTTGGAGCGTGGGCACCACAATGGGGTACTGACGATACAGGCACTTGGGAGTCCGGACCGCTTGTGTACAGACTCACGGATGATGAACCTGATCCGGTAGCAATTCCCGCACCGCCTACAGCCGGTGAATATGTAATTACGGCCGATATTGATAACTTGACGTATACCGTAGAACCCGCTAAGTAATAGTTTTTTCATAATATAGATTATTAACTGTCCTGCCGATTATGGCGGGGCAGCTTTTTTTATTATATATCATTGTTATTATCCAAATAGTTCTATATGTCTGTTATAGAAAATGTCACTAAATACCTTAAAAAATTCTAATTTCAGAAAAAAGTTTTTACTTTTGAGAGTATAAAATATCTAAAAAACCGGATACATGGCAAATAATAAAACTTTTTCATTGATTAAGCCGACTGCTGTCCATAAAGGACATATAGGCGGTATTTTGGACCACATTGTTAAAAACGGCTTTCGCATTAAAGCTTTAAAAATGTTGCGCATGAGTAAGCAGGAAGCGCAGGTTTTTTATAATATTCACAAAGAGCGTCCGTTTTTTGATGAATTGACTTCATACATGAGTTCAGGACCCGTAGTGGTAATGATTCTGGAGAAAGAGAATGCCGTTAAGGAATATCGTAAACTAATCGGAGCTACCAATCCGGCCGAAGCTGCCGAAGGAACCATTCGCAATTTGTACGGGACAGATATTCAGGCAAATGCAGTTCACGGTGCCGATAGTGATGAGAATGCTGAGAAGGAAGCGGATTTCTTTTTTGCAAAATATGAGCGTTACACACCCGAAGGAACCAACGAAGCTTGGTAAGATTTATAAACTGCTGACTGTAGGCAGTCAGCCTAATATATTTTAAGGTCACGTATGATGTTTTCTCCGGCCGCTTCATTGAATCGTCGGATAATTTCACTTTTTACCATACGTAACTCATTTTTTACAACCGAAGACGGGACGAGCAAATGCACAGTTCCGTCTTTTATTACAATTTTTTCGGTTTTGGCTGCAATGCTTTTCCCGATTATTTCTTCCCACTGTTCTTTCAGCCGTATTTCTTTTAGTCGTTTGTCGGCTCCTATAATTTTTAAATAACGGTCAATAACTTCCTTCAAGGGTTGTGTGTTTTTACGTTTCATACTTATGCTTTTCTGTTAGGTCGTTTACCGCATTATTTTCAACTTCAAAAAGTCGGTATTCGGTTTGGGTGTCAGCTAATATATTGTGTATGCGGTTTGAATTTGTGTCGGTTATAAAAATTTGTCCGAAACTGTTTTCTTTAATCAGATGGATGATTTTCTTTACACGCTCGGCATCAAATTTATCAAAAATATCGTCCAAAAGCAAAATTGGATTTTTACCGCTCAATTGTTTTATGAAATCATACTGCGCCAGTTTTAATGCTATCAAAAATGTTTTTTGTTGGCCTTGTGAGCCTGATTTATTGATTTTAAAATCATTGATATATAAATCAATATCATCGCGATGTATGCCGTAATAGGTGTATTGCAGTATGCGGTCTTTTTCAAAGTTGTCGGACAGTAAATCGTACAACTCTTTTTTGTGTAGATGAGAGTTGTATTTTAGATGAACCGTTTCTGTATCGCCGGCTATAAAACGGTAATAATGTTCAAAGATCGGACGTAAATCATTAATAAAATCGCGGCGTACCCGATGAATGAAACTTGCTGCTTCGTGCAACTGTAAGTTGTATATGTCAATGGTTTCCGTCGCCGATTCGGCATGCACCGCATTGCTTTTTAAAAATTTATTTCGTTGGCTTAAAACTCGGTTGTATTTAATGAGTTGATTGAGGTATTCTCTGTCATATTGTGAAATGACCGAGTCAATAAACCGGCGGCGTTCTTCGCCCGAGCCAATAATAAGGCGACTGTCGTCCGGCGAAATTATTACCAAGGGGATTTTGCCAATGTGTTCAGAATAGCGTTGATATTTTTTTCCGTTCCGTTTGATGGTTTTTCCTTTACTTTTTTCAAAACTGCAGATAATCTGTTCCGTGTTTCCGTTTTCAGAATATTTGCCCTCTACAACAAAAAAAAATTCTTCTTTTTTTATGTGCAACGTATCGCTGTGGTTAAAGTTGCTTTTGGTGAAAGAAAGGTAATGCAGAGCATCTAAAATGTTGGTTTTGCCTGCCCCGTTAAGTCCGGTGAAGCAGTTAATTTTTGCACAAAAGCTCAGTTCTGCTTTTGCATAGTTTTTAAAATTCACCAATTTCAGATGTGAAATTTGCATAGGGCTTAATTTGCCGCAAAGTTAACAAAAATCATTGAAATAGTTTCTCATGATTTTAATTGTTCGCAATAAGCATGTATTAGGCGAGTTTATCGAACTAAAGTCAGGTTCCCGGCTTTTTCAAAAGGTGTTCCGTTTCGGTATTTGCCATTTACGCGCCATGCATAAACGTCTTGCACTGCAGGCCTTCCTTTGTATTTTCCGTTCCATCCGTAATCCGGATTATCGGTTTCATAAACCACTTGTCCCCAGCGATTGTATATAAGCAGCCGGTACTCGGAAATTCCGTCATAAGCAGCCGGTTTAAAGTAGTCATTTTCTCCGTCGCCGTCCGGGGTGAATGCGTTGGGAAATTCAATATGTCCGTAAGGAAATACAAAAACCGTTTCGGATCGTGCCAGTGAATCTACGCATTTATGGCCTGATATTACGGTGAGTTGTACGAGATATTCTCCGGGAGTTTTGTAATAATGAATGGGCGAATGCTCCGTTGATGTTGTACCGTCGCCTAAATCCCAGAAATATTGCAGTTCATAACCCGATGAGTAGTTATAGCAATGAATGGGTTGGTTGGGCGGCATTACGGAATCGGGTTGTACCCTGAAATCAATTTGCGGAGAATCGTAGATGTAAATGAGTGTATCTGTTTCAGCATAAGTGTTGCAATAGCCGTCGGCACTGAGTGTAACGCGATAAGTACCGGGTTCCTCGTAGGTGGTTGAAGGGTTTTGTTCTTCTGAAGTTTCCCCGTTATCAAAATCCCATAAAAAGTTGACGGAATGTTCGGCGGTGCTTGTAAAATTGATGGCTGCCGGATAGCATTGTTCGGTGGTGTCGGGTTCAAATATTGGTTCGGGGTCATGAGCCAGAACGCTGATTTCTGTCTGAACAGTATCCGTACACCATTGGTTCTTAGCGCCTACTGAAATGCTGTATCTTCCGCAGTCGTCGTAGGTATGGGGGTGCGGATTTGTTGCAGCAGAAGTGTATCCGTCGCCAAAATCCCATAAATAGTCGAAATAACCGGAGGGGCTTTCATTGTTTATGATAATTTCTGTATCGGGAAAATACAGTGTATCGGTTTGCGTGCTGAATATTAAGCGCGGTTGGGGATATACTTTTACGGTGGTTGAAGAAGAATCTCTGCATCCGTTTTCTGAAAGGGCATAAGACCATACGGTGTAGTCAAGCGGCCCTAAGTTTTCATTCACAAATGTGTGGGTCGGATTTGAAGCTCCGCTTGTGCTGCCGTCTCCAAAGTTCCAGCGGTAAGTGTCGCCGCTTTCTGTTTTTGTAAAACCCACTTCTAAAGGACTACAGCCGATTAAAGGTGTTGCCGTAAACAGTGATGAATTATTCGGGCTTCCTATCGTTACCGTTTCGCCGTCTTTTCGGCAGCCGTTATAATCTACTATGCTTGGTTGATATTCGCCCGGAGCCAGTCCGGTAATTTGCATTTGAGATTGGAAGCTACCGCCTCCGTCAGCAGAGAAAGAGTAGGGGCTTACGCCGCCAATTGCAAATATCGAAATACTGCCGTCGTGTGAATCTACACATTTTTCATCTTTTACTACAATGGTGTCAATTTGTAATTCTGACGGCTCAAAAACCTGTACGATTCCTTCGTTTTCAATACAGCCGTTCGCATCAACAGCGCTAACGGAATAAGAGCCGCCGGACAGTTCCGTGAAGCTTCCGTTGTTGGCATAAAAGCTGCCGCCTCCGTCTATCGAGTATTCAATGATTCCGGTACCGCCGGATGCTGAAATATGAATTTCTCCGTCTGTTTCTCCAAAACAGCTTATATCAATTGTTTCAATTTCGGTAACCTTTAGTTTTATCGGTTGGTTAAGTTCTACCGATTGTGTATATTGAGTCAGGCATTCATTTTTGTCTCGAATGTCAATATAGTAAATACCGGCCGGCAGGTTTGTAAATGCTCCGCCGTTTGCATCAAAAGTATTTCCGTTATCAATTGAATATTCAATTTCGGGCACACCGCCTGAAGCCGTAATTGTGATGCTGCCGGTTTTGTCTCCGTAGCAGTCGTCTATATGTTCATAGCTTACGTCTTGGATTATGAGTTCATCGGGTTCGGTAATGCTGAGTTCCGGGCCGGTATGCTCGCAATTATGAGAATCTTTTACCATTGTTTGGTAGTTTCCGGCCGGTAATCCGGAGAATGAATTACTCGAACTGTAGGTAGTACCTCCGTCTATGGAATATTTGTATGGCGAAAGGCCTCCGTTTGCCTGTAAGATTATTTTTCCGTCGGTACCTCCGTTGCATTGAATGCTTTCGCTTTCAGCTTGCTCAAAGCTTAATATCGCCGGTTCTGTTAATACTACAGTGCTGCTTTGAGCACTTAGGCAGCCTTTTGCGTCTTTTACTTTCGTATTGTAGGTGCCGGCCGGAAGATTTTCGAATAAACCTCCGTTGGTTTCAAAATTTGTGCCGCCGTCAATTGAATAACTCAAGGGAGCGGTGCCTCCGGATGCTTGTATTTCGATCCAACCAATTTCATCTCCGTTACAACCTTTAATATTTTCATAGTTAACACGATTTTCAATCAATTCAGCGGGTTGGTCTATTTCAATAAGTGATCCGACTGTTATACATGCGTTATCGTCCTTAAGCATAACTTGATAATTTCCGGCGGATAAGTTGGTGAAGCTTCCTGTTGTTTGATAGTCAATACCGCCGTTTATGGAGTAGTATGTTTGTCCGGTTCCGCCTGTTGCCGTAATGCTTATGCTTCCGTTTTCGCCGCCGTGGCATGAGCTTACGTCTTCATGGCTTTCATCGGTAATTTGTAATTCGGGCGGATTGTTTAATATGTGTGTGCCGCCCGTTGTGCTGCAATTTTTGCCGTCCATAACCACAATTTCGTATGTTGGCCCGGCCGACAGCCCGGTTATTACATTTGTTAAGTAGAAATTGCCTCCGCCGTTAGCAGAGTATTGATAATTACCGTCTCCGCCTTGTGCCTTAATCTCAATTTGTCCGTTGCTTTGGCCGTAGCAGCTTGGGTCGGTAGGTGTTTCCGAAAGAATAACTAACTCTTCGGGTTGCGATATAATCAACTCTTCCGGAAAAGAGGCTACGCAACCTTTGGCATCTCGGACTTTAGTATAGTAAGTGCCTGCCGGAAGAGATTCAACATAGTAATCCGGACCGTAGCTTATTCCGTTATCAACGGAGTATTCAAGCGTTCCCGTTCCGCCGTAGGCAATCATGCTTATGCTTCCCGTGTGATCTCCGTAGCAATCTTCTACATCCGATGATGAAGCGTTGTCCGCTATCAGTTTGGTGGGTTGGGTAAGGAAATATGAATCACCGATTGTTTCACAGTCGTTGGCGTCCTTTATCATCACTTGATAAGTGCCGGCTGTTAAATTATCAAAAGTTCCGTTGTTTTGAAAATTGCTGCCGTTATCAACTGAGTACTGTATGGTACCGGTACCGCCTGTAGCTGTTATTACAATTTCTCCGCTGTCGTCTCCAAAGCAGCCGGTTACATGTGTTGTATCTGTATCGGTTATTTTCAGTAAGGGCGGCTCATCTATGGTGAGTGAGCTTCCGTTTACGGTACAGTTGTTTTGATCTATCACGGCCACATCGTAGGTGCCGGCATATAAATCGGGAAAGTTTCCGGATATTTGTGTGGCAAAGCCGCCGTAAATGGAATATTGTAGCTCGCCTGTGCCGCCTGTTGCAGCAATTTCAATACGTCCGGTATTTTCACCGTAGCAGGTATTAACGTCAAAAGCATTTTCGGAAGTAATAATTAATTCATCGGGTTGGGTCAGCGTTTGTGTGCCGGCATCCGCCGTACATCCGTTAGCATCTTCTACCAGAACGGAATAATTGCCTGCGGGCAAACCACCGAAATGAGCACTCGATTGAGGATTGGAGCCTCCCTCAATGGAGTATTGTCTTGGTATGGTACCTCCGGTAGCATCTATTTCGATGAATCCGGACAGGTCACCGTAACAGCCTTCAATATGCCCTAATCCGAGATTATTAATTTCCAACTCAACGGGTTGAGTAATCGTAATGGTATTTCCGGTTCTTATACATCCGTTGTTGTCTTGCACTTTTATGGTATAGCTTCCGGCGGTAAGGTTAGTGAAATTTCCGCCGTTGTTGTGGTAGCTGCTTCCGTTATCTACGGAGTAGGTATAAGGCGGTGTGCCGTTGGTTGCCGAGATGCTTATGGTAGCGTTTGCATCGCCGTAGCAGCCCGTTACATTGGTATGTGAGGTGCTGCTAATATGAATTTGTGTCGGTTGGTTTATACTTACTACATCGGATACTTGTTCGTCAAGATTATCCTGAACTACAATTGTATATACTCCGGCTGTTAAGTTTGGAAAAGTGTATGAAGTTCCGGGATCTTCCGTATATGAGCTGCCGCCGTCAATGGAATATTTGTAAGGACTTTGGCCGCCGGAAACTATTATTTCAATGCTTCCGCTGTTGTCGCCGTAGCAGTCGCTGATATGGGTTACGTTTATACTGACAAGTTCAAAAGCTGCTTTTTGCGCATTAGGTGCAGAATCTGCTTTTGCCTGTGTCGGTATAAGAATGGACCAAGCGAGTAATAACGAAAGAAAGAATTTATGCGGCATTATATATTGAGTTCTGATTTATTGACAGACGCATTTTTTTGTAAAAATGTTGCATATTTTTATGAATATACGAAATATTTGCCACTATTTGTGTTAAATCTTACTCAATTTCGTTGGCTTTATCCAGCAAACTTGCGGGTAATTGTTTTTCTGTTTTTACGCGCAACTCTTTTAATTGCTCTACCTGGCGTATTAAATTTCCGCGGCCGGAAGAAAGCTGGCTCATGGCTCTTTCATGACTTTCTTTGCTTCTTTCAAGATGCTTTCCGATTTCCTCCAAACTTTCGGTGAAGTTTACAAACTTGTCATAAAGTTTTCCGCCTCTGTCGGCAATTTCCAGCGCATGATCGTTTTGATATTTTCTTTCCCACATGTCTTTTACCAGTTTCAAGGCTGCTATCAAGTTGGTTGGGCTTATCAGAATAATGCGTTTTTGATAAGCGTAGTTCCAAAGGTTTGGGTCGGCTTGCATGGCAGTCATATAAGCCGGTTCTATGGGAACGAACATCATTGTGAAATCAGTACCTTCGGTATAGTCGTGGTATTTTTTTTCGGATAATTCGTCGATGTGTTTTTTTATCGAAATCAGATGCTCGGCCAGAGCTTTTTGTTGTTCTTGGTCATTTTGGGCGGAAGAAAAACGCTCATAAGCTGTCAGTGATACTTTTGAGTCGATAATGATATTGCCTTTTCCGTCCGGGTATTTTATGCGAATATCGGGTTGCATGCGTCTTCCGCTGTCGGATTTCAGGCTGTTGCCGTCTTCGTCTTTTAGCGTGTCTTGAACAAAGTATTCACGGTTTTTTTGCAGGCCGGAGTGTTCCAGTATGCTCTCCAAAATCATTTCTCCCCAATCTCCTTGCTGCTTGGACGAGCCTCTGAGTGCCTGTGTTAAGTTATTGGCTTCTTCACTGATTCTGATGTTTTGCTCAGCCAATTGTTTGATGGCTTTCTCAAGCGAATGTCGCTCGCGGGTTTCATTGGTATAGGTTTCTTCTACTTTTTTCTTAAACTCGGCAATTTCTTTACCTAAAGGATTTAAAATGCCTTCAATATTTTGTTTGTTTTGGTCGGTAAATTTTACTGATTTTTCTTCCAATACTTTGTCGGCGAGTACTTTAAACTCGTTTGTGAATTTTTCTTTTATGTTTTCCAAGTCTTTACGCTCGGTATCTAGTTTTTCCTGCAAATGCTTGTTTTGTTCGCTAATTTCGCTGATATACTCTTTGGCCGATGAGAATTTCTCAATTTCTTTATTCAGCTTATCTTTAATTTCCGTATGTTCAGTTTTTAGGGCATTGTGGGATTTCTCCAAGGATTCTAAAGACGCAGAAAGCGTGGCTTTTCTTTCCTTTAGTTCTTGTAGTTCTGCAGCTTGTTCTTGCATGAATTCTTGGTCTTTTTCGGCTCCGGTTTCCAATTTTTCATTTTCGGCATTCAGGTGTGCATTTCGCTCTTTATAAGCTGCCAATTCTGCATTGTTCGTTTGAAGTAATTTATGCAGATTTTCGTTTTCGTTTTTTGAGTTTACTATTTCTGCACTGAGTTTTTCATTTTCTTTTGAAAAGAAATAGAATTCCTCTTTCAGCTTTTGATACTTTTCATTGAGTTCATCAAACTTTGTTTTTGAGACATTTTGCTGTTCCGACTTCAGTTTGCGAATGATGAAACCTAATGCCGTACCTACTAATACTGCTGCTATAATGTATAAATTTTCCATGCGCTGAAATAATTTTGGGGTAAATAATTCTGTACAAAATTAGATAGAAATTGTGAGTAAATAAATTGTTTTTTCTGTATTCAAAATGGTGCTGTAATGTTAAGATTGCAAAGCGTGGATTACTTAAGGAAGTTTTCCACCGAAAGCCGTGATTAATAAATTATAGGTGTCTTCATGTGAAAGCTCAATATTTAATGCTTGAGTGCAAGCTTTTATGCGCTCCGGATTTCCGGTTCCTATTACGGCGGCTGTTTTTAAGGGGAGTTTGAAAATCCAGGCTACAACCACGGCTTCTTTTGAACAGGCATATTTCTTCGAGAGCTGTGATACAAGCTTTTTGCTTTGCTTTTCGGTATCGTTGTCTTTTTTGTTAAGCGGTTTGGTAAAGCGCCCGTTATCCAAGGGGCTCCAGGCTTGCAATTCCATATTTTGCTTTTGCAGATAATGCAGCAAATTGTGGTCGATACTTTCAGGCGGAAGTTGTTCTGTGTTTTCAAAAAATTCGCGCCTCACAAGTTGTGAGTGTCCGATACTGAATTGCAATTGGTTGCATGTTAAGGCTTCGCCCCATGCATCTTGTATGGCAGCCGTATGGGCAGCCGACATATTGCTTACACCAAAGTGCCTGACTTTCCCGGCGCTTTTAAGTCTGCGGAAGGTTTCGGAAATTTCTTCGGGATGGGTGTATGGATCCGGGCGATGGATTAAGAAGCTGTCTAAATAATCGGTTTGCAGAGATTTTAAGCTTGCATTGCATTGCTCCGTGAGGTATGTCTTGTCGGAACGGTAATAGTTGGAACCATTAGCGCCTTTTCCCAAGAGTATGCCGGCTTTAGTTTGGATTTCAATTTTCGAGCGCAAAGCGGAATTAGCTTTCAGCCATTCCCCGAATATTTTTTCTGATTTTCCAAGCGTATAAATATCTGCATGGTCAAAACGGTTAATGCCGTTCTCTATGGCGGCATCAAGCGTTTGAAAGGCATTTTGTCTTTCTTTATCCGAAAAAGGGGAGGTGTTCCAACTCCCGCCAAGATGCATGCAGCCAAGAATTAGGTCGTTTGTGTTGTAAGCGGATGTATTCATAATATTAAAATTTTATTTCGAGAGCCAACTCCCAAATGTTTTCTGTATGTGTTTCGTAATCTGATTTTTCATAGTAAGCTGCTAATTTACTTTTATGAAAATTATAAGACAAACCTCCGGCAATAAGTGAGTGTGGCTTTATTTTCCAACGTTCGGATTCCAAATAGTCATAACGCGAAAATAGGGATAAATCTGTTTTTGGGGTTAAAAATTCTCCCAGTAGTGAAAGTCCCGTATTTTTGTATGCAATGCCTGCCGGAGAAATATAATGGTCTTGATGGCCGCCGGATCCGGTATAATATTGCGCATGAAGAATGTGGTATCGGCTTTGGAATGTTAAAGCGACAATGTTTAATAAAAAGGGAGTTTTGATTTCCGGAACGTTAGCCATGCCGTATGCAAAACTGTGTGTAATTTGCAGGCCGGGTATCCAATCCGGAAAGGGACGAAGTGATATACGGCTTTCCAGTGTTTTATTTGAATTTTGTTCTAAAGCGGAGTATCCGCCTCCGTTAAAAATGCCTATGGCAAAGCTGCCGTATCGGCCGGGGTATGCGCTGCTGATATCTTTTTGACAGTTTTCGTCAAGCGCTTCGCCAAACAGTCCAATCCAACTGATGCCGAGGTCTGCCGAGTTTATAATATTGTTTCTGTCGGTAAACATTTCGTCTTGCAGCCGGTAAGGGTTTATTTTTCCGTCAAAATCTACCCAAGGGCGATGTGCCATACCCAGTTCCAAGTAGCTGTTCTTTATAAAACCCATGTCTTTGAGTTTTGCCTTAAGATACATATATTTCATACGCGTTTCAATGTTTCCTGCATCGTCTCCTTCTTTATCTATGGCAATATCTTGTGTATAACGCACCGAAAAGGATGAGTTAATTTTGGTTTTAATATCCAGATAACCTCTTTTTAACTGAAAATGAGCCAGACTGTCAAAATCATTGTAGGTGTATGCCAAAAACCATTGTCCGGAAATTTCTGTTTTAGAAATGGCTTTTTTTAAAGCGCTGCTGTCGCTTTGTCCGAAAGCCGGAGATATTACGGCCGTAAGAAAAATTGTACAAAACGGAAGTATTTTTCCTATCATGTTTATTTTTTAAGAGATATTTTTATTAACAATTTACACACCACTTTTACACAATTTTTGTTTGGGACAGCGGCTTTGTGGTGATTGTATTTTTATTTCAATACACTGTAAGTCAGAAGTTTATTTTTTTGTTTATATATATATTTACACCCAAGTTTTACACCCAACTTTATGTTTTCAAAGTCCAATAACCACTTTTATCCGAACCCATACGTTCCAAGAGTTTTATTGTTTTGAGTTTTTTTATGTTGTTTCCCACGGCTGTGGTGCTCAACCCTAATTTTTCCGATAATGCAAAATGTGTAATATTCGGGTCGGCATGAATGGCTCTTAGAATATGCACTTGATTTTTAGTAATTTGTTTGTCGGTATTTTCTAACCATGCTTCAAAATCAACAGGTCGGTAGAGGGTAACCACAAACAAGCCTTCAGTATGAAATTCGGGAGCCGGTAGTTGTGCATCGCGCATATTTTCGCGCATACGCAGTATTCCGGAGCCCACTTGTTCGGCTAAGCGCATGCGCATAAAGAGCCCAAAAATCAGCGGATTTCGCGACAAGCTGCGCTTGCCGAATTGCGTTTGGGGAATGGCGGCAATAAGTCCGCCGGGGTTTGAAATTTCGATTCGGTTGTCGTATATTTCAATATGTATTTTTCCGCCGCTTTCTTCATAATCACGATGTACAATGGCATTTATTAGTGCTTCGCGCAGCACGCTTACAGGAAGTTCGAGTTCTTCTTTGCGTTCTGCAGTGCTTTGCTCTTCTATTTTATAACGTAATTCCAATTTTTGTTTCAAATACCCCAGCGCATCGTAAAATTGTTTTGGCAGGTTTCCTTCAAAAATTTTATCATCAAATATATAGCGTTTGTTTTTGCCTTTGAACAGCATACAACGAATAGCCGTATGCGGGAAAAGCTGCTCGGGATTTTTTCCAAAAAATAAAATACCGGCATTTCGTAATTGCTTGTCTTCATTCAATAATCTCAAGTTTTGGAGGATTATCTCTTGCTCATTCCCGGATTTTATTCCTACGCGTTGTTTGAATTTTTCAAAAGTGTCATTGTCAAAATCTTCCGGGTAATTGAAACGCGAATCGGCAGATAAATCGAAATAAATTTTATTTTGCTCCTGGAAAAACGCCCGAATTTCATTGGGGCTGATAAGTTTTTGGGCATTGGCTCCCAGACGAATATAAATACTTCCGAGAGCCATGTATGGTTTTTGGTTTCCTGAGTGACAATCTAAAACCAAGACTTTTTTTTCGCCGCATTTAATTTCCGAAACCTTAACCTCCGGCGTTGGATTTACGGAGCTTATGTAGTTTTGAAGCGAAGATGCCGACTTATTATTAAACTTTACACCCGGTACGGTATTGTTGTCGTTAACGCCGATAAATATTTTCCCCCCCGAGGCATTAGCGAAAGCGCATATTTCTTTGGGAAGGTCTTTATTGATACTTCGCTTAAATTCAATATTATAGCCCTCGCCTTGGCTGAGTATGTTTTGAAATTCTTTGTCGGTCATAAATCTTTATAACTAATTCGGTTTATGTTTTATGATTCCCAGTCTGCGCTAAAGGTCTGTTCAGCTTGTCTGAAGCCTTTGGTAATACGCTCTTGAATAAGTTCTTTTCGGGTGTCGAGCGAGTTACCCAAATCAGCTGTGGGCGGCTGAATTAGTTTGTATTCAAAGTTTTTAAATTTTGATTCCGAGACTTTATCATTTTCTCTGCTTTCTACATTTTTCTTAAGGAAAACATGGAGGTCGTTATTAAATATCTCGGACATAATAATTTCTAAGGATCTGGCTGCTGCGTTCATCACGTCCCAGCTTGCATTATCCACAGCATTCACCGAGTAGGCATGGCAATTTATGATGATAAAGCGATAATCATAATCGCTGTCGGCTTTTGCAGCTTTAACGGCATCGGCCAGCGGGCTTACATTTTTTAGGCCGCCGTCTGATAAATTTTTATGGGAGCCTTTATAGTTAATTTCCGGCACGGGAGCCCACATGACCGGAATGGCTGTAGATGCTGTTATGCAATTAATAAGTGTGGCATCATCGGTAATGTTTTTATTATCTACATTGATGTATTTTCCGCTGTTTAGTGATACAAAGCCGCTTTGGAAGGTGCAATTTTCGGGGAAATCCGACAAACTCACACTTTGTTTCAGTTTCTCGCGTAAAGGTCGGTTATCGGCCAGAGCCCGGAAATTGGGCAGATTTTTATCGGCTTCGTCGGCAATGTCTTTAATTATTAATTCTAAAAGGCTTGGAGTGTTTTTCCCGAAAAGTTTTAGTATCCAATTTCCAAAACCTTTACTGAAATATTTGAATTTTAATTTGAAATTTGGAAATAAATCATCTTTTAAAGCTTCAAAATTTAAGGTGATTTTTCCCATGTCGTCTATATATTGAGACGTGAAAATTTCTTGGCTGCCGTTTTCGGCGACTTCCATCCAAAGCCGGTTGAGCAAATCCATTTTTCCTTGAGCTGCCAAAGCGCCGTTGAGCGAGCCTACCGAAATTCCGGAGACTATGTCAAAATCCGGATCGCCGGTGCGGCCCGTTATTTTTTCCCAATTTTGTGATATATAATTCAATGCACCCAATTGATAGGCGCCGAGAAAAGCTCCGCCGCTTAAAACTACGGCATATTTCTTTTGTTTTGTACTCATGTTGGTTTATTTTGAGTTCAAAATTAAAAAAAACTCTGAATTTTTGAATATAATAATTTAGCGAACTTTGTTCTATCCAATCAGATGTTTTTCCGGACTTATTTATAATTTAGCGGTTTATTTTTTAACAGAGCTTTTACTATGTACTTCATCAAGCACTATCGCCGCGGTATTTTTAACAAATATTACAAAGGCATGCCGGCTTTTGAGATGTTTCTCAAAGATGTTAATCATGCCGGTTTGCTGATTAAGCATTGGTTTCAAAATGGTTTCCGAAATAAATTACTTTTGGCTTATCCGCATTATCCCAGCCGGGGATCTACCATGTATAAAGTGGCCGGCTTGTTGGGTTTTGTTGTTAGCAATCGTAAAAGGCGACATCCGGATGCTGCCGTTTATTGGGAGTATGCCACTTTTCGTAAAGAGTTTGAGTTTTTAGAGAGTATTTCTTCGAATGTGCCGGTTGTGAACCTTCGAAGTCGAAATGTGAGTAAAAAACTTGTAGAAGAACTTTCACATAAAATATTTGGCTACGGCACTTTTGTTGATCCCCTTAGTTATAGCGGTAAAATTGTAAAGAAGAACGATATAAACGCCATGCATGACGGCGAAGCTATTCAAGGCCCCATTAAGGAAACGGAAGAAGGTTTTATTTATCAGCGGCTTATTGATAATACGGCATCCGGCGATCGTGTTGTAGATATTCGTGTAGTGATTGTTAAATCTTTGTTGGACTTTGTTTATATTAAATATCGTTGGATTTCCGACCGTTTTAAAAATCCCATAGAAACTCAAATCAAACCTACTGAAGAAGTTTTTTCACCGGAAGAAGTTCGTTTGTTAAATGAGTACTGCCGGGCGATGGACTTAGATTTTGGCGAGATGGATGTATTGCGTGACAACAATGACAAAAAGATTTATGTAATCGACGTAAATAATACGCCGCAAGGCCCGCCTTCGCATATTTCGAAATCGGATGGTAAGTATGCTTTGCAAGAAATTGCCGCAGCTTACAAAAGAGAATTCCTTTAAAAAACTAAGGCTGCCCTTACTTGGGCAGCCTTAGTTTTTGTTCGGTTTAAAAGTAATTATTCAGATTTTTTTTCATCTGTTTTTTCGCTCACACCTTCATCTTTTGACGATGATTTTTTCATTTCGTCTAAACTTTTGTGATAAAGTTCCGAAACTTTATTTCCAAATCCGGACAGGAATTTTTTAGTTTTTTCACTGTATTCTTTGGCTTTTTCGCTTACTTCATCCATTAAGTCGCCGGTGTGGTATTTTTCTTGAAATTTTTCGGCAAGCTCTTCCCATTCTTTTTCTCCGGCTTTTTTCAATTTTTCCATATCGGCTGCAAAACTGTCTTTGGCATTTTTCATGCTTGCCAAGTTTTCATCAATTTGTTTTTTCTGTTTTGCTGCTTCCAGTTCTGCTTTTTCTATGTTTAAAGCCATTTCGCGCAAACGTAAATCGGTTTCGGTTAAAAATTCTTGTTTTTTTTCTTCGAAGTTCATTTTTATATATTTTTATAAGTTAATACTTTGATTACTTGAGCTAAATATAGTCAAATTATACGAATTATACAAAAATAACATGAATCTTTTTTTGAAGATTTAATATTATTGGACTAAGATTTTAAATTCAACACGCCGGTTGGCTTTTCTGCCTTCTTTAGTTGTATTGTCGGCTATAGGTCGGCTTCCTCCAAAAGCTTTTTCTTTAATGCGGTCTTCCGGTATGCCTTTATTTACCAAATAAGCTTTAACAGATTTTATTCTGCGTTTGGATAATGCCATGAGCTGATCTTCGTAACCGTCTGTGGTTTCGGTATGCCCGTGTAGTTCAATAATCATATTCGGATTGGATTGCATAAGTTTTGCCAAGCGTTTTAATTCAGGATATGATTCGGGCAGAAGCCGGGCTTGGGTAGCATAAAAATTCACATTTTTCAGCAATATGGTTTCTTCTTTTTCTATGGGACTTAAGAAAAGGTTGCGCTCAATTTCCTTGTAGTTTTCCACATGGCGCAAATCAAAAGATTCGCTTAAAGCAAAGTAGTTTACTTTTATTGCTCTGATATTGTATTTTGTTCCGTAAGGCAATACAATTTTATAGCTGCCGTCGGAAGGGTTTGAGCGGGCAATACCTGCGGTTTTTCCGGTTTCATTGTCTTCATACACAATATTTGTACCTATGGGTCTGCCGGTTTTTTTATCCAGAACTTTCCCGGAGAGCATAACTACCGGCTCCGGTTTTTCGTCATTGCGTAGCTTTATGCGAAAAATATCTTCATTTCCGTACGATTTTTCGGATGATACCAGATAGGCGTAATCGCCTTTTGCATCAACGGTATAATAGACATCCCATTCGGGTGAATTAATTTTGCTGCCGAGGTTTTTGGGTTGGCTCCAATTGGTCCAGCTGTTGTCTAATCGTTTGCTGACAAAAATATCGGCGCTTCCGTAGCCCGGCTCGGTATAAGAATAGAAATACAGGGTTTTATTATCGGGAGCAAGATAGGGGGTTCCTTCGTCATCGTAGCTGTTTAGCACGGGCCCCATGTTTTGGGGTTTACCGTAGCTTCCGTCTGCCTGCAAAAAGCTAACATAAAGGTCTTTCTTTCCGAAGCCTTCATCGCGCTCAACCGACATAATAAGCACCTTTCGGTCAGCGGAAGGGCAGAAACTTTCGTATTTATTTCGGTTGTAATAATCTCTTATTTTAAGCTCGCGCGGCACTGACCAGCCTGTTGCAGTTCTGAAAGTAACTGATATGCCTTGTTCGCTTTTGAAGCTGCCGTCGGAATTGTAAAGGTTTTCAAGCATGAGGGCATTGTTATCCGCTGATGCTGCTATCACTACATTATCTCCGGTGTTATTGAGCGGTTTGAGAGCGTGTTTTAATTTTCCCCAACTGCCGTCTGCCTGAAGTTCGGAATACCAAATGTCAAATTTGTCTTTCGCACCGTAATTCAGAGGGTGTTTGCTGCGTGCTATGTAAAGTGTTTTGCCGTCAGGGGCTATTACGGGTGCAATTTCAGAATAAGGGGAGTTGATGCTTAAACCTAAGTTTTCTTTATTGTATTTGGAGATGTTTTTACTGACGGTTACAATTTTTCTTTTTTCCTGTTTGATGTTTATAAAGTCGGCTGCAATTTTATTGTCGGACTCAACAATAAAACCGTGAAAGCTTCCGTAAAAATTTTGAAAATCAGAACTGTGAACTAATGAGCTGTTTATGTAGAAATTTAGTTTCTTAGCTTTCTTTTCCAGCTTAAGCAAATTGGTTCCTCTGTGATTAATTTTAATGCTTTTGGTTTTATTTTTTATAAAATATTGGTTTTCTTTTTCATATTTCCATATTCGGAAATAGCCGGCTTCCGAAATCTCGAAGTTATAACTGTTATCCCAGCCGGATGCGCCCCATACTATGCCGTTAAAACTTTCTTTACTGCCGGAGAGTTTTGAGAATTTCACTTCAATTTCAAAATCACCTTTAGTATTAATCGGCGAATGAAGCCAAAAACGGTATGAAGCATAAGAGCTGCTGCATTGCATATACATTTTTCCGTAGGAAATGTAAGATTTGACTCCGTTTTCGTTTATCAAGCTCCAATTATTTCTGTTATCGTTAAATTGTTCGCTTATCAGATAATCCGATTGGGCATATCCGGCAAAGGCCGCAAAAAAAATCAGTACGAAAAGACTAAATGTTTTCATTGTTATACAATTTTTTAAACATCAATAAATATACTGAAAATTTGATAATTCTTTGACTACACACTAAGATATTTGGCTTATTTTCTGTTTTTGGGTTCAATATTCGGATGGTATTGCCATTCATCATTTTTAAAGTTAAGCCCGTCTTGTGTACCGTCGGGGCCGTAGTATTCGTAATTACCTTTCAAGGCGCTGTTGGGCGGCGAGAGATGATCCCAAATAATCATATCGTAGCGTTTATCGTATTGCAGCAGCATTTTGGCTTGCTCGGCATATTCAAAAATTAGGCGATGATATTTTTTGTTTTTATAATTCAGAACCGGCATTCCAAAACTGATGCCTTTGCGATCGATTTGCAGAATATCTATAATTTTTTTGTTGGAAAAGTTATCGTTGGCATCCCAGCCCATAAGCGTGTATATGGTTTCACGGCCTATTTGTTTTTCAACCAAATCATAATACAGGCAACCGTACCAATTTTGGTCGGAAAGTTTGAGCTGTTCAGGTTTTTCAATGCTTTCAGACCGGTCTTTCAGCTCGTATAAGTTGTGGCTTTTTCGTTTCTTTTTTCTGTATTGTACGAATCCGGAGTATTGATTGCTGCCGTCTGAGTAGAACAGGTTCCAATTGTAAATTTTCAACAATTCATCGGGCGATTTCAGAATGCCTACCGAGCGTAATTGCTTGAATGGGTAGTCGAAAGAAGCTTCTTGTTCGAGTATTTTTTTGAATTTGCTTAAAATGTGTGCGTTTAAGGAATCTTTTTTTGAGTCATTGGTTTCAAATCTTAGCTTTTCGAACAAAATTAGAAGTTCTTGTTCCTGCCGTGCAAATTCTTGAGCGGATAAAATACCGGAAAAAAATATCATGCTTGTTAGGGCAAAAAGCCGGAGCTTTACAGTCATTTGCTATGTTTTTAGTTTATCATAAATTGTCAGCTGCAATGCCCTGTGTAAAAAAAAGCGACAGCAGCTAAGATATTTAACGCAAAAGCAGAATAAGTGTTATTTGGCTTGACGGGTTTTTTCTGTTTCGGCATGCTTGATCAGGTAGGCATATACCAGTGAAATTTCGGCAATTTGTCCGGGCCGGTCGGATGCCCCAAAATGCCCCCCGTTAAGCTCCACTTTTAGTATAATGTCGTTTGCACCGGTATTTGCTGTGCGGAGTTTTTTTACCCATTTAAGCGCTTCTTTGTATGATACTCTGCTGTCGTTCAAAGCCGAGATGATAAACATGTCCGGATAGTCTTGCGGTTTTACTCTGTCAACGGGCGAGTAAGATAAAATGTACTTGAATTCTTTTGGGTTTTGGGGATTTCCCCATTCTTCGTATTCGCCGGCTGTGAGCGGCAAGTCTTTATTGCTCATGGTAGCTGCTACATCTACAAAAGGCATTTCGGCTACGCATGCTTTATACAGTTCGGGGCGCATATTGGCAACGGCGCCCACCAACAGTCCTCCGGCACTTTCGCCGTGAGCAAATGTGAGTTTGGGCTTGCTGTATTTTTGTGTGTGCAGATATTTCGTACAGGCTATAAAATCCAGAAAACTGTTTTTCTTGTTCATCATTTTGCCGTCTTCGTACCAATCCTGCCCCAATTCGCTCCCGCCTCTTACGTGCGCAAGGGCATATATAAAGCCGCGGTCTAAAAGACTGATGAGCGAGCGGCTGAAACTCACCTCCGAATTTTCTCCGTAGGCACCGTAACCGTATATTAGCAGCGGGTTGTTGCCGTTGAGCTTGAGGCCTTTTTTGTGAACCAGCGAAAGGGGAATTTTTTTCCCGTCGGCAGCTTCGGCATGGAGACGACGCCCGATATAGTTTTCCGGATTAAAGCCGGTGTTTACTTTTTTCTTATACATTTGTCGGCTTTGTCGGCTTTGCATATCGTAATCCCAAATGGTATCGGGGCAGGTGAATGATGTGTATTCATATCTGAATACCTTGCTTTCAAAAACTTCGTTATCCGAAATATTACACTCAAAGACTTCTTCATCAAAGGAAATTTCATATTGCTTTTTGGTAAGCAGATTAAAAATTAAGAAACCGGATAAAGCATTTTTGCGTGTTTTCAGAACTATGTATTGCGAGAAAACTTCAAAATCGTCAATGTATTTTGATGTTTCGGGAATAAGGACTGTCGGCTTTCCGGTTTTTAAAGGCGCAAGATCGGTTTTAAGAAGTTTGAAGTTTTTTGCATTTTCATTGGTGAGTACTGCAAATCCCCCGGGAATATGCTCAATGTAGTATTCAACAGCTTTTTTTCTTTTGGCGAAGCATTTGAAAGTGCCCAAAGGTTTATCGGCGGGCAAATACCAAACTTCGGTGCTGTTATTGCCTTCGATTTCCGGAAAAATATATTCCCCGGATTTACTCGTTGATACCGATAACGAATAAGCTTCATCTTTTTCGCGATACAGGCAAATATCGTTCTTCGGATTTTCACCGATTTTATGCCGCATCAAACAATACGGACGTAAGGTAATTGGAGCGTTAATGATGTAGAAGAGGTACTCGTTGTCGGAGCTCCAAGCCATGCTGCCTTCAGAGTTTTCCAATGCATCGGGCAGGGGAGTGTCCTTGAGTAAATCTTTAAATTGAATTCGGAAGTTGCCTTCGCCTTCCGTATCGTAGGCATAAGCCATTATTTGGTTGTTTGGGCTGATTTCAAAGTTATCGAAATCAAAATAATCGGCATGGCCGGCCATTTCATTTATATCTGCAATAATTTGTTTTTGCTTTTTATCGGCTTTAGGGCTTCTGTAAAATACGGGGTATTTTTTCTCGCGTTCAAATTTTCTGCCGTAGTAAAAGCCGTTTTTCAAAACCGGCAAACTGAATTCTTTTTGTTCGGTTCTTGCCGTAATTTCTGCAATTATTCTGCTTTGTAAGGGATGCAGAGCCTTTATCTTTTTTTCGGCAAAGGCATTTTCTTCAATAAGTTCTTGGGGAATGCTTTTATTTATAACAGCATTATTGCTTTCGCCGTTTTTCTGTGTGTTTGCTTTGTTTGTATCTTCTTCCGGTTCTTTCATTCTTTGATTATCTTTTTTCCGGATGCAAATATATAATATCCTTTGAGAAAAAGTATATAGCATTTTTCTGCCGGTATTATTTTTTTTACAGAATAAATAAATGATTATCCGTATGTTACCCAATATTATAATCACCAACTTCGACAAGCTATCAGATTAGCAATGTGAAATTAATTGATAATAATATCTGAAAAAATATTTAGCCCGAAAACAGTATTTTGCTAAAGTAACTTCATCAAAGTATGCCTAAGCTTAATTAGCTCGCAGATTTTGAGTTGTTTTTGCACGGAGTTTTTTCCATTTTAACAAACAGGGTAGTACCTTTATCGGGTTGAGACTTTAACCAAATTTTCCCGCCCAGCATATCGGTACAAGCCTTGGCAATTGTAAGACCCAGTCCGGTACCGCCGTAGAGTTTTTCAGTGAAATCTTCGGCTTGTATAAAGCGTTCAAATACTTTTTTGTGTTTATCTTTCGGTATGCCTATGCCGGTATCTTTTACATAAAAAGTAATGTCGTGTTTGTCTTGTGTATAGCCGAATTCTATATATCCTTTATGGGTGAATTTTACGGAATTATTTAATAAATTAATCAAAATTTGTTTTAAGCGTGTTTCATCGGTAAAGATTTTTAAAGGGTTTTTATCCGTTTTTTTTCGTAATTCTATTTTTTCTACTTTTTCGACACTTGTCAGTTTGGGAGAAAACAACATATAAAGTTCATCCATCACTTTATTAATATCCGTACATTGCTTTTTTACTTTAATTTGGCCGGCATCAATTTTTGAAATATCAATAATATCGTTAATAAGATTCAGTAAATGATTACCGCTTCCAATAATTATGTCGGCATAGTTTTTAGCTTCATCGGCAGTGGTTTCGGGTTCTTTCAGGAAACTCGAAAAGCCGATTATTGCATTCATGGGCGTACGTATTTCGTGGCTCATGTTGGCAAGAAAAGCCGATTTAAGGCGGTCGCTTTCTTCGGCTTTATGTTTGGCAGCTTTAAGTTGATCGTTGCTTTCACGTAATGCATCGGAAGTCGCTTTCAGTTCATCGTTTGAGGCTTTGAGCTCTTCATTAAAAGTCGTAATTTCTCGTTCATGTTCTTTACGTTCGCTAATGTCTTGATGCATAAGTACGTATCGTTCCGGTATATTTGTATTGTTAAAAATTGGGAAGCCTACCATGCGTATCCACAAAGCGTGTGGGCGTGAATTGTTTTTAGTTTTAGTTAAATTATAATTGAAGTCGGGAAAATAGCAGACTTTTCCTTGTTTTAGTGTTTCAAAATGCGAGAGAAGATTTTGTTGTTTAAGTTGCTTGTCGCGAAAAATGGAATAATTAGCCGGCGGATTTCCTTTGAACAGTTGTTTATGAGCACGGTTTGTTTGCAGGGTATATCCTTCCGTGTCAATAATTTGAATGGATATGGGATTGTTGTCAATAATGCTTTGTAAAAACATTTCTGTTTTTTTCCTTTTAGAGATGTCGCTGTGTGTGCCCAGCATTCTGGCCGGTTTTTCGTTGGCATCACGTCGTACAATTTTTCCTCGACCCCTTATCCAAAAATAGTGTCCGTTTTTATGTTTAAAACGAAATTCGGTGTCGAATTTTAAATTTTTTCCTTCTAAATGATCTTTTAAATGCTTTTCGACTTGTTTTATCTCTTCCGGATGCACCCTTTTTCTCCATTCTTGATACGAATGAGGAAATTCGTCGGGTTGGTAGCCGGCCATGGTAAAATAACGCTTATCAAAAAAGACGATATCATGTTCAAGATCCATGTCCCAAATACCGTCATTAACGGCCGCCATTACAAGATTAAATCGTTCTTCGCTGAGTCTGAGAGCTTCCTGAGTTTTTTTATTTCGGTCAATATCACTTATAAAACCTTCAATATGCAGTAAATTACCCGATTGATCGAAAATGCCTTGTCCGCGTTCCCATACCCATTTTGTTTGGTTTTCAGCCGTAATAATACGGTATTCGGTTTCAAAATTATGCTTGTTTTTAAGCGCATTTTGAACGGTATTCCAAACACTTTCCCTGTCATCCGGAATTATTATTTCTCCGAATGCCGGATGATTGGTTTCTAATTCCTTCGGTTCATAGCCGGTTAAGGATTTGCTGCCTTGGCTTACGAATAACATTGACCAATCGGGCTTATTATTGCATTGATAGGCCATGCCCGGCAGATTACTCAGTAAAGTATAGAGCTGTCTTTCGCGTTCTTTGAGTGTGTTTTCGGCTTTTTTCCTGTCGGTGATGTTTCGGCCTACACCTATAATTGCAGTTACTTCGCCTTTGTCATTCTTTAGGGCTGTATCTTGCCAGGCCAACCACTGCCAACCGTCTTGTGTATAGGCGCGTTGTTTCAAATAACAACTGTAAGGCGGACGGAAAAGGTCTTTCATGGCATCTTTGGTTAATTGTTGGTCATCCGGGTGCACTAAAGGCATAAAACTGTTTCCGATTAATTCTTCCGGTGTTTTACCGAATGTTTTGCAATAAGACGGGCTGACAAAGAGAAAATTTCCTTTTATATCGGTTTTAACCAGAAGGTCGGTTTGGTTGTCCACCAATAGACGGTATTTTTCTTTGCTTTCTTTTAGCTCTTTTTCATAATATCTGCGTTTTGTTACATCGCGTACAACCGCAAGGGTTTTGTTTTTGCCGTATTTTACCAAACGGCTTTCAAAATATCGGGTTTTATTATGAATAACAATTTGATAATCGTATGTTTGCATTTCGCCTGATTCTCTGACCAGTCGAATTTTTTCAATAGTCAGCTGAGCTATATCTTCAGGCAGTACATCGTTTACATTTTTTTGCAGGAAAATATCAGGAGACACATATAGTTCGTCTGTGCTTTCAGCTTTATAATCTAATATATATCCTTTGTCATCAAATACAAACATTAAATCGGGAGTAGCATTAAGCAGCGCCCGACTTTCGGCTTCTCTGTCTCGCAATTGTTTTTCGGTTTGCTTTTGCTCGCTAATGTCCATAAATGCACCCACAAGGCCGGCTATTTCCCCGGAACTGTTACGAAACACATCTTTTGCAAAAAGCACGCTGCGGTTGTTTCCGTCTTTACCTCTTACCTTGTGTTCATATATCTGATATTGTTTTTCCTGCAATAAGTCTTGATCCATCTTGTCATATTTTTCCGACAAGGCATCGGGCCACAGTTCTTGAGTAGTTTTTCCGATTAAGTCTTTTCGGTTCACTCCCGTAATTTCACTAAAGACTCTGTTACAACCCAAATATCTGCCCTGCTTGTCTTTATAAAAGACGGCTGTGGGGATGGCATGCAGCAAAGATTCGGTAAATTCTTTGGCATCGTTTAATTCTTGTTCCGTTTGTTTTTGATGACTGATGTCGTTTATAATACAAGCAAAATGATTTTTTTCATGGGAAACAAACTGAATACGTAACCATTTCCCGAAAGTGCGACAATATTTTTCTGTTTCCAAGCTGCCGCCCGCTTCTGCTAAATTGATGATGTCCGATTCGCCTACTGTTTCCGAAAAATACAGATTGGCTTGTATTTCAAGGGCATTATTGCCTTCAAGCGTTTGTTCCTTAGATTCGATAAGTTGCTTGTAACTTTTATTAGTGTACAGGTATTTAAAAATGGTGCTTTTATTTCTGATAATTTTGTGGTAGGCATAGGCCGGATTGTTTGATGATTTGAGAGACTTGGCTTGGCTTTGCTGTTTCATAAAGTTGCTAATAAAGTAAGTTTTGACTATAAAGTTAAGATTTTTTTCTTTTTTTTATACCATAGCGAACTATAAATATCGCCAAAGACAGAAATTTTTGTGTTCTTTTTGATAAAACCAATTAAATAAAAAAAAGCACCTCTCAATGAGAAGTGCTTTGAATCTTTCCTTGTATGTTTATTGTTTATTTGCAGGCAAAAAAACTTTCTATTTGCTCCATGTTCCGGTCATTTGAGCTTAGCGCATATTTGCCGTTTACGAATACATGCAGAATCGTTTTGATTTGTCCGCGAGCGTTCATTACATCTTGTTTGTATGCCACTACATCATGCTTTCGTTTGGCTACCGGCAAAAACATTCCGTTTTTACAAGTTTCAATTTTATTGGTGTTGATTTTTTCATACAAAACGCCGTTTTTGTAGAAGCGTGTAATCTCATTATGTTTGAAGCTTACTTTTTCGCCCTGAAAAGTTGTGCCTACAAGAAAGTTGGAAATGCCGTAATGTAATTTTTCCATGGAATATACCTGTCCGTCGGCAGTAGTTACCGAATTGATGCGTGGTGCTTCCAGAGCAAAAAGATTGATACTTGCTAATAATACGATGCTTGTTAAAAAAGTTTTCATGATAATATCCTCCTGTGTTGTTTGTGAATTTTTTTTATCAGAAAGATCAAGTGCGCACTAAAATCTGTTCTCTTTTAAAATTGTTTGTTCACTCATAAAACGAAAAGGGGTTTGATGAAGTTACAATTTTTTTTGAAGTTTTTATTGCCGTTTACCGCTTTTTCTTTATCGATAAAGGTTTTACTTGCATAAAAGATATTTATACGCTGCTGTAAAGTTCAAAATTATATTTGAAAACTAAGTTTAATTTTTTTTTTTTTAGATTTGCGGAAACATAAAAACAGTTCTTATGAAAAAATTTCAGCTATTAATTGCTTTAATTTTGCTTGTAAGCATAAGCAGCTTTGGGCAATCAAAAATTACGGAAAAGGAGTATAAAGCACACGTTTCATTTTTGGCTTCGGATTCTTTAAAAGGCAGAATGCCGGCCACGGCTGAGTCTGAGGTGGCTGCCGAATATATACGGAATGAATTTAAAAAAGCCGGCCTGCAGATGATTGAGGAGGATGGCTTTCAAAGCTTTGATATTATAGTAGGCATAGAGCCCGGTGCCGGTAATTATTTTAAGGCGGGGACAGAAGCTGTGAAATTACACGAAGATTATATTCCACTTGCCGTATCGGCCAATGCCGAACTTAATGCGAGTGTGAGCTTTGCCGGCTACGGTTTGCCTGCCGACAGTGCTTCCGGCCGCAAAAGCAGTTACGAAGGGCTTGATGTTTTCGGTAAATGGGTAATGATATTGCAGGGTTCGCCGGAAGGCAATAAGCGCATTATGCCCGGAAGCCCGGCAAGCATAAGTTCCAAAATTCGTTTGGCGAAAAAACTTGATGCAGCCGGCTTGATTTTGGTCGCCGACAGCAAAACATCGCCCGAGGATAAACTTACGCCTTTGTCATACAGACGAGGAAGCCAACAGGGCAACATTCCCGTTATTCATATAAAACGTGAACCGGCAAATCGGATACTGCAAATGGCCGGTGAATATCCGATTGATGAGCAAGCCAAAAAAATACGTGAAAATAAACAACCGGTTTCTTTTGATACAAAAGTCAGCGTTTCTGCAAAAACCGAATTGGTATATATCTCAAAAAAAGCACGGAATGTTGTGGGCATGTTGAAAGGCAGCGATTCGGAACTTTCCGATGAATACATTATTGTAGGAGCGCATTACGATCATCTTGGTACGGGAAAACACGGTTCACGAGACCCGCAGCCCAATGTAATACACTACGGAGCGGATGATAATGCTTCCGGAACGGCTGCCGTAATTGAAACGGCAGAGTATTTTGGAACGAGAAAAAGCCGAAGCAAACGCAGCATGATTTTTATAGCTTTTGATGCTGAAGAAATGGGACTTCTCGGCTCTGCTTATTATGCCGATAATGCAAAAATAGATATTTCCAAAACCTATGCCATGATAAATTTTGATATGGTGGGTCGGCTTTCCGCCGAAAAGCCGGAAATGACCGTAAGCGGTACCGGTACGGCCGAAGAGTTTAATGAAATTCTTGAAAAATATAAGGAAAAAACCGATATTGCTCAAGCCTTAAATCCGGGCGGGCAAGGAGCTTCCGACCATTCGTCATTTTATCATAAAGATATACCGGTGCTTTTCTTTTCAACCGGCGGGCACGACGATTATCATACTTCAAGAGATACCCATGATAAAATTAATTACACAGGTATGCGTAAATTTACGGAATACACAGCCGAATTAATTGACTACTTGGCTAATCGTAAAGCGCCTTTAACTTTTAAAGAAACCGGCAGCAAACATCAACCGCAACGCATGACGCTCAAAGTAACTTTGGGAGTAATGCCCGGTTTTGCCGCAACCGATGTCATTGGTTTGCGTATAGACGGAATCAGCGAAGGCGGACCGGCCGAAGCAGCCGGCTTGCAAAGAGGCGATGTGATTAAGAAAATGGGAGAATATTCCATCAAAGATATTTATGAATATATGGAAGTTCTGCAAAAGTTTGAGCCCGGACAAGAAATTGAACTTGAGTACGAGAGAGACGAAACACTGAAAAAAGTAACCGTAAAACTGTAAATATGAATCGGAAAAAAGTCATTATTTGGGCTGCAGCCGTAGTTATTACTATAGGAAGTGCCATATACCAGAGGCAGACCGGTCCCACATATCCCAAAAAAGAAAAAGTAATTTTGAATGATACCCGGTATGAGCTTAAATTTATTAGAAGCCACGGCGGAGCATCCGATGCCGAAATTTTGCTTCCCATAAAAGATACTGCGGTACAAGCTGATTTGCATTACAAATATTTTCCGCCTGAGGAAGGAGAAGCATGGAAAACGCTTGGTTTTTCCCAAACCGAAGAAGGGCTTTCCGCTAAATTGCCCAACCAGCCGCCGGCCGGAAAGCTGATGTATAAAGTAAGTATTGAAGACAGCAGCAATAAGCTGCAATTATTTGAAAAGAAGCCGATTGTAATTCGTTACAAAGGAGCCGTTCCGGATTGGATTTTGGTTTTGCATGTTATTTTTATCTTTGCAGCCATGCTCGTTTCAAATACGGCCGGTTTGTATGCGGCTTTTAAATTGCCGAAATTCCGATTGCACACAAGCATTGCTTTTTGGTTGTTCATTATCGGCGGTATGATTATGGGCCCGGTGGTGCAAAAATATGCTTTTAATGAATATTGGGCCGGCGTTCCCTTCGGTTGGGACCTTACGGATAATAAAATGCTGATAGCCATGATTTTTTGGTTGGCTGCATTTCTTGCTAATCGAAAAAAAGCACGCCCTGCACTTACCATCGCAGCGGCAGTGGTTACATTGCTTATTTTTTTAATTCCGCACAGTATGTTCGGGTCTGAATTAGACAGAACAAGCGGGGAAATTACTCAAGGAATCATATTATTTTTTAATTTTTAGTGAAATTATTTAAGTGGCTGTCTGAATTGTAATAGTTCGTTATGCTTTTCCATTAGATTGAAAATGAGAGCTTTGCCAAAGTTTATCTATTTTACTTATAGTGTTGATTATTAGCTTCATTACAG
>CAYYQW010000019.1:8058-54049 GCA_964472505.1 uncultured Bacteroidaceae bacterium | reverse complement strand
GCAGTTTGCAAACTGTAATGAAGCTAATAATCAACACTATAAGTGAAATAGATAAGCTTTGGCAAAGTTCTCATTTTCAGTCTGATGGAAAAGCATAACGAACTATTAATTGCTTAACTCTAATTTTTACACATAATTCATTATACAATATGCTTAACTTAAGCCAACAAGATTTATTTAAACAACTGGTCGAGAACAAGTTTAATGTTTACAACAGCCTGTTTTTGAACCTCCCTTTTAAAGGAATCAGTAATACGGGAACATTGCTGCCTTTATTGGCTCAAAAATCTCGTGAAGGGCTTTCCGAAGGAAAAAGCCCTGAGGAAATTATCGCCGAATTTTTTAATTCGCATACCAAATATCAATCGGAAGAAGAGCAAATAGATTTTTTGTTCAGAATAGTACAGTATGTGGAACGGCAAGTTGTTCTTTTCGACAGTGTGGAAGATGCCGCTTTTACCGAAATTACCGAGGAGACCGATAACTTTACTTTGCGTGATTTTTTTCATTTTTTGGCAAAAAAAGAAGGCGGCAAAACAGCCGCCGAGAAACTGGCGAAATTTGGTGTACGCATAGTGCTTACTGCCCATCCTACGCAGTTTTATACGCCGGCAATATTGAATATTATGGAAAAGCTCAGAAAATTGGTGAAAAAGAATGATATAAGCGGTATTGACAAACGACTTCAGCAACTGGGCTTGAGTTCATTGGTCAATTCGCAAAAACCTACACCTTTTGACGAAGCCAAGAATATTTTGTATTTTTTGCGTTACATTTATTACGATGCAATAGGCGAGCTTTATACTTTTATTAAGAAAAATATGCCGGTTGATAATTTTGAAAATCCGGATATAATAAAACTGGGCTTCTGGCCGGGCGGCGACCGAGACGGAAACCCTTATGTTACTTCCGATGTAACGGCTAAAGTAGCCGATGAACTGCGCATGACGCTTATGAAATGTTATTATAAAGATATAAAGGATTTGCGCGACAAGCTTACCTTTAAGAAAACTGAAAAACCTTTAAAAATTTTGGGCGAAAAGTTTTATGCCGCAGCCTTTGATAAGCAAAGCATTCTTTCATATACTCAAATCACAGATATGCTTACTCAGCTTGCCCAAACTGTAAGAGATGAATACAACGGCTTGTATATCGACGACTTGGAGGCTTTTATTGATAAAATCAGAATTTTTAAAAATCATTTTGCAACCCTCGATATTCGCCAAGACCACAGCATTCATAAAATTACGATTGAAGCCATTTTACAGCACGAAGGCATTATTAAAGAAAGTATTGAAGAGTTTAAATCTGATGAACTTTTGGATATTTTATTGCATAAAACCATTGAAGCCACACCCGATGATTATTCAGATGACTTGGTTAAAGATACTTTGAAAAATACAGCACAATTGCAAGACATACAGAATCGTAACGGAGAGCAGGCTTGCAATCGCTACATTATCAGTAATTCCGAAGACATTTATTCGGTACTTTTTGTTTATGCCTTATTTCGTTGGACAGGCACAACTCCCGAAAATTTAAACTTTGATATTGTACCGCTTTTTGAATCTATGGAAGGCATGAAAAACTCCGAGAATATCATGCGAACTTTATTCGAGATACCGGATTATAAAAAGCATCTGAAAAAACGCGGCGATAAACAAACCATTATGCTCGGATTTTCCGACGGAACTAAAGACGGCGGTTATATTAAAGCGAATTGGTCTATTTTTAAAACCAAAGAAAATTTATCCGAGCTTTGTAAGGCCTATGATATAAAAGCCATATTCTTTGACGGACGCGGCGGTCCGCCGGCAAGAGGCGGCGGGAAAGCGCATCGGTTTTATGCCGCTAAAAGTGAGAAAACTGCTAATCATGAAGTACAGCTTACCATACAAGGTCAGACCATTACGGGGCGCTACGGTACTAAGGAGCATTTTAAATATCATACCGAACAATTACTTACGGCCGGTTTTTCAAATAACTTTTTTGATAAAAAGAATATCATAAGCACAGAATCTCGCAATTTGCTGGATGAATTGTCCGATTTAAGTTATGAAAAATATACGGCGCTTAAGAATCACCCCAAATTTATTCCTTATCTTGAAAATAAAAGCACGCTTAAATATTACGGAAGAGCCAATATAGCCAGCCGCCCGGCCAAGCGGGGCAGCAGCACAAAACTTACTCTGAAAGATTTAAGAGCCATATCTTTTGTGGGCTCGTGGAGTCAGCTTAAGCAGAATGTACCCGGTTATTTTGGCGTGGGTACGGCCATTAAAACTTTAATTGATGCCGGAAAAGAGGACGAAATAAAACAACTTTTTCAAGAAGTGGCATTTTTTAAAGCTCTGATTTTAAACAGTATGATGTCCTTATCGAAAAGCTTTTTCGAATTGACCGATTACATGTCAAAAGATGAGGAATACGGTGAATTCAGAAACATTTTATATGAAGAATATAAATTGTCCAAAGAAATGGTATTGAGAATTTCCGACTACGATTATTTGGTTCAGGAAGAACCGCTTACGCGCAGTTCCATTGCCATACGCGAGAGCATTGTGTTGCCGCTTCTAATGGTACAGCAATATGCTTTGCAAAAGATTGAACAAAATTCGGAATACCGTCAAGAATATGAGAAAATCACCGAGCGTTCGCTCTACGGAAACATCAATGCAAGCAGAAATTCGGCTTAAGGTTATAAACAAAAATTATGTATTAATACTAATTTTTATCTGACAGGGCTCGGATTTTATGCAATAAATGATTAAACGGAGAATCATAAACTTTAACTTTTAATCTTGAATATGAAGAAAAAACAGTTTATGCGTATCAGCATCGGATTTATTGTGAATTTTATCGTTATTTTTATTTCGGCTATTGTTGTAAAGCTTTTGTGGAATTATTTTTTTCATGATTTAACAGATCCGGAATGGGCTGAGTCTGCCGTTTTAGCTGCAGTTATTGCTATAAGTTTCACAATAATCGAACTAAGAAAAAAAAACTCAGGATAGTCCTGACGAATTTATCCGCTAAAATATTATTGCCGATGTATCGTTTTGTTTATTAATGAGTTTAGTGCTAAATTTAACCCGGTTATTTTTAAAAGTCATATACAATGAAAACTATCTTTTTAGTATTTGCTGCAGTATTTTTTTTCCCTTATTATCTACAGGCTCAACAAGATTTTGGTTCAGAAGAAGAAGCCAATCCTTACGAGTTTGCTTTTCAGATAAATACCAATTCCTACGGGCAGGCTGTACGTTGTGCCGTTATTTATACGAATCCTTACGGAAAAGAGAAGGTGAATTATATGCCGCTTGATCAATGGGTACAGCAATTCTTGGGCTATCAGCAGAGCAAAGCCAACCCCGAAGGTGAAAATTATGTTGAAAAATATAGCATCTTTAAAGTTCCTAATTCCGTGAAAGCAAAAGGCGAAGAAGAGGTAAAAATATACTCCAAAGAGCGCACCGAAGCCATTATGAAAAATATGTGGCGTTTGCGTTATTCGGAATATCCGTTCGGAAAAGGCAGCAAAGAGCTTGGTAAAGGCTGGGCGGCGCATCCGGACTCAAATATTTATTTTATGCCCTCCCAAAGTCAGTTTCAAATCCTGGAATCATACGGCATAAAAACCATGAATGATTTCTTTAGGGGTGAAGATGCTTTTCGCTTAATGCGAGATATATTAGATAAAAATTGGCAAAAAAATTATGCTTCCGGTTCCGACCCGCTTGGGTTTGAATAAAAATCAACCGGCTTTGAGCAAAAAAGCTTATTCCTTTTTTCAAATAATTGTAGGAATAAAAAATAAAAATTGTATTTTTGCCTTTGGACAGATATATACAGAAAAACATACATTATGTCAAAAATTATTGCTTTAGCGAATCAAAAAGGCGGCGTAGGTAAAACTACCACAGCTATTAATTTGGCGGCGAGTTTAGCCGTTTTGGAACAAAAAGTTTTATTGGTTGACGTAGATCCTCAGGCCAATGCTACATCAGGTATTGGTATGGAACCCAAAGAGTTGGAGACAAGTATCTATGAGTGTTTAATCGATGAGATTAATCCGCAGGATGCCATTTTGACTACCGATGTGGAAAACATGGATATTATTCCTTCTCATATTGATTTGGTAGGAGCGGAAATTGAAATGCTTGACAAAGAGCGTCGTGAATTTAAGTTGGCCAATGTCATTAACAACATTACCAATGAGTACGACTACATACTAATTGACTGTTCTCCCTCATTGGGCTTGCTTACGCTGAACGCTCTCACGGCTGCCGATTCGGTAATGATTCCGGTACAATGCGAGTATTTTGCTCTCGAAGGACTCGGAAAACTTCTGAATACTATCCAGATGATACAAAAAAGTCTAAATACCGAATTAGAAATTGAAGGCTTTTTGCTGACTATGTATGATGCTCGCTTGCGCTTGTCCAATCATGTAGTGGCAGAAGTTCGCCGACACTTTGAATCCATGGTATTCGATACCATTATTCAGCGAAATATAAAACTCAGTGAAGCACCGAGTTACGGTATGCCGGCTATTTTATATGATGCCAATTCGCGCGGAGCGGTTAATTATTTGAATCTCGGACGAGAATTATTGGAAAGAAATACAAAGCAGGAAGAAGAAGATTCACAAGACAATTAATAATACTCGGAATTGCCGATAGAGTTGATGCTCAGTTCTGCTTGAGAATTTTGTAGGTTTATTATTTTTTAAAAACAAAGAATTATGGCTAAGAAAAGTCCTTTAGGAAAAGGTTTGGGCGCCCTGATAGATACCTCTTACGAGAAAAAACCCATAGATGAGGCAAAATCCACCGGAGCAGTAGCGGAAATTAAACTTAATCAAATACAGGTTAATCCTTATCAGCCACGTACTGAGTTTGATGAGCAAGCTTTAGACGAACTGGCTGCATCCATTAAACAATTGGGTGTAATACAACCGATAACAGTCAGAAAAGTCGGTGAGAAGAAATTTCAGATTATTTCGGGTGAACGCAGATTCAGAGCCGCCAAACGCGCCGGTCTGACATCCGTTGTCGCTTTTGTGCGCGATGCCAACGATGAAGATTTGTTGGCTATGGCTTTGGTAGAAAATATTCAAAGAGAAGACCTTAATGCTATTGAAGTAGGACTCTCTTACCAGCGATTGATTGACGAATGCAGCCTCACACAAAATGATTTAAGCGAGCGTATCGGAAAAAAACGTTCTACAATCACCAATTATCTGCGTTTATTGAAATTGCCGCCGGAAATTCAAGCCGGTATTAAAACCAATCAAATAGGCATGGGACACGCCAGAGCATTGGTGAATATTGAAGACGAAAAATTACAGCTCGATACTTTTTATAAAATTGTAAGCGAAGGGCTTTCGGTAAGAGATACCGAAAAACTTATTCGTGAAATTAATTACCCGGTTGCCAAAAAAAAAGTCAGCAGTAATTCGAACCCCATTCCGGAGGATTATAAACAATTTGCTCAGGAAATATCCGAAGTTTTCCCCGGAAGCGTAAAAGTAAAACGCAATAACGCCGGAAGAGGCTCGCTAACATTGGCTTTTACTTCCGATAAGCAATTTGATGAAATCAAGAAAATTTTGTCGCAACTCAAAAAATAACAGCATCGATTTTTCAATTTAATATGAGAAAATTCATTGTAACCGGTTTGTTTCTCATGCTTTCCTTCAATTTGTTTGCTCAAGTAATTCCCGACGAAAAGGAAGAAAAAGAAGATGAACAAACAGAGCAATGGAAATCACAAGACTCACTATATTACCAAGAGCCTGAAATTAAAGTTGTGGAACGCGACTCGGCCTACCGCAATAAGAAAAACCCGACAACGGCAGCCTTACTTTCCGCAGTTTTGCCGGGAGCCGGACAGGCTTATAATGAAAAATATTGGAAAATTCCTATTGTATATTTTATCAGCGGTGGTTTGGTGTATTGGGCCGATTATAACAATAAGCAGTATCATCGGTATTTGAAAGCCTACGTAGCAGTTAAAGATGAAGATGAAACCACTGTTGATGAGTTTGAAGGAGCCGTTCCGGCCGATAACCTATTACATTACAAAAACAGTTTTAGAAGAAACAGAGATATTACCGTGCTCTTAATTGGGGCAGCCTACTTATTCAATATAATTGATGCTTCGGTCGATGCTCATTTTTCCGATTACGATGTGGGTGAGGATTTAAGTTTGAACATTTCGCCCGTTATTCTTAATACCAATAATCAGAAATACATTCCCGGAATTAATTTGTCATTAAGATTTAAGTAAGATAAGTCCGGTTTGATTTTTGATTATTAAAAAGTACATTTTACAAAACATTTTTGATACATTCCGAACATGAAGAAAGTTATCCTTTTTTTAGCTATTGCCCTGTTTTTTACAGAAACTCAAGCCCAAAAAAGCGCCGCAAGAGGTCCCGATGAAACTCCGTATTCTACCATGGAGCAGTATTCCGATTTTTTAGACAGCTTAGTGCAACATTGGTTTTTCACGAAGTATTATGACCAAAATTCGGAACCCTCATTTCAATTTGACGATGAGTTTGACGCCAAGTTATTATCAGACTCATTGGTTACAAGTCGTTTGAAAGCTGTTCCTTCGGTTTTTCCGTTGCGCTATAACGATAAAGTAGCTAATTGGATAAAACTATATGTACTCAGAAACGGCCGCTCGCCTTACCTGATAGGTATGACGGATTATTACTTTCCGATTTTTGAAGAAGTACTGGATAAATACCAAATGCCTTTGGAGTTAAAATATATCCCCATTATAGAATCGGCTTTGAATCCGGAAGCCCGCTCACGAGCCGGCGCAGTTGGTTTGTGGCAGTTTTTATATTCTACCGGTAAAATGTACGGATTAGAAGTGAATTCCTATGTTGACGAACGCATGGATCCCGTGAAATCATCGCATGCGGCAGCTTTGTTTATGAAAGATTTGTACAATTTATACGGCGATTGGTCATTGGTGCTTGCTGCTTATAACTGCGGACCCGGCAATGTTAATAAAGCCATACGCCGATCCGGGAAAAATGATTTCTGGGAGATATATCCCTACTTACCGCGCGAGACTCGAGGATATGTGCCGGCATATATTGCAGCTGCTTACATGATGGAATATTACGAAGCGCACGGCATTGTACCCAAAAAACCTAAACTCAATTTATTTACCGACACCGTAGGCGTAAGCCAAAAATTGCATTTGAAACAAGTAGCCGAAGTACTTGAAATTCCTTATGACGAAGTGAAAGGCCTAAACCCTCAATTCCGAAGAGATATTCTTCCCGGGGATAAGACATATTACCTGCGTTTGCCTTTCAGCCATATCGGAACTTTTATAGATAAAGAAGAAGAAATTTATACCTACAAAGACAGCATCTTTTTTGGCAACGGGCGCATCGTAGTCAATCCTCCCACCTACAGACAGCGTTCATCGGCCTCTGTGTATGTGCCAACTTCCATCGACGGAAGAACCAAACTTACATACACCATAAAATCCGGCGATACTTATGGTTTCATTGCAAGCTGGTACAATGTAAGAGTCAGTGATTTAAGACACTGGAACGGAGTAAGCAGCAATCGACTGCAAGTTGGGCAAAAAATAGCCGTTTGGGTGCCCAAAGGTTCGGAAGAAAAATATAAGTATATAGATTCCATGTCAAGCCATCAAAGAAAAAAATTAATGACCGGGACTTCTTCAGGCAGCTCATCAGGCAGCAGTTCAAGCCGCTTTACAAAACCTTCCGATAATAGCTATGTTTATCATCAGGTAAAAGCCGGCGAAAGCCTTTGGACCATTGCCCAAAAGTATTCCGGCATTTCGGATAAGGGCATTAAGAATTTGAACGGTTTTAGCCGACGCGATGTTCAAACCTTGCAAGCCGGGCAATACATCAAAATAAAACGAAAATAACAGCAAGAAATTAAGTGAACACGTCCAATGTCTGAAAACACGTCTTTTAAACCGCGCCATGTATTGCAATTTGTGGTTTTGGTGCTGATTTTATTGCTGTTGCTTGCCGCAATTTTTCCGAATGACGGCATAAAAATTACGGATGATTTTCGTTTGAAATTTATCAGTGTTCAGCAAATATTTGATCCGCCAAAGCAGCCGAGTAAGGATATTTCCGGCATACTTGAAAATACGGAAATTACCGAAGACAGTCTGCAGGATGCAGCTTTTGACGAAGTTCCCAAACCGGATCGTGATTCGGCTATGGTTGATTCCGAATATGTTTACTACAATGCGCGTCCCATTCACATTGATTCGGTTGTGCAATTTTTGGAGTTTCCGCCTTCAAAACCCGACCTGTTTTACGGTTTATATGAAGAGATGGCTGAGATACGCAATACCGGCGATTTAATTCGGTTCATGCATTACGGTGATTCTCAAGTGGAACAGGATCGAATTACCAATTATTTCCGATTTAAAATACAGCAACAATTTGGAGGTTACGGCCCGGGATTGGTTCCCGCCGTACAAGCCTTTGATTTTGAGCTGCCTATGCAACAACAAAAACAGGGCGACTGGAAACGATACACTGCTTTCGGAAGAAAAGACACAGCCGTAAGTCACGACAGATATGGAGTAATGGGAGCTTTTGCACAATTTGCGCCTTTAACTCCCGACAGCACTTTTCGTTATTCCGAAAATGAAACTTTGTCTCCGCAGCATAAGTATGAAGCGTCGCTTAGTTTTTTACCCTCGCGCTATGCCTACAGTAATGCAAAAAAATACAGCCGCAGCCGCATGTTTTTGGGAAATATTACCAAGCCTTTGGATTTAAAAGTATTGGCTGATGATAAACTTATTGAGGAAAAACGTCTGGAACCCAATCCCGATTTGCAGGTATTGTCTTACGCTTTTGAAAAAACACCGAAAAAATTAATTTTTGAGTTTGAAAGTTTAGACAGCCCGGAGTTTTACGGATTCTCATTTGATACCTACAAAGGAATTATTGTGGATAACATTCCCATGCGCGGATGTTCGGGTTTGATGTTTACACGCATGGATCTGACTTTTGCATCGCGGATATACCGTATGCTGAATACCAAATTACTCATTTTGCAGTATGGCGGCAATGTAGTGCCTACCGAAAAAGATGATTACGATTTTTATCGAAAAAGTTTTGCTTATCGGCTGCGAAGCCTCAAACGAGCCATTCCCGGCGTTCATATCATTGTAATCGGGCCTTCGGATATGTCGAAAAAAGAAGACGATATTTATATTACACGCCCCGAGGTTCCCATGGTACGTGATGCCATGAAACAAGCTGCTTTTGAAAACGACTGCGCTTTTTGGGATATGTACGAAGCCATGGGCGGCGAAAATTCCATGCCGAGTTGGGTTTTTTACGATCCGCCTTTGGCCGAAAAAGATTTCATTCACTTTACCCCGCAAGGCGCAAAATATGTGGCCAAAATGTTTTATAATGCATTCATAGCTGATTATAATCGCTTTCTGAGAAAAAGATAAATTTAATGCTTCGAAATACAATCATTCTTTTCATACTCTGTACGCTTGCAGCTTCCGGAATACAAACGGTTTCGGCACAAGCTGATGATTACCCCTACCGTGAGTATGCTTATAATTATATTCATTACGATAAAAATACAATTCAGTTTCCGGGCGAGACTTATCAATTTGACAGCCTTTGGCTTAAGTTTGATAAACTCATAAAACGCGGTGAGGGCAAAATAAATATTGTCCATTTCGGAGGCTCTCATATACAAGCCGGAATATATTCGGGTCAAGCCCGAAAGCAATTTCAAAGCTTTTATCCCGGATTAAACGGTGGCAGAGGTTTGGTTTTTCCTTATATTGTGGGTGGCTCGCGCGGCCCGAGAAATTATTCTTTTCGTGTTACGGGCAATTGGACTGCTTGCAAAAATGTCGGGAGAAGTGCCTGTTATCCCGGTGTTTTGGGAATTCAGGCCGAAACGAGAGACACGACTGCTACTTTGTCCTTTGCTTCAAATCCGGATTATTTGGATTACGATTTTAATCGGATAAAAGTTTTTCATGATTTTCATGACAGATCTTTTCAAATAGCTTTTCCCGATTCTTTTGGAGAATACACCATAAAAGAGTTTCCCGAACTTGATTATACGGAAATACGATTCCGGAAATATTTTAAGCGTTTGAAAATGCAGTTTGAAAAAACGGATGAAAAACAAGACCGCTTTACTCTCTACGGCATAAGCTTTGAAACCGATGACCCGGGCATTGTTTATCATGATTCCGGTATCAACGGAGCTTCTTTACCTTCTTACAACCGATGTGTACGTTTTGAACGGCAATTGGAGGCGCTTCGGCCCGATTTGGTTATTATATCGTTGGGCACCAATGATACTTATACCCGCAACTTTAAGCCGGATTATTATAAGCAAAATTATACCGAACTGTTAAGGAAGATACAACAAGCCGCTCCGCAGGCAGCCGTAGTTATGACCGTGCCCAATGATAGTTATTATCGGCGCCGATACCCGAACACAAATACGCAAAAAGCCGAAGCTGTAATATTGGAAACTGCCGAGTCTTATAATTGCGGCGTCTGGAATTTTTATGAAATTATGGGCGGGCTTAACTCTTCATACCTTTGGCATAAAGACGGATTAATGGCTTACGACAGAATTCATTTTACCCCAAGCGGTTATCTTATAAAAGGTAATTTGTTCTTTTGGGCAGTTTTGAAAGCTTACGATGAGCATATTAGCTCTATTGCACCGGTTTATGATATTAACACTCAATAAATAAATATAAAGAAATTCTTAAAATTCCTTTTTTATAAATAGTTTTGGGCGCATTTAGCCGGCAAGTACACATTATTAATTCAACAGGCAACTGAATGACAGAATATCTAAAAAATATTTTTCTTTTTAACCCTGATGCACCGCTGATTTTTACGCGGTTTTATTTTTGGGCTTTTTTTACCGTTGTATTGGCCGGATACACTGTTATTCATAAAAAACGCGTTCCTCGAAATGCTTACCTGTTTTTGATGAGTTTGTTTTTTTATTACAAAACAAGCGAGTTTTTCTTTTTTCTTCTGATTTTTTCTACCGTAGTTGATTTTTATATCGGCAGAGGTATTTATCGTTCCGATAATCGTACGAAGGCTAAACTTTTGGTAGCTTTGAGCGTGTTTGTAAATCTCGGAGTATTGGCCTATTATAAATACGCAGAATTTTTTGTGGAAACGCTTAATTACCTTTTTGACACCAATTTTGCAGCTGTAGATTTATTTGCTAAATGGGCCAATCAATTTGCCGGCACACATTTTAGTATTGATAAGATTATATTGCCGGTGGGAATTTCATTTTTTACCTTTCAAACCATCAGCTATTCCGTAGATATTTATCGAGGAAAGCTTAAACCTGTCAAAAACATACTTGATTTTGGCTTTTACGTGTCATTTTTCCCGCAATTAGTGGCGGGACCCATTGTGAGAGCTTCGGAATTTATTCCGCAAATTTATAAAGAATACCGCATCACAAAGGCTGAGTTTGGTATTGCCCTTTTTTGGATTCTTAACGGGCTTATGAAGAAACTCTTTGTGGCCGATTATATTGCCGTTAATTTTGTGGACCGTGTGTTTGCATCGCCTTTAACATACGGCGGCTTCGAGAATCTTATGGCCGTATTCGGTTACTCCGTTCAAGTGTATGCCGATTTTTCCGGTTATACCGATATAGCCATTGGCGTGGCTCTGCTCATGGGTTTTCGCTTGCCTGTTAATTTTAACTCACCTTATAAAGCATTGCATACCGGCGAATTTTGGAAACGCTGGCATATTTCGCTTTCTTCCTGGCTCAAAGATTATCTTTACATTCCTTTGGGCGGAAACAGGCACGGCAAAGTACGCACCAATTTTAATTTGATGCTGACCATGCTCTTGGGCGGCCTGTGGCATGGAGCCAGCTGGCAATTTGTAATTTGGGGAGGGCTTAACGGAATCGGATTGGTGGTTTATAAATATTGGCGACAAATAAGCCCTTTCAAAAATAACCGCTCTTGGCCGGTACGTTTTTACGCTATTTTTCTTACCTTTAATTTTATTACGGCTACTCGTATATGGTTTCGTTCGGAATCCATGGAAGCGGCCAACGGCATTATGAATCAGATTGCTACGGCATTTGATTTTAGTAAAATTTTTGAAATTATTGCAGCTTACAAATCCGTTTTCGGAATTATGCTTTTTGCACTTGTCATTCATTGGCTTTCGGCCGACTTTAAAGCAAAATACCGACAATGGTTCGTTGATTTCCCGATTTGGGCTAAAGCTGCAACGGCTGTTGCCGTAGTTTTCATAATATGGCAAGTTCGAACAGCTGATTTGCAGGCTTTTATTTATTTTCAGTTTTAGGAAAAATCGAGATTTTTTTTAAAAGCTTCAAAAAAACAAACCCAAATTGCCGATTAAAGCGCTTTGGGCTTGAATAGTGCCAAACATTAATTGCACTGTAATAGGGTTTAATGACTTATTCCAATTTTATGCTAATGGTGGCATAATTTTGATTTTTACGCAAGTTAGGATACACATAGTAAGTACCCGGTTTTAAAACGGTTCCTACGGCCGAAGCATCGTTGGGTTCCCAAAAAGAGGCAACGGTTGTGCTGCCGTTTGAAATCCAAAAACCGGCATTATCGCCCGATACGGCAGTGATTTTTACATCTTTCGTTATTTGTATCGGATTGCATTCCAATTTAGCATTGCTGCCCGGCGTGCTGCGTGTTTGGCTGCCTTGTATGGTATAGCTTTGCGCAACTGCCATGCCTGAAAAGAAGATTAGAGTAAGCATTAATGCTGATAATTTTGATAGTGTTTTCATAATTGTATGTGTTAATGGTTACTTTTTGTAATTATACGCAAACTTCGGTGTTTTATTGGAGCGATTTTGACGAATGCAGTGAATCCGTTTATTAATAAATGGCATCCTGTATTTCGGAAATTTTGCCTGTTTTTTTATAAGTTGTTAGCCTGAATCTCACAAAGAAAGTTCAATTTTTCATACATAAAGAGCAGGCTCTTGAGTTTCAAACAGCCGGCTTTCCTCCAATACAAAAACCGATTGGCTAAAGGATAATCATACTTAATTTTCGCACAATATCATTTCTGTCATTTTAAAAAAAATGCTTTTGGGGAGATTTTCGGGTCTCAATATTCGATTTCTTTTTGCAGAATAAAAAAAAATAGCATTTTTGACAGCCGCAAAACTTAATAAATATGGAGAACAAACAAAACAAGAATCAAGACAACGAAAAATTGGAGAATGTGGAACAGGCTAAAGGATTTCTGCGTTGGGTGGAAGTTGCCGGCAATAAACTGCCGCATCCTTTTTGGATGTTTGTATGGATATGTATTATTATAGTGCTCATAAGTGCTGTAACAGCTTATTTCGGAGTTACTGTACAAGATCCGCAGGGCGAAATAATTGAGGCTGAGAGTTTAGCCACCGGCGAAGGCTTGCGTTGGTTTTTGCAAAATCTGGTAACTAATTTTGCGCATTTTGCTCCTCTTGGACTTGTCTTAGTGATGCTAATGGGAGTTTCAATTGCCGAGCAAAGTGGGCTTTTGGCTGTTATCATGCGAAAAATTGCTTTTTCTACCCCTAAACAAATTATATTTCCCGTGATTTTTATTATCGGAGCCAGCGGAAATATTGGTTCCGATGCCGGGGTGGTTGTAGTGCCGCCCATTGCTGCGCTTATTTTTATGCAACTCGGTTATCATCCCATTGCAGGCCTTATTGCCGGTTATGCCGGAGCTACGGCCGGTTTTACCGCTAACTTATTCATCGCCGGAACCGATGTGCTTTTGGCGGGTATCAGTACTCAAATTACCGAATCCATGGTGCCGGCCATGGAGGTAAGCGCTACCGCAAATTGGTATTTTATGATAGCTTCCACACTTGTGTTGGGTTTTGCGGGAGCCTTTATTGTTAAGCGATACACCATTCCCCGAACCGCCGGTTTTGCCGGAATGGGGCATACGGCAAAATTTGCCGAACAAAATTCCGAGCTAAGCTCGGACGAGAAGAAAGGTTTAAAACATGCCGGAATAGCTTTTCTTGCTTTTGTTGTTGTTACCACACTTTTAGTTGCACCACCCGGTGCTCCTTTGCGTAACCAAGAAACCGGCGGCATAGTTCCCTCGCCCTTTCTCAGAGGCTTGATTCCGATTTTGTTTATGATGTTTGCTCTGCCCGGCTATTTTTACGGAAGAGCCGTAGGTACCATAAAGAAATTTGATGATATCATAAAACACATGGAGCACGGCATGCGCAATCTGGCCGGTTACATTGTGCTTATGTTGGTGGTGGCACAATTTATATATATGTTTTCATGGTCGAATTTAGATACCATACTGGCCGTAAAAGGTGCCAACTTCCTGACGGCAACCGGACTTACCGGTCCTTTGCTTTTTGTATTGTTTATGGTGATTGTGGCTTTTCTTAATATCTTTTTGGGAAGCGGATCGGCTAAGTGGGCTATTTTTGCACCCATTTTCATACCCATGTTGGCACAATTAGGCTACAGTCCGGGCTTTGTGCAATTAATGTACCGCGTTGGTGATTCCATTACTAACAGTATCAGCCCGCTGTATGTTTATTTTCCTTTGCTTTTGGGCTGGGTGCGGCAATACGATAAACGCCTCGGAATCGGCACCATTATTTCTTTATTGGTACCTTATGCAGCAATTTTGTTTGTTATGTGGGTTGCACTTTTATTTATTTGGTTTGCTTTGAACCTGCCAATTGGAGTAGGAGAAGGCATTTATTTGTAAAAAATATGTGATATGGGTTTTTATGAAAGTATAGCGGATTATTATGAACAAATTTTTCCCGACAGTCCGGCTAAAGCCAATTTTGTGAAAGACAGCTTTGGCTCGCTTGAGGGGCTGAGCTTGTTGGATATCGGATGTGCTGTCGGAAAAACTGCCATTGCTTTAGCTCAAGAATGCAAACAAGTTATTGCGCTTGACTTAGACGAGAAAATGATTGATATGGCTCGAAACAACAGCAGGTCCATGCCAAAAAAGCCTGTTTTTCATACCGAAGATATGGCGAAAATTGCCAAACGTTTTGATGCCGGACGTTTTGACGGAATTCTTTGTTTTGGCAACACCTTGGTACACCTAAACTCATTGGCTCGCATTAAAGATTTTTTGGAACAAGCTCGCACATTATTAACACCCAAAGGAAAATTGCTGTTGCAAATCATAAATTACGACCGAATATTAGATAATCAATTATCGGGATTGCCAAGTATTGAAAACGACCGAATACGTTTTGTGCGAAATTACAACTATTCTCGAGAAACCGGTTTGATAAATTTTGAAACACAATTAACCGATAAACAATCCGGATTGCTTATAAACAATACGGTAGAATTATATCCTCTTCGAAAGCATGATTTGGAAAATATATTAGGGCAAGCCGGCTTTTCCGGATTAAATTTTTTCGGAAGTTTTAAACGCGATATCTATACTGCCGACAGTATTCCTTTAGTTGTGGAAGCCTCATAGCTTAGAATTCATTTTGTTGAATTCATTAAAAAAGTACATTTTTGCTTAAAAATTCTCAGACCATGAAATACACAGCCGAAATTAATGTAATGCCTTTGAAAGCTTTGCTTGATCCGCAAGGGAAAGCCGTAACTTCAAGTATGAAAAATATTGGTTTCTCCGGCGTTCATGATGTGCGCATCGGAAAACATATCAGCATGCAGCTGGAAGCCGAAAGCCAAAGCGAAGCCGAAGAAAAAACAGAGGAAGCCTGCAAAAAAATACTATCCAACCCCGTGATGGAAAGTTATGAATTTACGGTGGAACAAACAAAATAGCCGGTTAAATCCCGGCTGTTTTGTTTTGGGCTGCTTAAGGAACGGATACGAAATAATCTATAACGGTTTGCTTTTTCTTTTGCCCTTTAACTTCCTTGAAAAAGTTCTTAAATAGCTGTGCTATTCGCAAATTTTTCAAGTTGTTAAAGAACAAAATAACTTCGCCAACTATTATATCTTATTTCATAACCGTTCCTAAGCAATTTTATTTCAAGTTTTTAACCAAAGCTCCCCATTTCTGATCTACTCTAAACTGGTGTTTCAGATAATAATTACCAAACAGAAAGTGAGCTTTAATGGTTTTAACCGCTTCGGCTTTCATAAGTGTGAAAAAGTTTTTCATCATGGCCGAGCCGATTCCTCGGTTGTGTAATGACGAAGTAACTGCCATTCCGTCCAGCAGCACCACGTGGTCATCTACATATTTGTAGCATAAGCCGCCGACCACCCGATCGTAAGTATCGGTTACAATATAATGCTTATCCATTTGCGAGATTTGTTTAGGATAATTTTCTTTATAAAAAAGTTTATACAGCGTGCCCACTTCTTCGGCATGAATGGGTTGGCGCATAATGTATTCGTAGCCTTTTTTATCTTTAATGTGTGTTTTTACGATGAGTGTTTCGCTGCTGCCTTCTTCCTGTTTTAGGAAATCTATTTTGTATTGCTCATAGATATCCGGAAAGACCAGTTTTGCAAAAACTTCTTTATCGGTAGTTTTTACAAGTTCTTCCTGCAATTCGGAAAGCTCGGTGAATTGAATGGGCAGAGCCTCCGGATCGTCGCTCATGCGGCTGAGCAGATTTTCAAATTTTTCATCAATACCCTGCGAAATATCCTTAAAATAGGTTTCGCTGTAGAATTTAAAACGAACCATATCCGGGTATTTTTGAAGATCATACAAGTCTATTAATTCGCTGACGGTTTGGTCTTTAGCTTTGGATGAAGCCAAGGGAGTTTTTTCTGCCCAATCCGTAAATCGGTCAATGGCATTAAACATAGCCAACGGAAAATACACTCGGCCTTTAAATCCTGCCAAGTATTTTTTTGCATGACTTAAGATTGTGTTTTCTAAATCTGAATTGTTTGCTGATTTTTCAAGCTCTGTAACGAGCTTACCTGTCATTTTTTGCCCTTTGCGGTTTCCGAAAGCTTCACATAAAGCATGAAACATCCAACCGGATTTGAGCTTATCTCCGGCACCCGGATAGTGACTTTCGGTTTTTAGATAAAAGTTATGATAGAGCTGCGTAAAAAGTTCCGAAAAATTTGTCATCTTCTTCCAACCGGATAAGGATAAAATTTTTGAGGCATAAGAAAAATCATTTTCGGATACCACTACATTAGACGGGCTTAAATAACCGGGAGTAATCTCCCTCTCGCAATTATTCCATGCTCTGTAAAAGGTGCTCATGGAACGAATGAACAGTTTTCGCCATGCATTGGGGCGTTGTTCTTCAATGGCCGAGGGCAAATCGGCCAGCGTGCGAATACGTTCCCAAGCTGTTAATTCACCAATATATTTAGCCGAGAAGGCACCGGTTTTCGGATTTATACAACCAAATTTGGCAACAATCGGAGCTCCGTATGGATGCCCGGATAAGGCTATGCTGCGAAATAATTTTTCCGAAATTTTCCGGTTCATCAATTCTTTTTCTATCGACAGAGAAATGTCGAAATGCTTGCCGGTTTTGGTATTTATTACCATGCGGTAATACTTGCTTCCCGGGTAAGCCGGATTATGTGAAATCCAAATACCGTTTTCGGGAATATCCGAAAACTTAATTTTTATCTCATCATAAATCAATATGATTGATTGAAGCAAAAATTGTGAATCAGATAGTGTTGCTATAATTGATTTTTGCTCTTTATCTTGAATTTCATTATCAAAAACTATTTTTTTATTCCATTGTTTTTCGGGCAGTTGCCGGTTTTCTTTTTGTACAAATTTCTCAAATTCTTTATACAGTTCCGTTAAAGTTTGCTCAGCTTTTTTTGAAAGAAAAGGCTCGTTTTTTAAGAGTATCCAATTGGCCATTTCGGCACGAATGGTGCTGTAATAACTAAGGTTTTTGAGCCCGAAGTGTTTCAGAAGCTGAAAGATGGTTTCAAACTGTTGTTCGCTATGTTGGGATTGTTTTCCGGTAAAACCTTTTCGATAGGCATGCATGCGTTTGCGGAAAGCTTCCAATTGTTTTTTGCCGAAATCACTTTTGGCGATTTTCTCAATCATTTCCGTGTTCAAAAAAGTTTTTCCGGATTTGATAAAACTCGGGAATATTTGGGAATAATCAGGGTCGGGGTCGCCGGAAAGCAGAATGCGGTAGGCGTTCATACGCAGCTCTTCCGAAGGGTGGCAAGCCAGAGACTCTAATCGGCGCCTTACAATATCGGCTTTGTGTTTATCATAAGTAGGGAAGAGTTTTTCGATTTCGAACAAACTGTTAAGTGCTGTTTCGGTGTTTGCAAACAATGCCGAGAACAATAAGCTGTTCAGGAATATCAGCTCCGGATCGCCAATGCCTTTGAGTTGCGGCATTTCGGCTTCCGATTTGTATTTTTCATCGGTTTGCACACATACTTGAGGCGAAAATTGTTTGAGCGGCAGTTCAAAGCTGTCTTTACAGGGAAAAAAATCAATCAATTCAGCATTTCCGGCCCACAAAAGCGGTTGGCGAATCATACGCCCGGGGTCAATTATTCCGTTTTCAACCGTATAGCTGAAGTTTCCGATTATGTATTGTTCCGCTTGTTTTGTTTTTGCAATTTTCAGTATTTTACCGGAAGCTTTATTGAGTATTCCGTTTTTGTTTTTAACAATATCGGTTTCAAGAATTCCAAGGTCTCTGTATAGCCAGCGCGGGATGATAACCGAAAAATCCGGATATTCAATAGTTATGATGTTTGATTTATAAAGTTCGTCAATTACATCTTTAAAGTTCTGCAATATTTGTTTTCTTTTAAACGTGCCTTTGGGGGTAAGTTCACCTTTTTCCATATCAAAATCACGCTCCAAAAGACTAAAATTTACAATACGCTCGTAGGGAGCCAACTCTTTATTGGCTGTCATAATTATTTGGCGATAATATTCGCGTATATTGTCTTCGTTTCCAAAGGATTCGAAAATCGGATCTGCTTTGTCAGGAACAATCAGCAGCACGTTGTGTGCTTTTCCGTCGCCCACCAGAAAGGTGGTTTTAATACCGGGAACCCCCGTGAATTTTTTTTCGATATGCCCGGGAGCAACCGTTTGCCCTTTGCTGTTTTTGTAAATGTCTTTTACGCGGTCTATAATTTCGTGATGACCGTCTTGATTAATTCTGAAAATATCACCGGTTTCTAACCAATAATTATCTTCGTGGGGGAAAGGAATTCGATCTTCGGGCCCGGCGCCTTCGTCAAAATATCGAGCTAAATAGTGGCTTTTAAGTTCCAATTCACCGTTGTCTTTCAGGCGAGTTTTCATACCGGGAAGCGTTATTCCCGTAGAGTTTTCAATATATTCGCCGGGCGGCGTCATGGTAATGCCGCCGGTGGCTTCGGTCATGCCAAAGCCGCTGTTGAGGTAAATGCCGTTACGTATAAAAAATTTGAAAATTTTAGGATCGAGATAACCCGCTGCCGATAAGCCCCAGTTTAAGCGTGTACCGACGATTTTTCTTACCACAAGCCGAACTTCTTCGTCGGGCATGTGCGGCTCAATGTATTTCATACATTCCTCATAGATTTGTACCCAACGAACGGGAACACTGATAAAGCCGGTTGGGTTTATTTGCGGGAACAGACTTAAAAGAGTGGCAGCAGAAGGATTGCCCGAAAAAACATACGTGCCGCCCCAGAAAATGCTGCCGGTCATTTCCAAATATCTGCCAAAGGTATGAAACAGCGGAAGATAACAAATGAAAACTTCGTCTTTGCCTACCGTAGGCAGTGCAGCGGCTCGCGCATAGCGTTTGCTTACAATGTTGTATTCCGAAAATGATACACCTTTGGGCATACCTGTGCTGCCGGATGTAAACATCGTTGTGGCGACTTGGTCAATTGGGCGTTTCCGGAATTGTTTTAATAATTCAATATCTTTTTTAAGGCTGCTTTTTTTTATGGCTTTACTAAAATAATAATCGGCTCCGGAGCTTACGGCTGTTTCCGCTGCCGTTACTATAAAGACAATTTTTTTTCCGATTTTATCAGCCGCTGCTTTTGCTTTTTCTAAGCGGCGCTTATTATCGGTTATTACAATGTTGGTTTCGGTAATTTTGAATATGTGAGCCAATATATCTTCACTGAAATGCACATTAAGCGGTGCATTGTAAATACCGAAAGCTAAACAGGCTAAGTCGGAAATGGCACCGTCGGTACTGTTATCCAGAAATAGTGCTACTCTTGGTTTGTCGGCTTGTATGCGGCGAATTAATGCGGCTGTTTCCGTCATGCGATTGAATGCCTGCCGGTATGTCCAACGGATATTCCTGCCGGCTCTTACATCTCGAAATAGTACTTTGTCGCCATGTTCCGATACGCGTTGTTGCATTAGGTCAAGAAAGCCAAAATTTGATTTTTGAAGAATGATAAAGCAATGTTCTGCCCATTTGTGGCGATCTTCTTCACTTTTAAGCTTAGATAAGAATGCCGGTTTGCGTGTGCGCCGAAGGTATTCCGGCCACCACGATTGGGCTGCTGTTTCTGTATTATTTGAAAAATAATTTTCGGCTTCGTTAAAAAGCTTTTGTACAATTGCCGGTTTGTAAAAGTCCGCATCTTCTGATGATAATAGTTGTTTGATGTCTTGCATTATCGCTTGCTTAGTTTTTTTAATGGCGGTATTCAATTACTCAAAAATAGATAAATTTATACAGAAATCATAAATGCGTTTATGATGCCCGGCTGCAATGGTTTTGCACAGCAAAACGGAACAAAACCATAACAGCCTGCCGGCATTAAGCGCAATTTCACCATTATTTTTTCAAGTTTTTTATTTCCTCTTCGGAGAGGCCGGTTGATTGTTTTATGATTTTAATATCAATGCCGCTTTCTAAAAGATTTTTCGCAATTTCTGTTTGTTTATTTTTTTCGCCTTCTTCTCTTCCTTCTTCTCTTCCTTCTTCTCTTGCAACTTCTTTTGCATAATCAATTGAATTTTTAAGGTCTCTGTAATATTTCAAACTGTCTTCGTAGGCTTGGTATTCTTCTTTGCTGAATTTTGCAATTTCGGCGGTTTCAAATAATTTTTCAAATATACTTTCTTTCAAATCATCGGGTATTCTGTCTAATTTATGCAGATTTTTTATAACGAAAAGCCATTTATCAAACTTGGTTTCTAATTGCTTTTCTGTTTTATTAAATTTAGGCATTTCAAGATAAATGAACATTAATTTATCATAAAAAATTTTATTTGTTTCAATATCGGTGAGTTTTACATCATAACGATATTTTTCAGCTTCGTTTTTGTCTTCATCAAACACAAAGTCTAAGATGGCTATTGTATAAACGTTTTTTAGTTCAAAATTCCATTCGCTGCCTACTTTTGCTTGTTCTTGAATGGGGAAGGTGGAATAATAGACCGTTCGGTCTTTAAAAAACTTTTGTTTCGATTTTTGAAGTTCAACGATAAATTTTTCGCCTTTTTCGTTTGTGCAATATAAATCAAATACGGCTTTTCTGTTAAGTTCGGTATTGGCAAGATTTTCGTTTTTAAGATATTGTAAATCCGTAATTTTACCTTGCTCTTCTTTCAATAACTCGTTTAAAAAATCAAGTAATAAATCTTTATTAGGCTCTTCTCCGAATAATCTTTTAAAGCCGTAATCCGTAAACGGGTTTATGTATTTTTCTCTAAATTCAGCCATATTATTTTTTAATGTAAAGATACATTTTTTTCTCAATTTTTGTTCTTACAAACTAACTATTTTTAGATAATTGAAACTCAATCATCTTTTTTGAGATAATGTGAGGCAAACTGTTTATTCGATTTGTATAAAGATTTAATAATTCGTTATACTTTTCCATTAGACTGAAAATGAGAGCTTTGCCAAAGTTTATCTGTTTCACTTATAGTGTTGATTATTAGCTTCATTACAGTTTGCAAACTGCAACTTTGGCAAAGTTTAACGAACCATTGAAGATGGTGGCGGCAAAAAATTGGCCTGAAGAAAAAATCTTCTCTTTTTGTCAAATTTTATTTAAATATCCTACTTTTGTTAAAAAAATAAAGAGGTAATGAATACAGAGAAAAAATTTGAAGACATCAGACCTTATCTTGATGAGGAAGTACAGGAAGTACTAAAGCGCTTGACCAAAGACCCGGGCTTTATTTATATGCTAAAAAAGGTAAAAAGCGAAGACGAAATAAATGCCGAATTTGCACAACTGAAAAATGTGCACAGCATAGAACAATTTCAGCAACAGCACATAGCGCCTTATGTGAGGAACATTACAAAGCTCACCATAGATGAATTAACTTATGACGGCATTGAGAATATTGACCCTGAAAAAAGCTATCTCTTTTTGGGCAATCATCGCGATATTATTTTAGATTCTGCTTTGCTTAACAGCATTTTTTCTCAAAACGACATACCGATTTCGGAAATCGGATTGGGGGATAATTTGCTGATTTTTGATTGGATAAAAGATTTGGTGAAACTAAACCGTGGTTTTATCGTAAAGCGCAGCTTAAAAGGACGACAGATGCTTAAAGCATCCATGATTTTGTATGAATACATTTATCGTAATATTGTTGAGAACAGACGTTCGGTATGGTTGGCTCAACGCCCCGGCAGAACCAAAGACGGGCATGATATGACGCATCCCGGATTAGTGAAAATGCTGATGTTGAACGACCGAAAGAATCCCGAAAAAGTATTAAATGCGCTCAATATTTGCCCGGTATGTATTTCATACCAAAATGAGCCTTGTGAAGAATCCAAAATATTGGCGAGTTATCATGCAGAGCAAAAGATTCCATACGAAAAAACGGCAGAAGAAGATCTAAAAAGTATGGGGCGAGGTTTATTATATAAAAAAGGACGCGTACATATTCATGTTTCTCCGCCGGTAGATTTCACGGGTAAATTGTCCGGTAAAAATTTGGGCGATAACGAAATTGCCGCTGAAGCTGCTAAGATTATTGATAAAGAAGTTTACAAAGGCTATAAGCTGTTTCCGAAAAATTATGCCGCTTATGATATGTTGAATAAGACCGACAAATATCTGACAGCCGGTAAGTATGAGCCTAATTATACGCAAAAGCTTGAACAGAGAGCAGAAAAGATTGCTGATGAACTCGGAAAAGAAAAGCAAGTTATTAAACATATTTATACAAAGATGTATGCTTCGCCGGTTGTGAATTGGGAAAAATCCGACGGAAGGGTTTAAGTTGCTGGTTTAAAGTAGGTTACATCCTTGTTCCGGCCTATATAACAAAATCAAAAACACGGATTATCGGCTGTAAATTTGTTTTACGATTTTTTCATTAAAAATAAAAGATTTCTATATTTGTCGAACGTAGTAAAAACACTAATAAACAGATAAAAATATTATGGCTAAAAAGGAAAAGAAGCACCCTAAGGGGCTAATGGTGTTGTTCTTTACAGAAATGTGGGAACGCTTTGGATTTTATTTAATGCTCGGCATTTTTACACTTTATATGATTGCCGATGAAAGTAGTACATTCCCGGGTATGGGAATGTCAAAAGCAGAATCTGCTGATATATACGGAACTTATCTGGCTTTGGTATATCTTACACCTTTTTTTGGTGGTTTGATTGCTGACCGTTTTCTGGGTTACAGACGTTCCATATACATCGGCGGTTTGTTAATGGCAGCCGGTTACATGGGGCTTGCCGTTCCAAATTCAATGCTTGCTTTCTTTTTATCATTGATGCTGATTATTCTCGGTAACGGAATGTTTAAGCCGAATATCTCGGTATTGCTCGGAAAACTTTATGATGATGAAAAATACATACATCTGAAAGATGCCGGTTTCAATATTTTTTACATGGGTATAAACATTGGTGCATTTGTATGTAACTTTGTAGCAGCCTACCTGCGTATCAAATATGGATGGGGCTGGGCTTTTGCAGCGGCCGGTATAGGTATGCTTGTAGGAGTTATATGGTTATTCTTGGGTGAGAAAAAAGCACCACGCATCAGCGAAGTAGATACCATCAGTAAAGATGAGACCGGACAGTCAATGGGGCAAATTATGAAAGTTATGTTTTTACCCGCTGTTATAGCCGGTGCCATCGGCTGGTTTATTCCGGGAAATATCTTGGGAGCCGATTCAACCGATGCTTTTTTATTCTTCAGCATACCAATTATAATTTATTATATTAATTTGGTAAAATCGGCCAAACAAGAAGATAAAGAACCTATTAAAGCCTTGCTTGCCGTAATGGGGGTCGTTATAGTATTTTGGGCGGTTTTCCATCAAAACGGTTCGGCGCTTACCTTCTGGGCAAAAAATAATACCGTTCGGGAAATGGATAAGACCACCGAAAAAGTATTCAGTGCTCTTGAGCTTACCGAATCTGCATCCACTGCGCCCAGAATTATAGAGCGCGTTGGATTGCATGGTGAGTTTGTGGGTTATGACGAAGGTAAAAACTATTATTTCGATAATTTCCAAGGGGAACTTCCGGAAGGAAATTTACCGAAAGATGACGAAGGTAATTATATAGTGCCCGGCGATGTAAGCAAAACCTATTCTTATGAGCAATACATTGTTGATAATCGAGAAAATTTCGACATTTTACTTGAAAAAGCAAAAACAGAACCCGAAAAAGAAGCCGTTAAGGAAAAACGTGAACAATGGGAAGCTTATCTTGACGGATGGCTCCAAAGAATTGATATAGAAGACGAAACACAACTTGCTTGGGAAAAGATACCCGATGAGAAAAAAGCACAATGGGGCGTGATGAAGCTTTGGCCGACCGAATTACAGGCATCCATCAACCCGTTTTACATAATAATTTTAACTCCGGTAGTTGTAGGCTTTTTCAAACTCTTGAGAAAACGTAATCGTGAGCCTTCTACACCCGCCAAAATTGGTTACGGACTTTTGATTACCTCACTCTCAATGCTGGTAATGGTAGGAGCTGCCATAGTATCCAACAGCGGAGAATTTAAAACTTCGGTCGCTTGGATGTTTGGAATTTACGGAGTTATTACCATTGGAGAACTTTTCCTGAGTCCCATGGGATTGTCGCTGGTTTCAAAACTCAGTCCCAAACCCATTGCCGCCGTTATGATGGGCGGCTGGTTCCTCTCTACTGCCATCGGGAATAAACTATCCGGTGTGCTGTCCGGCTTCTGGGATTTGTTTGAGAAAAAAGAATTCTTCTTTTTGACCAATGTAGGATTGACTTTAATAGCCGCAATCGGAATTTTTATACTGCTCCCCTGGCTCAGGCGAGTGGTGAAAGAGCGCACCGGCGAATAGAATTTTACGCAAAGAATATATAACAGAAAAGCGGCAAATGAGAAAATCATTTGCCGCTTTTTTATGTTCTGTTGTATTCATTAAAAAACCTTATTTTTGTATCATAAGCGTGTACAAAATAAAAATTTATCCTTACATTTGTCTAAACGCACAAAGATGATATAATGGAAATCAAGCTTGAACATAACCTTCATAGAGACCAAGCACGCGAGTGTGCTAAGAAAATTTTATCGGATTTAAGCCAAAAACAATCTCGGCTTATTTCTAAGCCCGTCCAAATGTGGGATGAAGACCAATGCAAGTTTTCATTCAGTGTGAAAGGTTCAACGGTAACCGGAAATATTTTTGTAAAGGACGAATCCATAGATATTAAAGGCAAGCTTCCGATAGGCTTGAGCTTATTTAAAGGCATGATAAAAGAAACCATTGAGAAAAAAGCTGCGGAATTGATGGCCGAATGCAAAAAAGAGGCTGAAGGAGAAAAGTGATTTGTAAGCTGCCCGTTTTTTTGGGTGGAATAATATAAACCAAACTGTTAATTCATGAGAAATATCTTAATGCTTTTTCTTTTGAGCTTTTTGTGCATGGGCGAGCTTTTTGCTCAGGCCGGCGGTAATGTTATTTATCAGGAAAATAACCGATACCGACAAAATAAAGCCTATTCTGCTAATCAGGAAGCCATCTGGGATTATAGACCGGATAATGCAATCCAAACTACGACTTTTAATGATAATAACACGACCATATTCACGGTGAATGTTTTGATGAATGATGAAGCCGACAGTTATTTGGCTATTTTTAACATTACACAGAACGGAAAAACCGCCAAAGAAGCTGATGCGCTTATGAATACCAAAATTACCGGCCTCAAAGAAAAATTGGAAGCGGTAGGAATCAAAGATGAAGCTATTTTTATTGATATGATTTCTTTGGTTCCGATTTATGATTATAAAGTTGAAAAACGTTTGTTCAGTAAAACTTATACCGAGGTGCCTGCCGGTTTTGAAATGCAGAAGAATATTCACATACATTTTGGCGATGAAAACATGATGGATGATATTATGACTGCCGCTGCCGAAAATGAAGTATATGATTTTATCAAATTAGAATATTTTGTTGAAAACACAGAATCCGTATATGAAACCATGCGAAAAGCTGCGGTTAAGAACATGAAATCTAAAACCGATGCTTTTAAAGAGCTTGGTTTTAATTTCGATACGGTGTATCATTTGATTTCCGAAAAATCATCGGTGGTATATCCCATTGACCGATATCACAGTTATAAAGGATTTACATCCACAGCCATTGACCCCGGGAAATACGATGAAACTTTAAACATGCGAAAACCAACTACCATGTTTTATAATAAATTGCCTTATCATAAATACGATGTAGTAATAAATCCGAAGATATTAGCCCCGGCAGTACAATTTACTTATAGTTTGAAATTAAAGTATATTAACGAGCACATGCCCAACGAAAAGAAAAATAAATATTTTATAATAACCGATAGTGGTGAAGTGAAATATATTGACCTAAAATAATTAATTTCCGTAATCTTATGTCAAATTCCGAAAAACTGTATTATTCCATTGGCGAAGTCGCTGAAATGTTTGATGTAAATGCCTCCTTAATAAGATATTGGGAGAAGAAATTCAACATTCTAAAACCAAAAAAAAATAAAAAAGGCAATCGCTTGTTTACATCGGGCGATATTGAGAATTTCCGCTTAATTTATCATTTGGTGAAAGAGAAAGGAATGACCCTGGACGGCGCCAAGAAAAAAATTAAAGAAAATAAAGAAGGTACCGTTAAGAATTATGAAATTGTGAAAAAATTAGAAGCCGTAAAACAGGAGCTATTAGATATTAAAGAGCAAATGTAATATTTGAGTTTTAGGTTTTTTAATTTACAATTTCTCCGTCTTTTAAATAAACCGTCCGGTCAGACATGGTTGCCAGCTCTTGGTTATGCGTAACAACTATAAAGGTTTGATTGAAAATATCGCGCAGCTCAAAAAAGAGCGCATGCAGTTCTTTGCTGTTTTGCATATCCAAGTTTCCGGAAGGCTCATCGGCCAATACCACCGCAGGCTTATTGATTAATGAGCGAGCCACGGCCACTCGTTGTTGCTCGCCTCCAGAGAGTTCCGAGGGCTTATGGCTTTTTCGGTGTTGCATACTCAGAAGCTCAAGCAGTTCCATAGCTTTTTTCTCAGCGTCTTTTTTGCCGGTTCCGTTGATATAGGCCGGTATGCAAATATTTTCCAGAGCCGTAAACTCCGGCAGTAGATGATGAAATTGAAAAACAAAGCCAATCTCCCGATTCCGAAAATTGGCCAATGTTTTTTCATTCATTTTGCTTATTGTTTTCCCGCCAATTTCCAGCAGTCCGCTGTCGGCGTTCATAAGGGTACCGGCTATTTGCAGAAGGGTTGTTTTGCCTGCGCCGCTCGGGCCGGCTATGGTTATAAATTCTCCTTTTTCCACCAATATATTGATATTTTTCAATACTTGTAAATTTCCGAACGATTTATTAATCCCTTCTAATTTAATCATGAGCTTTATTTTTCAGCAAAAATATAATTTTCGTTTAACTTATTTCATTATTTACACAAATACACTTTAAGAATTTTTTCTTGCGCATAGGCGGCAGCTTTATAACCAAAATAATTCAGCATTTTAATGTATTCGTTGCGCCAAAAACAGTTTTCCGGAAATTCTTCAAGCAGTTGACGGAAATAAAAATTTGATTCTGAAAACACTTTTTCATCTCTGTGATTGATACGCGCCAAATAATACAAAGCATATACAGAAACAAAACGATTGTTTTCCGAGCTGCAGGCTTTCAGCATTTGCAGCCCGTGTGGTTTATTCCCTTTGGGTAAAACTAAAAAAACTCCGCGCATAATCGGATAATCTTCCGTAGCCAATGCCGCATAATAATGATACATGCCTGAAACAAGTTGAAAATATTCGTTTTCCCCCTCATTATCAATTATGTATTCGATTTTTGAACTCAAGTTGTACAAATCTTTTATTACGGAAAAATAATGTTTTTCTTCAATTTTACTTTTAATGATTATTCCCAGCGATGCCGTATAATAGAATATTTGCCTGTCATTTAGTTTTTTGTTCCTGAGGATTTCAAATGCCTTTTTTGCAAGGCTCAAATATTCAGCTTTATATTTATCGGAATTGTTTTTTTGAGCCTCGCTTTTATGCAACGCAGCGAAAGCTTGCAGCAAGTTTTTTTCTTCCGGAAGCAAATAGGCCTCAAAGCTCTGAAGCAGACTGTCGGCTTGTTCAAATTTACAGCTGAAAATATAACCAAAATAACGGTTCTGCATGCTTTGAGCCGATACGGAACTGAAAACCTGCGGTATGCAAGTCAGAAAAAATACAAGAATGATTTTTTTCATAAAAAAAATATGTCTTTTACTCGCCGGGCTTTCCGGCCTTTTTTTTCAATATGTTTTTTAACTCTATTTTTCTTAACATATTGCTTTGAAATTTTGCTTCCTATTTGATTTTTTACATGTAATTTCCTATTAATTAGTGTTTTGTGTTTTTGTTTTTAGTAATAGAGAAAGCATGTATTTTGTTACAGTATAGGAAAGATACACTTAGTTTCAAAATTTTATTTGAAAAAACTATCTTTGTTACCAATCAAATATTTTATTAACTCTTTAAACTAAAATAACATGGCTAAAAAGAAAAATGTAATTATTATCGGAGCTGCAGGCCGCGATTTTCACAATTTCAATACCTATTATCGTGGAGACGACACAGTAAATGTTGCCGCATTTACGGCCGCTCAAATTCCGGATATCGACGGTCGAAAATATCCCGCCGAATTGGCCGGAGAACTTTATCCCGAAGGAATTCCGATATATCCCGAAGAAGATCTTACACGCCTGATTAATGAATTGAAGATTGATTCCTGTGTATTTTCTTACAGCGATGTAACATACGGAAAAGTCATGGAAATGAGTGCTATTGTAAATGCTGCCGGAGCCAATTTTGAGCTCATAGGTACCAAAGGAACCATGATAAAAAGCAACAAACCGGTAATTTCCGTTGTTGCCACACGTACCGGTTGCGGAAAAAGCCAAACTTCCAGAAAAGTCATTGAGCACCTCATGGAAAAAGGTTTGAAAGTAGTTGCCATACGTCACCCCATGCCTTACGGAGATTTGGCCGCACAAAAAGTACAACGCTACGCCGTAGTGGACGACCTCAAAAAACATAAGTGTACCGTAGAAGAAATGGAGGAATACGAACCGCACATTGTACGCGGAAACGTTATTTATGCCGGGGTTGATTACCAAGCAATCTTAGATGATGCTGAAAAAGATCCGGATGGTTGCGACGTAATTCTTTGGGACGGCGGCAACAATGACTTCTCTTTCTATAAACCGGACTTAAACATTACAGTAGCCGATCCGCACAGGCCCGGCGATGAGCTTTCATACTATCCCGGCGAAGTAAACCTCAGAATTGCTGATGCCGTTGTGATTAATAAAATGGATTCGGCAAGCCCGGAAGGTATTCAGATCGTACGAAAAAACATTGAAAAAGTAAATCCCGAAGCCGTAGTAATTGACGGTGCTTCACCCATTAGCGTAGATGATCCTTCGGTAATAAAAGGAAAACGCGTATTGGTGGTGGAAGACGGCCCCACGCTTACACACGGTGAAATGAAATTGGGAGCCGGCACCATTGCCGCTCAAAAATTCGGAGCCGGTGAAATTATTGACCCGCGCCCCTTTACAGTCGGTAAATTGAGCGAAACTTTCGAGATTTACCCCAACATTGGTAAACTCCTGCCGGCCATGGGATACAGCGATCAACAATTGAAAGATTTGGAAACTACCATTAATAATACCGATTGCGATACGGTAATTATCGGAACACCCATTGACTTGAATCGTTTGATTGACATAAAGAAACCCAATACCCGGGTATATTACGATTTACAGGAAATTGGAAAACCGGACTTGAAAGATTTATTGGAAGATTTTGTGAAAAAACACAATCTGAAATAAATTTAGTAGAAACCCAATTTTATTGCCGGCCGGGGGTGTTACTTTCGGCCGGTTTTAGTATGCAAAAAAATAGATTAAGAATCGGAATCAAACAGCATGCTGATTTCTTTCAATTGTTCCGCCTGTGCAGATAATTCTTCGGCCGACGCGGTCATTTCTTCGGCCGATGCCGAATTCAGGTTGGCCGAATCTACTAATTGTTCGATGGCTTGGTTTATATTTTCGGCGCTTTTTTTCTGTTCATTTCCCGATTCTACTATGGAGCTGACATGCTTGCTTACCTCAAATATCAGCGGAATGATGCTTTCAATCTCCTGCGAGCTTTTCTTTGAGGTTTCCTTATTTTTTTCCGATAAACTTACAATATCCGTTGATGCTTGTTTGGTACGCTCCGATAAATTCCTGATTTCTTCGGCAACTACCGAGAAGCCTTTACCCGAATGCCCGGCGCGTGAGGCTTGTATTGAAGCATTTAGGGATAAAATATTGGTCTGAAAAGCAACATCGGTGATTATATTAATGCGCTCATTGATAACGGCAACCGATTCAAGCGTTTCCATAATCATATTTTTGTTGGCTTCTAACCGCTTGGCCGATTCACCCGAAATTTTTCCGGTATATGTTGCATAATCAGAGCCGTTGCTTATGGCCGTGTGCATTTCTTTTATCGATTTTGATATAAGTTCGGTTGTAGCTGCTTGCTGACCGGTGTTTTTTGATAATTTTTGTGAAATTGTGTTCAATTGGCTGCTTGCCAAATACAGTTCTTTTGAACCGTCAGATACTTTTTTGGCAACTTCCTTCATGTGGGCATTTTGCTCTTCCACTTTTTTTGTTTTGTCAGAGATACTTACAATGGCCTTATCAATAAAATTCGTGAAAAAATAGCTGAACAATGCAATCAGAAGCAGCATGATTTCATATACAAAAAAGCCGTATTCCGAAATATCTTTTACATTTTCCGGAATTTCTTGGCGCGTGGCATAAAATATATGTATCGTTGTAACTATCGAACCGAGAACACTCAGATAAAAGATTTTTTTAGAAGCAAACATGGCGGAAAACACCACGATTACAAAAAATATATAATATTGCCCAAGCATGTAATAGGGAACATTGCTGCCTTTAGGGTTGGCATACATTGAAAAAATCATCAAACCCAAAAAGAGTACCGATAACAGATTTCCTGCCAAACGCGGTCTTCCCGAGTATACCACAGTAAGCATTACAAGCACAACCGCAAGCACCGTCATGGGCACAATAGCGGGCGTAAGCCCGTCGGTAATTAGTATTTTTCCGATTAAAACCAGCAAAAGCAGACCCGCAAAAATTAGTGTAAAAGTAAAAGTTTTGGCTTTTTGTAATGAAACAACATCTTCTCCGGATGAGTATTTTTTTAGAAAAAAGTTTACTGTTGTACTTGCTGGGTTTGACATAATGAAGATTATAGATGCACAAAAAAATTTGGAAATATACGTATATTTTTCTAATCAAAAATCATACAAAACTTTAAGAATTAGATATGTATTTGACAGAATGATTTTTACTTCGCTAAAGATATACAGAAAATTTTGCTGTCCATAAATTTTTTCAGCAAAGTCGGTTTTTTGTTGATGAAAATAGGTTAATAATTGGTTTTTTGTTTTTAAGGAGCTTACGAAATATTTAAGCTGAATGATATACTTTTAATAAATATTTCCGGAAAATTCAATCTTAATTTTAACTTTGCATCTGAAATTAAATGATTTAAAAAAACATAACAATGGCACTTAAATGCGGTATAGTGGGTTTAACAAACTCCGGAAAAACAACCATTTTTAATTGTTTTTCAAACACTAAAGGCGAAGTTACCAATTACGGATACAGTACCGATAAATCAAATTTGGGAACCATAAAAGTACCCGATCCCAGATTGGATGAATTGAACAAATATCAGGAAACTGAAAAAATAATCCCCACGGTGGTGGATATTGTTGATATTCCCGGTTTAGCCAAAGGCGCCGGAGAAGGCGAAGGTTTGGGTAATAAGTTTTTGGATGATTTGCGCTATTCCGATGCCGTTATTCATGTAGTGCGTTGCTTCGACAGCGAAGAGGTGCCGCATCCGGAAGGTAATGTAGATCCGGTACGCGATATTGAAATTATTGATATGGAACTTGGTGTGAAAGATTTGGAAACGGTGGAGCGGAAAATTGAGAGACTTCAAAAAGTGGCAAAATCCGGTGATAAAGATGCAAAAAAAGGAATTGCGACTTTAGATAAAATCCGAGAACAACTTGAAAATATGCAGACAGTAAGAAATATGGAACTGACTGATGAGGAGTTATCTTACATTGAAGATTTGAATCTGCTTACCGTAAAACCCATCTTGTATGTACTGAATGTAGATGAAGCATCGGCTGTAGAGGGAAACAAATACACAAAAGCTGCCGAAGACGCTTTAAAGAATGAAGACGCAGAAATTTTTTATGTAGCAGCCGAGCTTGAATCCGAAATTGCCGAGCTTGAAGAAGAAGAAGAACGCAGAGAGTTTTTGGCCGATGCCGGTTTAAATGAACCGGGTGTAGCAAAGTTGCTTCGTTCGGCCTACAAACTTCTGAATTTGAATACTTTTTTTACAATAGGCCCGAAAGAAATACGCGCCTGGACCATAAAAAAAGGTGCAACCGCACCCGAAGCCGCCGGAGCCATTCACAGCGATTTAGAGAAAGGCTTTATTCGTGCCGAAGTGATTGATTATGATGATTTTGTAAGGCTTGGATCAGAGCAGAAATGTAAGGAAGAAGGGAAGTTACGATTGGAAGGTAAAAAATATGTAGTGAAAGACGGCGATTTGCTTAATATTCGCTTTAATGTTTAAAGTTTTTCGAAATTCAGAAAAAGCTTTTTTGTATAACAATTTCATGCATTCGACAAACAATTAATTTTTTCGGCAATATATACCAATAAATTATCGTAATTTTGTTACACAAACGTATAAGCTTTAAATTATGAAATCATTACATGCTTCAACAAAAACCATTTTTCGGCTGATAAGCCTTGCGGCAGTTTTATTGCCCGTTTTTTTACTGACCAATTGCAACAAAGGCTCGGTGAAAATATATAATATTATTGATACCGTAGAAAACTGCAAAGTGCCTTATATTGTTTCCTTTTACCCCGATGCCGAGTACGGCCCCGGTGATGTGAGTTACGAATGGAGCTTCGGCGACGGCAAAACTTCTAACGAAAGAACGCCCGTTCATGTGTATGAAGAAACCGGCGTTTTTAATGTCATCCTTACCATTACAAATAAAGAAGTGCGTGAATCAAAAAGCATTTCCTTGGATCTGTCAAGCGAATCATTGCCCATTATTCCGTATTTTGAAATGGAAGCTACCGGCAAATACGCCTGGGCACCCGTTGAAATGAATTTCTTTAACGAATCACAACATGCTACCTCTTACTATTGGGAGTTTGGCGATGGCTATGATTCAAAACTTAAAAATCCGCAGCATGTGTTTTTGGAACAAGGCGATCATGATGTTACACTTGGTGCCATTTGTTCCGGTGATACGGCTTTTCAAACACGCGAACTTACCGTACTGCCTCCGCCAACCGAAATATACATTGATGAGGTAGCCGTATGGCTGCCAAGCTCATTTCTCGGAGCTAATTTATATTGTGTGGCATACTACAAAAATTATATTTTTGAGGAAAGTCCTACGGCTGTCGGTATCAGTGAATTTCCGGTAGTTTTTCCCATACGCGAAGATATTTTTCATTTCCACGGTGATTACGACGATGCTTATTTAACTTTTGAAGTTTGGGAAGAAGGTAATTTTAACGAACCGGTTTATATTTTCGATATCCCTATGTCTGACATACAAGATCAGTTTTACCCAAATATGTTGGTATGGGAAAACAACAGTTATGCGGCTGAGGTTTATTTGGATTATGCCCCGTAAATTTTATTATTTATGAAAAAACCTGACCTGCCGGCGTCATTTTTGACCCGGCAGCGTCTGCAATAGCCTTATATTTTTTGTTACCCAAACTACAAAATCTGCCGGATTTCTGTTATAAACTGCCGTGCACCTCAATTTTTCCGAACAGATTTTGAATTAAAATCCGGCAGATTTGTCAGGTTAAAAGCAGCGCCTGTTAAAAGGGATCATGTATCTTGTTTTGCAGCTGGATATTGTCTTATATCTAAATACTTATATCTTACATCTCACCGTTATTTTTTCAGCTCAATATGCTTCACTTTTGCCTGTATGGTAACATTATTTCTGAAAAAATTTTCATCCAAAGTATAACATACATCAAAAGGCGTTTCTTTAATTAAATTAAAATAATCGCCCATGGAGAAACCTATGCCGCCAAAATTATTTCCGGCACTGTCCTGCATATCCAATTTCAGATGCGTACCGGTTCGACCTACGGCAGAGGTTTTTCCTGCATTCTTAACTTGTTTGGTCAGAAATACCGGTTTCATGTTTCCGGGGCCAAAGGGAGCAAATTGTTTCAAGATGCGATAAAATTTATCGCTGATTTGTTCAAAATCAATTACGGCATCGGCTTGTACTACAGGTATTTCTTGTTCTTCTGAAAGATGTTTTTGTGCATAGGCTTCAAAGCAATCTTTGAAAGCTTCCACGTTTTCAATTTTTAAAGTTAAGCCGGCGGCGTATTTGTGCCCGCCGAAGTTTTCGAGCAAATGCGAACAGGAATTTATGGCGGCATACAAGTCGAAATCTTTTACCGAGCGCGCCGAACCGTTGGCAAAGCCGTTTGATTCGGTAAGTACGACCGTTGGTCTGTAGTAAGTTTCAATCAAGCGCGATGCCACAATGCCAATCACCCCTTTATGCCATTCGGGATTGTATAAAACCGTTGTTTTTCGGTTTTTTAAGCTGTCCGAATTCCCGATAATCCCAATGGCTTCATAATGAATGGTTTGATCTAAAGTTTTTCGCTCTGTATTAGCTTTCTCAATTTCGGCAGCCATTAAATCGGCTTTAATTTTATCTTTCTCAATCAGAAGCGCTACGGCTTCTTTTGCGCTGCGTATGCGTCCGGCTGCATTGATTCTTGGGCCTATTTTAAATACACAGTCGGTAATATTTAGGGTCTTATTTCCGGCATGCGAAATATCTATAAGAGCCTTCATACCGGCGCTTGGCGAATTATTGAGCTGTTTGAGGCCGTAGTGAGCCAACACGCGGTTTTCTCCCGTAATGGGAACAATGTCGGCGGCAATACTTACGGCAAGCAGGTCTAAGTAACGAGCCAGTTTTTGAAAGGGATAATTATTTCGGTCGGAAAAAGCTTGCATAAACTTAAATCCTACTCCGCAGCCCGAAAGCTCTTTGTAAGGATATTCACAACCGGGGCGTTTGGGGTCGAGTACCGCGGCTGCATCCGGAACCAGTTCATCGGCTGTGTGATGATCGCAAATAATAAAATCAATGCCTTTTTGTTTGGCATAGTTTACCTGCTCAATGGCTTTTATGCCGCAGTCGAGAGCAATGATGAGCAAAACTCCGGTTTCCGAAGCATAGTCGATGCCTGTTTTGGAAATTCCGTAACCTTCTTTATAACGGTCGGGAACGTAGTAATCTACGGCATCGTATGTTTCTTTCAGAAATGAATATGTCAGTGCAACGGAAGTCGTTCCGTCCACATCGTAATCGCCGTACACAAGTATTTTTTCGTTGTTTTTGATGGCTGCATTCAGGCGCTCTACGGCTTTGTCCATATCCTTCATTAAAAAGGGGTCGTGCAGGTGGTCTAAGCTTGGCCTGAAAAATGTTTTAGCTTCATTGAAACTCTTTATTCCTCTTTGCACCAGAAGATTGGCCAAGACTCTGTCGATCTTCAGCTCGTCTTGCAAATGTTGAATATCCTCCGGATTGCCTTCCGGCTTGATAATCAGTCTTTTCTTTTGCATATATATATGTTTTCTTCATTTTTTTCTGTTTTGAGAATGTAAAACGCTTTTTCTTAGTTTAGAAATTTTGCTTTGTCTTTCAAATCGTTGAGAAAATCTTTTAATAAATGCTTGGCATTATTCTCCTCTAACTTACTTTTTATCAGATCTTCTTGATTTCGAAAAGACTTTGTTATTTCCCTTGCGTATTGTAGACGCTCACTTTGAAGCCGCTCAAGCTCTTCGCGTGAGTGGCGTGCTTGCATATCTTTCATCAGAGGTTGTACAACGCAGTAACATTTCAGAGAATCCGTACGGTTCATGGAATTTGTGCAATATAGGCTTGAAAGGTCTTCCAATGTGTATTCGGTAAATACTTCCGCAAATTTAATATCTTCATCAGCATTGCCGAAAACCACAAACAAATATACGGCAAGCGCAATGATAACGGCCGAAACAGCCACGATTTTGAATAAGTTTTTGGCAGCCAGCCGAATTAATATAATTACTAATATTACGGCCGCCACACCGGCAAGAAGCACTGAAAAATCCATGTTTAAATTTATTTGTCAGTTATTACGAATACGCGATTTTACCAAAATGTAAATTTAATAAATTAATCCCTTTTAATAAATATTTTATGATATTTGCAAAAAATATACGAAAAGCAAGTTATACAATGGGTAAAAAAAAGAAACAAGCAAAAGAATCCGGCAGCTCCAACTTAATACGACTCAATAAATATTTGTCTAATGCCGGGGTAGCTTCACGGAGAAAGGCCGATGAGCTTATTCAGCGCGGCCTGGTGAAGGTAAACGGGGAAGTCGTGCGCGAAATGGGACATCAAGTAAAGCCAAGCGATAAAATTGAGTTTAAAGGACAACCGATAAGCCGTGAAAAATTTGTTTATGTATTGATGAATAAAGCGAAAGATACCATTACTACAACAAAAGACGAAACCGGAAGACGAACCGTGGTGGATCTGCTTGGCGACAGAATTCAGGAAAAAATATATCCGGTAGGAAGGTTAGACAGAGATACTACCGGTGTTTTAATATTGACCAATGATGGTGAACTTACTCAACGAATGACGCATCCGTCTTACAATAAGAAAAAAGTCTATCATGTTTTTTTGGATAAAGATTTGGAAAAAGCCGATATGGAAAAGCTCGCAAAAGGTGTTGACCCGGGCGACGGAACCATGTTTTTTGATGCCGTGGCTTATCCCAATCCCGATGATAAAAAAGAAGTAGGCGTGGAAATTCACTCGGGTCGTAACCGAATTGTAAGGCGCATGTTTGAACATTTGGGCTACAATGTTGAGAAGCTAGACCGCGTGTATTTTGCCGGGCTTACCAAAGCCGGCCTCAATCGCGGACGATGGCGGTTCCTTACACAGCATGAGGTGAGGCGCCTGAAAGGGAAAAAATAGCCGATTGTCAATAAAAAAGCCGAGACGTTTTGCCTCGGCTTTTTATTTTTACTTTGCTTTCTTTATTGAATAATAAATTTAAGTGTTTGGTTGCGGCCTTCTTTTGTTTGTACTTGCATGAAATATAAACCGGTTGCTAAATCCGAAACGTCTATTGCAAGATTTGAGTCCGCAGCTTTTTGTATGCTCATGTTCTGACCTGCAATATTATAAATCCGGATTTCTTCCAATTCCGACGTATTTCTTAGATACAGAACATCATTGGCCGGGTTCGGGTATAGTTGAATATTCGAAAAACGAGTATCATCATCACTTACAGTGCTTTGTCCCGAAAGCAATATGTCATCTACTTCCCAAGTAGCCGATTCACTGTTGGTTGATGTGAATTTGAAAGCAATATTTACGTTGTTTTCGCTTAAGAAACTCAGGTCGATTTCTCCCGAATAAGTCCATTCCCAATTTGTTACACCATCATGCCAATTGATTCCGTTGATTTCTGTTTGAGTGGCTGTGCTGACATCATCGGAATAATTGCTAAGATAGTATGCTTGCAATGCGGGTCCGTCGTATCCGGAAGTATTCCAAAAAGAAAGCTGTAAACTTTCGTATTCATTCGGGTTGAAAGCGGGAGATATTAACCAGTCTTCATTCTCAACGGCGCCGTTATCGTAGCCGTTTATTTTGCCGCTGTAGTCGCTTTCATGGCCTTGGTTTGAATCTGAAACTGCCCAATATTGCGGGCCGATGACACTTTGTTCAGTCCAACCGCCGGACCTAAGACTTTGGTCTTCAAAATCTTTTTCAAAAACAGTTACCAAACCGGCTTGGGTTACCGTAACCGTGAAGTGCTGATTGGCGGCCGCTTCTCCGTCGGTAACATGTAAAGTTACATTGTGTTCTCCCAAATCTTCGCTTGTCGGTGTGCCGGATAATGTGGCTGCATTGTTGGCTGTTTGTTCAAAAGTCATCCACTCAGCCACAACCGGGGCTGTTATTGTTATTGTTGCTCCGGCTTCTTCACTTTCAGCGGTAATTTGATAGTTGTAGCTTTCATTTTCCGGAATTTCGCTTACCGGCTTTGAAGTAAATTCAATAACCGGATCCCAAGCGTTTTGGCAATTTCCGGATAATCAATATACGGGTTTCGGTTGCCTTGTTTTTCTTCCGTTCGGTTGTTTCTTTGTATTTCCCATGCATCGGGCGGGTCGTTTAAGTGCCATTCGTAGAGGACTTCAATATTTCCGGCGGAAGAAATACTGCCGGCTTGTGTGGGGTACATGGTATAGAAATAAAATACGGCTCGTGCCACATCGCCCTTGTGGTCGTCGCGCGGTTCAAATTTTGTGGAAGACAGCAGTTTACTGTGCTTCTCAAGACCAGAGCTTGGTATGGAATTAAGAATATCAATGCCGGTGTTATTGGAATTTACAATGTACCAAGATGTAGCATCTTCTTCCGGAACATTTCCAAAAGGGTGGTTGCTTCTGGCCGAATTTACGCTGCCGTGAGTCGGGTAGAGATGATGAATATCCGACCGCATAGGTTCGTTTGAGCCGAAAAAACTTTGCGGCACGCTGTGCTCACAATTTATCGGATCCGGATGAGTCGTTGTGCTTGCCGTTTGGTGAAAACCCGTATAAACACAATAAACTTCTCCGTCGTTTCTCTTATCTATATATCCGTACATGGCTTCACGGGCGGGATTATATCCCAATTCACTGTGATAGCCGTCGTACCAATTGCTTTTGAGCCATGTGCGTAATTCGCTGCCCGTAATATCCGAGGGGGGCGGGTCTTGAGCAAACAATTGAGTAAAGGACAGCAGAGCTGCTGTTAAAAGAATACTAATATATTTCATAATCAAGGAATAATATGATTAATAAATTGAAGTGGAGCGCAAATGTCGCTATAATTCATCTGTTGGGCAAATATTCTTTAATACACTGTTTATACTTACGCTTTTGAACTTTATTTGTTTCTTCTTACTTGAAATATTTTTAGTTTTTCAAGAATAAAGTACATTCCGGTACACTTTTTGGATTGTGTGATTTATAAAAATCATATAACGAATAACAATGGCATTTACAACAGGAAAAACAAGCAAGCGGAAGATTAAACAAGCGGATTTGCCTAAGAAAAACTATAAAACCCGTTCAAGTATTCATACCTTCAACAAAAGCAAACTTCCGCTAACAGCATCCATAGCCCAAAAAGCACCACAAATATTTAATTTGACTGCTTAACCGAAAAATCGGTAAATTTGCTTTATGAATAATAACCGAAAAGAAAAACTGTTCCGAATAGTTTTCAGAGCGAATACGCGCGCCGGAAAATTATTTGATATCGTATTATTGGTAGCCATTAGTTTGAGTGTAGTGCTTGTCCTGTTGGAAAGTGTTCCCTATATTTATAAGGAATACGGTGATTCATTGCATCTCGGAGAGTGGATAATTACGATTTTATTTACGGCAGAATATATTGTGCGAATAGCCATTGTAAGGAATAAACAAAAGTATCTGTTTAGTTTCTACGGAATCATTGATTTAATGTCCGTTTTGCCGGTTTATTTGAGTTTGATTTTTCCTCCCGTTTACGGTTTATCGGTTGTGCGCTCTATCCGCTTATTGAGAGTTTTCAGAATTCTAAAACTTTCAAGATATCTTGATGAAAGTCGGCTTATAGTAAAGGCACTCAAAGCATCAAGGCGAAAAATAGCTGTATTCTTATTTGCCATACTGATGTTGGTAACCACTTTGGGATCAATTATGTATATTGTGGAAAGTGCCGAAAGTGGTTTTACAAGCATTCCGCAAAGTATTTATTGGGCCATTGTAACACTTACTACGGTTGGCTACGGCGATATTGCTCCGGCTACGGTTTTAGGTAAATTTATATCAAGTTTTGTAATGATTTTGGGTTATGCCATTATAGCTGTTCCAACCGGTATTGTTACTTCTGAATTTGCTAATCTTGGCGAAAACAAAAAATTGCAGAGCAGATTTTGCCCCTCCTGCTCAGCAGAGATACCCGGCTCTGAAGACCGGTTTTGCAGAAAATGCGGAGAAAAAATTGTTACTAATGAATAGTAGCTTGATTTTAAAGCACTTTTGCGGCTCTTTTATAAAAAATAGTTCAAATTCCTTTTGTTGCTCAATAATTGTGTATATTTGCCGCTTCAAAAAAATAAAAACTTCATTTTGTGAATAAGCCCGAAATACTTGCCCCAGCCGGAAACCCGGAAGCTTTTTATGCCGCTTTGGAAGCCGGCGCCGATGCCGTTTATCTTGGAATCGACCGATTCAACGCACGCGAGCGAGCATCCAATTTTGATTATACGGAACTGCCTGTTCTTATTGAAGAAGCTCATAAAAGAGATGTTAAGCTTTTCCTTACCTTAAACACGGTCATAAAAAATTCGGAAATTTCGGATTTAATTGATATTCTGGCCTTTTTAAACCGCGCTAAGCCGGATGCAATCATTATTCAGGATTGGGGCGTTTATTATTTGGTCAAAACCTATTTCCCGAAATTGGTTTTACACGCCAGTACCCAAATGGCCATTCATAACAGCAACGGAGCTGTGTATATACAAAAGAAAGGTTTTGAACGATTCATTCCCGCACGCGAGCTCACCATGGATGAGCTTCGCCGGATGATTGAAAAAAGCAATATTGATGTAGAAGTTTTTGTGCACGGTGCCTTATGCTATTCGTTCTCGGGCATGTGTCATTTCAGCAGCTATTTGGGCGGACATGGCGCCAACCGTGGCTTGTGCGCACAGGTTTGCCGCAGAACTTTCGATACCCAATCCGGGAAAACCAATCTGTTTAATTTAAAAGATAATATGCAAGCGGCACAAGTTGCCGAACTTATGGATATGGAAGTGGAGTCTTTCAAAATTGAAGGCCGATTAAAGTCCGATGAGTACGTTTATCGCGTAACCAAAGCATACCGCGACTTGGTTGACGGAACCATAAGTGCCGAACAAGCCGAAGAAATTCTTAAAGCCGACGGCGGACGTGAAAAAACCGGTTACTTCATGGCTTCAAATCTAAAAAATGCCATTTCGGAGCATACCAATTCCGGACTTTATTTGGGAACGGTTTCAGAAGTTTACGAAACCGGCTTCAGCTTTGAAAGCAGTCAAAGTTTTGATATTCTTTTCCGCCTGCGCATTCAATCGAAATCAAGCGGCGATACGCAAAATATTAAAGTAAGAGATTTTGAACAGACAGACGGAAAAATTCTTGTTAATCATCCTACGGATTGCAGGCCGGGTGATGCTCTGTATTTATTGGGTGAGCAAGTTAAAAAATTCCCCCAAAAACTGCCCGAATATTCCCAAACAATTCCCAAATTAAAAGCTTGGAATAAAGGCAAAATATTAAAAGAACTGCGCTCCGAAACCGGAAAAATTCCTTTTGCACTCTTTGTGCGAATTGATAATCCCGAATGGTTGAAAAAAATCTATTTCAACAGTGTGGATGCCGTGGTTTTTTCATTCACCGAAGACGATTGGAACGAGCTGCGCCTCAACAGCGGCCTGATTCAAAATTATCGTAAGAAAATTTGGATAGAGTTGCCGCATTATATGTCCGAGAAAAAATTAGAATTCTATAAAACATTTGTTTCTCTCTTGGTTCAAAAAGGCTTTACGCGATTCATGCTCAGTCATATCTCACAAAAAGAAATATTGCCCGAGCAGGCTATTTATGCCATGAACGAAAATGCTTATGCCTACAATGATGCGGCCGTAAAACATTACCGTTCCGAAGGTGCCAGATTAATCAGCTATCCGATTGAGAACGACAGCGAGAATTTGAATGCATTTAGCTATAAAGCCGGTATTGTTCCTCTGTATTTTTATCCGCGGCTCTTTATTTCTCGCATGCCGATTAAGCAGCCTCAAAATGAAACCTTTAAAGATGATACCGGGAAAGAATTTCGGAAAGTTATTCGCGAAGGCCAAACCATTATTGTGCCTGAAAAACCCACGGCTTATTTTCAATATGTCAAAGATTTAAAAAAGAACGGTTTTGGTCGGTTTATGATTGATCTGAGTTTTGAGAAACCTTCAAGCAATCGTTTCAATACCTTATTAAAACGCTATTTTAGTTCGGAACAGATTCAGCCTTCCGATAATTTTAATTTTAGACGCGGATTGAAATAAGAATTTCTTCAAAAATGTTTTCCCGGCGCTATTCTTGTATTTAGCTTTGAAAAAAAGATATGCTGCGCCTCATTATTAGCTTATTGTTTCTGAGTTTGTTCGGATTTACTTTCGGACAAAAGCATTTTAAGGAAGGATTTGTAATTACCAACAACGGCGATACTTTATTCGGAAAAATAAAAGACCGTAAACCTGAACCTTTCGGTAAGTTGTATCCCAAAATTCACTTTAAGCCCGAGTCCGGATTCAGAAAACGCTATTCACCCGATGAAATTCAGGCTTACCGATGCGGAAATACATTTCACAAAAGCATTTGGCTTGAAGAAGACAGCCGCTTTTTCAAAACAAGCTTACAAAGCGCACCGCATTTTGGCGAAAAGCGCTTTGTAGAAGTTATTCGGGACGGATTTTTATCCTACTACCGCATTGCTTATGAAGATGAATACGGCATAAGCCATAAATATTATTTTAAGAAAGCCAATAATTATCATTTGCAAGCCGTAAGCCGAGGTTTATTGGGGCCGCCCCGAAAAGATTTGGCGGGGTTTTTTTCCGATTGCCCGGAGCTTGCTCGTAAAATCCTGAACAAAGAAATCAGTAAAGCTTTTGAAATGCTTGATTTCTACAATGAAAATTGCCTTGAGAAACACAACAATTAAATTCACTTTGAAGCAATAAAAAATGAGAAAAATTTTCTTGTGAGAAAATATATTTTTTCACGGAATTTGCAGTTGTATTATTAAAAAAAGAACGAACATGAAATTTATGTATAAGCCCCTCATATTGTTTTCGATTCTGTTTACTATGTCTTCGAGCCTTGCAGCCCAAAATGGTGATTATCAGTACCGCGGAGATGAGTTTTATTCTTATGATGAAGAGCTGAACCTCTACTTGGAAGCGGATTACGACAGCCGGCGTAAAGATAAAAGTGAATATGTGCATCGCTTGCTAAAAGTATTCTCCAATACCGACAACGGCCTGCGCGAAATACAGAGTAAAATGCTTGAAGACAGTTGCGGCGGTTTTCAATCCTATACTTTTGGTGATGATTACGATACCTATTCTCGGAAATTTGTCTTAATACGCGGAAAATATTGTTTCTACATTTACGATTTAAGACAGCGGCAACTTTACGGCGCATTCACTCCTTTTTTTTGGGGTACCGGCCAAAGCGATAACAAAGGCGAAATTATGTCTTTAGAGATTTCAAAAGACGGTAACGCTGTTTACGGTTTAAGCTATGAAAACGGATGCTTTTATTATGATGTTTCAGACTTGAGAGCTACTTCCGAACTCATTCCTTCCAACATGCCTTTTTTTGGTTCCAACCGCGTATATTTGTTGCCCTCCGGAAAAGATGAAAAACGTTTTGATGTGCTTTATTTGTATGAAGAACGGGGTGAGTTGTTTACCAAAGTGATTTTTGACAATCTTGATCTGAATACAAAAGATCGGACTTTCTTGTTGGATTTGGATGAGAGAAAAAAGGAAGAAATGATTATGGCCGCAACTCTTGAAGAAAATCGTTACACCGTTTTTGAAGAAATTACCAAATACGGAACCCGATATCGGGTTGTTGACGTATTCATCGGAAGAGCCGTTGAATTACCCAAAAATAAAAACTTTCGCTCAAGAGAGGATGTGTATGAATTTCTTTCAGAATAATATCTGTCTATTTTTATTGAATTGTGTATATTTTTTATATGTTTGATAAAAAAAATCAGTATTCGTATAAGCATCCTGCGTTTTATAAGTGTTTCCGGAGATACTGTGTTACAAACCGGAATTTTTTAAAGCATTTATTTATAAAAAGCTGCAAGTACGGATACACTTTAAAAAAACAATTATGATACACGATCTCATTAAAAAAGCGCGTACTTTTCGAAGGTATAAAGAAGAAAAAAAAATCAGTCGGGAAGTATTAACCGAGCTGGTTGATTGTGCCCGACTTTCGGCCTCGCCGCGAAATCAACAATCACTGAAATTTAAAATTACCGATGCACCGGAAGAACGCGCCAAGCTTTTTAAACATACCGCTTGGGCAGGTGCTTTGAAAGATTGGCCCGGACCGGCCGAAGGCGAACGCCCGGCGGCCTATATTCTGATTTTTGATGACCTGAACATTGAACCCGAAGCAAAAAAACGTTGGGAAGGTACCGCTTGCGGAATTGCTGCCCAATCCGTGGTGTTGGCCGCTGCCGAAAAAGGAATCGGATCCTGCATGATAGCCGCACTCAACCGGCAAGGCATTACGCGCGATTTTGATATTCCCGAGCATCTGAATCTCCTGCTGGCCATAGCTCTGGGCGAACCCAACGAAATTGTAGAATTAGAAGAGATGAAAGCGGGCGACAGTTTTAATTATTACCGCGACAAAAACAACATTCACCACGTACCCAAACGGCCGCTTGATGAGCTGTTGATTGATTAGGCGCAATGCATTGCTCCCTTATTACGGCAAAAAAATGACCGAAAAATTTAAAAATACATATCGCATACCCTCGGCACGATTGCAAAAATGGGATTATGGCTGCAATGCCGCCTATTTTATTACAATATGTACCCAAAACCGTCAAGATTATTTTGGCGAAATTCATAATCAAAAAATGGTATTATCCGAAATTGGAATAATTGCCGAAAATGAATGGTTAAAAACATTTAAAATGCGACCGGATATGAATTTAACTGCCGGAGAATTTGTGGTAATGCCAAATCATTTTCATGCCATAATTATCATTGGCAAAAATATATACAATTCACAACGTGATATGCAATGTGATACGCATTGTAGTAGAGACGCAATGCATTGCGTCTCTAACGATACCGACACCAATACGTCAAAAAATAAATTTGGGTCGCAATCCAAAAATTTGGCATCAATTGTTCGCGGTTATAAAACCGGTGTTACGCGAAATGCCCGTTTATTAAACCCCAATTTCGCATGGCAATCCCGTTTTTACGACCACATTATTCGTAATGATAAATCACACAAAAGAATTTCGGAATACATAATCAACAATCCGAAAAAATGGAAAGAAGATAAATTCCGAAAAAATGAAAAATAATTTACCCAATTCAGACAATATCAGCAGAGTGAGTTTTGAAACAGTAACCATATTTTGATTTAT
>CAYYQW010000019.1:0-7958 GCA_964472505.1 uncultured Bacteroidaceae bacterium | reverse complement strand
ATTCAGACAATATCAGCAGAGTGAGTTTTGAAACAGTAACCATATTTTGATTTATAATTTTTAAGATTAAATTACACCCCATGCATAAAAAAATAAGTGTAGCCGTACTGTACGGCGGTAATTCATCTGAATTTAACATTTCGGTAAAATCGGCAGAGCATATCGCGCAAAGTCTTTCCGATGAAGGTTATTCCGTTTTTAAAGTTTTGATAAAAGCTAATCGTTGGACGGCTTTCAATGAGCAAGGCAAAGAATTTTCGGTGGATAAAAACGATTTTTCTATAAACGGAAAGCCCTTCGATTTGGCATTTCCCGCCATTCACGGTACACCCGGCGAAGACGGCCTGTTGCAAGGCTATTTTCAAGCTTTAAATATACCTTTTACCGGCAGCTCCTTACTTACTTCGGCCCTTACTTTTAATAAGTTTTTTTGCAATCAATATCTGCGAAATTATAATATAGATATGGCGCGCTCGGTACTTATCAGAAAAGGGCAAAAGTATTCGGCCGATGTAATTATCAAAAAACTTGCTTTGCCTTGTTTTGTAAAGCCTAATCAAGGCGGTTCCAGTTTTGGGATAACTAAGGTAAAGAAAAAAGAAGATTTTGAAACTGCCGTGAATCATGCATTTACCGAATCGGATGAAGTGTTGGTTGAAGAATTTATTGAAGGCACAGAAATTACCTGCGGGCTTTTCAAAACGACCGAAAAAGATTATATTTTTGCACCGGCCGAAATTGTCAGTAAAAACGAATTTTTTGATTTCCAGGCCAAATACGATTCAAATTACAATGAAGAAATCGTACCCGCTCGAATCAACGGTGAGCTAAGGCAAAAAGTGCAAAAGCTCTCTTCGGATATTTACGATCAACTTAACTGCAGCGGTATTGTGCGTATTGACTATATTCTGAAAGGCGATTGCTTTTATTTTTTGGAAGTAAACACCATTCCCGGAATGACCGCCGAAAGCATCGTGCCCAAAATGATGAAACATGCCGGTATGACTTACGGACAAGCCGCCGACCTTATTATTCGGGATGTGAGCGATAAATCATGAAGCCGGGTCTTTTTCGGAAAGAGTTCGTATTTTTTTAAAATCAGACAGATAAACCAATGGATTCAATAACATTATATAAAAAAGTATTAAACTTAGAGTTTCTGAGTTTTGATGAGGGTTTTTATCTTTATAAAAATGCTTCTTTGAGTGAACTTATGTTCCTGGGCAATGAATTACGAAAAATTCATCAGCCGCCGGAAAATCACGACAAAGTAGGCTGGATTATAGACCGAAACGTAAATATAGCCAACGGTTGTATTGCGCAGTGTCGGTTTTGTAATTTCTATCGCCGGCCCAAAGACCCGGAAGCATTCATAACTACTGTGGAAGAGTATCGTGAAAAAATTAAGGAACTCTATGCTTTTGGCGGACGGCAATTGCTCTTACAAGGCGGTTTGCATCCAAAGCTTAATTTGGAATGGTACAAAAATTTATTTTCGGACTTAAAAAAAGAATTTCCGGATTTGATTTTGCATGCGCTTGGTCCGGCTGAAATTCATCACATTGCCAAAATATCTCGAACGGATTATGCTACGGTATTGCGTGAACTTACCGAAGCCGGTTTGGACAGCCTGCCGGGTGCCGGTGCTGAAATATTATCGGACCGGGTGCGTAATCTGGTTTCAAAAGGTAAGTGCAATTCCCGGGAATGGCTCGATGTCATGCGCGAAGCTCACAAGCAACACATTACCACTTCGGCCACTATGATGTTTGGGCATGTGGAAACCGTGCAGGAGCGCATTATGCATCTGATTAAACTGCGAGAGGTACAGTCCGAACGTCCCGAAGGCTCCGAAGGTTTCACTACATTTATTCCTTGGCCTTTTCAGGATGAAAATACCGAGCTGAATACCGAATCCGGCGTACACAACAGTGTGAGCAGCGCCGAATATATTCGTATGTTGGCCATGAGCCGTATTATGATGCCCAATATTAAAAATCTTCAGGCATCGTGGCTTACGGTAGGAAAAGAAATCGGACAAGTTTGTCTGCATGCCGGAGCCAATGATTTCGGATCCGTTATGATAGAGGAAAATGTGGTGTCGGCAGCAGGTTCCCGTAACAGTTTTAATGCCGAACAAATTCAGGCAGCCATTCGTGAAGCCGGTTTTACCCCGGTGCTGAGGAATCAGAAATATGAATATCTTGAAAAGGCCATAGCTCAAAAAAGCTAATTTATTTTTGGCAATTCTTTTTTTATTAAGCTATAAATTCTTATTTTTCCGGATGAGCGTAATTAAAAAGCATCCATGAAGATACGTTGGAAAATATTTATTTCGGTAATTGTAACTGCAGCTGCATTATTTTTGTTGGTTATTATGCTTTTGAGCAGTAATTTTCGTAATTATTCGCTCAACAGAGCCGAAGAACTGACACAAGCTTATGCCATGCAATCGGCCAACAGGGCGCAGGCCATACTCGAAAAAGATATGGGAGCCATGCGCACGCTTGCCGATGCCTTTTCGGGTTTCGACGATATTCCTTTGAATGTGCGAAAACCCATATACGAAGACATGATGCGCTCGGTTTTGAAAAATCATCCCAAATATATTTCCGTTTGGACTTCATGGGAACTTTCGGCCATTAACAACGATTGGTTGAAAAATCACGGCAGAGAGCGCACGTTGCTGCTGCGCGAGCCTGACGGCAGTATTGACTTAATCATTGATTCTCTGGAATTGGAAAGCGATAATTACGAAAGCACTTATTACCAAATTAAAACAAGTAAGCACCGAGAATTTATAGTGAATCCTTATTTTTATACCTATGAATCGGAAGCTTATACCGATTCTATTCTTGAGACCAGTATTGCCGTTCAGATAAGACAAAATAATCAATATAAAGGCTTAGTGGGTTTAGATGTGAAACTTGTTGAATTACAGAGTATTATAAAAGCCGATTTGCCTTTGGATTCGGTAAACATGTTTTTGGTATCAAATAACGGAATTTTGGTTGCTCATAAAAACGATGCGCTAATCGGTGAATCCGTAACGGAACTCCTTGACGAAGGCGATTTGTCCTCGGATTTCTTAGCCAATATTAAAAAAGGAGAATTATTCTCTTTTGTTTCCGAAGAAGCGGGCAACGGGCAAAGCTATACAGTTTACGCGCCTTTTACGGTCGGTGATTCAAAAACTCCCTGGGGAGTTGCCGTCAGTGTTCCGCTTAGTGTAATCACTAAAGAAGCTTATCGAAATTTCTACGATTCACTTTTAATCGGTTTACTTGGCTTATTGTTCTTATCCGGTATTTTATTTATTATTTCGGCTAATATTACCCGGCCAATTATACGCACCGCCGATTTAATGCGCAGCCTCGAAAAAGGAGATATTCGATTGCGTACCGACCGCTCCATGACACGCAAAGATGAAGTAGGAGAAATGACGCGATCGGTTCGCAAGTTGCTTGAAAAATTAAATGATACGGTTCAGTTTGCCGTAAAAATAGGACAGGGCGATTTTGATACAGAATATAAATTAGAATCGGAAAACGACCGACTCGGCAAAGCATTGGTGGATATGCAAAATAATCTTAAACGTATTCAGCAGGAGCGTGAAGAAAAAGAAGCTGAGAATAAACGAAATATTTGGTTACAAAGCGGAATAACTAAATTGGGCGAAATTTTGCAAGATAACTATCCGGAGCACAAAAGCCTTACTGATGTTACGCTAAAATTTTTGGTAAAACATTTGGATATACCGCAGGCAGCAATTTTTATCGGCGAATATGAAAATGAATATTTGCAGCGCCTGACTTTAAGCTCGGCATACGCATACGGAAGAAAGAAAAATATTCAAGACAGTTTTGAGCTTGGAGAAGGCTTGGTAGGACGGTGTGCCGAAGAGAAAAAGACCATCCTTATTACCGATATTCCCCAAAATTATACGGCCATAACATCCGGCTTAGGTGAAGAAAAACCGAATTTTTTAATGCTGCTGCCGCTTATCAACGACCGGCGTGTGCAGGGGGTCATTGAAATTGCCTCTTTTAAAGAGCTGCCCGGACATAAAAAAGAGTTTCTTGAAGTATCGGCCGAAAGGCTTGCTGCTGAAATACTAAATATCACCAATGATATTGAAACAAAAAAAATTATGAGGCAGCTTGAAGCTCAGTCCGAAGCCATGAAGGAAAAAGAACAGCAAACTAAAGACTTTATTCAAAAACTTGAGAAAACTTCCGAAGTTTTGGATAAGCAGAGGTTTGAAAACAAAATGATGGTTGAAGCGCTCAGTTCCGTTACTTCGGTTGTGTTCTACGATACCGAAGGACATATTACGGATTTGAATCAGAAAAACCAGGAAATGTTCGGTATAAAAAAAGAGGATTATATAGGTAAAACACACTTTGACATTCTTCCCGATGCAAAAACGAATCCCGAATGGTTCGAGAAATTCTGGGAGGATTTGCGCTCCGGCAAAACGCGCGAAAAAGAATACTATATAAAAAATGAAGAGCGTGAAATGTGGCTTCATGAAACCTTTATTCCCATAAAAAACCGAAAAGGCGAAGTGGTGCAAATTATTAATATCGGCATTGATATTACCCAACAACGATTATTGGAAAGGAAATTACAAGAACTGCAAAACGGTAAGTGATAAATGCTTGGGTAAGATATAACAGTTTACAGCAATCATACCCCTAATTCAATTGGCTTTTAAAACTCTTTTAAATTTCCCGGGCGGTTCTATAATAAACAAGCTTAAAAGCAGTTTTATTAACAAAATTTTCAAATGCCGAAAATCATGCGTTTTACATTATTATTATTTGCCGGAGTTTTATCTGTTTTTTTTTCTTATTCACAAAATACAGTAACGATTCTTGGAAATGCCAAAAGCTATGCCGGGTATAAGTTAGAATTAAAGCGTTATGCAGACTTTATTACCAATCGAAAAATGCAAACGAGCATTTGTACGGTTGATTCGGCCGGTGATTTTAAGTTCTCATTTCAAGCTGCCGAAACGGCATTATATGCTTTGCCTTTGGGAGTATTTGAAGGCTTGTTTTATGCCGAAGCCGGCGATTCGCTTATTTTGGTTCTGCCTAAACGAACCATGCCCGACAAACAGGACAGCCTGAATCCTTTTTTTAAACCGCAAAAACATTTCCTCAGAAACCTGAATGCTTCCGAAGATGATTTAACAACTCGCATTAAAGCCTTTGAAATTGCTTATCAGAAAGAAATGAGCCAACTTTTTGAGGCCTATGCCGGAAGATTGCTCTCCGGCAAGGTGGACAGCGCTGTTATGCGTCTCGAATATACTTTTGCTTCTGATGATATCGGTTTTTTTTATCATTATAAATACTACCGTTATGCGGAAATGCGCCACGCAGCTTACGAACGAAATCGTTCGGATTTTGTGGCTAAATATTTCGTCGGCCGGCCGGTTTTGTATAATAATCCGGCTTATCACGATGCATTGAGCTTGGCTGTGGGCAATATGCTTAAAACGTCTGAGCTTAATCGCTTGTTCGAAGGTGAGAATTCCAAACTTAGGCAAAATTTGAACAACCGCTTGGCAGAAGATTCCATATTCGGCGAACAGCGCTTGCGCGAATATGTGTTGTTAATTAATTTATACCGAACGGCTTTCAAGCAAGACGATAAACGGCAGGAATATATTTTGCTTTTTGAGCAGATACAGAAAAACACTTTTTTCGCTGAGCACAAAGCTATAGCTGCCGGAATTTTGGAAGAGCTTTCGGGGCTTATAAACGGAAATCCCGCTCCAAATTTTTGTCTTAAAAATCCGGAAGGAGAACAGCGTTGTTTGTCCGATTTCAGAGGCAGTTTTGTTTACTTGAATTTCTTTTCGGAATCCAGCTATACCGGCAATAAAGAACTCGCTTTGCTGCAGGCTTTGCAGCTTGACAAGCTTCCCGGTTTAGAAATTGTAAGTATATATACGGGAGACAGTTATGAGAAATTTAAGCAATTTACCAATGAAAGAGCCTATGATTTTGAATTTTTGTATGCACCTGAAGATCATTCCGTAATCAATGACTACCGCGTGATGCGTTATCCGGAATATTATTTGATTCATCCCAACGGGAAAATACTTTTAATTTCCGCACCAAGCCCGGCTTCTAATTTCCGAGCAACTTACGGCCCTTATTATACCGAATGGAACCGAGAGCAAATACGAAGAAAAGCCCGCGAGAATAAATCTTTGATTAATGAATAATCGAAAATTTGCAGTAAAAAATTAAATCTCCCAACTCCACAACTCCCCAACTCCACAACTCCCCAACTCCCCAACTCCACGACTCCACAACTCCCCAACTCCACGACTCCACAACTCCCCAACTCAACAACTCCACAACTCCCCAACTCAACAACTCATCAGAATAACAATTATTCGCTTGAATCTTTTTTTGCGGCAAGCAGATAACTTAATCCGAAATGCGAGTGCATGCCTAAAGTATTGTGACTTTTAAAAGCAATATCAAAAGCAGCGCCTTTGAATTTATAGCCCAAGCCAAAACTGTATTCGGCCGGCTGTGTATTCATTCCCAAGCGCAGATAAAAATTGTCAACAAACTCATATTCCGTTCCGAAACGCACACGTACCGGGTATTCGATATCTTTTTCGGCTTCGAGAGCCACCGTAACTTTATCCGAAAAATTATAGCCCATGCCTAATCTGAAGACGGAGTTTAGGTAACTGTCTTCGGATGAGGATATTTTTACCGGCCAAGGATTAAAAACGTGTGCGGCAAGCAAAAAGTTCTCGAGCGGTTCGCTGATGATGCCTATTTCGCCCGTGGCAAATCCTTGTCGCCCGTATTCGCCGCCTTGAGTTATTAAGAAGTAATCCAATTGGATGCCGGCTGAAATTTTTTCTCCCAAGCGCATGGCATAAGCAAGCCCGAATTTATTTTGGCTGTACAGTTCATATCCGAATTGGGTGTAGTTAAGCCCAATGGTTCCGAATCTGTCGGTTGATGCTGCCAGCGCAAAGGCTTTTGTGCCCAGTTCGCTAATTTGAAACCGATTGTTAAAATAGCTTCCGAAAGCATATCCGTTTAAATCGGCAAGGCCCGCCTGATTGTGTGATGAGGACCAAATATCGCTGTGTAAAATACCCGTTCCGCCTAAGCCTGCCTGCCTTGCACCTAAGCTAAAGTTTTCCTGAGCTCGGCTCGTGAAGCTGCTTAATAGTATTAATGCGAACAGATTTATAAATGAAAGTTTCATAAAAAAAGCCGTGTTTATTGAAATGAAAACAGAGATACAAATATATATAAAATACCCGGCTGAGCAATTATTTCTATGCTTGGAAAACTAAAGATTTAAATTGTAAACAACAGCACTAAGGATGAAGTTCAGTTTTTCACTTGAATTTCATCCTCAGATTTCACTGCTGTCTCATTTTTCATGGTGGTGTTAGTGTTTGTTGTGTTTAAGGGGAGATCGTAATGTCCGTCAAACACGAAAAACGCTTGCAATATAGATAATAAAATAATGATATAAAAAAAAATACATTATATTTGCCTGAAATGTCGCTTTTAGGGGTTGAAAAGGCCTTTTGAGCTCAAGCTAAACAGCCGAAAATGAGAAACAATAAAAGCAAAATAGGATAAATCAAAAGAGCTGAATTCATAAAAACTAAATATTTTGAAAGCGATATTTATTTTGCTGATGTTTGTTTTTAGATAGGACTCTTGTTGCAAATTGGAAAAAAAATGTTTGAATTAGGCCTATGAATACGACAAATTTTAAAATTACAGCATACCGGCGATTTTCGGGTTCCCCCTTGGAGAAGTGCCTGTTCCGATTATTTCGGAAGGGCAGGGGGATTGATAGAATATAAATCTGAGAAAAAATCATATTTTGTAGCCTGCATTCACTAGTGTCCCAAGAAAAATAAAAAAAGTTCTTTGAAATCACTGATATATAAG
>CAYYQW010000018.1:0-60968 GCA_964472505.1 uncultured Bacteroidaceae bacterium | reverse complement strand
ACTTTTATCAAAAAATTCCTTAATTATTACTTGCATAATCGGGGTTAATACAATTATAGATTCCCTCATATTAGAATTTAATAAAGCTTCTTTCAATAGGATAAAGAAAAAACAAAAACCAGATACTATAAAGAAGAAGGAAAACGAAAATAATAGTATAGATATAAAAAATATGTCTATCAAGATGGAAGACGCTTGTATTACAGCAAATAGAATTAGGAAAGCGTTAATCTACTCTGTACAAGGGAATGATAAAATAGTATACTCAAATTCATTTGTTAAGTATCTAAAGAAAAATAGCACTTTATCAAAATGTTACTTTCCAAGAAATTATGAAGAATCAATCCTTTTATATTCTTTTTTAGACAGTATTTTGTATATTCAAGCAATTAAAGAGGAGAAAGCAGTTGAACTTATGTTTGAAATATACTTGACTAACTCTAATAATGCAGAAATTTCCGAATATTTGTCATACCGGATTATACCGAAAATAGCCTTATACAATACAAAAGGGTTTATAACTGTACTAAGAAAATATAAAGAAAATAAGCAAATAAAAATTTTACAGAATTTGTTTGCTTTGAACTCTGAAGACAAAAATAAATTGTTAACCGAAGCTCAGTACTTTGAGGGAAAACCAGATTATCGTTCTATTTTTTTATGGTTGCAAGAAAACATTGTTCAAAAAAAATAAAGTCTTTAGTTTTTTGAATACATGGGTTTCTATAGTCTTAAAGACAAGTCATTAAGCTTTTTAAACATCCAAGTATTCCTCTCTGTTGAGTCAAGGCTACATCCAAAACAAAAGTCCAAGTTCAACGGTCGGCTCTGCCGCCGCCGTAATATTTTCATGGCTTTGCCAATTCTGTTTCGCAACAACATATAATTTCTTAAATTTGCCTGAAAAGATAGTTTTGGAAGGCACAGATGGCGACAGTGAAATACGATACATTTACGTTGCAGCGGGTGTAAAGCCCCTCCGCTAACTCTGCGAGTTACATTCCCAAGGGAGGACTTGCCACTTGCAAAATTCTCAAAAACCTTTATCTTTGAGTACTGAAATATGTGTGTATGAGTGAAAGGGAATTTTTTTACGGAGCTAAAAAGTTTGTATTTGTAAAAGCCAAAGAGCTGCGGAAAAATATGACGCATGCAGAAACATTGCTTTGGGAAAAATTAAGAAATAAACAGGTAAACGGAGTAAAAATACGCCGTCAGCATCCTATTAACCGCTTCATAGCAGATTTTTATTGCCACCGGGCGCGTTTGGTTATTGAAGTTGACGGTGAAATCCACAACCACCAAAGAGATTATGATATAGGCCGCAGCGAGGAAATGGAAAATTTCAATATAAAAGTCATACGGTTTTCCAATAAGGAAGTAATTGAAAATTTAGAGAATGTAATAACAAAAATTTCAGCAGAAATTGACCAACGACTCCAACAATTATAGCATCGCCCACACGGCAGGCCAAGTCCCCCTTGGGGGATTTAGGGGTATTTATTACGCCGGCAGTTACGTATATGAAGACGGTAATTTGCAGTACCAATTATTCTCCGAAGACCGTAAACTGTATAATTCAGATGACAACACGTGGCAATACGAATACCACTTAAAAGACCACTTGGGCAACGTGCGTGTGGTGTTTGAACCCGAGCGGGTGCCTGCTTCGGCACGCAGAGTAGCAAAAATAGGTGGCGCTACTATCGGTGCAGCAAATTTAGCAAAATCAGCGATGAATTATATTGTTAAAAAAAAGAAAGAATGAAAGATAATAATACCTTCTTTAACCCTAAACTGATGCGTATTATATATATAATAGCCTTTATCATCGTTATAACTTTTATTTTTTTCGAAGAAGAATTACCTACAAACTTAGGTTTAATTTTGTCAGTCATAGGTTTCCTGCTTTGCATATATATATTAATTCAAGCAATTTTTTTTGACAAATGGAAAGATTAAAGTTTTTTTTTAGCAAATACGTTTTTATAATTTTTTTATGTGTATCTGTTTTTCTTTTGATATGCGTATTATATTTTCATTTTTTAGATTTGAAAATTCCCAAATTAGTGCAATATTTATTTTGGTTCTTCCTTGGCACAGCAATCGGCTCTTATCTGACATTAAAAGCTGTTGAATATTATCAGAGTTGTTTTAGGCAGAAGTAATATCTTTGCAATACGTGCGGTATATATCGTCTCTGTTGAGTCAAGGCAGTAATCAATACAAATGACCAAGTTCAACGTTCGGCTCTGCCGCCGTCTTAATATTTCTATGACTTTGCCAATTCTGTTTCGCAACAACATATAATTTCTTAAATTTGCCTGAAAAGAGAGTTTTGGAAGGCGGGCTGTCCCGAACTTGTTCCGAGAGCAAAGAAATAGAATATATTTATGATGCGGCGGGGTCGAAGTTGCAAACTTCGCCCAGCCGGGAATTCTTCTTCCTATGGCCGTTACATTTCTGTTCGAAAAAATATTTAAAAAATAAATAACTATCCGATATGAAGTATTCCATATTACTTTTCTTAACACTTTTATCTATATTGTTTTCATGCGTCAATCCCAAGAATAGCACTGTTTATCATAGTGTTACCGATACAGTTTATGTCTATGACACTATAAAAGTTTATGACACAATAACATTGTCTCATGAAGTTTACCTGAAGTCTTTGAAGCTTTATGAGGAAGAGTATAGGACATTTTATTCTATTGTCAAAAGTGGTACTCCTAACAAACATTTTGTTAACCAATTAGATAAATTGATTTATCCTCGGACTATTATGGTTGGCTCGATGTTTAATGAAAAAATCATTAATGAAGGCATCGTTTTGTTTTTTCTTAAAGTGTATCATAATAATCTTAACGGAGACGGTTATCTGTTTAACGTATCTTGCTGTTTGGATAACAACATATACATTATGCTTTTCACAATGCAATATTGCAAAATAAGCGGAAAAGACCCTTCTTGGTCTTTTATGTCTCCAATGGTGTACGAATGGGTAAAAAACCAACCGGAATATTTAAAAAATAAAGACATAAAAAAAGAAGTTGATGAAATAAAGGCACTTCTGGATAAAGGAGTTAAACCTAAAGAGTACTAAAAATAGTTTGCATTTAAGCTGAAGGTCCTTGCATTTGTGTGTATTTGGGGCGTTCCAATCAAAAGACGAATTAATTCAGTCGTTTTTTAATCCAAATCATGTAATACTGAAAAACAAATGTTTAAATAATATATCGAATTAAAACAATAATGCTTAAATTTGATGCTGCATAACGAATATAAAATAAAAGGTTTCGGCAGATGAGCGATATACAAAGTTTAATTGACAAATTGTCTGAGGTGGATATGGAAATTATTTCAAAACCTAAGAAAGACGCCGTTAACGATTTTATTGAAAATTTTTTTGGCCCCTCAATACATGCCAAAAGAATTGAGCGGAAGCGAATTAACATATTGCAAAACAAAAAAATTATGGTGATTAATTCCCATCCGATTCCTTCATCCGGAAAAGAATTAATCGCTTTAGGTAATTTGGCCCTCTCCAGTTATAAGACAAGCCAATCAAGAACGGAAAAGGAAGCTTGGAAAAATAAATTGACAGTAATTCTCAACAAGCTTGAAAGCATCTTAGTTTCAGACAAAGGGGAAGAAATTGCGGATGATTATTTGTTTTTATCAAACGAAATCAGACAAATTATGAGTAAGAAAACATGGGCAGGTCTATTTGGGCGGTAAACGACTTTCTCATTGGCGCAGATATTTGTGTCGGGTAATCACCGGCAGCAGTCAACTGCCAATATGCGGTAACATGTTTACAAAGCAGATTAAGTAAAGCAAAATTATTAATAAGATGCTTGTGTTGGCGGCTCACAAAAAAATGGCAGCTCTTCTCAACAGCTCAATACAAATAGTCGCTTCTCCCCCAATATATTTTCAGCTCATAAACTTAACCGAAAGTTTTTTTTTCTGTTTTATCCTGCATAAATTTTTATTGTTCATCGCTTGTGTTTCGAAAATAAATGATTACATTAGGCAGAGAACTAATTATTTGAACATAAAAAAGCAGCAAAATGAAAAAGCGATTACTCGGAAAAACAGGATTTGAGATTTCGGAAGTCGGATTAGGCACATGGCAAGTAGGCGGGAAATGGGGTAGCGGATTCGATCGCAAGAAAGCCGAAAAGATTTTGAATACGGCCGCAGATAAAGGCGTTAATTTTATTGATACGGCCGATGTGTACGAAAACGGTGAGAGCGAAAAAGCGGTAGGCCGCTTTGTACGTTCACGCAGCGAGCGTATTTATGTGGCTACGAAATGCGGCAGAAAACTTTCGCCTCATGTTGATGCAGCCTATCAAACCGGAGTTTTGAGAACGTTTGTTGAGGAAAGTTTATTAAATACGGGTTTGGAAACTTTGGATCTGATTCAATTGCATTGCCCGCCGACTGAAACCTATTACCGGCCTGAAATATTTGAATTATTTGATGACTTGAAAAAAGAAGGAAAGATTCTAAATCTGGGTGTGAGTGTCGGTACCATTGATGAGGCAATGAAAGCCATTGAGTACGACAATGTAACAACGGTTCAGATAATCTTCAATATGCTCCGGCAAAGGCCTTCTGAGCAGTTTTTTGCCGAAGCTGCAAAAAGGAATGTCGGTATTATTGCACGCGTGCCTTTAGCCAGCGGATTGCTGACCGGTAAATTTTCGGATTCAACTACTTTTAATGATGAAGACCATCGCTCATTCTCGGAAGAGGATGCTTTGGATTACGGAGAAACTTTTGCCGGAGTGGATTTTGAGAAAGGCTTAGATGCCGTTGAAGAAATAAAAAAACTGTTCCCGACTGCGGCTAATCTGCCGGCAATGGCTTTGAAGTGGATTTTGATGTTTCCGGAAATCAGTTGTGTTATACCCGGCGCCTCAAGGCCCGAGCAGGTAGTTTCAAATGTTCAGGCATCGGCGCAGCCCGAGCTCACTGCGGAGCAAATGAAAGCAATCAGGCGAATATACGAAGAGAAAGTGTGGCTCAACATTGCCGATAAAGACCGGGCATAAAAGCGCCTTTACCTAAGTTGATTTTGACTATATATAATTATGCCGTCCGCAACCATTATGGATTAGTAAGGCACCCGGTATTCAAGGCTTAATGCTCAGTCGGTTCTCTTTATGGTTCATGCCTCGCTCGCAGTTTGGTCGCGGTGAGACAGGCTTATATTCCGCTAAAACCTTATGCAGTCGTTTTCCTTCCGTTATACAAAAGTGGCTAAGTTCAAACCTTCGAAAAACAAAACCTCATCCGTTTTGTGTTTTCTGGCACTCGTCTAAAGAATGAGGGGTTTCATAAAATTCCGCAACAGTTTTGTTTATAATAAAAATAAAAGGCTTTAATTTGTATAAGATAAAAAGATATTTTTATATTAAAACAAAAATTAACACATTATGAAACAGATATTCAAACTTAAAAATTTTAATTTTTTCACATTACTGTTGATGATGATAGTATTTACATTTTCAGCATGTGAAAAAGACGAGAGTATGAACACAAGCATTACAGCAGACGCAGGGGCAGACATGACTGTTGCCGTAAACCAAGTTGTTACGCTGGACGGCAGTAAATCTGAAGCATCTGAAGGAACACTTTCTTATGAATGGATGATAGACAGCAAACCGGCCGGCAGTGCAGCAATGTTGGACGACGATTCAGCCGTTAAGCCTACCATTACACCCGATGTTGTGGGCGATTATGTGATTACGCTTACCGTATCAAACGGAAATGCGCAAGACTCGGATCAGGTTATTCTAACAGCTACCAACGGCGGAAGCGATGAAACAGAATCCATAGAAGGGGAAATAACTGAAAACACAACTTGGACGAATCATATTGACAGTCCTGTGGTTCCGGATTATATACTTACCGGAAATACCTATTTGAGTGCTGAATTAACCATTGAGCCCGGCGTGCTTATTCACGCAGAAGAAGATGTAGTCCTTACCGTTACCGAAAACGGCGTACTTATGGCTTCCGGAACAAGCGGTGAGATGATTAATATGACTGCTTCAAATGCTTCGGGCGGACAACATTGGAAAGGAATAAAAATTGTTTCCACGGACATACGAAACGAGCTTAATTATGTAAATATCAGTTATGCCGGAAATTCTGAATTTACCGATTTTGACGATTATGTTGACACTGAAGCAGCCATAGCCCTGCTTGACGGCGGCGTGCTTAATATTAACAACTCCATAGTAAATAACAGCAAAGGCTACGGTATGTATATCCGATACGGAGAATTGCTCAGCTTTAGTAATAATATCTTTGAAGATAATGCTGCCAACGGCATTGGTTTAACGATAAAACAAGCCACAATGATTGACGGAAACACAAGTTTTAGCGGAAACCTAAACGATGTAGAGGTATTTGGTTCATCACTTGATGAAACCGGCGAACTTACACTTACAAAATTAGCAGGAAGCGCAAAATACTATTTCAGCGGAAGTATTTATGTAAATTCTTATTTAGCCATTGATGCCGGAGTACATATTGATTTGGCACAAGATGTAGAAATTGAAGTACAGTCCGACGGCGTATTTGTAGCAGACGCTTCCGGCGGCGATAAAATTGTTATGACTTCAGCATCTGCGAGTTCCGGTATTTACTGGAAAGGTTTGAAAATAGAATCTCAAGACACAAGAAATATTCTCTCTAATGTTGAAATTTCTTATGCCGGAAATTCTGAATTTACTGATTTTGACGACTATGTTGATCTTCAAACCAATTTGGCTGTAACAGAAGGCGGAAAAATTGCAGTAGTTAATTCTGAAATTCTTAACAGTGCCGGCTACGGTATGTATATCAGATTCGGAGAATTACTTGATTTTGAAGGTAATACTTTTAATGATAATGCCGATAAAGCCATTGGCCTGGAAGCCAACCAAGCCTCAATGATTGACGGAAACACAAGTTTTTCCGGAAACGCTTGGGACGGGGTTGAAGTATTTGGCAGTTCGCTTACGCAAGAAAGTACTTGGAATGCTTTAAACGGAACCGCCAAATATCATATCACCGGAACCATTGGAGTAAAGGCCGGTCTGAGTTTATCGCCCGGTGTAAATATAGAAGTTGATGAAGACTTGTTCTTTAAAGTTACCGACAGTGGTTACCTTACTGCCATTGGTAATTCAAGCGATATGATAAGCATAAATACTTCCAATGAAGCCGGACAAATATATTGGGGCGGTATTTGGATAGAAACCGCTGATGCAAGAAACGAATTGGATTATGTACACCTGTCTTATGCCGGCGGAGAATCCATGGATTTGGATAATTACGAAGACCCTTTCACAAGCGTAGGCGGAGATGAAGCTGCAGTAATCAGCATAACCAATTCAATTATTGAAAACAGCGACGGCTCAGGTGTTTACTGGCAAGGTGCCGGTACCATTAATGATATTGAAGCAGCCGGAGCCAATAATACATTCACAAACAATGCTTCAGCCAACACATATACACCCTAATTAAAACGGTTGCAGAACATAAAAAAACAGATTGACAATTTTTGTCAATCTGTTTTTTTATGCGCCGGGTACAAATGTTCAGCCGAAGCTTATATTTCTTATTCTTCAAAATGTAAATTTTTGTCACAGCTAAGCCTTTCCTGCATTATATTTAAGGAAATCTTTACTGTTTGTAAGACTGTCCCGGCAGCTTGAAATACATGTATGATATTACCCCCAAGATGTAACCTTTCCGCAGTGTCGTACGTTGTAAAATCAATAATCTTTGATAACTGCATTTATTCATCCAAAACTTTTTAAAATGAAATTAAGCCTATTAAGTATCATGTTGGTATTAGTTTTTACAAATAGCAGCAGTTCGCAATCAACTTGGCCGGAAGCTTCTGCCAATACAACAAATTATGATATAAAAAGCAGCCGTATTGATAGTCTATTAAATGCTTATGCCTATTACGGGCGGTTTTCGGGAACGGTATTGTTAGCGCACAAAGAAAATACGGTGTTCTGTAAAAGCTACGGATATGCTGATTTTGAGAATAAGAAAAACAATACTAAGGGCTCAATATACGGCCTTGGCAGTTTCACAAAAACATTTACCGGAACGGCAATTTTAAAATTAGTGCAGGAAGAAAAAATTTCGCTTGACAACACAGTTTATGATTTCTTTCCGGAATTGGGACAAGCAATGAAACAAGTTAAAATTCATCATCTGCTTAGCATGACTGCCGGTATAAATGAGGATTTTGCAAGAAGTAAAAGTTATGATATTGAAAATGTGATTTTTCCCGAAGCACAGCCTATAAGCACTCACGACTTGGTGCATTATTTCGGAGAACTCAGTTTGTACGACACGCCCGGAAAAGCCTTTGATTACGGCAACATTAATTATATTCTGCTTGCGGCCACAATTGAACAGCTTTCCGGAATGTCTTACGGAGATTTTTTAAAAAATTCATTTTTTGATGATTTGGGTATGGAGTCGAGTGCTTTTGGTTCTCACAATGTAAGCGAAGTTCAACTTTCTAAGCCTTATCTCGGTTTGCCCAATAGTCATAAAGAACCGGAATTTTGGCATGACAGTTGGATGTTGGGAGCAGGCGGAGCTTTTGCTTCTGTTGCCGACATTCATAAGTGGATGTATGCTGTAAATAACGGCCGCGTGTTGGACGATCTTCATACCGAAATGCTTTTAAAAAAACAGAAGAGATCCGGCAGAGATCATTATGCTTATGGTTGGCAAACAGGGATGCGTAAAGGGCACAAGTATGTATTTCACGACGGCGGTACTTTGGGTTATGTGTGTGAAGCCGGTTTTTTCCCGGATGATGATTTATACATTGCCGTACTCACAAACCATACGCATGAGCTTGGGGGAATTGGTAAAACAGTAATTTTGAATCGTGAAATTAACAGCCAAATTCATAACATACTCTTTGATGAACCCTACACGAAATTACCTGTTCCGTTAAGTGATAAAGTCATAGATTTCCCGAGCAAACTGAGTATTGCCAAGTTTGATTACGCGGCAGAACAAAAAGACGGAAAAATTAATTTTACAGCTTCCGAAAACAGTCCTTCGATATTGGATGTGGCCTTTCAACAAAATTTAAGTGAAGACAGCCGCAGATTTAAGAAAGCTCAAAAACTTGCCGTGGCTTTTGGGCAAGAGAATTTTAAGTGTATTCACAGGCAGGGAGGATTGTCCCTGAGGCTGTTGATTTCCAAAAATAAGCTTAAGCAGATGTGGACAGACTTAACCGGACAGAAAGGAGCCTTTTTAGGCTATAATTTTTACCGCTTACCCGATGCAAAATATTCCAACCATTATTGGGTGCGCCTGATCCATGCCGAAAAAGAAATTGGTTTGTTGTTGGTACTGAATCGGCGCGGCAAAATAGAAGGCATGCATATTGATCAGCGATTTTCTTCGGGTGCCCCGAGTAGTATCACTGCGCAGATTGTTGATGAGAATAGAATTTTTATTGACGGTTTTCGTTTTGGCTATTCCGATGCTCAAATTGTAAAAGAAAGCGGAGAATGGATACTCCGGGCTTTGGGTCGGGATTTTAAAATACAGATAAAATAAATCAGTGTATTGATTTGAATAAACTAATATTCTCAAGCGTTTTCGTTCATGAAGACACTTGAGTTTTGGGTAATTCATGCACAGCCAATCAGAGGGTTGTCCGTATAATTTAGTGAGATTAACATTTTGCGTGCAAATGTTTTATTGCCGCCCCGATCAAAATTTATTTTTCTTCAAGCTGTTTCTCCGGATTAGGGCCTTCTTTATGACTGGTTTTCACATGAGCAAACTTTAAAATAGCTACGAAAACAACGCCTCCAACGGAATTCCCTACGGTTGCCCATATTTGAAAGTGAATATAATCAGACCAACTGATGGCCGGAGAGCTGATTAAACCGGTAAAAACCTCAATTGAGCCTACAATGCAGTGGTGTAGTCCGCCCAGACCTATGGTGGTGGTAATAAACATAACCACTAAAATGCGACTGATGGTTTCTTGAGCCGAAGCTACCATCCACGATAAGAGACCCATTAGCCAACCGGCCAACAAACCGCTTCCGAGGATTATTTCCCAATCAAATTGTATCATTTTATTTGCCAGAGCTTCAAAAGACTTTTCATCTACAATGCCTAATTGCGGGCCTACTATGGTAAGAAAAAAAGCGAAAAAGTAACCGCCTATGAGGTTTCCCGAAAATATAATTCCCCATAAGCTTGCTAAACTTCGTATGCCGGCTCGTTTGTCTAAAACAGGTAAAACCGCCAACACGGTATGTTCGGTAAAAAGTTCCGAGCGTCCGATAATAACAAAAATAAAACCAAGCGAATATGCGGCAGCCAACAGAAAGTGCATGGCAGATGCTGATATTTCATGTACAAACATGGAATAGAAAATAGCCATCAGAAAGATGCTGAAACCAACTTCCAGCCCTGCTGTAAATGCTGAAAAGAAAAGGCTTAAGTTGGGTCGGCGGTGTTCTTTGAGGCCGGCTGCTATTTGTTCTTGCAAAATATCTTCCGGTTCTTTCTGCTGATGAAGCAGGCGTTTAAGTTGTTTATTATTGTTTTCTTTGCTCATTCTTTTTTATCATCATTCTTTATAAGAATACAAAGATAGAAAATATAATTAAGCTCTTAGTTACGCTTTATTCAAATACCGGAGTTAGCATCTAAATATACTTTTATTGGAGCTTGAATTAACGAAATTACATAGGTCTGAATTGCCGGTTTCGTTACAAAAGATCTTCCGGCATCCCTTTTTGGGACCCTGAAGCATCATGGTTGTTGCAGACACTTTGCAGACGCCGGCAGGTCTTGGTTTATTCCCAATCAAAATCCCAAATGGCTTCGGCTCCAAGCAGGTGTTCCACAAAATAGTTCCAGCGTATTTTTCTGAAATATTTTAAATGTTGTCCGGTGTAGCCGTGTCGTTGGCTCGGAAGGATAAGCATGTCAAATTGTTTATCGGCTTTTATGAGTGCTTCGGCCAGCTTAAAAGTGGCTGAGGGATTCACATTCTCATCAATACCGCCGTGTGTTATCAGAAGTTTGCCTTTTAGCTTGTGCGCCATGGTGATGTTTGATTGCAGGTGATAAGTCGAATCTACCGGCCAGCCCATATACATTTCCGGCCACCACGCTTTTTCCATTCGGTGGTCATGATCAGCCGAGCTTGCTACGGCTGTTTTATAGAAATCCGGATAAGCCAAAAGTGCCCTTGCTGCATCATACCCACCTGCCGAATGCCCGAAAATGCCTACTTTACTTGTGTCTATCCAAGCGTATTGCTCAGATAGTTGACGGATGGCGCCTATATGGTCTTGGAGGCCGCCGCCTAAATTTTTGTAGGAATAATTGTGAAACTTTTTTGAGCGCCCCGATGAGCCAAGCCCGTCAACGCGCATTACAATAAAACCCAATTCGGCAAGTGACTGATTAGCGAAAGCTTGCGCAAAGCTTTTTGGGAAAACTTGCGTATGCGGTCCCGTGTAGCTGTTGTCAATAATGGGGTAGTTTTTGTTTTTGTTAAAATCGGAGGGTTTCCACAAAGCGCCGTAAATGGTGGTTTTCCCGTCGCGGGCAGTTGCCGTGAATATTTGTGGAAGCATGCGGGTTAAGGAATCGTTTATTTCTGCATGAGAAATTTCTGTGAGTATTTCTCCGGTTTCCGATTTTCTCAGAACGGTTGTCGTTTTAGTATTTACGGTGGAGTAATTATCAAAAATATATTTTCCGTTCGGTGAAAGCTCGATTTGGTGGTGGCTGTCTTCTTTCGTTAGCCGTTTCATGTTTTTTCCGGAGAATGATATACTGTATAGTTGCCGGTAATATGGATTTAAGCCTTTTTCTTTACCGGAAGCCGTGAAATAAATGTTTTTTTCGGTCTCATCAATATGTTCTATGGAATTGATGTAAAATTTGCCTTTGGTCAGGGCTTTTTCTTTTTTGTTTTCAAGGTTTAAGCTGTAAAGTTGTCGCCATCCGCTTTTTTCCGACAGAAAAAATATCTGTTTGCTTTTTTCGGCCAATCGGTATGTGAAATTGTCAATATTGGTTTCGGAAGTTTCCGTGTAGAGAGTGTCAAGAGTTTCTGTTTCGAGATTGAAGCGGTAAATGTATTGTTTCTGAAAACCACGTTCCAACCGGTCGAGATAAACCCTGCCGGGGGTTTCTGACCATCGGTGGTTTATTTGATTGATGTGCGTGCTTCTCGGTAAGTTTGGGCGGATTTCTTTTCCGGTTTCGGTATTAAAAAAAACAGGGTGCATATAAACCATACCCGTATCACCGGGCGATCCGCGATAGTATGACAGCAGCTTGGGCCGATAGAGCGTGTCGATGCTCCAATCTAACAAATACATTTTTTTTGCGCTTCTCAGGTCGCAAATATTGGTGTAAATCCATTGCCCGTCATCCGACCATTCGGCGCCGAAACGCTTTGGTCTTTCGCCGTTTTCACCTTCCGAAATATCGTACCAGCCGTACCGTGATCCGTATTCATACAGCTTTTCGCCGGAAGCGCTTAACTGTCTTGTTTCACCGGTTTCAATGTTTTCCAAATACAGATTGTAATTTTTGGTAAAAACTTTTTGTTTTTTGTTTGGCGAAACGGCTTCCGTTTTATCGTTTGGCTCACGGTCTTCTGTCTCCGACAGGCTGTAATCGGTTTTGTTGAGCAGGAATTGTTTTCCCTTTAGGGTGAGTATTAATTTATTGGGGCTTTGGTATTCAATTTTTGAAATTGGAAGGTCTTTAGCTTTCAATTTTTCATCAAGTGCATTATTTAGCAGTTCAGCTGTTTTTTCATGGTCAAAAAAAATTGTTTCCCGCATTTCGGGCAGGCTTAATTGCATATACTGTTTTTGCTCGGCCGAATGTTTGATGTACCAAACACCCGAGCTGTCCGGAAACCAATGCGGCCGGACAAAAGCATTAAAAACTTTTTTATTGTTGATATTTTCCGGAAGGAAGCTTACGGCCCGCGCATAATTATCTTTTGTAATTGTATTTTGGCCATAGCCGGTGAATGAAAGCAGCATGGCAGCTATAAATAGAATAGTGTTTTGTTTCATATTTCTGTTATTTCCGACTGTTATTATAAAATAACAAATATACAAAATATCTACCGCTTATTTATTTTACTTGCTGCTGTTCTATGGGACGGAACTATTTTGTGTCCGGCAGAAAACGCCGATTTTCGCGTTTCTTTCAAATACTGCGCCGGTCAGCTGTTTTTGCCTGAGGCAAAACCGGAGGCTTTAAAATTCCGTGCGGTGAAAACATTACACGGGCGCAAGGTTTTCTACCAAACACTATCTGTAGTTCTCGGTTTTTATTCGGCCAACATTTTTTTTGTCCACTCTATGGCTTCATCCAATGATTTATAATTGGACACCGGCCAATCGGGCGCTTGCAGGAAATACAAGCTTTCAATCATAATCTCATGGGTTCCGTAGGCAGTTACATAGGCCGTGGAAAGCACTGTGTTTTTTATTAGCTCAAAATTCCTTTTTATCCATTCGGCAATAGTGTGGCGCTGTTCAAGTGTTAAAACCAAAGGCGCTTTAATATTGTAAATGAAGTGAAGCTGTTTTTTTTGCTTGGCTTGTTCTTTCAGCAACTTATGTAAATCAGCCAGCAGTGCTTCAATATCTTGATCATTTGGGCTTAGTTCAAGGAAATTGATGATAACAATCGGGTGTTTTCCGGTGTCAATGTTAAAGAAAGGCATATTCGGTATGTTTTTTTCATAATAGATTGAGGCAAATATACAAACTTTCTCTGTAGTCGGGTATTTTTATTTGATATTTTTCTTTGATTTTTGATTTGTCCAGCACACTGTATGGCGGTCTTTTGGCCGGTGTGGGGTATGCTTCGCTTGTTATGGGTTTAAGTTGGCAGTTTATTTCGGTTTGACGAAAAATTTCATAGGCAAAATCGTACCAGGAACAGACGCCTTCGTTGGTATAATGCAATATTTCACATTCAGCATTCGGGCGGCTTGGCTGCTGAGCCAGTCGCAGCAGAGCATCGGCTAAGTCACCGGCATAGGTTGGGGTAGATATTTGGTCGTAAACCACCTTGAGTTCGTCGCGTTCATTTCCCAAACGAAGCATGGTTTTTAAAAAATTGTTTCCGTGTTCTGAATAAAGCCAAGCGGTTCTTATAATACGTGTGCGTTTGAAAGCTTTTAGTTTTTTTTCACCGGCATCTTTACTTTTACCGTAAACTGAGTTTGGTGCCGTAGGGTCATCTTCCCCGAAAGGATGGTTTTGTTTTGAGTTACCGAAAACATAATCCGTGGAAACATGAATGAGTTCGGCATTATGAGTCGTACAGGCTTGAGCTAAGTTTTCGGGGCCGTCGGCATTCACTGCGTAGGCAAGTTCAGCGTCTTCTTCCGCTTTATCTACTTGGGTGTATGCCGCACAGTTTATAACGCAATGCGGTTTTGTTTTTTTAAAAAAATCATTAACATTTTGTTCTTTGGTGATATCCAGCTCTTTATAGTCGGTGAAGATGTAGTTGAATTCCGTATAATTAACGGATAAATCTTTGATTTTTCTGCCTAATTGGCCGTTGGCTCCGGTTATTATAATGGTTTTCATGAAATAAGGTTTATATTTTTATTGAATTAGGCGGATAACTAATACTTATAACTTCTTTAGTCCCGAATGCCGCCTATATTAACTGATACCGCCTCGGCAATCGGAATCACACTCGGTTTTGATATATCGGCTTCGACAAGCCCAGCCCCCGAACACCTCCGTAGGTTGAGTCCTTCGACTGCTGCTCAGGAACCACTTGCCGAAGCCGGTGATAAATGCTTGGATGTAATAAAACAGTTTCTGTTATTCATGCGCCTAATTCAATAATTTTAAAGTTTTGGCAGCAGTTTGTCTTTGAATTATGACGGAACCAAATATGAATAGCTATTATTTTTCTGCTCCGTTGGGATATTTTTTCATAAAGTTTTCTGCTGTATCAATCATTGAGTGAGAGCCTATAAACAGGGGGACTCTTTGGTGAACCGATTCCGGCAGCATATCCAGGATACGATTGCCGCGACCGTCGGTGGCTTTTCCTCCGGCTTGTTCCACGATGTAGGCCATGGGATTGCATTCGTAGAGCAGTCGCAGTTTACCTTTAGGGTGGCTGTAGGTTTCCGGATATATAAAAATGCCGCCTTTCAATAAATTGCGATGAAAATCGGCTACCAGTGAACCAATGTAGCGCGATGTATAGGGACGATTGGTCGGCTGATCGTTCTCCTGGCAGTATTTTAGATATTTTTTTACTCCGAGCGGAAATTTTATATAATTCCCTTCATTTATGGAATATATGGTACCAAATTTCGGAGTTTTGATATCGGGATGTGAAAGGCAAAATTCGCCTATTGACGGGTCGAGCGTAAAGCCGTTCACACCTTTACCGGTGGTATAAACCATCATGGCAGATGAACCGTAAATAACATAACCGGCTGCTACCTGTTTTACACCTTCCTGAAGAAAATCACGTTCTTCGGCCACATGTCCTAAAGGCGACAACCGCCGATAAATGGCAAATATTGAACCGATAGAAACATTGACATCAATGTTGGACGATCCGTCTAAAGGATCCATGGCTACTACATAGTTTCCGCTTTTGGCCAAGTCGGTGTCAAATTCAATGATGCCGGAGCTTTCTTCCGAAGCTATTCCGCAACATTCCGAAGAGAGTTTTAGCGAAGTGATGAATTTTTCGTTGGCAAACACATCCAATTTTTTTTGGCCTTCGCCCTGCACATTCGTTAAGCCTGAATCGCCCAGTATATCTATAAGCCCGGCTTTGTTTACTTCACGGTTTACTACTTTGGACGCAACGCCTATGTGGCTCAGTAATCGGGAAAGTTCGCCTTTAGCGTAAGGAAAATCTGTCTGGCGTTCAATAATGAACTCATTTAGGGTGGTAATGCTCATGTTTTTTGTTTTGATTGTAAAAGTAAAAAAAAAATATTAATAATTGTTAAAATCTGAGCATCTTTGCAGCCGTTTAAAATATTATAAAACATGAGAGTATATAAATTTGGCGGCGGTGTGCTTAAAGATGCCGCTGCCGTAAAAAAAATACCGGACTTAATTTTACAAGCCCATAATCGATTGTTGATTGTGGTTTCTGCTTTCGGAAAAACTACCGGAGCTTTTGAGTCTCTTTTGTCATCCTATTATTTCTCAGGCGGATTTTGTCCTGATTTGTTAGACAAAATTGAATCCGAACATTTATCCGTAATAAAAGAACTTTTTCCGGAGGGAAATGAAGAACTAAATCAGATTATTAGCGGTTTGATTGAAGAAACTCGGGCTTTATTTAAGCAAGGTTTATCTGCCGATAAATATTTTGAGTACGATCGGATTGTGCCCGTCGGTGAATTGCTTTCGGTAAATATAATAAACGCTTTTCTAAACAGAAGCGGTATAAAAACAGCTTTTGCCGATGCACGTGATTACCTGATTACCGATTCCGGTTTCGGAGATGCAAAAATTCTATGGGAAGAGACCAAAAAGAAGATTAAACAAGATGCTTTGTTTGCTGAAACAGATATTGTTATCACTCAGGGTTTTACGGGTCGAGATATAACGGGCCACATAACCACGCTCGGACGCGAGGGTAGTGACTACACCGCGGCGGTATATGCTTATTGTTTAAATGCCGATGAAATTATATTCTGGAAAAATGTATCCGGCATTCTCAATGCCGATCCTCAGGAAAATGAAGACGCCCGTTTATTATCCAAATTATCATACAAAGAGGTGGTGGAACAGACATTCTACGGTGCTAAAATTTTGCATCCTAAAACCATAAAACCTTTACAAAACAAAAAAATTCCGGTTCAGGTGCGGCCTTTTGATAATCCGGATTTTCCGGGGACAAGAATTTCGGATATTCCGCCCGATGCGAAAGATTTTTATCCGCCCATGCCGGTTTATATTGTTAAAAAAGATCAGATTTTGTTTTCGGTTTCGGCTTTGGATTTTTCTTTTATAGCCGAAGACAGTCTGAGCCGAATTTTTTCTCTTTTGGCAAAATACCGTCTGAAGGTAAGTGTCATGCAAAATTCTGCCATAAGCTTTACCTTTAGCGTAGGTAATGTAAAAGAACGCATACCTTTGTTTACCGATGAATTACGCCGGCATTACAGCGTGCGTTATAATGATAATTTATCTTTAATTACCATTCGGCATTATACCGATGAGGCCATAGAAAAATATTTGAGCGGAAAGGATATTTTATTGCAGCAAATCAGCCGTTATACAGCGCGTTTTGTGGTCCAAAACGGCTCAGGCGCTTCCGTATTTCGCTATGATTTTGTCGGCCAAAACCTCAGCAATTTTGAAAACTGATTGTTCGCTGCTGCCGGCTACGTGAGGCGTAATAATTACATTGGGCATTTGAGTGAGTTCTGTTAAGACCGTATTTTGTGAGTTGCAGAGCAGGTTTTCAAAACTGTGTTTTTCATATTCGAGCACATCCAATCCGGCTCCCAAGATGCGCTTGTTTTTAAGCGCTTCAAGTAAATCATTTGTGTTTACTACTTCACCGCGCGAAGTATTAAGCAGGTATATTTGTTTTTGAAAATTATTCAAAAAATCTCGGCAAAACATATATCGAGTTTCTTCTGTGAGCGGTACATGAAAACTGAGAATATCTGCTTGTTCAAAAACCTCCTCTAAGCGGCATTCTTTTACTTTCCCATGCGCAAAACCGGCTTTATATTTGTCGTAAGCTAAGATTTGAACATCAAAACCGCTGAGGAATTGTGCAAAACGGCTGCCGGTATTTCCGTATCCGATAATACCTGCGGTTTTTCCGCTGAGTTCGTTGCCGGCATTGGCCTTCCGATTCCATTTGCCCGATTTTACTTCCGAAGCTGACTTTTCAATTTTATGCATTAAACCCAGAAGTAAGCCCAAAGCATGTTCACCTACTGCACCTGCATTGCCTTCCGGCGAATTTATGACGGCTATATTATTTTTGCGAGCATATTTTTGGTCGATATTTTCAATGCCTGAGCCGGCGCGTGCCACAAATTTTAGTTTTGAAGCATTACTTAGAATTTCCTCAGCTATTTTAAAACGACTTCTGACTACTAAACCTTCATACTTATGTATGGAGTTACTTAGGGTGCTTTCATCCGTTTCGGGCTTGTCTTCTATGGTAAAACCGGCTTTTATGAGTTTACTCTTCAGTATGGGGTGGATGGGTTCGGCGATAAGAATTTTCATTTATGAATGTTTGTTATTAAGATTTCGTTTTGAAATTTGCAATAATTTTACCGAGCTGTCTGGCGCTGCGTTTTAGCTTTATGGCCGAGTTGAACAATTCCTCGGAATTTGATGAGTTAACACTTGAGATGTCCGAAAGTTGGTTTACTGATTTATTGACCGATTCTATTCCTTCATGTTGGCTGTCTGCCGCTTGAGTAACTAAATTCAGAAGTTCAGAATTTTCTTTGATTTTCGGAAGGAGTTCCATCAAACTTTTTCCGGCTTGTTCAGATTTCCGTGAGCCGTTTTGTGAGAGTTTTATGATTTCATCAGAAGACGCTTTACTTTTGAATGCAAGATTTCCGATTTCCTGAGCCACTACCGAAAAGCCTTTACCGGTTTCTTTGGCTTTCCCGGCTTCTATGGAGGCATTCAGTGATAGAATGTTTGATTGGAAGGCTATGTCTGAAATAACCAGAGATTTTTTGCTTATTTCTTTTACCGACTCCAAGGCATTTAGGAAAATTTCCTGATTTTCGGAAATGGCTTTAACGGTCTCTGATGATACTTTTTTCGATTTTTCCGTAATCTTGTTATTTTCTTCAAGATGCTTGAGCAAATCAAGCATCGAAGCAGCTACTTCTTGCGTTGTTTCGGCTTGTTTATTGGCGCCTTTGGCTATTTCGCCGGCTACTTTGCTAAATCCGGAGCCGGACTCGTTTAAAAAGTCAACGGTTTCTTTGATTTCAACAATTAAAGCGTTCATACTGTCCAAAAATGCGTTAAACCAATAAGACAGCTCACCGATTTCGTCCCGCGAGTTAATTTCAATGCGTTTGGTAAGGTCGGCTTTCCCTTGGGCTATTTCGGTAATGTTTGATTTAATGCGATGAAGGGGCGATAATATTTCTTTTTTGAATAAGGAAAGATTAATAAGTGTAAGTCCAAAAATAACGGCGGAGGCAACAATAAGTTTTTCCGTAAAAACAGGCATGAGATCGTCGCCCGGGTTGTTATGCGTTATACTGATTACTGCACTTATAAACATGACCGATGTACCTATGATACTTAAAAGAAAAATAACCGTCATTTTTTGCGATAAGCTAAGCGGCTTGTGTTTGTCGGAGAAAGGAACGGCTTTGGTAAAGGCTTCGGTATGTTTGTTCATCACAATAAAAAAGGGAATGGCGAATAAGAAAACAATGGGAACGCCCAATAATATTCCCATCAGAAATTCGGTACTATCAACAAAATCCAAAGGTAATGATACCGGAAAGTTTCCCAGAGTGGTATATACCGGCAGTGCAATGAGGAAAAAGCGAGGAATAAAACCGGCACTTTTTTGTGCTTTCAGCAAGTGTGTTTCGTTGGGATTTTCATAATAGTCAGATATAATATCGAGTTTTCGTTTCACAATATAATATACAATTCCTGAGAACAGGATTACGTATATCGGAATGTGAAGTCTCAGCAGAACGCGGTACATTTCTTCTGTGGACCAAATATCAAAATACCAAGCCGACAGTAGCCAACTTACGGGAGGTAAAAGAAATGAGCCTACAAACCATAAAAGTATTTTCTTTTTTGTTGTCAGGTAGTCTTCTTTATTCATAGTAAACAATCATTACAGCATGTTAGTTGTAGTCCAAATTTATGCTTTTGTGTTTTCGTAACTATTAAATTTGCATAAAGTATAATCCAAGCTAATAGTACATATTTTTTAGACAATTCTTATACCGTTTTCGGCTTTTTTTAGTTTTACTTAGTTTTGTTGCCCGAAAGGTGATTTTATAGCCATGAAAAGCACATAATGATTTTTACAAAAAAAATTATACCGGCGGTTTATTTCCCATAAATATTTTGATTCCCGACTTATATCCGCGTACCTTTCCTTCACTGTCTTTGCGTTCATAAGCAAGCATTATGGAGCGCACTTCTTTGTATAGCTTTAAGTTTTCTTCATCAAAATACCAAGCTTCTTCGAATAAGAGTTTGGCAATGGCATTGTCCTTATTTTCTTCTTCCAGAGCTTTTACTTCTTCAATACTCATGGGTTCTTCACCGATGTAATCGTAGGCCGTCAGTCGGCCCTTGTAAACGGCTTCAAAAATGAGATTTGTAAATTCTTTTAATTTTAAATTTTTTACCCAATCGTTCATGTAAAGCGCTTCTTCTTCGGAGCCGGCTTTTAGAAGCGCCGTATAAAACAAGGTATCGGCCACTTGGTACATGCTTTTTTTGTCAGTTGGCAACAAGCTCTCCGCACTCAATTCTTTTTTGTTAAGTGATGAGGTTTCTTTCTCGGCTTTTTTTGTGTTGTTGTTGCAAGCGACAAAAACCAAAATTACCGTAATTAGTATGAGGTATTTTTTCATGACAATTGAGTTTTTAATTAAATTCCAAAGCCATACCTTGGCCTTTGTTACTGAATTTTCCATTTTCGTACAAAAGTTTTCCGTTTACAAATACGTAAACCGGGCGGGTGCTGAAAGTTTCGCCTTCCATGGGCGACCAACCGCATTTGTAGAGAATATTATTTTTGTCAACCGTATATCGGGTATCCGGATTTACAATCGTAAGGTCGGCAAAGTAGCCTTCCCGAATAAACCCCCGGTTTTGTATTCCAAACAAGCGAGCCGGGTGGTGGCACATTTTTTCAACCACTTTTTCTTTACTGAACCGGCCTTGTTTGCTCAACTCCAAAGCCGCCTGCAGGCTGTGTTGTATCATGGGTGCTCCCGAAGGTGCTTGGGTGTATGGTTTTTGTTTTTCTTCAAAAGTGTGGGGAGCGTGGTCGGTAACGATTATGTCGATTACATCATCGCTCACGGCTTTCAGAAGCGCCTGACGGTCTTTTTCGCTCTTTATGGCCGGATTCCATTTTATGAAAGCGCCTTTTTTGTCATAATCCGTTTCGTTAAACCATAAGTGATGAATGCAAACTTCTGTGGTAATTTGTTTATTTTCAAGGGTTTGATTTTTGTCAATCAAGTCTAATTCTTCTGCCGTGGAAATATGGGCGATGTGCAGTTTATTATTGTGTTTTTTCGCTAAACCCACAGCTTCTCTTGAAGACTTTAAGCAGGCTTCGGTTGAACGAATTTTCGGATGATATTTAAAAGGAATGCTTTCGCCGAATTGTTTGCGATATTTTTCTGTGTTTTTTGAAATTATTTCATCATCTTCACAATGCGCCGTAACGCGCAGATTGTTTTGACGGTAAACCTGATCCAATGCTTTCCCCGCAATTTGCATATTACCTGTGGAAGCACCCATAAACACTTTTACACCCGGTATTTTTCGGTTATCGGCTGACGCAATAAAAGCACTGTTGTTTTCATCGGCTCCGATATAATATGAGTAATTAATGTATGAGTTTTTTTCGGCAATTCGGTTTTTGACTTCCAGGTCAGCTTGTCCTACCGTTTTTGGCAGCGTATTGGGCATTTCTGCAAAAGAGCTTACGCCGCCGGCCAGCGCGGCTTTGGTTTCGCTTTCGGTATCGCCTTTTTGCGTCAGTCCGGGTTCTCTGAAATGCACGTGCATATCAATCACACCCGGCATCAGCCAAAAGCCTTGCCCGTCGATTATTTTTTCCGTTCCGGCGGGTGTTTCGGGTTCTGTTTCGGTATATATTTTTTCTATTTGCTGATTTTTTATCAGCAGGCTGCCCGATTTTGTGCTGCCTTCATTGATGATTTGTACGTTTTTTATCAGAATCATGCCTGTTTTTCTACAAAAATAAATCAAAATGCCGAGAATCAGAAAAGACTTTTGAACGTTCTGCAGTTCCTGAGCGGCAGCCGAAAGGCAGAACTTCAAAACGTCTTGGGTGAAAAGACCTCTTAACCCTTGACTTTCAAGGAATTAATCGTAATGAAATCTGCATTTTGCGATTAAAACTTCATCATCCTTTACGGTGTATATCAGCCGGTGTTCGGCGGTTATTCTTCTCGACCAAAACCCTTGATATTTATATTTCAAAGGTTCCGGTTTTCCTGTCCCTTCAAAAGGTGTGCGTGAAATCTCTTTTATCAATTTGTTTATTCTTTTAAGTATTTTTTTATCGGTTTTTTGCCAATACAAATAATCTTCCCAAGATTCATCCGTAAAAGTATATTTCATTGGTTAATGTTGTAATTTTTTAAAGTCGGAATTTTTCTCAATCTTCTGACAGAAAGGCTATTCATTTTGTGATTTTTTGTTATTCAGCGGTGTATTGTTTATTCTTCAATTATATCCCTTTGGAATGATTCGCCCTTTTTTAATTTACTGACAGCGGCATCTAATCTTTTTTTATTTTTTTTGGATGATAACTCATGCCGGGTTGCGGACAAAGAATTGTATTCATCCAAAGACATTATCACAATACCTTTGTCTTCCCCACGGTTAATTATCAGGGTTTCAAAGTTTTCCGTAACTTTATCAAAATAGCTTTTTATGTTTCTTCTAAAACTTGAAATAGTTGTAGTCAGCATTTCTTTATAATTAAGTGTGTTTATATGTACAAATATACGTACTTATTTCTTAAATGTCAAGAGACTTTTGAACGTCCGATAGGACTTCAAAACGTCTTGGAATAAAAAGCATAAAGCTCTTAGAGTGATAATGATTTTTGAACGTCCGGCGACTCCTGAGCAATAGCCGAAGGGCAGGACTTCAAAACGATTTGATTTTATTTTCCCGAACAAATACACTCTTGAAATAATTTGGCTCATGTATTATTTTTTTTCGTATTTTAGTGAGATATGAAAAAAATATATCTTACTGTGAATAAAACCGCTTTTTTGTTTTTATGGATTGTTTTTCTAAGCTGCAACGGACAGCCGGCCGATAAAACTCCAAAAGATGCCTTGTTTATTTCAAATCTTCCTTTTGTGAGAATTGAATTGCCCGAGGGCGATTCGGCGCTTTTTCTTATTGATACCGGCAGCCCCGTCTGTGTGGGCGACAGCAGTTTTTTTGCCAAACGAGAGCCTTTTTGTAAAGCTGCAGATTCGCTACCGGTAGGCGGAACACCCGACGGGAGACTGATTAAGAGACCTTTGTACGATTGTTTTAATTTCAGATATAAAGGGAAGAGCTATGCCGATTTATTGTTTTTGGAGCTTAATTTGAAAAAAATGATTTGCATTGAAGACGGTATTTTGGGTGGTGAGTTTTTGCAGGATAAAGTGCTCTTGTATGACAAAAATGAAAACAGTATTGAATTTCTGTCGGAAAATTACAAAGAAAAATTCCCCGGATTGGATTCGACAGACTTTTTTGTACACCAAAATAAACCTTATATCTCAGGTAAACTGAAGATCAACGATTCGCTCGAATTGGCCGGAGATTTTTTAATCAACACCGGTTCCGAAGCCGGAATAATACTCTATGATTTTGCTGCTGACAGTATCGGTATTCATAAATCGAAATTTAAAAGATTCAAAAGCTTACGGGAAGGCGCCAATGTTTCCGGCGATGCTCAGCGCTATATGTTCCGTGCCGAAAACTTTAGCCTGAACGGCGAAAAAACCGCATTCAACAGTTCAGGGCCTATTGTTTATTATACCAAAACCGATAATCCGGGTAAAAGCCCTTTTGATTTCTCTCCGGTAGGAACGCTTGGCAACCAAATACTTTCGGAATATTTGGTGATATTGGATTATAAAAAACAAAAACTTTTCTTCCGCTTCACGGGGAAAAAAGACCCTATGAGCGGCTATTATCCGCCGGGTTTCAGCTTGGGAGAAGCCAAGGCTGAGGGTCTGCTGATAGCCGGAATTATTCAAGATGCACCGGCTGATACTGCCGGCATTCGTATAGGAGATATTTTATTGGAAATTAATAAAATAAAAGCAAGCCCGGCGACTTATCCCGAAATTGTAAAACTCATGCGCCGTCCGGGAACATTGTATTTAAAAGTACAACGCAAGGACTCAATTTTTGAAAAGCAGCTGCCCGTAAAGCGGCTGTTGTAAATCTTTTAAGCCCACAGAGAAAGACTTTTGAACGTCCGATAGGACTTCAAAACGTCTTGGATTATGATTTTGTACGCTGATCGTTCTTGGCTAACAGTCAAAGTCAATGGGCAGGACACAAAACGTCTTGCTCGGTTGAAATATCGCTCTGAAATTAAGACCGGAAAATGTAGTAACACAACATTAACAACGGTCAAGCTTATTCAGGCATCAACATTTTACATCTTATATCTCACATCTAATTTCACCCCGACTTCTTGCATATCTTCAAAATACTTCGGATAACTTTTATTAACGCATTCGGCGCCGCATATAGTTACCGGATTCTCAGAGTTTAAAGCAGCGAGACTTAAAGCCATGGCAATCCTGTGATCATTGTTGGCATCGGCTTGTCCGCCCATGATTTTTCCGCCTTCAATAAGCATACGGTCATTATCCAAAGTAATTTTCCCGCCGATTTTCTTAAATTCATTCTGCAACACTTTACCTCGGTCGCTTTCTTTGTGCTTTAGTCGGTGCAGGCCGTAGATTTTCGATTGTCCTTCGCATGCTGAAGCCAATGCCGCCAGGGCGGGGAAGAGATCGGGGCTGTGCACGGCATCAAAACGAAAAGATTTTAATTTTTTTGGCTTTTCGATGCGTATTCCGGATGCGTTTGTCGTTATTCGACTGCCGGTTTGTTTGAGTGCATCCAAAACGGCTCTGTCGGCTTGCAGAGAAAGCGGACTGATGTTTTTCAATTTCATGCTTCCGGCCAAAGCCCCGGCGGTGAGTAAGGCAGCAGCACTGCTCCAGTCGCTTTCTACTGTGTAGTGTTCCGTTTGGTATTTTTGCGGGCCTTGGATGGTGAATTCTTCAAACTTGTTGTGAGAAATCTCAGCTCCGAAAGCTTCCAATGCTTCCAAAGTCATTCTGATATAGGGAATGCTTTTCAGGTTTTTAACTTTTATGTTTGTGCGCCCGTGTATTTTGGGCAAAGCAATGAGCAATCCGGACAGGAACTGCGAGCTCAGACTTCCGTCAAGAGTAATGTCGCCGGCTTTCAGCGGGCCTTTTACCTGTACCGGTGGTTTTCCTTTGTCGCTCAAAAATTCGGCACCGAGTTGTTGCATGGGATTTTGCATAAAATCGGCCGGGCGATTTTTCAGCGAGCCTTCAGCTTCCAAGCGGATTGTTTTATCGAATATTGCCGCCACCGGAGTAAACAGCCGAATGGCCAAACCGGACTCACCGCAGGAAAACTGTTTGGGCGGTTTCATTTGTCCCGGCTCTATAATCAAAAACTCATCGGATTTTTCAATGCCACAGCCAAAGCTCTCGGCAATATTCAGCACCGCCAGCGCATCATCGCAATAGGACGGATTTTGAATGCGGACGGGCGACTCACTCAGCATGGCCAAAGCCACGGCTCGCAGCATATAGCTTTTCGAGGCCGGCGCTTGCAAAACCCCTTGTATTTGAGAAGGAAAAACTTGTATATCCATGGTTTACTCAGTTTTTCGATTCATAATTTTGCTTTGTGCATTAATGGATTCACGATGAACAGCCGTAAAAATATCGCTGATAAAATTGTCGCTCAACTCAAGATTGTTGCCTGCTCCGAGGCGTTTTTCAAGCAATTCTTTCCAACGGTCGCTTTGCAAAATGGTGATGTTTCGAGCTTTTTTTTGTTCACCGATTGCTTTTGAAATTTGCATGCGTTCCTGCAGTACAATCAGCAGCTCATTATCGATTTGATCAATTTGCCGCCGCAGTGTTTCCAAAGTGTCCAAAGCCGGGCTGTCGGGTTTGGTTTTTCTTACCACCAAATTATTCAACAAATTTTTCAAAGCTTTCGGCGTGAGTTGTTGTTTGGCATCGCTCCATGCTTCATCCGGGTTTCGGTGCGTTTCTATAATCAGGCCTTCAAAATTCAGATCCATGGCTTTTTGCGATATTTGTTCGAGAATATCGCGTCGTCCGCCAATGTGGCTGGGGTCGCAAATCATAGGCGTTTCAGGCATGCGTTGGCGAAATTCAATGGCTATTTGCCATTCGGGCTTGTTGCGGTAGTGGGATTTGTCGGAGCTTGAAAAACCGCGGTGTATGGCTGCTGTTTTTTTGATTCCGGCGGCTTGTATGCGTTCTACGGCACCTATCCAAAGATTTACGTCCGGATTGATCGGGTTTTTTATCATCACCGGAATATCCACACCGGTAAGGGCATCGGCAATTTCTTGTACGGCAAAAGGATTGGCCGAAGTGCGAGCGCCAATCCAAAAAATATCTACGCCCATGCGCAAGGCTTCATACACGTGTTTTACATTGGCTACCTCTACGGCGGTTTTCATGCCGAGTTCTTTTTGTACGCGCTGCAACCATTTTAGAGCTTCGGAGCCTACGCCTTCAAAGGAGTTGGGGCGTGTGCGCGGTTTCCATACCCCGGCTCTGAATATTTCAATGCCTTGTTCTTTAAGTGCTGCAGCCGTTTCCATAACTTGTTCTTCGGTTTCGGCGCTGCACGGCCCGGCAATGGTTACGGGACGGTCGCAATTTTTTAAATTCCATTCCCGAAAAGGGCGGCTTAGTTCTGTCTCTGTGGTTGTGAGGCTTTGTGTTTCCATTTTAGAAAATTTTAGAGAGTTTTGTTATTATTTTTGTTTTGTATTCTCGAATTTTGAAAGGGTTCAGTACGCGTCTTATTTGGTTGGAGGCTTGTATGTTTTGGCGAAGTCCTTCGGTATTTTCAGTGTCAATTTGCTTTTTGAATTGCTGCAGTTTCTCGATATAAGTTGCCAATACTTGCGAAACATTTTCTTTATTTTGCATAAAAATAGGCACCCACATATCGGCGGAGCTTTTCGCCAAACGAACCGTGGAGCTGAACCCACCGCTTGCCAGGTCAAAGATGTTTTTTTCATTCTCTTCTTTTTCCAAAACCGTGAGTGCCAAAGCAAATGAGCTGATGTGTGAAATATGCGAAACATAAGCGGCATGAACATCGTGTTTTTGCGAGCCCATGTTTATTATCCGCATATTAAGTTTTTTGTACATCGTTTGAATAAGTTTAAGGGCTTCGGGACTGCTTTCTTCGGCATCGCAGATTATGGCGGCTTTTTCATTGTACATGCCGGCATGTGCTGCCAAAGGGCCTGAAAATTCGGTTCCCGCCATAGGGTGAGCCGATACAAATTGCCGACGGTTTTTGTGATGTCTTAGGCTTTCGGCAATTTTGCTTTTAGCCGAACTCATATCGGTAACCACTTGGCCGTCCGTCATATCCAATATTTTGGGAATGAGTTTGACGGCTGCATCCAAAGGTATGGCTACAATGATTAACCGGCTTTTTTTTACAGCCGTTTCCAAATCGGCAATTTCGTCAACAATGCCGTTGCTTAAAGCGGTTGTTTCATGGTCTTTGTTTTTATCGCAACCTATGATATGATTGGCAAATTTTGCGATTTTTAAATCAATGGCTGCCGATCCGCCCATAAGTCCGAGTCCTATTATTGAGATGGTCATAATTTACGATTTATAGAATTGAGTGAATGGTCTGTATTCTTTTGAGTGATGTTTGAAGTTTTTCCGGTGAGCTGCAAAGCGAAAGACGCAGAAATCTCTTGCCGGCCGATCCGAAAATACTTCCCGGAGTTATAAACAGACGATTTTTTTCGAGAATTTCATCGGAAAACCGTTCTGCATTTTTATAGTTTTCGGGAATTTCCCCCCACAAAAACATGCCTTTTTGTTTGGAGTCAAAACTTACATTCAGCCGGTTAAAAATATGCTCGGCCAAAACTCTTCTTTCGGCATATTTTGAGTTGATGTATTCGTACCAGCTTGCATCAGCCTGCAAAGCTTTTACGGCGGCAAGTTGCAGCGGAATGTACATGCCCGAATCGCTGTTGCTCTTTATTTTTAGCACGTTTTGAATTGCTTCGGCACTTCCGGCCAACATACCTATTCTAAAACCGGCCATGTTATGCGATTTGCTCAGCGAATTCAATTCCAATGCGGTGTCTTTGGCGCCTTTTACCGAAAGTATGCTAAGCGGTTTTTCGTGCAATATAAAGCTGTAGGGATTATCGTTTACAATCAATATTTGATGTTTTTTGCCAAAGGCTGTCAGGTGTTCAAATAATTCTTTAGTTGCAGCTTGTCCCGTGGGCATGTTGGGATAATTTACCCACATGAGTTTGGTTTTGCTCAAATTATGTTTTTCTAATTCCTCAAAATCGGGATACCAATTGTTTGCAGCATTCAGAGCAAATGCGCTTACTTTGGCTCCGGTTATGGCCGCTGCCGAACGGTAAACCGGATAAGCAGGATTCGGAACCAAAACTTCATCATCGGGGTTGAGGAAAGCCATGGAAATATGCATAATGCCTTCTTTAGACCCGATGAGCGGCAGGATTTCTTGGTCGGGATTGAGTTTCGTATCAAAAAATCTTGCATACCATTCGGCGAAAGCTGCCCGCAGTTCAGGAATGCCTTTATAACCGGCATACCCGTGTTTGTCTGATTCGGAGCTGCTTTTGTTTAGTTCGGCCAGTACTTCCGGAGCCGGAGGCATATCCGGGTTTCCTATTCCGAGATTAATGATTTGCTTGCCGGCTTTATTCAAGCCGTCAATTTCCGCCATTTTTTTCGAGAAATAGTATTCTTTTACGGTATTTGTTCTGATTGCCGGTGTTACCATGGGGCTAATTTTTAAATTCTTAATAAAATTAATGCACAAAAAAAGCCCCTCAAATTTGAGGGGCTTTTGTATAGTGAAAATGCTTTTTTTCTGTTAAGCTATGCACACAAAACCCCTCTTATTACCCCAATAGTAATAATAAGAAAAAGAAGTATGTGTGTATGATTGGCTCATTTCTTAACTTTAGTACAGCACAAAAGTGGCTTATTTATTTTAATATCCAAATTTTTTTTGAAATTTATTTCTTTCTAATTTTGAAACTATTGACTTATTCTGATATAAACTAATGTGTTAACGCATTTTTAACGTATTTATTTACTTAGATATTTGAAGTTTTATAATTATGTTTACTTTTACGGTATAAAAGACCATTTTAATAATACATTTTTAAAACCTTTAATAATTTTATTATGAGAATGAAACTATACAGTTACATGACTTTGATTATGTTGTTTTTTGTATCCGGGGTTTTTGCCCAAGAAGAAGGCGCGGATACACTAGAGAAGAAAGCGGAAGTAAAAGAAACTTCCGGTTTTACACTTGGCGCAGAGCTAAGAACCCGATTTGAGTACAGCCCTTCTGAAGACGGACGAAATATGTTGGTTCCTCAGGAAATAGCACCGGATATTAACACACCTTCCGAAGCTACTATTTGGCAAAGAAGCCGTATTATTGCTAATTATAAGAACGACCGTTTTGAGACCAATTTCAGTTTTCAGGATGTGCGTCCTTTTATGGCTAATAAAAATGTAACTGCTCCTTATTGGCAAAGTTCAAACGGAGCGACACTTGGCGTGCATGAAGCATGGGGAAAATATTATTTGATAAAAAATGAAGATTGTAATTTAGGCCTCAAGGTTGGACGTCAAGAATTGGCTAACAGCGACGGACGTGTAATATGGCACCGCAATTGGAACCACTATGCCTCTGCTTTTGATGCCGTTGCTTTGGAAGGCCGAAACAAGAGGTTTGACGTAGATTGGGATTTAGTTTGGGCCTTAAACTCGGTTGATGCGCCGACACAAGCCGAAACGCCGTTCAGAAATATGGTTTATATGGAAGTAAAAAAGTATTTGGGTGATATGCTCACAATAAATGCTTTAGGTATGGTGGAAACCTTTGAAGAAAACGGTAATTATGAAACCTCTTACGCAAAGAATACTTTAGGAGTAAATCCGGTTTTAAACTTGGGCGCATTAAAAGCCGAAGGCAGTTTTTATAAGCAGTTTGGAAAAGCCGGAGAGACCGGAGGCGGTGAGGATATTAATTACTCCGGTATGCTTTATACCGTAAGTGCTTCTTACAAAATGGATATGTTTACTTTCGGAGCCGGATTTGATTCATACAGCGGCGAAGCTTGGGATAACGACGGGACGGATAATAAAATCAACCAATACCAAGCCGTTTGTTGGTCGGGTCATAAATACTTCGGAAACACCGATTTTCACTTACGATATGGCAAAAATGAAGGCCTCAGCGATGTGTACTTAACAGCAAAAGCTGCTTTATCCAAAGAAACTACGGCTATGCTTGGTTTTCATTCAATTATGTTTACCAATTCACCCGGTTTAAATGCAGCAGGTAATGAAATTTCTGCGCTCGGAAATAATATTGATTTTGTATTAACACACAAACCCGATAAAACCGTAACGGTTCATGCCGGTTACTCTGTCATGCTTCCTTCATCGGATTTTGTTGAGATGGAACTCGGACAAGATACCGATGCCAAATTCCACGGCTGGGGATGGTTGATGTTGACTTTCAAACCTACTTTTTTAAATATGTAAAAAAATATTTCTCAGACATTAGGTTCGATTGAGTTTATATTTATTCCTTAAAAGCTTCTGTTTTGATTGTTGTAAAGACAATAGGCAGGAGCTTTTTTTATTGTTGTCTTAGTGGTTATTTTTTTTGCCACGAAGGCACGAAGACACAAAGATTTTCTTGTGGATTATGTGTATATGGTTTTGGTAGTCAATAATATTGCAATTTTTTTTGTTGCTTTCTTTCGTTAGCTTGTTTATATTGTTTTCTTAGAGCCTTAGAGTCTTAGTGGCATTATTATCGATGTTACTGCCGGTAATAGGAAGACATTATCTGTTAAGCTTTTGGCTTAATTCAATAATTTCGTTTAGATAACGTTCGGTAAAGTCTAATCTTTCGGCAATCTGAAGACAAAGTGCGTATTCTTTTTCATGCACCTCTCCGTCAGTCATGGCCATGTGGATACAGCTGATGAGTTGTTCCTCTCTTTCTTCGTGATTCTTCGGTATGAAAAATTTAAGATGCTCTGCATTATCAATGACTTTTTGAACATCTTCTTTTAAAAGGCCAAAATTGAGTGCATTTTCTGCAAGGAAATTTATTTCTTCTTCAGTAATATGCTTGTCGGCATAAGCTACGGCAACTAAGTTTTCAAAATGCTCTGTTTTTATTTTCTTGTCCATTATAAATAATTTAGTGAATCATCGGAAGTTTTTTTAACAAAGGGCGCAATGGCTCTTTCGTATATCCCTTGAACATAAGCAATTGCCATGCCGTAATTGGTTATCGGAATATTTTTTTCAATGGCCGGTTTTAAGCGGTTAAGCAGTTGTTTTTTAGTAATCATACATCCGCCGCATTGTATCACCAGTGCATAGTCGGAAATATCGCGCTCTAATTTATTAAGCCCGGCGACGGTATCAAAAATCGGTTTTTTGCCTGTAAAATTGGTAATCCAGCGCGGAATTTTTACGCGGCCGATATCATCGCAGGATACATGATGAGAGCATGATTCTAAGAGTAAAACTCGGTCGCCGTCTTGCAGCTCGCTTATTTTTGGCGTACCTTCCAAATAGTCTTCAAAACTCCCTTTCAGCCGAGCCAGAGCCACGCTGAAACCGGTCAGCGGAATGTCTTTCGGAATGGAAGCATCGGCTTTTTTGAATATTTGGCTGTCGGTAATGGCCAGAGCGGGTTTTATTTGAGTTTTTTTAAGAAAAGCATCCACTTCCCGTTCTTTCACCACTACGGCTACGGCATCGTTGTCCAAAATATCGCGTATGGCTTGCACTTGCGGCAAGATCATGCGGCCTGCGGGCGCTTCAATATCAATGGGTGTTATCAGAAGAACTATGTCGCCGTATGAGATTAAATCGCCGAAAAGTGAGGGCGTTTTATAGGAAGATTCGGGAATGGTTTTTTTAATGAGCTCGGTAAGCGCTTCTGAATCCGGCGATTGGGTAGCCGAAAAGTCAATGCATTCGGCAGAGTATTCGGCAAAGAGTCGGTTTTTAAAGACGGACTCTATCGGCTCAATGTCCGATTTGTTGTGAATAAAGAAAAACGGGCAATCGAATTTTTTTAGTTCTGAGATGATTTGTTTTTCAAAATCGCCTATGCTGTTGCCGGAAACTATAATAATGCCTAAGTCTATTATTTTTGCTGTTTCAAGCGTTTTGTCTATGCGTTGGTTTCCCAGTTCGCCTTCATCGTCAATTCCCGCGGTATCAATCAGAATAACCGGCCCAAAGCCTGTGATTTCAAATGATTTTTTTACCGGGTCGGTTGTTGTGCCCGGCGTATCGGATACAATGGCTATTTGTTGTCCGGCTAATTTATTGATAATTGAACTTTTGCCTTGGTTTCGTTTTCCGAAAATGCCTATATGCGGTTTTCCTTCTCGTCCTTTTTTCATAAATTATTTTTTACAAAGATATTTCTTTCCGGAAATATGCACGATAATAATTTCGGATACCTGAGTTTTTTTCAGCACCCGTTCTTATGAATTTTTTAAAATAAAAAAGCCGAAACAAAAAGTTTCGGCCCAAATATTTTGTAAGTCTGTTTTAATGACTTAATACAAAAGTGTAATAATGAAACTTTTTGGTTTTGAAGGCATTATACCTTTCGGTGCCTTGTGCGCCGGCAAATTGTAAGAATGAACTTTTCAGAAATCCCGGAACTTTTTTGTTGATGAGTTCCTCGCGTCTTGATGAGTCTTTGTCGAGAGCTTTTACAACATTATCGGTAATGTCTTTTTCTTTTTCAATTTTAAAACCCGCTTCCGTAAGCTGTTTTTTCATATCTTCCACTTCATGATTTTCAATCATATCGGCAAACATGAATTGACCGCCGGGTCGCAGTACTCTTTTTACTTCTTTAAAAAATACCATCAGGTCGCTGTAGCATCTTGCCGATTCAACATTTACTACCACATCAAAACTGTTGTCTTCTAAAGGCAGGTTCTCTGCTCGGCCTTTAACAAATTCAAGGCCTTCATCGTTGTAGTATTTGTTACAAAATTCTATAATTTTCGAAGAAATATCAACAGCAACATACTTTTTCGGTTTGTAATAGCTCGTAATGAAGGATGCTCCGCCGCCTCTTCCGGATCCTACTTCAAGTACGTCTTTGTTTTGTATGTCAGCTTCTTTTACAACGTAGTTGTAGAGTTGAATTCCGTATCGATTGGGTTCGTCTTCGTCCTTTAATTTCAAGCGGGGGTCGCCGTTTAGGCTTTCATAACCGTAGTTCATAAAGTTGGCCGATGTTTCATCGTCAAACCGAATTAACAGGTTATGCCAGATGCGCCACATGGGGCGGCGAACCGAACTTGGGAAGTTGCAATAATTTTTTACTAATTTCGACATAATAATAGTTTTTATAAATAATCAATTTGAAGATGTCATTATTGTCTTCAACATAATCTGCATATTTATTTGAAATCTGACAGCTTTGGAGTGTGGGAAACAAATAAAATGAAGATCTTCTGCAAAGGTAGAATTTTTTTTTGAAACAGAATAAAATACTTTACGATTGGTACACCCTTAGTCTGCTTGCCTGCGTAATATAAATTTTTATAAAACCGGGCTGCGCATATTTCTGCGGATGCAAAATTACTCCGGGAGTTTAAGTTCAAATAGTAATAACAGATTTTTTTGTCTTCCGGCTTTTTGCCAATCACCGTTATTATCAGTTATTATAAAAAAACATTCTTTTTTCTTGTGGGAAAATGATGCGATACCCTCAAAATTATCTAAGCAAAAGGACTCAGCGCGAAGCAATGTTTTGGCTTCCAGGCTGTCGTTTTTTAAGTCTTTTTGTTTCAGTTGTGAAACAGCCATTTTTGTATAGCCTTTATTATATTGTTTTTCAATGATTAGCAAGTCCTTGTTTTTGAGTTTGGTCATTCCTTTGGCTGCACCTTCATTAAGTTTATATAGTTTCTTTTCAAAAGATGTGTCTTTGGGATTTATCAGCCAAGTGCTGCGGAATTTTGTATCGGGTTCTTTTTCGTGAATCAGCAGTAAGCGGCCGTCGGGCAGGGCAGTCATGGCTTCAAAACCTTCTTTTGAGCTTTTCGGGAAATTTGGTATCGGAATTACTTTCGGAGATACTCGAATGTCGCCGGCGTTGTCAAATTCGCTAAGTTTGACTTGCAGTATGGTGTTGCCTTGCCCTTTTCCGTTGTCTTTGGCTATGTAAAGCGTTTTATTATGAACGGCCACTGATTCAATTTCGGATACCGGAATTCCTTCGGGACTGAGTATTCTGCCTGACTTGTTCAAGCTGACGCTTTTGAGTTGTATGCTTTCACCGTAGTCGGGAATAAACTCGTACCATTGAGCACGCAGGCTGTCGGGAAAGCTTTCTTTAACGCTTGTAAAATCGGAGAAGGTAAGTATTCTGCTCCCGTCCGGGCTTACCCATAAAGCCGAAAATCCGCCAAATTTCTCGGTCTGCGTATTTATGATTTCCAAGCCGCCTTTGTACGTTATGAATTCACTGTTTAAACTTTCCGGCAATACCGAGTCGCAATTGTTTTGCCACGGCATGCTTTTTATTGTCTGCGCCGATGCTTGTGATGTTGCAAACAGAAGAACAGCCAAGCTGAGTGTATAACGAATTGTCATTGTTTTTTATTAAAGATGAAAAACTCCGGTCGAAATTCAAAATGGCCTGTGTCGTAGTGATGCCATTTGCCGCCCCATATAAAGCCGTGGCGTTCAAATATTTCTGTTAATTCTTGCGGTACGCGATTTTTATATTGCAAGTCTTTGCTTTGTTGCAGATCCCATTTCCAATAATTAAAATAGTCGATATTGATATCCAAAGCAATACCAAAGCTGTGCATACTCAGGCGTTCGGTTCCGCTTATGAAGCGCCAATAAAAGGTGCCGGCCGGAGCGTTTACATATTTGTGCAAATGCGGCAGACTGTCTAATGCTTTGGCAACGGCTTGCAGGCTGTCGGCGGCGCCGTTAATCTTTGAAAATCGCAAGCTTTTATTTACCGAAGAAGGCAACCATTGTATTTTCACCAGATTCTTTTCAACGGCAGCGGCTGATTCGCCGTACATTTTTTTAAAAAAAGCTTCGCAGCGTATTCTTCCCGGGTCTTCCTTATGTTTTGGGGGCAAATCAAAGCTTTTCGGATAGGCAAATGCGAATTGGTCTTCCGGATCCGGATTGTTGAGGAGTTCGTCAAAGTTTTTTTCTTTTCCGTCATCCCAAAGCATGCGCGTGCCGTCTGTCCATACAATATATCCGGAGTCAAATTCTTGTATGTAATTCGGGTATGCTTTTTTGAGTACCGTAAAATATTCGGGCGGTTTTTCATCCTTTTGAACGGAATCCTTTGGGATTATTTCGGTCGGTTTTTTTGTTGTGTTGGTATTGCCGCACGCGAGTAGCGTCATGCCTATCACAAAAACCGTAATTATTTTTTTAAATATTTGCATCTTATTCATGCTTTTCTGTTTTTTGTATTAAAAGTCCAATATCAAGAATATAGGGCAAAGGGTTTAAGTGAGTCTGCTGTGTGAATTTGAAAGTGTAAACACCGGTTTCATCAAAACTAAAGTTGTCGTAAACCGTTACTTCCAAATCGCAATAATCACCTAAGCAGTCGCTTTTGTATTCGCGCTTTTCATTCATTACTTCTGCGGTAATTGTTTTTTCGATTTGTTTTCCGGAAGGGGTCTCTATTTCTGTATGAATCTGAAATTCAGTGAGTGCAAATCCGTAGATATGCCTCACTAATAATTGGATATGATGCTTTTGTTTGTCGGCTTTTATGTCAGGTTTAAACGTAATAACATTTTCTTTAGTCCAAGATTTATTAGGCATTTTCTGTATTTCTTTATAAACCTGCTTATCGTTACAACCGGACAAAAATAATCCGGATATGAACATTATACTCAGTATAGTTTGTATTTTCAGCTTTCCCATAATCGTTTGTTTTTTATGAAGTAAAAGCCGATTTCCCCAATTCTGTCTTGGCGAAACCGGCTTTAAGATGTATTTGTGTTCTTAGTCTATTTTCTTATTAACCGTTTCGAGAATTTCATTTTGCAGCTTTTCCGTTTTTTTCTCAATTTCCAATCCTTTGGCTTTTATATCTTGAGCAAATTTTTTATCATCCAATCCGGAGAGGTTAATTTTAACATTGAGGTATGCGCCCGATACGGCTGCTTTAGCGGCAAGTGCTCCTACACCGGCATCGCTTACGGAAGCCTCAAGCCCTTTTTCGGCCATTTCTTTCATCACCTGCATAGATTCGTAAGCCAGTTCCATGATTTTGAACGGTACATCTATGGCGTGTTTCGTAGCGTCTTGTATGGCTTTTTTTCGAATGCTTTTTTGCTCATCGGTATTTTTCGGAAGGCGAAAAGCATTCATAATGTTGTTAAATGCTTTGGTATCTTCGTCCACCAAGCTTAAGAGAGCTTCTTTATAGTGTTGGCCTTTTTCGGCAACTTTGGAAAACTCTTCCCAGCGGTGGTCCCAACCTCTTTTGTGCGATGAAAGATTAGCGACCATAGCGCCGAGAGCTGCGCCCATAGCGCCCATGTAGGCTGAGATAGAGCCTCCGCCCGGTGCCGGAAGTTCCGAAGCCGTTCTGTCAGTAAAATCATTGAGTTTGCAATTCACTAAGGGACTGTCCGATTCGTCTTCGAGCATGTATTCAATGATTTTTTCTTTTGGATCGAAGGGTTTTAGTTCATCCAATCCCAGCGACTTAACCGCAATTTTTATGATTTCATTTTCGGAAATACCCAAGGAACGGTCTTGTTTTTTTAAGAAATATTTCCCGGCGGCTATCATGGCTTCTTTGGGAATGAGACCCACCAATTCCGAGCCGGTGACTCTGAGCCCTCTGTTATTTGCACTTTTATAAACTTCTTCGTAGGCTTTGTGTACCGAAGTAACGGTAATATCGGTCAGGTTCATTGATATTTGTGCTATTCCGTATTCTTCAATATACCAACCAATGGCTTTAACACTTTTAAGCGTACCGGCTTGTCGGAGCGGTTCTCCGTTTTCGTCACGCATTATTTTGCCTGTAATTTTATCGCCTTCACGCTTCACCCGGCCTTTTTCTCTTACATCAAAAGCTACGGAGTTGGCTCTTCGGGTGGAAGTGGTATTTAAGTTTACGTTATAAGCTACCAAAAAATTTCTGGCTCCTACGGCGGTAGCTCCGGATTTTGCATTGAATTCCGAAGGCCCAAAATCGGGTTTCCATTCCGGTTTTTTGAGTTTTTCTTTCAAACCTTCATATTCTCCTGAGCGGCAGTTGGCTAAGTTTTTACGTTTGTCGGTATAAGCGGCAAACTCGTAGCAGTAGATGGGGATATTGAGTTCTTCGCCGATACGTTTGGCGAGTTTTCGTGCATATTCTACGGTTTCTTCCATGCTGATATTGGAAACCGGCACTAAAGGGCAAACATCGGTAGCTCCGAACCGGGGATGTTCGCCGCTGTGTTTGCTCATATCAATTATTTCAGAAGCTTTTTTTACGGCTTTGAAAGCGGCCTCAAGAACCGCTTCCGGTTCACCTACAAAAGTTACTACGGTGCGGTTAGTGGCTTTTCCGGGGTCAACGTCCAATAGTTTAACACCTTCTGTGCTTTCTACGGTGTCGGTAATTTGTTTGATTTTATCAAGGTCTCGTCCCTCACTAAAGTTAGGAACACATTCAATCAGTTTTTTCATTATTCAGTATTTTTTGTTTTTATATGCATGAATTTAAGTCCAAATATACGAAAGTAGCTTATAAAGGTGCATATTTTCTTTAACATTAAAGTTTTAATTGCTGTTCTTTTCCGTTAAGGAAAACGGCTTTTATTAAATTGCTGCCGTATGCATAAGGTAAAAATTCAAGTGTGGGAATGGGTTTTGTAATGTAAAAATTTGCTTTCTTGCCTTTGGCTATTGAGCCGGCGGTATGGCTTAAACCCATGGCATAAGCTCCGTTAATGGTTACGGCATTGATGAGTTCGTTAATGGTCATTTTATGATTTACCGCGCCAAAGCTCATTATCAGTTTCATATTGCCGGAAGGGGAGGAGCCGGGATTGTAGTCGGAAGCTATGGCGAGCGGCAGGCCGGAATCAATCATTTTGCGAGCCGGGGCATAAACTAAGTTTAGAAAAAAAGCTGCTCCGGGCAAAATCACCGGCATGGTATCGGAGTTTTTTAGTGCTTCAATCTCTGCATCGCCGGTGTATTCCAAATGGTCAACGGATAAAGCATTGTTTTTTACCCCGGTTTGAATGCCTCCGGAATAGTCCAACTCGTTGGCATGTATTTTTGGGCGAAGGCCGTATTTGGCAGCGGCTTCAAGTATTTTGTCGGTATCTTGATTGGAGAAAAAGCCTTTGTCGCAAAATACATCAATGTAATCCGCAGTTTTTTCTTTGGCTACATTGGGCAACATTTCGTTTATTATTAAATCGGTGTAAGCTCCCGGATTCTTTTTATATTCAGCGGGAACGGCATGCGCACCGAGAAAGCTGGATTTTATCAGTAAGGGTTTATTTTCTTTCAAGCGCTGAATAACGCGCAGCATTTTTAGCTCGCCTTCAACGGTAAGCCCGTATCCGCTTTTTATTTCAACGGCTCCGGTGCCTTGTGTAATAATTTCGTTTATACGTTTTTCGGATTGTCGGTAGAGTTCATCTTCGGAGGTTTCGTTGAGCAGCTTGGCCGAGTTGAGTATGCCTCCGCCGCGCTTAGCAATTTCTTCATAAGACAGCCCGCGTATTTTATCGTTGTATTCTATTTCGCGGCTACCCGCAAATACTAAGTGTGTGTGCGAATCGCAATAGGAGGGAAGAATAAAATTGTCCGAAACATCGTAAACCTTATCGGGTTGTATATCGGAAGGCAAATTTTCCATCTTTCCAAACTGTAGAATTTTGTCGTCTTCCGTTATCAAAAAAGCGTTTGAAATATTCCGGAGTTTTGCCATATCTATGCCTTTCACTAAGCTTTTGGGCGTGTTTTCGGTTTGAACCAATAGTTTTATATTCTTAAACAGGTTTTTCATACATAATGTTTTTTTGCCTGAAATACAGCAGGCAAGCGTTTGAGCCACGAATATACATATTTAAAAACTTAAAAAAAAGGCTTTCCGGATTTAAGAAATGATTTTATATTAGCGGCTTTATATGTTCAAATTGAAATCATTATTGCTATGAGAAAGATTCCACACACGTATGTATTGATTTTTTATATAATAATAATTGCTGCCGTAATGACCTGGATTATTCCCGGGGGCGAATACCTAAGCAGAACCGTTGTGAGCGAAAGCGGCGAAGAAACTACCGAAACGGTTTATGAAACTGAAATTACGGACGGCGTAGTAAAAGAAGTGCCGAAATTTGAGTTTGTTGAAAGCCAACCCCAGACATGGGAGGTATTTGCCGCTTTATTTAAAGGTTTTGAAGAACAAGCCGGCATTATTGTTTTTATTTTGTTGGTGGGCGGGGCTTTTTGGATTATGAATGCCACACGAGCCATTGATATCGGAATTTATTCTTTTTTGAATTTTACCGAAAAATTAGAGAAAGTCAGAGCTTTAAAGTTTATAGGAGTAAATAATATAATTATTGTTTTGATTATGTTGATGTTCAGTCTTTTTGGGGCTATTTTCGGCATGAGCGAAGAGACCATAGCATTTATTATCATATTGGTGCCGTTGGCTATTTCCATGGGTTACGATTCCATAACCGGTGTTGCTATGGTGTTTTTTGCCGCCGGGCTGGGTTTTGCCGGAGCCATGCTCAATCCGTTTACAATCGGCATTGCTCAGGGAATTGCCGAACTGCCCTTGTTCTCGGGAATTGAATATCGCATGTTTGCTTGGTTGGTGATTAATATTGTCGGAATCTCTTTTGTGTTGTGGTATGCTAACCGAATAAGGAAAAACCCAAAAAAATCACCGGTTTACAAAGAAGATGAATATTGGCGCAGCAAAAAAGAAACTCAGGATATGGCAGTGAAGTATTACACCCCTAAAAGTGCTTGGTTTACTTTTGGTTTTTTGGTACTGGCTTTGGGTGCATTTGCTTATCTCGAACCCCAGACCAAAATGACGGTCGGCAACAGTTCATTTACTGCTCCCATGTTGCCGATTACTTTGGGCTTGTTTATAATCTCCGGTATTTTTAGCTTGCGAAAATCGGTTCATTTTTTCAATTTGAACTTATTGGGCTTTACCGTTATTTATCTGATAATCGGAGTAATGGGCTACGCCTGGTACATTATGGAGATTGCTACTTTGTTTTTTGCCATGGGCATATTTGCCGGAATAGCCATGAATTATAACCCGGATAAAATTACAAAGCTGTTTATAGAAGGTACTAAAGATATTATGACAGCTGCCATGGTGGTAGGCCTTGCCGGAGGCATTATTGTTATTTTGCAGGAAGGTAAAGTGATTGATACTATTTTATATTATATGGCCGGAGTTATGGAAGGTATTGGGAAAGTTGCAACAATCGGCTCCATGTATGTTATTCAAACGGTAATAAATATATTGATTCCTTCCGGTTCGGCTAAAGCAGCGATTACCATGCCTATTATGGCACCATTTTCCGATTATATTGGTCTTTCGCGGCAAGCTACCGTAATGGCATTCCAGTTAGGCGACGGTTTTACCAACATGATTACGCCTACTTCCGGCGTATTGATTGGTGTTTTGGGTGTAGCCAAAATCCCTTACGATAAATGGGTAAAATGGATTACGCCTATTATGGCAGTATTTATTATTTTAGGGTTTCTCTTACTGATTCCTACGGTTTTAATGGACCTAAACGGGTTTTAGCATAATCAAAAAAGCACAAAAAAACCGGGCTGAGAGCAGCCCGGTTTTTTTTGTCGGCGATTATTTTTTTTCCGCCAATTTTTTTCTGACCAAACTTTTTATGGTCGGTATAATGCGTGCAATGGTTTTTGGGTTTTTTGAAATATAATAGGCAGCTCCTAAAGCTTTCAGATTTTTCACAATATCCGGTTTCTCTTCTCCCGATACAATAATAACTTTTATGTTTTTATCCAACTCTATAATATCCTGCAAAAGCTTATCTGAAGTAACCTGATTAAAGTTGTCATCTACAATGTAGTAATCCAAAAGCACAATGTCCGGCATGGTATATATTCGGGTTTGCGCTTCGGCAATGGAAAAGAATGATTCAATTTCAAAGCTTACGCCGTCTTGTAAAAAACCTTCTTCTACTTTTCTGAGGATATCTTTTAAAATACTTCTGAAAGCATGATCGTCTTCTACTATGAAAAATTTTATTACACTTCTGTCCATTGGAATTCTTTTTATTACGCTTTTGTCTTCTGTAATTTAATACGTGAATTTACTTATTTTGTTCTGAGAAAAGCTGAGTATTTTGATAAGTTTTTTTTACGAGGCCGCATAATGCATGATTCTTTTTTACTTGTCTGCACAAGATTTGTATTGACAATGCTTGGTTTATTTTAGATTGCAAAAAAGACCGAACGGCCGTGTTTTGCGAATATATCATTGCAAATTTAGCATTATTTTTAAAAGTTACGGAAAAGAACTGTAAAATATGTTTTTGAAAATGTTATTCAGTCCGTTATAAGCCTATTTCGAATATTTCAGCTGCTTTATCAGCTTGGTAATGCAACATTTTAAGGCCGTTTGAAGCACTTGCGCCTTGCGCTTTCCCTTTTTTTATAAATAAAGTTTCGGGAGGGTTATATACCAAATCAAACAGGAAATGACTTTCATTCAAATAGTTATACGGAATATCGGGCGCTTGTTCGGGCTTTGGAAATGTACCCAGAGGCGTAGTGTTTACAATAAGTTCTGATTCTCGAATGACCGATTTATCGAGTTCATTGTAAGTGAGAAATCGCTTGCTTTTATTCTTTTTATTACGCGTTACAATACGGTATTCTGTTCCTATTTTCGTCAGGGCATAAGCCACGGCTTTTGATGCACCGCCGCTTCCTAAAATTAGTGCCCGGCGAAATTCATGCCCGTTTTCTTTCAGCGATTTTGAGAAACCATATACATCGGTATTAAAACCTTTGGTATGAACAGCATTCTGATTTCGTGTAATTTTTATGGTATTCACAGCCCCAATGGCTTTGGCTTCTTGGGATAATTCGCTTAAAAAGGGAATAACTGTTTCTTTGTGAGGAATGGTAACGCTTAGGCCCTCGAGCTCCGGATTTCTTAAAATTAGTTTTTGAAAGTCATTTATATCCGGTAAAGGGAAAAGCTCATAACGAGCATCGGAAATACCTTCTTTCTCAAATTTCGCCGTAAAATATTTTTTTGAAAAAGAATGCTCGAGCGGGTATCCTATAAGTCCGTATGTTTTCATGATTAACTGCAATATGAATGTGAGGAATTAATCCTATTGGTATCTCTTTTGTCTTCTGCAGAGCTGCTTGCAACGGTTACACGCTGTATGATTACTTCAAAAACTTAGCTCCTAAATAACTGCTGATAATTACTCCGATGGTAATAAAAATGGCTGTTATAACATTATATATTTCAAACAACAGGGGAATCCATATCAAACAAAGGATTGCCAAAATAATAATAATTTCTTTTATCGGTATTTGGTGCATTATGAAGTTTGCTTTAACACGCCAATTTATGTTAATTACGCTACCGGCTGTTTTTCTTCTTTGTCTAATTTCAGGCGTGAGGCAATAAATTCTATACCCCAAATTGTGAGAATTCCAATCAGCATAACGGCAAAAGCTATGAGTACTTCCGTATCAATCACTTCGGGTATGTATTTGTCGTAGGCTACAATTACTGGTTCTCCGTTGCTTTTAAGTACATTTAGCCCGAATTCGTCTTGCAAAAAAACCGGTTTTTGCCAAGGCCAAAGAATTAAAAGCGAGCCGAGTATGAAGCCGGAAAGTGTGGCTATGGTAATGTCTCGGTATTTTTTATAGAGAAAGGAGAGCATGCCCGAAAAAGCAGGCAAACCAATTACGATACCTATGGCTACCGGCAGAAGAATTTCCATATCAAAACCATTTACGGCATCAATCATCACCAATTGATAATTTCCCATCAGTATGAGAATAAATGAGCCGGAAAGCCCCGGCATTATCATACTTATTACACCGGCCATTCCGCAGAGTATCAGGTAGAAAAAGTTATCATTTTCGGTGGCCGGATTTATTAATGATAAGCTTACGGCAATTGCCGTTCCTATAATAAAAGAAAGAACGACGCCGAGATTGTATTTTTCCACCCGTCTTCCAACAAAAAGAACCGATGCCAATATCAGCCCGAAGAAATAGGCCCAAACATATACGGCGTATTCCTTAAAAAGCCAGCTTAGTACCTGAGCCAGTGAAAAAATTCCGATTAGAGCGCCGGAAAATACAATCAGCAGGAACAACAAATCGGTATGTTTGGCAAAATCTTTAAATTTAGCTTTCAAAAGAAGCTTTAAAGCCGTGAGGTCAAAGGATTTTATGGCATCAATCAGGCGTTCGAAAATACCGGTTACCAATGCAAGTGTTCCCCCGGATACGCCGGGTACTATATTGGCTGCTCCTATGGCTGCTCCTTTTAAAAATAAATTTATTATCGTTTTCATTAACTGTTGTCAATTATATAAAAGTGTCTATCAGCTTTCTCAGCTTTTCATTTTGTACTATGTCCGGATGCTCTTCCAAAAACTGTTCCAAATAATCCGGTTCATCGGATAAAGCTTTCTGCAAATATTTCTCGCTTTCATCCAACTGTTTGAGCTGGTAGAAGATAACTGCCAAACGGTAGTATATTTGCCCGCCATTGGGCAGTAAGCCTCCTGCTTCTTTTAGTATGGCAATGGCTTTTTCGGTTTCTTTTTCCACAAATAAATCTGAAAAAGCAATCCATACTTGTACCGAGAACGGATTATTTTCTACCGCCGTTATAAAGCTTTGCTCGGCTTTTTCTTTATAATTCAGACGGTCAAAAAATAAAGCTGCCAGAAAATGATAGCTTGCATTTAGTTTATCTTTTTTTAGAGCTCTGAGCACAAAATTTAAGCCTTCAAAATTATATTCTTTTTCGTAATATACCAAAGCAATTCCGTAGAGTGCGTTGGCAAAATATTTATCTGCTTTTAAGGCATTTCGGTAGTATTCCGTAGCTTGGTCATAATCAGCCATAAAGCGATAGCAATCTCCGAGGCCGGATAAAGCTTCGGCACTTTCCGGCTTGTATTTCAGGAAATGCTCGTAAGATTTTAATGCATTGGCATATTTGCCGGTATTGAGCTCGGTATGAGCTTTGTTTATTGAAGCAGCCAAAAATTTCGGGTCTAAAGCCAATGCGAAATCGTAGGCCTCTATTGCTTTTTCGGTTTGTTCATTCAGATTATACACTACGGCCAGATTGTACCATACATTGGCCGAGAAAGGGTGGTCTTTCAGGTATTTTTCATAATACCGAATGCTTTTTTCGTAATTACCGACTTTTTCATGACAAAAAGCTGAGTCATAAAGAATATAACTGCTTTCGGGATAATGTTTTTCGCCGTTTTTCAGATATTTAAGAGCCGTCTCGTAATCTCCGGTTTGTACATATACAAATGCTACCGATGAGTAGGCATCAGCCTTGTTGGTATTACTGCTGAGTTTAATAAATTTTGTAAAGAAGAGGTCAGCTTTTTCAAATTCTTCTTTTATGGCATACATGTGGCCGTATGAGAAGTAGAAATCAGCTTGGTCTTTCATTTTCGGATGCAGCTCCTTGAAAATATTTTCAGCTGCAACAAAATCTTTTTTTTCTACCAAGACCTGAGCTTCTTTTAGATAGATTTCTTTTGCATTAGGGTAAGTTTTTTGCGCATAGCCTATTGCTCCTTCTGCTTTTTCAATTAGGCGGCGCTCCAAAAAGTACTCTATAATTTCTTCGTATTCGCTGAGGTCAAAATAGGTACGTTCTTGAGTTTTAAGCATTAATTTGTAGCGGCGTACACTCTCCGGTACGGAAGAGTAACCTCTCCTTGGTTTGCTCATAATTTTCGGTTTTGCGAACTCCGCCCGAATGCTTCCTGATAATTTTGGCTTTTCCCTTTATGGCCTGTTTTATCATTTTTACTGTTTTTCCCTTGTAAGTTTTTTCGGCATTTGGGTTTTATTCGAGTTTGACTTTTGAGTTAAATACTTTCTTTTTTACGTTTGATTAGACAAACATAAACATTTCATTGAAAAAAATATAATATTCACAAGATTTTTTTTCATAACTCATTGATTTTCGGCTTAAAACCAATGCTCAGATAAAGTTTAAGCTTTTATAGTTATGAATATCGAGCTCGCAATATGTTGATTATGTGTGAGTTGCTTTTGGTTATTATGGGTGAAAGACATTTTTAAAGAACCATTGCTTTTGGAAAAACTAATGATTCGGCGGGAGTTATGTTTTAGGATATTGAATATCGGTTAAAAAAAGGCCCTTGCCGGGAACCGATTTGCCGGCTGCCGAACGATTTTTCTGTTCAATAATTTTTCCGATTTGCTCCGGGCTTATTTTTCTCTGTCCTATATCAATAAGAGTTCCTGTTATTGCGCGTACCATATTACGCAAAAAACGGTTAGCGGTAATTTCATATAACAGCAAACCGTTTTTTTCTTCAAAACCTGCTTTATATATTTCGCACAGATTATTTTGTGTGTCGGTGTGCATTTTACTGAAGGAAGTAAAGTCTTTGTATTTCAGCATAATGTCGGAAGCTTTTTGCATGGCTTCAACATCTAAGCTTCCGTACACATAATATGAGAAATCGCTTGCAAAAGGAAGTTTTTGGCGAGCAATTTGATAACGGTAAGTTCTGGAAACAGCCGAGAATCGTGCGTGCATATCTTCCGAAACCGGATATATTTTATACACGGCAATATCTTTTGGTAATATGCGATTTAGACGGAAGATAAATTGCCGCATATCTGTTATAACTTCCCTATATTCAAAATGTGCGATGTAAAACTCGGCATGAACACCGGTATCCGTTCGGCCGGCGCCGGTTATTTTTACGGGGCTGCGCAGTATTAATGAGAAAGCTTTCTCCAAGGCTTCCTGAACGCTCGCGGCATTAGGTTGAATCTGCCATCCGTGGTAATTGGTTCCTTTGTATGAAAGCTCCGTAAAGTATCGCTGCATGCTTTGAGTTTATTGCAAGTGTTGTTTGCGCAACAAATCGTTTATGGTTTTAACGGGATTGAAAGTGCTTACGGGTACTTCAACAAATACGGTATTCCAATTGGCCATGGCTCCGTTCCATAAGCCCGGCAATTCCAGCGCTTTCAGCTCTTTTCCGTTTTGTGATTTTATTGAAATAAAACCCGTATCCGGGTCGGTATATTTGAGCAGGTTAAAGTCCTCGCCTTTATAGTTTTTTAATGACAGAACCAAATCTACCGGATTAAAATGTGTGGCTGAATTCACAATGGCTTGTTTTTCCGGGTTATCGGTATTGATTTGCGACATCTCAACGATTTGCAAAGATTCTTCTCCTTCTGTATTTTTCACAAAGAAAGGCCCGCCTCCGGGTTCGCCTTCATTTTTCACCATTCCGCAAACACGAATCGGACGATTTAAAATTTTCTGCACATATTTTTTTTTCTTTTTGTCGGAGAGTTCTTCATATTTATCGGAGAATTTAAAGCTGAAGCGCTCTTCCAGATATTTTTTAGCATTTTCCGTGATTGAATCATCCGAATTTTTTTCTAAAGCTTTCAGAAAGTCAAACACAGCATCCCGTGCTTCGACCAGTACACCCGCCAATGCTTTTTTATAAGTATAGGTGTCGGCTTTCATTCGGTCGGGTACTACATTATCAATGTTTTTTACAAAAACAATATTGGCCTTTAAATCGTTCAAGTTTTCTATAAGCGCACCGTGCCCGCCGGGTCTGAACAAAAGTTTACCGTCTTCCGTGCGAAACGGGCGGTTTTCCGGTTCAACGGCAAGGGTATCGGTATGGGGTTTTTGCACGGAATGTTCAATATTAAAAATAACATTTCGCGATTCGGAGTATTTATCTTTCAGTTTATTAGTGTGGTTCTTGAACAATTCGGTATGCTCTTCGGAAACGGTAAAATGCAGTTTTGCTTTTCCGTTGGCACTTGCATAGTTTACGGCTTCAACAAAATGTTCCTCGGCTGATGTGCGGTTTTCGTTTTCATACTTATGAAAAAGCAGCAAAGCTTTGGGCAGATTGCCGTAGTTTAACCCTTTTTCGGTAAGCAGAAGCTCAAGCGTTGCTTTTTTATCATCTTGTATGCTAATGCCCTTGCTTTCGCATAAGCTTTTTAGTTTTCTGTAGAAAGCAAATTTTTCTATATTATCAAATATTTCTTTAACAGCTTTATATTCCGGTTTTGAAAGCAGATACTCTGCACTTTCGGCTGCATTAATAAATGCAAGCGGCACTTTAAACATTCGGCTGGCCGCGCCGGAAGCCGGCACAAATTTCAGAATACTTTCTTTTTGCAGGGCGGTTTTATATTTTTCGATATAATGTTTTAGGTCTTCCTCAAGCAAGCGGAGTATGCCTTTTTCGGGCGTGGCCGGCGCCGTAATATCAGCCGGCGGGAAACCGGTTTTAAATGCATCAATTTGCTTTTCTGCGTCTTTGAGAGTTAATCCTTTTTCAGTCAGTTGTTTTTTGTCGTCTTTGCTTAATACAAGATTATTATCTTTGTTCATATTGCTTTGTTTGATTTACGACAAATATATTAAAGAATAAGGTTTTGCGAAAAAAAATTGAGTTCTTGTCCATGCATGCTTGCTTTTTGGAGCTAAAACCGTCTAAAAATTTAGTGTTTGGCACAAAACTACAAAATTAATTCACTGCGCATGTCAAGTGTTTTCACCTGACGCAAAACAGGCAGCTCATAAATCCGTGCGGTGAAAACACCACACGGGCGCAAGGGTGATAACTAAGTATGCGTAATAAGCTAATAAGCAACAACTTAAAATACGAATAGGGGGAAATGCGGATATTCATTTTAATAATTACAAATATTTAAAATCTTTCAATAAAGTTCTAACGGCTTTATGAATTTTCTCGGGTGTTTCCGCTTGGGCTTTCAGTAATGAAGTTTCTTTATCAAAAAGCGCATAAACGCCTGTATCCAAGGTTTTTTCATTGCCTTTAAGCTCATTTATTCCGCAAATAACGGCTGTTTTTTTGTTCATCTTTTTGGCTTTTTGTAAGAGCTTTCCCACCAATTTACCGTCAAAAGACTGACTATCGAGTTTTCCTTCGCCGGTAATCAGAAGTTCAGCTTTTTTAAGATGATTTTCAAAATTTGTTTTTTCTATGATAAAATCGCTGCCCGATTGAATTTGTGCTCCGAAAAATGCAGACAGCCCGGCAGCCATACCACCGGCGGCTCCTGTACCTTTCCGGCAGCTTATGCCCGGCTTGTATTTTTCCAAGATTTCAGAAAAACACATGATTGAGTTTTCCAAGAATTCCACTTCTTGATTATTGGCGCCTTTTTGTTTTGCAAACACTTTTGATGCACCTTTTTCTCCGTAGAGCGGATTTTCAACATCGCTTAAGACTATTATCTGAATGTTCGATAAATTATATTTTACTTTTGAATGGTCAATTTCCCTAATATCGCCTATGGTTTTTCCGACAGGAAATACGCTGCGTTTGTCGGCATCGTAGAATTGAAAGCCAAGAGCATGTGCCAATCCGGCTCCGGCATCGTTTACGGCACTCCCGCCTAAAGTAACAATTAATATTTTTGCTCCTTTTTTTATGGCATCGGCCAAGAGTTCTCCGCTGCCGTAACTGTTTGTTTGCAGAGGATTTTTTTCATTTTCCGATAATAAATACAAACCCGAGGCTTTGGCCGTTTCTATTAAAGCTGTTTTTGATGATTCCGAATAATAATAGTTTGTGTTAATTGACCGCATCAGCGGGTCAGAAACGCTTAGATTTACGGGTTTGGCATTGAAATATTCGGCAAGCAGTTCGCAGCTGCCTTCGCCTCCGTCTGCAAGCGGCAAGCGGTAGGTTTGTATTTCGGGCAAAAATGTATGCAGGGAGCTTTCGATAAGTTCCGCTGTTTCAGAAGCTTTAAAGGTGGATTTGAACTTGTCCGGAGCAATTAGTATCATGGTTCCGGGCTCATTTCCAGTACATAATATGCTGCTTGATTAAGTTTTCTGCTGAAATCTCTGCGCGGGTCTTTAACGGCGCCTTCACCGGTAATGCGGTCGTCATCGCAAATGATAAACAGCCGCTCTTCATCAATAACGGATATCCCTGAAGGGCTGTGGGCAAAATGCAGCGGTACTTCAGGCGCCAGTTCAACCAAACTTGCCGCTTTATGAAGCCTGAAATCATCCATAGAAATGCGCCACAGATAACCGCCTGTATCTCTTGACCGAAGTCCGTTTTTGTAGCTTGTGGAAATGTACAGGGCGTCATTATAAACATCGTATTCTAAACTGCTCAGGTATTGATTCTTTGCTAATTTAGGATGCGCATCCAAATTCATGCGGTAACTTTCTCGAAAAGCGGAAGTCAGAATTAATCGGTCTTCTGCAGCCATGTAATAATCGACTTCCAAAATCAGCATGGCCGGCCGGGCTTTTGTTGCCGAACTGCCTGTTTCGCTAATGCCTATTAGCAAGCTTGAATCGGAAACTACAGCCAAGCCTTCCACTTTGAAATAATCCGGGCCGAAAGGATACAGTTTGGATTTCATGGCTGTGCGCATGTTCTCGCGCAGGCGATACACAGCTCGTTTTTTATTGGTTTTCCCGGGAACAATTAATGCAGTATCCAATTGGTTGGATGGCATATAGAAAATTAAATTATTGTTGATAAATGCCGACTCCTTATTTGCCGGTGTTTTTTCAAAAGAGGTGGTGAGGAAAACATAGTTTAAATCCGGGCTTACGGCAATATCCTGAAAAGCTTTAGCTCGGCGGATATGTTCTGTTCCCAAAAATCGTTTGTTTTGAAGATTTAAAGGAATCCGGTAGCTTGTTATAAAAAAAGACGGATAGCCGGGAATATCCTGCTTGCTTACAAACAATAATTGGTTGTTCAAAAAACCCACACCCGAAAGCTCACAACTTACTGTTGTATTATTATCATATCGCATACCGGCCTGAAAGCAGTTGCTCAGCGCTTCAGATATTATTTTGCCGTAAATGGCTTGTTCGTTTGTTTGTTTTTGCGTGCTTTCATCCTTTTTTTCTACTTGCAGTTTTTGGTCAATATTGGCGCATACATAAAACCCGTAGAAAAACAGAATAAGCACGATTACACCCGCTATAATGTAAGGTGTTTTTTGTTGGGTATTATTATCTGACATAATCGACTAAAGCAAATCCGGAAACTTCATTATTGGTTTCCGTTATGGGAATTAATGTGCGTTTAACTTCCTTACCGCCTACTTCTATTCGGTAAGATTGAATGGTATCGGCATTTTCAAGCAGTTCCGGTTTTTCGGTTTCTGCTTTTTCTGAGGCAATGTCTTTAAAGAAGTTTTTTTCCTCAATATTACTTTCCTTATCAAAGTATTTATAATCGGCGAAAGCCTCGTTCATCCATTTTAAATCACCTTCTTTGCTCATCAGCAGCATGGGTTGAGATGAGTGTGTTAATAAAAGTGTAAGGTTTTTGATGCGAGTGTCCCGCAATTGTATTTCTCGAACATGAATTTTTGTCAGGTCGTGGATTTTAGATATTTTTCGGTAGAAAAACACGAATACCAGCACACACAGCAGGGCAAAAAATACCGTACCCGCCAGAAACAGATATTTGTACGCTTTTTGTTGATGTATGCGTGTTTGTAATTCAAATGTATCTCCGGCGTTTTGCTGAATATTTGAATCGGATAAGAGATTTGATTCGGCCTCATCATAATTATAGAGGCTGTCTTGTGCGGGAATAGCATAAATACCTGCTGTGAGAGCAAATAATACTAAAGTGCTGAGAAGTATTTTTTTCAATGCCATGAGAAAATATTGATTATAAATAATTGTTAAAAAAATAATTTTCATGCTAATTTAATATAAATTGCCGAAAATCTGCAAATTTTAAAATTTCGGAGTGAATTAAAACACATTTTTTAGTTACTTTTGCAAACCAAAACATAATTCTATATAAATTAATGATTAAACAAGAACTTTTATTGGATTCAATAGTCCAAGGAATAAAACAGAAAAAAGCTGAAGACATTGTAAAATTAGACTTAACAAACCTTCACAATACCTTTTGCGATCATTTTATTATTTGCCAAGCCGGTTCTGAACGCTTGGTGCAGGCAATTGCCGATTCGGCGGAAGAATATGCTTTTACCGAAGCAAAAGAAAAACCCATAAATAAAACCGGCTACACCAATGCCGAATGGGTCTTATTGGATTATGGGGACATTGTTGTTCATATTTTTAAAAATGAGTTCAGAGAGATTTACAATCTTGAAGAGCTCTGGTCTGAAGCCGATTTGACGAAAATTGAAAACACCTATTCAACCGTATAAATAAAATATTTTGTATAACAGAGACATAAAGAATGACAAATCAAAATCAAGATAAAAATAATAAACCTGAAGGGAGCGATAAAAATAAGTTCAAGTTAAGCAGCGGAGGCAATAATAACACCTTATGGATATTTATTGCAGTTGCTGCCGGTTTTTTCCTTTTGCAAATGTTTTCCGGCCAAGAAACGGCCAAAGAAATCAACCGTTTGCGTTTTGAAAATAAAATGCTTAAGCAGAAAGACGTGAAAAAAGTTAATGTAGTTAACGAAAAACGTGTTGAAGTATTTATTAAAGAAAGCAGCCTGAGTAAAACGGAATATCAGGATATTGAACAAACCGGGGGAATGTTTGCAACCGAATCGCCGGATTATTATTTTAATATTGGCTCGGTAGAAACATTTGAGCGTCGCATGGAAGAATTGCAGGAAGATTTTCCTCAGGAAGAGAAAGTTCCGGTTAATTTTGAATCCCGTACCGATTATACGAAAGAACTTATGGGCTGGCTTTTGCCTTTGGCCATAATAATTTTGATATGGGTATTCATATTCCGACGAATGAGCGGCGGCGGACAAGCCGGCGGTATTTTTAATGTAGGAAAATCCAAAGCTAAACTTTTTGACCGGGAACAATCAAAAGTAAAAGTTAATTTTACTCATGTTGCCGGATTGGAAGAAGCAAAGATAGAAGTAGCCGAAGTGGTGGACTTTCTTAAAAAGCCCGATAAATATACCGAATTGGGCGGAAAGATTCCTAAAGGAGCTTTATTGATAGGCCCTCCCGGAACGGGTAAAACGCTTTTGGCCAAAGCCGTTGCCGGTGAAGCCAATGTGCCTTTTTTCTCAATTTCAGGTTCCGATTTTGTTGAAATGTTTGTTGGAGTAGGCGCTTCGCGTGTTCGCGACTTGTTCTCAAAAGCCAAACAAAAAGCGCCTTGCATCATTTTCATTGATGAGATTGATGCCATCGGGCGCGCCAGAGGTAAAGGTATGAGCATGGGTTCTAACGATGAGCGAGAGAACACACTCAACCAATTGCTCACCGAAATGGACGGTTTTGATACCAATACCGGAGTCATTATTTTGGCAGCCACAAACCGTGCCGATGTTTTGGACCCGGCCCTTATGCGTGCCGGCCGGTTTGACCGACAGATCCATGTGGAATTGCCGGATCTTAACGAGCGAGAAGAAATATTTAAAGTCCATATCGAACCTTTGAAAATCGGAAAAGATGTGGATATTGCAAAACTGGCAAAACAAACGCCCGGTTTTTCCGGAGCCGATATTGCCAATGTGTGTAATGAAGCCGCATTAATAGCAGCCAGAAAAGAAAAGACGCTTGTAGAAAAACAAGATTTCTTAGATGCCATTGACCGGATTATCGGCGGATTGGAAAAGAAAAGTAAAATAATTACCGAAAGTGAAAAACGAACCATTTCATATCATGAAGCCGGACATGCCACCGTTAGTTGGTTGCTGGAACATGCCAATCCGTTGGTGAAAGTAACCATAGTGCCGCGCGGCAAAGCGCTGGGTGCTGCTTGGTACACACCGCACGAACGGCAAATAACCACCAAAGAACAGTTGGAAGACCAAATGTGTGCCATGCTGGGCGGAAGGGCTGCCGAAGAAATATTTTTCAAGAAAATTTCCACCGGTGCTCTCAACGATTTGGAGCGAACCACCAAACAGGCTTATGCCATGATTTCGTATTTTGGAATGAGTGACGCCGTAGGCAATCTCAGCTTTTTTGATTCATCCGGGAATAACCAATATAACTTTCAGAAACCTTTCAGCGAAAAAACTGCTGAACTGATTGATAAAGAAGCTAAAAGTTTAATTGATAAGCAATATAAACGAGCCAAAAAAATTATTGAGGATAATACCGAAGGCTTAGAAAAATTGGCTTTGAAACTATTGGAAGACGAAGTGATTTTCAGAGAAGATGCCGAGCGAATCTTAGGCCCTCGAAAATGGGATGATGAGTATGAAGAAGAAGTACAAAAATTAAGGGAACAAAATATAAAACGCCTTAATGACGAAAAATTAAAAAGAGAGGAGAAAGCCCAAAAAGAAGAGGCGGAAAAAGCTGCAGCCGAAAAAAAAGAACAGGATAAAGACAGTAAAAATTCTAAGAAATAAAAGCCTTTTTCAATATCTTTTTGTAACTTTATAACACTTACGGATAATAAAATTAAGCCCAAGAATACTGCAGACAACTTATTGTTTTCAATCATAAAAATTACAAACGAATGGAAGATTACATATTAGTAGAGCGATTTGAAAATCTGCATCAGGCAGAACTCCGAAAAGACATCTTAAATAAAAACGATATTGATGCTTTTATCGTTAATAAAAGAGATTATCTTTTTTTCATAGGTTACATAGAATTATACACCAAAAAGCAAGATGAAAAGAAAGCCAAACAGTTGCTCCAGGAATTTAAAGGACTTACTAAAATAAATTCTTTTGTTGTACTGAAGCCGATTCTTCTATTTCAAAAAATATTGCAAAAAGACGGCATTCAGTGTAAAATAAAAAATAAAGAGGACGATAAATATTTGCTCAATAATTATGAGTTATACGTAAATAATGAAGATGCAGAGAAAGTCGGTCCGTATCTTACCGGAGAAAAATTAGAGGGTTGGTCTAAACTTAAATCTTTCGGGAAAGTACGTCAAACGCAAATATATATTGAACTTTTGGACTCCAACCAGATAGATGCCATAAGCATTAAAAAGAAAGATTCCGATTATCATTTGCAGGAGCTTGTGGTGTATGTAAGAGATGAAGATATTGAAAGAGCAAAAGCTTTGATAGATTCTCCGGAAGGCTATGTGGTTTTGCGTAAAGCTCAAAATTATACTAAAATTGAAGTGGACGAAGAAACCTTAGCCAAAGAAAACATTCCTGCTATCATTCGTCAGAACGATGATGAGTTTGATCTTTTGGTAAAAAAAGGGGATTACGAGCAAGCTGATACCTTTTTATTGCGCCGAGAAGAGTGGGTGGTTTTAAAATCGTTTGCAGATATGCCGCGGGCAGTTTTTTATAAACACTTACTGGAGCAGAGCGGCATCCAAACTGTAATTCTGAACGAAAAGGATCACAGCTTTCTTATAGGTGATGTGGAGCTGTATGTTGAAGAATCAAATCTTGAAAAAGCCCGTAACATCTTAACAAACTCTTAGGCGTGAAATCTACTTTAATCAGACGTACACTAACGGCAATATTTTTTGTGGTAATCATTCTGTCTGCACTTTTGCTGCACCATATTGTTTTTTGTATTGTATTCTATTTATTTATGTTGGCAGCCTTAGCCGAGACTTATAAAATGCTTGGGAATAAACATCAAAAAGCACAGGCCGGTTTCGGGATAATTGCGGGAAGCATAATTTTTATATTGGCGCATCTGGTTTCAAGAGGAATTGCAGATGTTGGCATATATCTTATAGTAGTGCCTTTGTTTATGACTTTTTTCCTTATAGAAGTGTTTAAAAAAAACGCAGAAAAACACCGTTCCATAGAACTGACCATGTTTGGGATTATTTATGTTACCATCCCTTTTGCTATGTTCAACTTTTTGGGAACATCAGATATTTGGACGGCGGACAGCAAAAACTTTTTCCTAATCGGATTTTTTTTAATCCTTTGGGCAAATGATACCGGAGCATATCTTATTGGATCTTTGATCGGGAAACATCCGTTTGCCGAAAATATTTCACCCAATAAAACCATTGAAGGCACCTTTGGCGGCATCGTAGTTGCAACCGGTGTGGCTGTCTTACTTTCGCAATTCAGCAGCTCAATAAGCCTTTGGTCTTGGGTGGCACTGGGAATTATTATTGCTGTAAGCGGTACTTATGGCGATTTGGCTGAGTCCATGTTTAAGCGAAGAGCCGGCGTAAAAGATTCCGGAAGCATTATGCCCGGCCACGGAGGCATTCTCGATCGTTTCGACAGCTTCATTTTTGCCGTTCCTGCAGCATTTACTTATATTCAAATTTTGGAACTTTTAAATTAATACAAACAACGTGAGATTTCATAAAGAAGGTAAGCCTACCATAATTATCGCCCTAACTGCACTTGTAGTACTGAACATCGCAATACATTTATTGTTTGATTCACTGAACCCTTTTGTGTTGTTCATAAGCCTATTTTCAGCTTTTGGACTGTTTGTGATATTAAATTTTTTCCGGAACCCCGATCGCACAATCAGCCCGGATGAACTCCTGATACTCTCGCCGGCCGACGGCACCGTGGTCAGTATTGAGGAAACCGAAGAAAGTGAATTTCTGAAAGATAAGCGCTTGCAGGTATCCGTATTTATGTCGGTTTGGGACGTACATATCAATCGGTTTCCGGTAAGCGGTAAGGTGGTTTATACCAAATATCGGCCCGGTAAATATTTACTGGCTCGCAACCCCAAATCATCCGAGCTGAACGAAGCTCACACAACCGTTATAGAAACCAAAAACAAACTGCAAATAGCGCTGCGACAAATTGCCGGTGTTATGGCACAGCGCGTGGTTTGTTATGCCAAAGAAGGCGAGACTTTTGAGCAAGGACAAGAGCTTGGATTTATAAAATTCGGTTCTCGCGTGGATATTTTCTTACCCATTGGGACTTCGTTAAACGTAAAAATAGGCGATAAAGTAAAAGGTAATACAACAGTTTTGGCACAAATTAAAACAAAAGCCTGACAATCTGCCGAATTTTTTGCTCCAAACTGACGGAATTGCATATTTGAGTTTTTGATGAAATTTATACAAACTGTTTTTTTTAGTTTTTTATTAAACGTAAATTTCGATTAAAGCAGTCAGTTTAATTATAAAGCATTGTTTTCGTCTTTGTAAGCGTCTTATTTGTAGTTTTTTGTATGTTTTTAATCTTTACGGATTAGCTAAAATAAATATCACTTCATTTCAAAGCGCATTTACCGGAATCAAATCAGATTCTAATGCCGTGTTTTTGTTACTATTTGGCACGGGTATTGACCTAAGTAAGCAAAAAAGTATAAGACAGTAATACTAAAAGAAAAAATACGATGACATTTCATAAAGAAAAATCACTTGAAGATTTTCTTGCATCGGATGATGAAAGAGGAAATCTGATACCTATATTACCCGATTTTAATGACTTAAATTTTGATGCAGCCGACTTGCCGGAAGAACTGCCCATAATTCCCTTGCGAAATTCTGTATTGTTTCCGGATGTGGTAATGCCGGTTTCGCTGGGGCGCGAAAGTTCTTTGGAAACCATAGAACAAGCTTTCAAAGGCGAAAAAAAAATAGCTTTGCTTACTCAGAAAGATGTTGAAATTGAAGATCCGGAGCCGAAAGATATTTATACAACGGGAACCTTAGGCCATATTATTAAAATCCTGGAACTGCCCGACGGCAATAAAACTGCTCTTATAAAAGGTGTGAAGAGAATAATTGCCAACGAAATAAGAAAAGAAGACGGCAAACTTTTTAGTTCCGATTATTCTGTATTCACCGATGAATTACCCGAAGATAACGATGCTGAATTTGAAGGAATCATTTATTCGGTTAAAGAGTTGGCAGTTAAAATCATTCACCTTTCCGCAAACATTCCCAAAGAAGCGGTATTTGCAGTAAAGAACATAAGCGAACCGGATTTTTTAATAAATTTCGTGGCATCAAACAGCGACATTTCCACCGAACAAAAACAGAAACTCATTGAAGCCCGGGATCTGAAAACCCGAGGCGAAATGCTCGTTAGCTTGCTTTCAATGGAAATTCAAAAGTTGGAAATTAAGAATGAAATTCAGTCAAAAGTTCGAACCGAACTCGGACAACAGCAAAAAGAATATTTTCTTAATCAACAAATAAAAGCCATACAGGAAGAACTGGGCACCGACACCAATAAGGCCGAGATAGAAGAGTTGGAGGCGGAGGCCAAAAAAGTAAATTGGACTGAGGAAGCGCAAGAAGCGTTTAAAAAGCATATTAAGCGCATCAAACAAATGAATCCCATGTCGCCCGACTATTCGGTGCAGTTGTCTTATTTGCAAACTTTAATTGAACTGCCCTGGAATACTTATACCGAAGATAATTTTGACCTGAAAAATGCTCAAAAGATATTAGATAATGACCATTACGGGCTTGAAAAAGTCAAAGATCGAATCATTGAACATCTCGCCGTTCTGAAAATGAAAGGCGACCTGAAATCACCTATTATATGTCTTTACGGGCCTCCCGGAGTCGGTAAAACTTCTTTGGGGAAATCCGTAGCATCGGCTTTAGGACGCAAATACTCACGCATGTCATTGGGCGGTTTGCACGATGAGGCAGAAATTCGCGGGCACCGCAAAACATACATCGGAGCCATGCCGGGCCGCATCATTCAGAGCCTTAAAAAAGTAAAAACTTCAAACCCGGTTTTTATTTTGGATGAAATTGATAAAGTCGGTAACGATTTCAGAGGCGATCCCTCATCCGCTCTTTTGGAAGTGTTGGATCCGGAACAAAATACCAATTTTTACGATAATTATTTGGAAGTGGAATACGACCTTTCCAAAGTTTTGTTTATAGCTACGGCCAACACTCTCACAACCATAAACCCGGCGCTGCGCGACCGAATGGAGTTGATTGACGTAAGCGGATACATAATTGAAGAAAAAATACAAATAGCTAAACGGCATTTGATTCCTAAGCAATTGAAAGAAACCGGCTTAAACAAATCACAAATACAATTTACAAAAACCGGGATAGAAGAAATTGTCAGCAATTATACCAGAGAGTCCGGTGTGCGGACATTAGAGAAAAAAATTGCGGAAGTAATGCGCAAAGTGGCAAAAAAAATTGCCTTGGAAGAGGCGTATCAAGTGAAAATTACACGAAAAGAAATATCCGAATTGCTCGGCCCGCCCGATTATAACCGAGAGAAATATGAAGGAAACAAGCAGGCCGGTGTGGTAACCGGATTAGCCTGGACTTCGGCCGGCGGTACCATTTTATTTGTGGAAAGCTCGCTTAGTAAAGGAAACGGCAAACTTACCCTTACCGGTAATTTAGGTGATGTAATGAAGGAATCGGCCATAATAGCATTGGAATACTTAAAAGCCAATGCACAAACTTACGGCATTGATGAGCGTTTATTCTCAGAATACAATGTGCATCTGCACGTGCCGCAGGGAGCCGTTCCCAAAGACGGACCCTCGGCCGGCATCACCATGTTTATGTCTATGGCATCGGCATTTACGCAGCGAAAAATCAAGAAGAATTTGGCCATGACCGGCGAATTGGCACTGCGCGGAAAAGTCTTGCCCGTGGGCGGTATCAAAGAAAAAATACTGGCTGCCAAACGCGCCGGTATCAAAGAAATTATTCTGGCCAAAGAAAACCAAAAAGATATTGACGAGATTAAAGAAAAATATCTCGAAGGTTTAACATTTCATTATACCGAAACCCTTGATGATGTTATGAATTTGGCACTTTTAAAGCAAAAAGCAGAAAAGCCCAAAACATTTACATTTTCGAAAAAACAAGAAAAATAGCTGTTTAGCTCATTGAGAAAAAACACCCGGCTGCATTGTGCAGGCCGGGTGTTTGTTTATTCAACAATCAATAATTCCTAAAACCTGTGTACATCTTTATCGCCTCTGCCGGAGAGGTTCAGAACGGTCAGTTCATTTTTATCTTTCAGCAGTTTTTCGGCCAAAGCTACGGCATGCGATGATTCTATGGCCGGAATAATACCTTCTTTGCGCGAGAGCAGTTTGTATGCAGCCAATGCCTCATCATCGGTAATGCAATGATATTCGGCTCGCTTTATGTCTTGTAAATACGCATGCTCGGGTCCAATTCCCGGATAATCCAATCCGGCGGCAATGGAATAAGATTCTCTTGCATTACCTTCGGCATCGGCCAAACAAAGCGATCGACTGCCCTGAAAAATCATTTCTTTTCCGAGATTTAGTGTAGCAGCCGTTTTTAATGACTGTAAACCTTCTCCTCCGCCTTCGGCAGCATAGAGTTTCACGTTTTTATCATTTACAAAACCGGAGAAAATACCAATGGCATTGGATCCTCCGCCAATACAAGCAATTACGGAATCGGGCAGACGGCCTTCGGCTTCTAATATTTGCTCGCGGGCTTCTTTTCCGATTACCGACTGAAAATACTTAACCATGGAAGGATAGGGATGCGGCCCTACTGCCGAACCGAGCACATAAAATACATCCGGGTTTTGCGTGTAGTACATCAATGCCGCATCAACGGCATCTTTAAGTGTTTGTGTGCCTTGGTCGGCGGCAATTACTTCGGCACCGAGAAGCCGTATTCGGTTCACATTCATTTTTTGGCGTTCCATATCTTTGACACCCATAAAAACTTTACACTCCATGTCAAAAAGAGCAGCTGCCGTTGCTGTGGCTACTCCGTGTTGGCCGGCACCGGTTTCGGCAATTACTTTTTTGGCTCCCAAATGTTTGGCCAACAAGACTTGCCCCACCGTATTGTTGATTTTGTGAGCTCCCGTGTGGTTCAGGTCTTCACGTTTTAAGTATATTTTGCTGCCGATATGCTCAGACAAACGCTCTGCATAAAACAAAGCAGAAGGCCTTCCTACAAATGTTCTGAGATAATGTTGCAGTTCATTATTGAAGCTTTCATCAGTTTTTACGGCTTCAAATTGCTCCGCCAAATTTTTTAATATTTCTTCCAATACCGGAGGAACAAAGGCTCCGCCAAATTCTCCGAAAAATCCCGGTTTTACTCGTGTTTCTGTTGCTTGTAACATGTTTGTGATATTTAATGGTTTATTTGATAATTTAATGACTTAATAATTATTTTTTTGTTGGCTGCTGTAAGCTTTGCCACAGAAGACGTACGCGTTTAATCCATCTTAGAATGTAAGCTTCCATTATTGAGAAATTATTATTAACAAAAAAAGCCGCAAGTAAATACCTGCGGCTTTGTGAGTTTTGGGGCGTACGGTTATTTACTTTTCTTTGAAAAGAGTAAATCCGTGCCACCAATATGTTTTATTCAAAATGATTGTCATTTTCTATCTGTTTTGTACCGACAAATAAACGAACATTTTTTTTACAATCCAAAAAAATAAAGATGAATATCCGTATTTGTCTCTATTTGTACTTTAATTTATTAGCTAAAAGTCTAAATTGGATTCTATAAACTACAGACTACCAAAGAGCTTAACGCAAAACCGACGCAATAGCCCACACGTTTTGAAGTCCTTCCTTCGACTACTGCTCAGGAACCGCCGGACGT
>CAYYQW010000017.1:0-62416 GCA_964472505.1 uncultured Bacteroidaceae bacterium | reverse complement strand
TAGATAAGGGCAGCGGAGGCGCAATGAATCTTATTTAATAGTTCGTTATGCTTTTGCATTAGGCTGAAAATGAGAGCTTTGCCAAAGTTTATCTGTTTTACTTATAGTGTTGATTATTAGCTTCATTACAGTTTGCAAACTGCAACTTTGGCAAAGTTTAACGAATGAAAATGATTTTCAAATTGGCACATTTTCAAATTTTCAAATTATTTACACATGAATAATTCAATCATATTCTAACTTAAAAAATAAAATAATGAAAAATAAAAAAGTATTGATAACAGGAGCGGGAATTGGCGGTCTGGCTACTGCTCTGCGGCTGGTAAAAAAAGGTTACGAAGTAGAAATTATCGAAAAAAATGCGCAAGCCGGCGGCCGGCTTAATCAATTAAAAAAAGACGGTTTTACCTTTGATACCGGGCCGAGTTTTTTTAGTATGTCTTATGAATTTGAGCAACTTGCCAAAGATTGCAACATTTCTTTACCTTTTAAATATACGGAATTAGACCCGCTTTATACGGTGAATTTCAGCGGAAACTCCAAAACATTTTTTCTCTACAAAGACATAAAAAAATTAGCCGAGCAGTTTAAAGATATAGAGCCTGATTTTGAAGAAAAAATGCGGAAATATCTCGAAAAATCCGGCCAAATTTTCCACGATACGGTTGATATCGTTATAAAAAATAATTTCGATTCCATTCCGGCATATATAAAAGCCTTGATGCAAGTGAATCCGGGACATTTGCCGGTTTTGATGCGAACGTTTTGGAAACAGATAACGAAAAACTTTGAATCAAAAGAAGCACGAGAAATAATTTCTTTAGTCGCATTTTTTCTTGGCCGAACCCCTTTTGACACCATGGCCATTTACACCTTGCTCTCATATACCGAGTTTGAGCACGACGGCTATTTCAATGTAGAAGGCGGTATGTATAAAATTGTGGAAGGTTTTATTGATGAATTGTCAAAAGAAAATGTAAAAATCAGTTACAATACCGAGATTGTCGATTACAAAGCAAAAGAAGGCTATTTGGAATGCCTGATTGATAAAGCCGGCAATGAATATACATCGGATGCTTATGTTATAAATGCCGATGCGGCGGTTTTTCGCGGTTCGGTTTTCAATCGAAAAAAATATTCAATTAAGAAATTGGATAAAAAAGACTGGACTATGGGTTATCTGACTTTTTATTTGGGTGTGAAATCTAAACTTCCGCAAGTGCATCATCATAATTATTTTTTGGGCAGCAACTATCGCGAATATGCCGACAAAGTACTGAAAAATCCCGACACCCTGCAAAAGCCTTATTATTATGTAAATCTTTTGTCTAAACACAATCCGGATTGCGCGCCCGAAGGCTGCGAGAGTTTGTTTTTTGTGTGTCCGGTGCCTAATTTGTTGGTAAAATCCGATTGGAGCGACAAAGAGGAAATTGTAAACAGCATCATTGATGATTTTTCCGAACGAATCGGAAAAGATATTCAACCCGAAATCATTTCAAAAACCATTTATACACCGCTTGAATGGGAAAAACAGTATAACCTGCATCGCGGCAGCGGATTAGGATTAGCGCATACCATGAGACAAATCGGAGCTTTTCGTCCTGCAAATTTTGATGAAAAATTTGAAAATGTATTTTATGTCGGTGCATCCACAGTACCCGGTGCCGGAATACCCATGTCGGTAATAAGTTCAAAATTGGTAGTTGAGAGAATTGAAAAGCGTTATTCAGACCGGAACGATTAAGGCTTTAAAAAATGGCGGATAATTGGTCTGATAAAACACTGAAGTTTCGCAGCATAATATTATAAATATTTAGATATAAGATATAAGATATAAGTATTTAGATTTAAGATGTAAGTATTTAGACAATTTTGCCGGCGGGTTGCAAGACGGGAAACATGCCGTCTTTTGGTGAATCTGCAGAATGAAAGCGCATAATAGTTTTGTTATTTGTGCTGACAAAAGCCCCGTGTGGAAGCTGATTTCACGCAATTAAGACTGTTGTAATTTATGTTTTTTTGATAAAATCAGGATTCCTATCGTAATAAATTAATGATTATCCGTATGTTACCCAAGATTATAACCACCGACTTCGACAGGTGGTTATTGAGCTTTTGTCGAAATGCTCAGTCTCCTTCGGTATTTTCGGAGGCTGAGCTTGTCGAAGTCGGTGATAACTAAATATTCGGAACAATTTCATAATCAACATCCTAAAATACGGATAGGAATAAATGCCGATAATCATTATAAATTATCAAGATCTGATATAACTGATTCAAATGCAAACAGGCGGGGAGACCCGTTTGGATGAGCTACGCTTCTGCAGTGCTCTCACCTGCAGAATCTTAGAGAAAGACATTCAAATTTAATGGCGTAAAAAACCCACTCTATTGATTCATTAACGCTTGTGGATTAGCTCTTTTTTTTTAATTTTACATGTTCACTATAAAACTCTATAAAATGATAAAAAAAATACAAGAAACAGCCGATTTTTTATTGAATAAAATTTCCGACAAGCCACAGGTAGGTATTATTCTGGGAAGCGGACTGGGCGGTTTAACCGATAAAATTGAAATTTCCGACAGTTTTGCTTACGGCGACATTCCTAACTTTCCGGTATCTACCGTAGAAGGCCACAGCGGACGATTAATTTTCGGAACACTCGGCGGCAAAAATGTAGTGGCCATGCAAGGCCGCTTTCATTATTACGAAGGTTATGATATGAAAGAAGTAACATTCCCGGTGCGGGTTATGAAGCTTCTCGGAGCTGAGAGTTTAATTGTATCCAATGCCACCGGTGGTTTAAACCCCAATTTCAAACAGGGTGATTTAATGATTATAGAAGATCATTTGAACATGTTCCCCGAAAATCCTTTGCACGGAAAAAACATGGACAGTTTCGGAGAGCGTTTTCCCGATATGAGCAAAGTGTATAATCGCCGATACATTGAAATTGCCGAACAAGCCGGAAAAGAATTCGGCATTCCGTTGCAAAAAGGCGTTTACTGCGGAAGCCAAGGCCCAACATTGGAAACGCCGGCCGAGTACAAAATGTTTAGAATTTTAGGTGCCGATGTTACGGGCATGTCCACCGTGCCGGAAGTGATTGTGGCGCACCACCAGGGGATGAAGATTTTCGGAATGTCGATTGTTACCAATATGGATAAACCCTCCGAACCTGAAGGCGAAACCACGCACGACGAAGTGCAGGATGTAGCCGGAGAGGCCGAACCGAAAATGACTAAAATTATTGTAAAATTAATTGAGGAAATATAGTTTCAAATATTTGAAAATCAGCATATTTTTTTTACACTAAATAATAAAAGGGAGCTTTTTACAAAAGGCTCCCTTTTATCTTTATTACTTAATGTATCAGATTACATGCTGTGAATATGCTTATCCACTAATTTTTTGATAATTTCCGGATCGTCCTCTATTTGTTCGCGCAGATTATCATCTTTAAAATCCAATAAGCGTTGAATAATATTATCAATGGTACCTTGCGGGAAAACACCGGCTTTTTCGTAAAAATCGCGGTCGCGCTCAAGATATTCGGCTGATTTGGCGCATGAATCCGGCAGAGAATCTAAACTGTCGTGCAGTTTTTTATTCTCCGGAGCAAAAATATCTACGTTCACATAAAGTTTTTCTGCCATTTCCAATGATTTATCGGAATTGAGGCCTTCTTCGGCAGACAAAATCATGCCCGCCAAAAGGTGGTACAAATCGGCCGAACCGTCCGGTACACGAAGCTCTGCAGTTTGTTTTCCTTCTATATACGGAATTTCACTGTATTCCTGTGGGTTGGCGTTTTTTATCATATTGGTTTTAGCCAACCATCCAAGCGGTACGCGTACCAATACCGAACGATTGCTGTCGCCCCAACATACTTTTACCGGTGCCTCTTGGTTGGGCACCAACCGCAGATACGAAGTGGGCAGAGTGTTCCCGAAAGCAGTTAATGATTGGGCTTTGCTCAACATGCCCGCTATAATTTTGCGTGCTTCATCGGTGAGGCCGTCTTCTTTGGCCATAATATTTTTTCCGTCGCGCTCAGCCATGAAATGTATGTGCATACCGCTGCCGGCTTGGCCGGCTGTGATTTTTGGCGCAAAACTTACGGTAACACCGTATTTTCGGCACAGCATGCGCAAAATCCATTTGGCAATAATAAGTTGCTCCACGGCTTCGATAGGATCTACCGGCATAAACTCAATTTCATGCTGCTCATAACGCATGTTTCCGATAGAAAAACTGCCGACTTCCGAGTGCCCGTATTTTATTTTTCCGCCGCATTCGGCTATCAGGCGCATGGCTTCAGTTCGTATACTTTCGTAATTGGTAAAAGGCTCCGAAGCGTGATAACCCTTTTGTTCACCGGCCGGAAACAAATCATCTTGTTCACTGAAGATGTAATATTCCAGTTCACCCATGGCTTTGAAATTCAAGCCCGTTTTTTCGGTAAAATAATTATTGGCCTTGCGCAGAATATATTCCGGAGAACTTTCAAGCGGTTTACCGTCTTTGGAGTAGAACGAGCAGAGTATTTCCAAAGTGGGTTGTTGTGTAAAAGGATTTAGAAATGCGGTGCTAAAACGCGGAATCACATATAAATCGCTGGATGCAGCTTTTACATAAGTAAACAGGCTGGAGCCGTCCACGCGCTCACCGGTTGAAAAGATTGATTCTAAATAATCTTTACCCGTAATTACAAAATTTAGGGTTTTGAGTTTGCCGTCGCCGCCTACGTATCTGAAATTCAGCATTTTAATACCGTGGTCGTTTATGTACTTTATAATGTCGTACTTTGTAAACTCTGATGCGGGTTTTTGCAGGCTTTTAACCAGCGCATTAGCGCTCATTTGTATTTCCAGTTCTCTCATAATCTGTTTGTTTTTATTTTTCTTACTTACAGCTGTTACACAACAAAATTAATAAAGATACCGATAGTATATTTAGTTCATAAGATGTTACAAAATAGAAATGTTTTATAACCATACATGTTTGTCTGAAAAAATATATTTGTAAATTATTTCAAATTGCTTCAAATCAGCATTTAGTATTTGGCAGAAAACCCTGCGCCCGCATGGTGTTTTCACCGCACGGAGTTTTAAAACTGCCTGTTTTGCGTCAGGCGAAAAACACCTGACCCGCGCAGTGAATTAAATATGTAGTTTTCTGCCGGACACTATTTAATAATTGACGGACGATGATAGTGCAAAAAATATTAAAGTTTTTTTCAATAAGGCTTTAATATTTAAAAATAGCTTATATATTTGCAAGCCGAAAAAGTAAGATACTTTTTCAATTGCCCGGATGGCGGAATTGGCAGACGCGCATGATTCAGGTTCATGTGTCCGCAAGGACTTGCAGGTTCGACTCCTGTTCCGGGCACCTGACAAAATGAATTAGTTCTTTAAAAAAATATAATTGCCCGGATGGCGGAATTGGTAGACGCGCATGGTTGAGGGCCATGTTCCGATTTAGGAGTGCAAGTTCGATTCTTGTTCCGGGCACTTTTTTATTTGCAGACCTCAAGCTCCTTTTTAACCTACTGAATACTATCTTGTTTCACTCTCCAACATAATAATAAATCATATTTTTTATCGTTTAAAAGTTATCACAAATATATTTTGTATATTTTTACTTAGTTTTTGAAACAAATAGTTAGCTTTGCCGTAAAAGAATTAAAACAGAAGACTTATGTTTTACAGAAAACTTTTCCTACTCTTTAGTTTTGTCTTTTTGTTCGGTACTTTGATACAAGGACAAGAAGCAGAAAAATCATACCTATATCATGATAATGGTACGGTAGCTTTTGATTCATCTTTTCATACAGTCTATTTTAATAATAAGCAGGCAGTTTTTAATCCGCGATTTAAAAAATACAATTATAAAAACGGCAAAATAATATATGAGCCGTCTTATAACAATATTTATTATACCGACGGAAGCATTGCATGCAACGGGCGCTTTAAAAAAGTATTTTACAAAAACGGAAATCTTGCTTTTGACGGCAAAAAAAATATTGTTTATGATAAAAACGGCGAAGAGTTGTTAAATTTTAATGTAGAGCCCGACAAGCAGTACACCATAAATGAAGAACATTTGTCGATAACCGTTATGCCCAAAGGCGAATTTGAATACAAATTAGAATTGGCTGAAGAAAATTTTGTATATATGACCGATTTTAGAACCTATTTTAAAATTGCCAAAAAAAATACAAACGATAACTCAACCGGGGAAATTCTGAGAACTCTAAAGCTGAAATAAGAAACCGACACGGTTCAGAGCTATTTCTAAAGACATACCGATAACAATTCCGGAAACACCTAATACCCAATCTCGTTTGGGTATTTTTGTATATCTGTATATTGTACTGCTTAAAAGCAGAATGAGCAAAACTAAAATGATTTGACCGGCTTCCAAACCTATGTTGAAAGCCAACAAAGGCATGGCAACTGACATTTCTCTTCCAAGCAAGCTTGCTAAGTAATTCGAGAAGCCCAAGCCGTGTATCAAACCAAAAACAGCAGCCGAAATATATTTTAAAAGATGCAAAGTTTTCCAATTTTGATTACCTTTGTAAAAAAAGCCAAAGCCGGCAGAAATAATAATACTTACAGGAATGAGCAATTCAATCCAATCTGAAGAAAAGCTTATGTAACCCAAGGAAGCCAGTGCTAAGCTTACGGAATGCCCTAATGTGAAAGCCGTAACCAAAATTATAACTTGCCGCAATTCCTTGAAGCTGTAAACAATTGTTAAGGCTAAAATAAATAAAATATGATCGTAACCGTTAATATCCAAAATGTGTTCAAAACCCAGTGTAAAATATAAATTAAACATTGCTTATGTTGTTTTATAAATTTGTACTTGTACTTTCAGTAATTTTAATGCCCCAATCTGCTCAGGAAAGCCTGCATCCCATTCACGTTAGTTTTGGTAACATGGAATACAGGCCGGCCGAAAAACAATTTCATATATCGCTTCGCATATTTGCAGATGATTTTACAAACATATTAGAAATATTAAATAATCGAAAAATTAATCTTAAAATAAAATCTTCAGAAACCGATAAAATAATTGATGATTATATTAAGAAGAATTTCCGTATTAAATTTGATAATGCAGTTTTTAATCCAAACCTTTTAAAATTTGAGCATTATATATATCTGGATGAACAGGAAGAGGCCGTTCAAATATTCTATTCATACAAAATAAAAAAGCTTCCTAAAAAAATTCATATAATGAATACACTTTTATTAGATTTGTACAGAGATCAAAAAAATTTATTGATTTTTAGTTGTCAAAATACCGAAAAAGCGCTTAAATTTGATCGTAACGAACCGGATGCGGGTTTTGATATTCAATAAGAATTACTGATAAGCAATAAACTATGTTTTCAATAAAATATCTACAAAATATCCTGCTTTTTTTTGTGCTGCTAACGGCAACAAATATAGCCTATGCCACGCACAACAGGGCAGGGGAGATTACCTATCGGCAAATCAACTTATATACCTATGAGTTTACTTTGGTTACCTATACCTATGCGCCAAGCGCAGCAAACGAAGACAGGGATTATTTAACCATGGATTGGGGCGACGGCAGCATGTCCGAAATAAAGAGAATAGAGATTACTCCTTTGCCCGATGAAATTCAAAAAAATGTTTATATTGGAACGCATACATTTCCCGGTATCGGGGTATATGAAATTGTTATGTCCGACCCTAACAGAAATGCCGATATTGTCAATATTCCCGGTTCGGTGAATGTCGTTTTTTCGCTTAAAACCACGCTGCTGATTGACCCTAATTTAGGATTCAACAACACGCCGGTTTTACAAAATCCGCCGGTAGATAAAGCAGCACTGGGCAGACGTTTTGTGCATAATCCTTCGGCTTATGACAGCGACGGCGACAGTCTTTCCTATGAAATTACCGTTTGTCTGGCCGAAAACGGTAACGAAATTCAAAATTACGAATTTCCCGATGCTTCCGACTCATTGTATGTAGATCCCGTTTCGGGTGATTTTGTATGGGATGCTCCAACCGGAATGGGGGAATACAATGTGGCCATGAAAATTAACGAATGGCGCAACGGTGTAAAAATAGGAAGCATTATTCGCGATATGCAAATTGAAGTGGATGAAACCGATAACTTACCGCCGGAAATTGATGATCCCGGAAATTTTTGTGTAACCGCCGGAGAAAATATCAGTTTTAGCGTTTCGGCAAGCGATCCGGATAACGACCGCATTACGCTTACAGCCTACGGTGGCCCGTTTACCTTGGAAGAAAGCCCGGCTGTGTTTAACGGTGCTTCCGGAGCTCAACCGGTTGAAGGAGAATTCTCTTGGAATACCGTTTGTTCACACATTCGTAAGCAACCCTATTCGGTGATATTCAGAGCAATTGACGACAGTCCCGAAGTAGCGCTTTCGGCCTACAGCGAAAGTCAAATTCAGGTGGTGGCTCCGGCACCCGAAAATCTTGAAGCAAGCCCTTCAAGCAGCGCCGTGTATTTGAGTTGGGATAGCTACGCCTGCTCCAATGCTTTGGGATTCTTAATTTATCGTAAATACGATACTTACAATTTTGAGCCGGATGAATGTGAAACCGGAATGCCCGAATATGCCGGTTACACCTTTATTGATACTTTAAGTGATGTTTCAAAAACAGAATATATTGATACCGGCTTGGCTCCCGGCTACAATTATTGTTATCGTATAGTGGCTTATTTCGACGACGGCTCTGAAAGTTATGTATCTAATGAAGCTTGTGCCGAATTGGTGAAAGGAACGCCGGTTTTTCTTAATTCAAGCGTGGAAACTACTGATCTCGATATCGGTGCAGTAAGTTTACGCTGGATGAATCCCGTGGAATTCGATCAAACTCAATACCCCGGCCCTTATAAATACATTCTTGAAGCATCCGAAGGATTATACGGAGCTGATTATACACAAATAGCTGAAATTCCCGGTAAGGAAGATACCGTTTTCACGGAAAGCTCTGTTGATACTCAAACCCAAGGCCGCTCGTATCGTCTGAGCTTCTACAGTCAAGACGGCACCGATTGGGAACAAGTGGGCTCACCGGCTTATACTTCAACGGTGTTTGCCAAAGGCTTGCCGGATAACCGCCGAATGACTATTCAGGCCAATGAAAATACGCCTTGGACAAATTATGAATACACCATTTACCGAAAAACGGCCGATGAAAACTGTACTGAAAACAGTTTGCCCTATGATTCGGTTGGTACATCGGCATCGGTTTTATATACGGATTATAATTTGTCGAACGATGAATTTTATTGGTACAAAATACGTACAATCGGAGCATACGGCTTGGATGTTTTGCCCGACAGTTTAGTGAATTACTCTCAGGAAATCTGCGTTTCTCCGCAAGATACCATACCGCCTTGCCCGGTAGAGCTCAGTTTGGATTCCGATTGCGATTTGGAGCAAAACTATTTGAATTGGCAGATTACTGATTCCTGCGCTTCCGATATTGAATTGTTTCGAATTTACTATACCGACAGTTACGATAAAGAATATCAATTGTTGGAAACCATTGAAAACCCGGATGTACGCAGCTATATACATAAGCCTGAGGGTCCTATGGGTGCTTGCTATGTGGTAGTGGCTCAGGATTCTGCCGGAAATTTTATTCCGCCGGAAGAACTGCTCAGAACCTGTATTGATATTTGCCATTATTATGAGCTTCCGAATGTATTTACGCCTGATAATGATGGTGTGAACGATCGTTTTATTCCTTTTCCTTATAATTATGTTGAGAAAATTGAACTGAAAGTGTATAACCGATGGGGTAATTTGGTTTTTCAAACCGAAAACCCTGATATAAATTGGGACGGGACAGATATGAACAGCGGTAAAGCTCTGGCCGACGGCGTGTATTATTATCTCTGCGATGTTTATGAAAAAAGGCTTAGCGGAATTGAGGTAAGAAATATTTCCGGTTTTGTGCATATATTTGCCAATGAGGAAAAGCAGGAAAAACCCTAATTCAAAAATGAAATTATTATTATGCAAATAAAGTCAGCAACACTAAAAAATATATTTTTTATTGCGCTTGTTTTTTGGGGATTTAGCCTCAATGCACAAGTGCGGCCTCAAAGCTTTGATGAGTATTTTGCTAAAGCTTTGGTTGCAGAAGAACAAGAAAACTTTTCCGAAGGTATTGAGCTTTTGACGAAAGCCATTCGTGTAAACGGTTCCACAGCTTATTATTATATAAAACGCGGTGAATTGTTTTATGCGCAGGGGCGTTATGCCAATGCTTTGGCCGATTTTAAAGAAGCTCAAAAAGAAGATGAGGATTATGCTTTATTCCAATCAGCTGCTTGTTATGCACAGTTGGGAGAAACCGACGCGCTTATTTCGGTCATGGAAAACTATTTTAGCCTAAAAGAAAAACGCTCGCTGTCGGAAATCAGACTGCATCCGGCTTTTTCGGATTTAGAAAAAAACAGGAAGTGGGTAGATTTTATTAATCAGAAACATTATAAAACAGCTGAACGCGAATTGGATGAAGTCGCTTATTTAATTGCCTCCGGAAAAATAACCGATGCTTATAATTTGGTGAATAATCGAATAGGCAGAAGCAGTCGTTATCCGAGAGCTTATGTATTGCGCGGTGATATTTTTATGCAGAATAAGCAGTACCGAAAAGCTGAAAAAGATTATTCAAAAGCTATTGAGCAGCAACCCGATAAACCCGAATATCGCTTAAAGCGAATAGAAGCTTTGCTTCAAAGAGAAGACTATCGGGCAGCAGCCGATGATTATCGGCGTATTTTAGAGCTGCGACCCAATGAATTGATACATCTGAAAGCGCTTGCCCGCATCGAGTATTTGGCCGGCAATTATAGGCCGGCAAAAGAAGCCATTGAAACCTACGAGACATATTTTGGAACTGCTGCGGATGTCTATTATCTGAAAGCACTTATTTTGAGAGAAACCGGTGAGCATTTCGGAGCTTTGAAAGCCTTGAACAAATGCATAGAGGGCGATGCTTCCAAATATGAATATTTTCAGGCCAGAGCCCAAAGCTTTGCCGAGGCCGGAATGCCGGAAAGAGCCGAAGCCGATTTTGGCATGGCTTTGGATTTACACCCTTCAGGCGAATTGTATTACCAACGTGCGCTTCTGCGCATTGAAATCGGAAATACGGAAGGCGCTTGTTATGATATTAAAATGGCAGAGCATCTAAAATACTATAAAGCTGCCGATCTGCGAAAGAATTATTGTGAATAATTATTGCATTGTGATTGCTAATCAGACTTTTTAGAATCATATTTTTAGGCTGCAGCTATTTTCCATACTAAGTTTCTGAAAAAACTTATGTTCTTTGTGAAATTTAACATAAATGTAAGCTTAAATACCTTACACCGGTTATTTTAATGAGTATTTTTGCAATCTTAAATTTGAATGGGGATACGATGTTTAATACATTGAAAAGTAAATTGCTTGTTGTATTTTTGAGCTTTACCTTAATCACTGCTTTGGTTGTTTTAATTTCACTAATATATATTGAACAGAAGCAAAGACCGGAGCTGCTCAAGAAACAAACTGTTAAAATGCAAACCCTAAAATTGCAGGACACTAAGGTAATTGATGATTTTTTTGCATATGAAATAATAAATCCTTCTTTTTTTGAAACGGGTGAAAGCCGCACATTAAAGCTTCACGATAGTTTAACCAATGAATACAGGCAGTCTTTAAAGTTTCTGCAATCTATGCCAATGCCGGAGGTAATCAGTGAAAAAATAAATTTTTCAAATAAATTTCAAATTTTTAATAACTATACCGGTTCTTTTGATTCCATTGTTAGTTTAATTCAGAAAAGGGGTTTCAAAGACTACGGTGTAGTCGGACAAATGCGTTCGCACATTCACAAACTGGAAACTACTGAAGGTCTGAATTTGAGTACCATTCTGATGCTCAGACGGCATGAAAAAGATTATATTATTCGAAATCAAACGGAATACATTGGGAAATTGAATGCCGTAGCTGATAATTTGCAAGCAGAAGTGGAACAAAATGCCAATTTCTCGCCGAGAGAAAAGCAGGAAATATTGAACGATTTGGACAATTATCGAAAATTATTTATGAAAATGGTTGAACTTGACTCAAAAATAGGAATACGCAATAATACCGGACTAAAAGGAAGAATTGACAGCAGCAGTAATCGTATTTTGCAGAATTATGAACATACTCTTAAAGATATCGACAGTTACCAAGAACGAATGGAACGCAGACTGAGGTTTATATATTTGTCATTGTTGATTACGCTTTTGTTGTTTGTCTTAGTCTTAAGTTTTAGGATGTCGGATATATTAACTCGAAGACTTTCGCGCTTGTCGGGAATTATAAGCACATTTGTAAAAACCGGTTTCAGATATACGGAAAGCTACCTGCCCGAAAATTCAAAAGATGAGATAGGACAGTTGGTTATAAATTATAATTTCCTGCAACAAGAGATTGTAAGCCTGATAGATGATTTTAAAAACAAAGTGGATGAACGAACCGAAGAAGTTACCCAACAGAGGGATCGTATAGAAGAGCAGAGACAGGAAATTATGGGCCAAAGGGATGAGTTGTATAATAAAAACCGTTTGATACAAAAACAAAAGCAAAAAGCTGAATATAAAACTAAAGAGCTTTTATCAAGTATTTATTATGCCAAGCGAATACAAGAAGCGCTTTTGCCGAATGCTCAAAATTTAAATGAAGTGTTTCCCGAAAGTTTTGTTTTTTATCAACCAAAAGATATTGTAAGCGGTGATTTTTATAATATAAAGCGTATTAAGAATAAGACCTATAATCTTAGAATTATAGTTGTAGCTGATTGTACCGGACACGGTGTTCCCGGGGCATTTATGAGTATGCTCGGAATATCTTTTATTAATGAAATAGTTGAGCGCAAACGTGTGATTTCTGCAGCTGACATTCTTGACTCATTGCGAAGCAGCGTAACCCAACATTTGCAGAATGAAGCAAATGAAAAACAATCCGGAGACGGTATGGATGTGGCTGTCTTGATAATAGATGAAAAAAACGGCCAAGCACAATTTGCCGGCGCTTCTCGACCTTTGTTTTTATATCGTAAAGGAGAGTTGTCGGAATTGAAAGGCGATCGTATGTCAATAGGAAAGAACGAGCGACCGATGACCACTAATTATACCAACCATCTTTTTCCCGCAGAAAAGGGAGATGCTTTTTATCTTCTGTCCGACGGCTATGTCGATCAATTCGGGGGTGAATCGGATAAAAAATTACTGAAAAAAAAATTGAAAAAATTGATCTTGGAGCATGCCGAAAAACCAATGCAAGAGCAACAAAAGATTTTCAGTGATTATTTTTTCCATTGGAAAGGCAACCGGTATCAAACCGATGATGTCTTGTTAGCGGGAGTTCGATATATTTAGATTCAAACTGAAAAGTAACCCAAAGAAGCTAATATGAAAAACTTGTTGTATCTTTTTTTCATTTTTATAAAAATTTTTGCTTTTTTTGTGGTCTTTAAATAAATATACACATGTCAAAAGAAATTACTTTTCAGGACTTATTCGTAAGAATTTATCTCTTTTTTAAAGTTAACTATAAAGTGCTTTCTGCTTTCTTTTTAGCGGGATTGCTCATTGGAGTGGTCAGATATTTTCTGGCTGATCCGGTTTATGAATCAAAACTTACCGCCATTGCAAAAGTGGACAGAGATATTGATTACCAGACTGAAAGAGAGGACAGACCCGTTTATTATTCTTCCGAATTGGCAGCAAACAAAATACGCAGCTATGCCACAGCCTTGGAGAAAGGAAACTATAAATATCTGTCCGAGGAATTAGGGATTCCTAAAGACAGTTTAGAGCTGCTTACATCCATAGAGGTAAACTTTATGTATCCGATAGCCGGAACGCCCATGGAGAAAAATGTGCGAGCCAATGACTATTTGGAAGTTACCGTTGAGGTAAACGATAACAGTATTCTTGCCCAATTGGAGCAGGGACTTACAAAAGGTATTCGCAAGGATGTTTTTTTGGCTGAGAAAACCCAAATTATGAAAAAGGCTACCCGAAAAATTATAGCCGGTATTGAGCATGAGGTGGAAAATATTGAGATCAGGCAAAAAGAAATGAGCGAAAAAATGCCGCAGACCATAGTTATTACTGCTGAAAAATCGCTTCATTCCGAAAAAATTGATTTACTTGTTCAGAAAGCAAAATATGAAAAATTTCTCTATGAATTCACAGCTTTCACGGTATTAACCGGTTTTACGCCTTCTCACCAAAATAAAAACGGTTTAATTAAGAATGTAGTGATTTTTGTGTTTCTTTTTCTAATAGTTGGTTTTGCTTATATTTTTCTGAGAGATATTTCAGTCCTTGCCAAAAAAAGAGAACAGTAAAAATAGAACAGTTCCAAAAATTAAACGCTCGACTTGCTAATTGCCGTCGGGCGTTTGTTTTATTTGCCGTTTTTTCGAGTGCGGCATTATCAAGAAGAAGCTAAAGAAAAAGCTGTAAAATACAACACCCAATAAACGATACAGCATGGATTCAAATAAAAGATTGATTCCCATGTAAATAATAAACAATACAAAAGCTAATTGTTCTTTTCTTACAGCAGTTATTAAGCCAAAAATCATTTGCAGAGTAAGAAGCAAGCCGGTGAATATGCCGGCACTCACAGTGTAATCCAAGAATTGGTTATGAGCATTGACCGATAAGTATTTTTCAGGTTTATAGTTATGTCCGATTAAATATTTTTCAGTTCCAATTCCATTTCCGGTTAATAAGTTTTTTTCAGCAGCCAGCCATGCCGATTTCCATATAGCTATGCGACTGGGTGTAGCTTCCTGTTTATTATTATTAGCTTGGAAGAAATACTGATGAGCCTGTTGCAATTTAGGATAAACTCTCGGATTAAATACACTCATTGCTATGAGTATAAGCAACACCGAAAAAGTAAATATTTTATAGCGTTTTTTGTTTATGGATTTTATTAAAAATATAGCCAAAAAAATCAAACTGATAAACAGCGTTATTAAACCGGCGCGTGAGGATAAAAAATAGATTGCCGCAATATGAAGCAAACATAGAGAAATTTTTGCTGATATTAATCGTCGTTTGGTGTTTGTAAGTCCGGAGTCGAAAAATAAGAAAACAAGAGAAATGTTTAGAAATAATGAAAAATAGGCCGGATGGGCATAATAGGAAAAATTACGATAATAAAAATATTCATTAAATCGCTCCGCATTAATTTCATTCAACTGTAAACCGCCCCCGGTATTTATATAAGCAAAAAAAGAAAAAAATATACAAAGCACTGCTGCCAATGACACACCGGCAATGAAACTGCGAAGAATTAATGTTCTGTTTTTTCTTAAAACATCACTTGAGTATAGCACCATTATGGGAATAATTAAAAGCGACAAACTTTGGGTGAGCTGTTTTATACCGTCATTGATTTCTGTACTAACGATTAAGCTCATTAATAGTAAAAGATAAATTCCCGAAAATGCATAAAATGCATAACGAGCCGACTGAGACGGCAGGAACCTAAAAGGATTTTTCAAATAGGCTTTTTCGATAATCAATGCAGCAAGCCAGCATACAAGCACCCACGGGAGTGCCGTTCGGGTGAAAGGCATTAACAGCACAAGAACTGCTGCGCACAGCAAGCTAATGTGTTTCCTTTTGAGAGTTTGATGAATCCTGCTATTCATAATGGCCTCAAAAGTATCGTATTCCGGTTTTTTTGCAAAATATATATTTAATGTGCAGTTATAAAACCCAAGTATTCAGAAATCGGCTTCCCGATAATTGGCCAAAAATTTTCTTAAACGGCATATTTTTTACGAGGGCATTGGCATTCTGTTTTTTTTTTATATCTTTATAAAAATCTTTGCAATCTCTTTTTTAATGGATAAAACAGACATTCAATTCACGGGAGCGCTTCTAAAACTATACGAAAGTTTTGAAGATAAAGGTATTAGTTTAATTTACTTGGGAAGTTTTAATCATAAGATTATAAAGATGTTTTCGGCGCTCACCGAAGATGAAACAGAACGAAGCGGAGCCTCCGGTAAAGTTAAACGCCGCTTGAACCATTCCGTTATTGAAATATTGCAAAATCTTACCAAACATTCCGGTTCTCTTTTCCATGAAATTAATATTACCAAAGGCATGTTTATACTCGGGAAAGATGAAAATGCCTATTACATCATCACGGCTAATAAAATTCTCAATGAAGATATTCCCGCACTTTCCGATGCGCTTGATACCGTTAATTCTGCTGCCGTAGAACAGCTCAATAAGATGTATAAAGACCAATTGCGCAAAGGGCGTGTTTCAAAAAAAGGCGGTGCCGGTTTGGGGCTCATTGATATTGCCCGTAAAACCAATCACCCCATAGAATACCACTTCCTGCCTTTAGACAAAAAACAGCAATACTTTGTAATTAAAGTAAGTGTTGATTCCGATATTTAATTTCTAAATAATTTCATTTTTTCACACAGGCGGTTTTGCAAGTTTCGGCAGAACCCAAACAATCATGTTTAATGGAACATTTTACTAACTATAACCTGAAAAATCATCATACATTTGCCGTCGAGGTTTTCGCCGATGATTTTTTTAATATTTCCGAAGCATCGGAACTCCCTGTATTGTTTGAAGCACAAAACATAGCTGCCCGAAAAATTTTAACTGTGGGCGAAGGCAGTAACTTATTGTTTGCCGGTGATTTTAAGGGTATTATTATTCGGATGAATAATAAAGGTATTAAAAAATTGAATGAAGATACGGATTCTGTGTATTTAAGGGCAGAGGCCGGTGAGTCTTGGGACGATTTTGTGCAATATTGCATTGAACGAAATTTATACGGAGCCGAGAATCTCTCATACATCCCGGGAACGGTGGGTGCAGCTCCGGTTCAGAACATAGGCGCTTACGGAGTTGAAGTTAAAGACATTATTTGGCGCGTTCATGCTTTTGATACGAAAACAAAACTATTTTGTGAATTCTCAAATGAGGAATGCCGCTTTGAGTATCGGGACAGCATTTTTAAAACAAACTATAAAGACCGCTTCATTATTACTGCCGTAGATTTTGTAATGAAAAAAAAATCTGAACTTGTAATAAATTACGGAAGCATTGCCGAAGAAGCAAAAAAATATCCCGAATTGAATTTAAAGAATTTAAGAGCAATAATTATTGCCATACGTAAAAGCAAATTGCCCGAACCGGATGAAATTCCGAATGCCGGCAGCTTTTTTAAAAACCCTGTGGTAAATCCCGCTCAGTTTGAGCAGTTGAAAAAAACTTATCCGCAATTGGTTTCCTATGATTTGCCCGACGGGAATCTTAAGTTAGCTGCCGGACAGTTGATTGACACAGCCGGCTTTAAAGGGTATCGAACCCAACGTGCCGGCGTGCATAACAAGCAGGCCTTGGTTTTGATTAATCATAACAAAGCCGGCGGTAAAGACATTTTAGAACTGGCTGAAATGATACAATCCAAAATCCGAGAACAATTCGGCATCGAGCTGGAACCGGAAGTGCGAATTTTTTAAATTACTTATTTCGGCAAAAAGGAGACATGTATTTTTTGTCGCCTTTGCCTTCTTGCAACTCCGTTTCGGTAAAAAATAAGCCTTGTATCAGATAAACATCCGAATTAATGTTTTTTTTATGCAAGCTAAAGGTGATATTGTATAAACCCGATTCATCCGGGACATAATAAAAATAGCGCACGCCTTTAGAACTTTGGTAAGCCGGATTCATACATGCTAAAAGACTGTCGTCTTGGTTAAAAAGCTTCATGTCCACATGATTTCGGAAATCTTCTTTAGCCCAGACACTAAATGCATAGCGTGTGTTTTTTTCCAAAGATACGCTTTTAGTGATATGGGCTTTCTCGGCATTAATTTTGAGCTGATTAGACGAGAGATAAACATGCCCGGGTTTTAGCAGCAATGCCGCATACACATTGTCTATCTGCGCAAAACTTTTGCCGGCCGTTAAGCACATTATTAAAATGACAGCTGCCGATGCTTTTAGAAAACTTAGCTTCATACGATTTGTTTTGGTTTATTGACCAAGGGAACTATAATAATCCCGGCCAAAACGGTTTAATTTTATTGTTTGTAAAGATAATCTTTTTCGCTTAAATTTTCAAGCTTGTTTTATCGTCCTATGAGAATAAGTGCTGCCCAGTCGCTTGGCAAATTACCCCGACCCATACTTTTTACTTTGGCTGTTCTGAGCGCTTGGGCATAATCCTGTCCGTTTAAAACTTCGCTGTAAAAATCAACCATCATATTTTTGGTCTTCTCATCGTGAATTTTCCACAAAGAAGCCACTAAATTCGGAACATCCAGAAAAATAAAGGGCCGCGGCAATGCCATTACGCCTTCTCCCGGCCTTATTTGTCCGGCCGCTGATTTACAGGCGCTCAGAACCACCAAGTCGGCGTCTAAATTTAGCATGTATATCTCATCGGCATACATAAATCCGTCATTGGTGATATCTTCGGGATTGGCTTCTTTTTGGAAAAACAATCCGGAAAGTTCCGGGTTTTCGTAAGACGAAATACCATGCGTGGCAATGTGTATTACGCTGCTTTGTTCGGCATTCTCTTTCAGGTTTTTTTCCGTGGCTGCTTCATGCAGAAACAATCTGCCGGGCAAAGCCTTTTGGTCGAACAGCTTTTTTACGGCTTTTACTTCTTCTTCGGAATAAGGCAAAGGCTTAAGCTTTTCACCGGACTGCATGTCGGCATAGGCGTCGCGCATGGTTTCGGAATAGCTTATCAGTTTTTCATTCTCGCGCGTATTATCCGACAAAAACACCGGAGCAAAACCTGTAAAGCTTAATGCTTTTTTTCTTGCCTGCCTGCTTTTTAACCAGAGCGGCACGGAGTATTGATATGAAACAGCTTGATTTTCAATTAAATAAACGGACTTATTTCTTTCCGATTTCACTAAGGCTTCAAAAGGAATTCGGTTAAGCGTACCGTCCGGAATAAAGCTAATTTTTTTTGTATTCTTTAATTCGTCCTCAATAGGCTTTATGAGAATATCGTATAATTCGGCTGATGTTTCGTCAAAATCGGCAGCTGATGTTTTTATTTTTCTGTAAAAACGGTTAAGAAGTATCGGAAAATCATCCCCGGTTTTGTGCCGGTTGAAACCGGTTTTATTTTGTCTGATGCTTAGGCTGTAAAGATAGTCTTTCTCCATAAAGTAAGCCACCAGAGCTTCTTTTTCCCCCAATTGATTTTGTATGTCAGTGTATGATGCTTTGCTAAAATCCGTCGGATTCTGCTTGCGCTTATCTCCACTTTGCAGACGATAAGACAGCTCAAAGGCATCGATTCGGGTTTCAAAAAGTTCTTGTTCTTTTTGGTTGCGTAACTCGGCATCGGCTTTTTCATCCATAGCCAAAAGTTGGTTTTCAATGGCACGTATTTTTTGCCTAAGTTCTAATTGCAGATTTACATCCAAATCAAAATCACGTAAATTACCGGCTTCGGTGTTTAACTTAAAAGCGGTTGCGGTTGATATTAAGCGCAGTGTTTCCTCATGTGTTTCTCGGTTTTGCTCTTTGAGCTCATAAGCTGCAAACAAGCCGATTTCTGCCAAGTTATGATACTTTTCCGCTAAAGCTTCATCATCGGCCCCAATCAGCAGGGCATTGCGGTGGGCACTAATCAGCCGGTCGGCTGATGCAACATAATACAGAATGCTGTCAAGAAAAACCGATTGATTGTCCTTTTTGTATTTTTCTTTGTAAAGGGAAGCCAAAGAAATTTGAGTATTAAAATTATCAAAATTATATTCTGCTGATTTTTCATCCGGCTGTATTTTCCGCAAAGCAGAAATGGCTTTATCATACTCATTTTTCAATGAGTATGCTTTGGCCAGCTCGGAATAATATTTTTCATCATCGGGTTTTATACGCTGTATTTTTTCAATATAAAAAATGGCTGAATCGGCTTGTTCGCTTTCCAAATAATTATACACAAATTCTGAATATACATCCGGCAAAATAGGACTTTTGGCGCCGGTGTATTTAATGACTTGATTTTCTAATTCCCTGAAATATTTATCGGCTTTATCATATTCGCCGCTTTTTCTGTGTATTATTCCTCGGTTGGCCAATATTGAAAAATAAACCATGTGTAAATTATCGGTATAATCATTGGCTTTCATTACACTGTCGGCAAAATGTGAATAATAAAGCGCTTCGTCAAGTTTTTCGATCTTTATGCAGTTATCTGTCAAATTATTCGAAATCACTACATTATTATAACTGTGCGGAAAGTTCTTTGAAACAACTTCATGGGCTTTTTTATTGTATTCATAAGCCAAGATGATTTGGTTGTTGGCCGACATGGCGCGTGCAATTTCGAGATAACTGTATGCCAAGTCATGCAATAAGTTTTGACTTTTAAAAGCCGGTAAGGTATTTTTTAGATAGCTGTAGGCTTCATAGTAGCGTTTTAAATTAATGAGCGACGAGCCCATGCTCTGGTACAAACCCATTTTGAGCAAAACAGGAGCATCAAGCATATTAAACAGGGCTTCGGTTTGGCGGTAATATTTCATGGCTTCATTCATACGGTACTGATATTTGTATCCAAAACCTTTAAGCTGCAGCAGATTGGCGAAATGCACGTTCATGGTATCCGTTTCGGCTCTGAGCTTGTTAAGCTTTTCATCAATCATGGGCATGACACGTTTATTTAGCGTTGAGCCCGTCGGACGATGCACACAGCTGAAAAATAAAAACACAGCCTGATTCGGATTGTCTTTGTCGTAATATGTATCGAAAACCTCATCGGCCATCATTACCATAGAATCGTATTTCTGCTGTTGTTCCAAGTCCATTATGGTTTCAAAATACAAACTGTCTTGAAGTTCCGGATATAAACTTTTATAGTGCCTTTGTGCATCGGCGCTATATGGTATATATAATAAGGTCGAAATAATTGCCGAAAGCAATATTAATTGTTTCATGGTATCTGTTTTTGTAAAATACTGTTTTCTCTGTTCCCTAAGAATGTAATAAAAGTATTAACAAAAATAGGGAATTATCCGGAATAAAAAAGGCGAATTATGCAGAGATTAAAATTATGGACAAAAACGCTTGCTATAAACATTCATTTTTTTAACTTTGAAACTTTAAAAGCGAAAATTCACCATAAAAAATATAAATCATGGCATTTAATAAAATAAAACCCGGTGTAGTTTCCGGAAAAGATTTAAAGACCCTTTTAGATATTGCAAAGAAAAATCAATTTGCAATGCCGGCCGTTAATGTTGTAGGAACAAATTCGGCAAATGCCGTTCTTGAGGCTGCCGCCAAAGCCGGCTCTCCGGTTATGATACAAGCATCTAACGGAGGAGCACAATTTTTTGCCGGAAAGCATATAGACAACAGCGACCATAAAGCAGCCGTTCTCGGTGCGGTTTCCATGGCTAAGCACATACATGCTCTTGCAGAAGCATACGGAGTAGCCGTAGTTTTACATACCGACCATGCCGCCAAAAAACTCCTGCCTTGGATTGACGGCTTGTTGGATGAAGGCGAAAAGTTCTTCAAAGAAACCGGCAAACCCCTTTTTAGCTCGCACATGCTTGATTTGTCGGAAGAACCATTGGAAGAAAACATAGAAATAAGCATGCGTTATCTTAAACGTATGAAGAAAATGGGTATGACCCTCGAAATTGAACTCGGTGTTACAGGCGGAGAAGAAGACGGTGTGGACAACACCGGAATCGACAGTGCCGACCTTTACACCCAACCCGAAGAAGTAGCCTATGCTTATGAAAAACTGAGGAGTGTGGATGAAAACTTTACCGTGGCTGCAGCTTTTGGTAATGTTCACGGAGTATATAAACCCGGCAATGTTAAACTTACACCCGTTATTCTGAAAAATTCGCAACAGCATATTCAAACCAAATTCAATACCGATGAAAAACCGGTAAACTTTGTGTTTCACGGAGGTTCCGGTTCAAGTCAAGAAGAAATTCGTGAAGCTATTTCTTACGGTGTTATTAAAATGAATATTGACACCGATACACAATGGGCCTTTTGGGATGGTGTGAGAAAATATGACAAAGAACATCACGATTATTTGCAGGCGCAAATCGGAAACCCGGACGGCGACGATAAACCCAATAAAAAATATTATGATCCGCGAAAATGGCTGCGTGCTGCTGAAGAATCAATGGCAGAAAGATTAAGGCAGGCATTTGATGATTTGAATTGTATTAATAAAAACGAATTATTATAGCATTAAATAAACGGGTATTTGATTTTTATCGGATACCCGTATCTTGTTTAATTATTATAAATATAACTTACTCAAATTATAACTCTTTAAGCCATGGCAGAAGAAAAGACCGGTTGGTTCAGCAGAATGGAAAAAGGCATCGTAACCCAAACCAAAGACAAAAAAGAAGGAAGTGAAGGTTTATGGTATAAATGCCCCGAGTGTCGTGAAATTATTCATACCGAAGATCATGAACGTAACAACAGAGTATGTATCAAATGCGGTTATCACGACAGCATTCCGGCAGTAAAATATTTCGAACTTATTTTTGATAATAATGAATATACCGAAATCAATGCCAATCTTACATCTGCCGACCCGCTTAATTTTACCGATCGAAAAAAATATTCCGAAAGGCTTAAAGCCACACAAATGAAAACCGGCCTAAAAGATGCCGTAACAACTGTTTACGGAAAAATCGACGGTCAGAATGTGGCCGTTGCAGCCATGAATTTTGAGTTTATCGGCGGCTCAATGGGAGCCGTTGTAGGAGAAAAAATTGTACGGCTTATTGATCATTGCACAGAACACAAGAAACCCTTGGTTATTTTCTCGAAATCGGGCGGTGCACGTATGATGGAAGCTGCTTTCTCTCTGATGCAATTAGCCAAAATATCTTCTAAGCTTACTTTGCTTTCCGAAGAAAAAATACCTTATATATCTTTTATGTTGCATCCCACAACCGGTGGCGTTACGGCATCTTATGCCATGCTGGGCGATGTTAATATTGCCGAACCCGGTGCACTTATTGGTTTTGCGGGACCGCGCGTTATAAGAGAAACCATTGGCAGAGATTTGCCCGAAGGCTTTCAACGTTCCGAATTTATTTTGGAACACGGCTTTCTGGATTATATTGTTCATCGTAAAGATATAAAGAAAACACTGTCGCAACAAATCAGGCTTTTTGCCAACTAATCTAATCAGCAGAACTATCTCCATATTTAACAAAACCATTGTAAATAATGAAGCTAAAAGCAGCATTTCTTTCTGTAACCGTATGGATTCTTTTCGGTTTTCACATTCATGCGCAAGAACTTAATCTTGAAATTGAAACAAACAACAAAAGCTCAAAAATTAACAACGGTGAAGCCCGGGCAAATGTTTCCGGCGGTGAATTACCATACATTTATAAGTGGTCGCATCAAGCAACACCTTTAACTTCAGAATTAGCCATAGGCCTGACAGAAGGTAAAGAATACGAGCTTTTAGTTACCGATGCCAACGGAAAACCCGGTTTTGTTAAATTTAACGTAAAACCGGAATCTCCAGATGAGCGGATTAATGCTTTTTTTATACCGGTAGTAAACGGTATCAGCAGCATTTTGATGTATGATATTTTTGCCGCTTTTCAGATTTACGACCCCGAACTTTATGATGATGAAACCGGCGAAGCCTTAATACATCCAAACGGCGACCCAAAAACCATGTCCATACCTTTTGTGGTAGTATGGTTAATGTTTGGTGCTATCTTCTTTACCATAAAAATGAATTTTGTAAATTTCAAAGGAATCAGGCACGCCATTGATTTAATTCGCGGAAAATTTGATAACCCCAATGATGCCGGTGAAGTTTCGCACTTTCAGGCTCTGGCTACGGCGCTATCTGCTACCGTTGGTTTGGGGAATATTGCCGGAGTTGCCATAGCCATTACCATAGGCGGCCCCGGTGCTACTTTCTGGATGATTATTGCCGGCTTGCTTGGTATGGCTTCCAAATTTGCAGAAGTTACCCTTGGAGTTAAATACCGTAATATTGATGAGGAAGGAAAAGTGGCCGGCGGACCCATGTATTACCTTAGCAAAGGCTTGAAAAAAAGAAATTTAGGACGCCTCGGAAAAGTATTGGCCTTTATTTTTGCCATACTTGTTATTGGCGGTTCGCTTGGCGGCGGTAATATGTTTCAGGCCAATCAGGCTTTCGCACAATTTTCCGGTCAAGTTTCCGGATTCTTTCCGGCCATAGAGGGTTACGGAGCATATTTTGGCTTAGTGTTGGCTTTTTTGGTGGGAATTGTTGTAATTGGCGGAATAAAGAGTATAGCAAAAGTTACCGAGAAAATTGTTCCCTTTATGGCTGTCTTGTATGTTGTTACGGCATTAATTATTATCGGAATTAATATAGACCATGCCGGAGAAGCTTTTGACCTTATTTTTAGCGGCGCATTTTCATCCGAAGCTCTGAAAGGCGGTATTATAGGAGTGATGATTGTCGGGTTTCAACGTGCTGCTTTTTCCAATGAAGCCGGTGTTGGTTCGGCTCCTATTGCTCACTCGGCAGTTAAAACCGAAGAGCCGGTCAGTGAGGGTTTGGTCGCTCTGCTGGAGCCTTTTATCGATACCGTTATTATTTGTACCATGACAGCTCTGGTAATTATCTTTTCCGGATATTGGGCGCCTGAAGTAGGCGAAGGACTTGCCGGCGCAGAGCTTACATCCAGGGCTTTTGAAACTGTTTTTGATTGGTTCCCTTGGTTCCTTACGGTAGCTATTTTCCTGTTTGCTTTTTCTACCATGATTTCATGGTCATACTACGGGCTCAATGGATTCAAATATCTGTTCAATCCCATTCTTGGCGACCGCAAGATTACCAAAAACATGCGTGTTTCCACCTTTATTTATTACATGATTTTTCTTACGTTTATTATCATAGGCTCTTCTTCAAATTTAGGTTCTGTGGTTGATTTTTCCGATATGATGATTTTAAGTATGGCACTTCCCAATATTCTTGGAGTACTGCTGATGTCATCCGAAGTAAAAGCCGATATGAAAGATTATTTCAGACGCATAAAAGACGGATCCATAAAAAAGTTTAAATAAAATGAGATGATGCATGATTGGCAAAGAAGACATTAAGGAACTGTTAACCTTTACCAAAGGAGAAAAGAACGGTTTATTGGTCCTTTTACTTATTCTCGGAGCCGTAATTGCATTTCGAGTAGTTGTAAATTCATATTCTTTTGCTGACAAAAGTAATCTTGATACGGCACAGCTTGCCCTTCAAGTGGATTCTTTCAGAACTTTACTAAAGAAAAAGGAAGACCCTGAATACATCAGTCGTTTGGATCAATATATTATTGAACGCTACGATTCTTTAGACTTATTTCGCTTTAATCCCAATACCGCAACTGCGGAAGATTGGAAAAAATTGGGGCTTTCCGACAAGCAAATTGGCAATATATTGAACTTTACTTCTAAAGGCGGAAAATTTTACGATAAAAATGATTTTCGGAGAATGTACGGTATCCGAACCCGACAGTATTTAATTTTGGAACCTTATATTGATTTGCCCGAACGCTCCGGTCCGTCGTCATACGGGAATTTTGGAAGTTATTATTCTCAGAACTTTGAAAATAATGAGCCCAAGCCCTTCAAACCCGACAGCCTTTTTACATTCAACCCCAATACAGCCGATACGGAAACATTGGAAGCCCTCGGACTTACTTATCGACAAGCTTCTGCTGTTATCAATTACAGAAAAAGCGGCGGAGAGTTTCAAAAAAAAAGCGATTTTAAAAAAATATACACCATTGAGGAAGAACAATATCAGTGGCTGAAAGATTATATTGATTTACCCCAAACCGGCGATACAGAAGAAACAACCGATGAGCCGACGAGGCTTACAAAAGTGGATATCAACTCTGCTACGGAAGATGAGTTTAAAACCATGAATAATAATTTCTGGAAATTTAATGCTTCCGGAATTGTTAAATATCGCGAATTGTTGGGCGGCTATATCCACTCTGAACAGCTTTTGGAAGTCTATGGAGTGAAAGAAAAATTCTATAACTACATTAAAGATGATATTGCTCCGATCAGGCAAGAACCAAAGAAACTGCGTATCAATTTTGCCTCGGCTTGGGAGCTCGGGCGCCATCCGTATATTGCAAGTTATGATGCCGAAGCAATTGTAGAGTTTAGAGATAAGAACGGGCCATTTTCAAGAATTTCAGACATCCGAAAACACAAATTGGTTTCTCAAACTACTTACGATAAATTAAAGCATTATATTACCGTAGAATAATTAATGCCTTTTCAAAGACAACTTTTTTATTGCTTTTATATATCCGGCTATTTCAATATTTTTTATTATATTTAGGCAAAATTATTTGCTTATGATGAATTACGGACTTACCGACGAACAAAAATTATTACGAAAATCCGTACGTGATTTTGCTCAAACGGCCATCCAACCCAAAGCTCAAGAATTGGATGAGACGGCTGTTTTCTCTGAAGAGCTTACTGAGCAAATGGGGGAAATGGGGTTGTTTGGTATGAATTTGCCCGAAAAGTACGGAGGACAGGATATGGATACTTTATCCTACATAATTGCCGTGGAAGAATTGGCTCGAATCGACAGTTCTCAGGCAGCAACCCTGGCTGCTCACAATTCATTGGGCATCGGTCCGATTTATTATTACGGAACCGACCGACAAAAAGAAAAATATTTACCGCCGCTCACTACGGGAAAACACCTGTGGTCATTCGGACTTACGGAACCTTTTGCCGGCTCCGATTCGCGCGGAACCAAAACCAAAGCCGTATTAGAAAACGATGAATGGCTAATTAACGGAAGCAAAATATTCATTACCAACGGAGCCTCAAGACTAAATATTGGTTCTACCGTTCAGGCAGTTACCGGAAAAGTGTCGGGGAAAAAACAACTTTCGGCCGTAATTGTGGAAGCCGATACGCAAGGTTTCAGCCGAATTCCAATGCACGGAAAAATGATGTGGCGTGCTTCCGACACAGCCGAACTGTATTTTGATAATTGCAGAGTTCCAAAAGAAAATCTTCTCGGTAAAATAGGCGAAGGCTCCAAAATAATGCTGAGCACATTGGACAACGGACGCTTATCAATTGGCGCAATAGGGCTGGGATTGGCACAAGGAGCTTTTGAGCAAGCCGCTAAATATTCCAAACAGCGCAAACAATTTGGGAGATATATCAGCGATTTTCAAGCTGTTTCTTTCAGCATAGCCGATATGGCTACCAAAGTTGAACTCGGCAGAAATTTATTATACAAAGCTTGCCGCATGAAAGACGAAGGCCTGCCTTTTCAGAGAGAAGCCGCCATGGCAAAACTTTATTGCTCCGAAATCGCCAAAGAAGTCGCCGATAAATCCGTGCAAATTCACGGCGGATACGGCCTTATGAAAGACTATCCGGCAGAGCGATTTTACAGAGATCAGCGCATTCTTCAGATAGGTGAAGGAACTTCCGAAATACAACGTTTAGTTATTGCAAGAAAAGTGCTTTCAAAATTTTGATTTTTAAAATAAATTTGTTAATTTTATACTAATTAATACTTTTGCAGCCTGAAAATTTTTATAATAATTTAAAAAGATACAAACATGATTAAAGTTCCTGTTAAAGAAGGAGAAAATATCGACAGAGCATTAAAACGCTTTAAACGTAAATTCGAGCGTACCGGAGTTCTCAAAGAAATCCGAAACCGACAAGCTTACTCAAAACCTTCGGTTGAAAAAAGAGAAGAAATGATTAAAGCTAAATACGTAGAACAACTCAAGAGGGAAGAAAGAGAAGGTTAATAGTTTTTTTCTCTTACTTAATCCGCTTGAAAGATGCGTATAAATGATTTCTTAAAAAATATAGAATCACGAAAAGCCTATTCCGAACATACGGTTGTATCTTATGCTGCGGACTTAAAAAAGTTCGAAGCGTTCTGTAAAGAAACCAAGCAATCGTCGAATCCGGATTACGCTGACTCAAAGCTCATCCGAAAGTGGATAAGTTCTTTGAAACAGTCGGGGCTTGCATCGCGTACCGTAAATCGAAAGATTGCCGCTTTGAAAAGCTATTATGCATATCTCCTGCGCAATGGTCTGATTGAAGCCAATCCGGTCGAAAATATATCCAACCTGAGAGCTAACAAAATGCTTCCTGATTTTATAAAACAAGAGGCATTAGATTTACTTTTGGACGGGCAATATTTTCCCGATGATTTTGAAGGCATACGCGATCGTCTTATTATAGAGATGTTGTATGCTACCGGCATGCGACGAGCTGAAATTATTGACCTAAGCATTTCGGACATAGATATGGCTCAATCACGCATCTTAGTCAGCGGTAAAGGGCAAAAACAACGCATTGTTCCCTATCCGTCTCAACTAAACGCAAGAATAAAAGCATATTTGGAGCTTCGCAAACAGCATACACCTGAAGATACACACTTCTTTATTACAAAAAAAGGCAAAGCTGCTTACCCGAAGTTGATTTATCGTTCCGTTAGAAAGTATTTGGTTTATATTACCGAGCTGAAAAAGAAAAGCCCGCATATACTCAGACATACTTATGCTACGCATCTTCTGAATAACGGAGCCGATATAAATGCCGTTAAAGAACTGTTGGGACATGCCGGCTTGTCAGCTACGCAAGTCTATACGCACAATACATTTGAACGTTTGACACAAATTTATAAACAGGCTCACCCACGAGCACAAAAATCGTAATACTATGGATATTAAAATAAACACAGTACATTTCGATGCCGACAAAAAATTATTGGACTTTACCGAGAAAAGGGTAGAAAAGTTAGAGCAATTTTTTGACGGAATAATTGCAGCCGAAGTATTTTTGAACTTTGATAAGTCAGGAGCAAAAAAGACTGAAAATAAAGAAGCCAAAATACGACTTGAGATTCCAAAAAATGATTTATTTGCAGAAAAAAAAGGAAAAGCTTTTGAAGAAGCTGTAGATGGTGCTGTGCGTGCTCTTGAGAAACAATTAAAAAAACATAAAGAACGAATTCGTCAATAATTTTTTAAAAAACACTCAAAAAAGTTTTGTAAGTACTTTTTATTCTATATATTTGCAAACCGATTTTCACAGGGAATCGAAAACAATGAGTTCTTGAAATGGTTTAGCTTGCCGGTGTAGCTCAGTTGGCCAGAGCAGCTGATTTGTAATCAGCGGGTCGGCGGTTCGAATCCGTTCACCGGCTCATAATTTTCAGGGGGGATACCGAAGTGGCCAACCGGGGCAGACTGTAAATCTGTTGTCTTAGACTTCGGAGGTTCGAATCCTCCTCCCCCCACTGAAAATTAATGCGGGAGTAGCTCAGTTGGTAGAGCGGCAGCCTTCCAAGCTGCAGGTCGCGGGTTCGAACCTCGTCTCCCGCTCTTTATATTCTGTTGCTTGCCAATGTAGCTCAGGGGTAGAGCGTTTCCTTGGTAAGGAAGAGGTCCCGGGTTCAATTCCCGGCATTGGCTCATTTATAACATTTAAAACACTTCTAAATCAATATCAATCATGGCTAAAGAAAAATTTAATAGGTCAAAACCGCATGTTAATATTGGTACAATTGGTCACGTTGACCATGGTAAAACCACATTAACTGCAGCGATTACACTTACTTTGAGCAAAGAAGGTCTTTGCGACATTAAAGACTTCGACTCTATTGATAATGCTCCCGAAGAAAAAGAAAGGGGTATAACCATCAATACAGCTCACGTTGAATATGAATCAAGAAAACGCCACTATGCGCACGTTGACTGTCCCGGTCACGCCGACTATGTTAAGAACATGGTAACAGGTGCTGCCCAAATGGACGGTGCAATCATCGTTGTTGCAGGTACAGACGGACCCATGCCTCAAACCAGAGAGCACATCCTTTTGGCGCGTCAGGTAAATGTTCCCAGCATCGTAACTTTTATCAACAAAGTTGATATGGTAGATGACGAAGAACTTTTGGAACTTGTTGAAATGGAAGTACGCGAATTGTTGGACTTCTACGAGTTCGACGGTGAAAACGCTCCCGTTATTAAAGGTTCTGCACTGGGCGCTTTAGAAGGTGATCCTAAGTGGGAAGAAAAAATTTGGGAATTAATGGATGCCATCGATGAGTGGATACCGCTTCCCGAGCGTGATGTTGATAAAGACTTTTTGATGCCTGTTGAGGATGTATTCTCAATTACAGGCCGCGGAACAGTTGCTACCGGAAGAATTGAAACCGGTGAAATTCATACCGGCGATAAAGTGGATATCATCGGACTTGGTGCCGAAAAATTAGGCTCTGTAATTACAGGTGTAGAGATGTTCCGTAAAATACTTGATGACGGACAAGCCGGTGACAACGTTGGTTTGCTGCTCAGAGGTATTGACAAAAAACAAATCAAACGCGGAATGGTTATAGCCAAACCCGGTTCGGTAACACCCCATACAAAATTCAAAGCTGAGGTTTACGTATTGAAAAAAGAGGAAGGCGGACGTCATACTCCATTCCACGACAATTACAGGCCACAGTTCTATTTGAGAACATTGGATGTAACCGGTGAAGTACATTTACCGGAAGGAACTAAAATGGTAATGCCCGGTGATAACGTTTCTATTGAGGTAGAACTGATTTACCCGGTAGCCATGACAAAAGGTTTACGTTTTGCTATCCGTGAAGGCGGACGAACCGTAGGAGCCGGTCAGGTTACTGAAATCATTGAATAATTCAGTAAGATATCAATAAAGATTCGGCAGTTGTATCGACTGCCGAATTCTTCTTTATCAAACGGGAGTAGCTTAATTTGGCAGAGCAGCGGTCTCCAAAACCGCAGGTTGGGAGTTCGAGTCTCTCCTCCCGTGCAAATTTATATCGTAATGAAGATTAAAGGATACTTGAAAAACTCGTACACCGAATTGGTACACAAAGTAACGTGGCCTTCGTGGGCAGACCTGCAAAGTAGTGCGGTGGTCGTTATGATTGCATCTTTCATTATAGCATTAATTGTATATCTTATGGATATCAGTTTCAGCTCTTTAATGAAAGTAATTTATAATTTGGTTTAAGAGGGAGATTAAGAATGAGTGATAAAGAAACAAATGACCAAATAAACCCGGACATCAAATGGTATGTTCTGCGTGCTATTGGGGGCAAAGAGAAAAAAGTCAAAGAATATATAGAGTCCGAAATTAAACGTTTAGGACTTAAAGATTATGTGCCCCAAGTCTTGATCCCAACGGAGAAGGTTTATCAAGTAAGAAAAGGGAAAAAAATCAGCAAAGAGCGAAATTATTTCCCCGGATATATTATTGTACAAGCTGCTTTGGTAGGTGAAATACCGCATATATTGAGCAATATTCCGAATGTTATAGATTTTCTTTCTGAAACTAAAGGCGGTGATCCCGTACCTTTAAGAGAGCAGGAAGTAAACAGAATACTCGGAAAAGTTGACCAACTCGCCGAAAAAGACGAGTCGATTACGGTACCTTATTTTACGGGAGAAGCCGTAAAAGTTAGTGACGGTCCCTTTAGCGGATTCAGCGGTACTATCGAAGAAGTTTTTGAAGACAAGAGAAAACTCCGCGTAATGGTGAAAATTTTCGGAAGAAAAACACCGGTTGAGCTGAGTTTTATGCAAGTTGAAAAAGAATAAAAAAAATGCTGTTACGTATATTTAGTGCTTCCTATTACATCAATTCATAAAAAGCTGAAAAATGGCTAAAGAAATTTCAAAGATTGTAAAATTAGAAATTAGAGGAGGTGCAGCCAATCCCTCTCCTCCGGTTGGTCCCGCTCTCGGTGCAGCCGGCGTGAACATTATGGAATTCTGTAAGCAGTTCAACGCCCGTACGCAAGAGAAAGCCGGACAAGTGATACCGGTTGAGATTTCTGTTTACAAAGACAAATCGTTTGACTTTGTAACCAAAACAACCCCCGCAGCCGTGCAACTGCTTGAAAAAGCAAAACTAAAATCAGGTTCCGGAGAACCCAACCGAAAAAAAGTCGGTTCGGTAACATGGGCTCAGATTCAAGAAATTGCAGAAGATAAGATGAAGGATTTAAACGCTTTCTCTTTGGAATCGGCAATGAAAATGGTTGCAGGAACTGCCAGAAGCATGGGTTTGAGAGTGAAAGGCGAATTTCCTACTAATTTAAATTAATTTCAACAATGACAAGAATTACAAAAAACAGAAAGAAAGCCTTGGAATTGATTGACCCCGATAAGCAATATTCATTATCTGAAGCTTCTGAACTGGTAAAAAAAGTATCTGCTGCAAAATTTGATGAGTCCGTAGATATTGACATCCGTTTGGGTGTTGATCCTCGAAAAGCTGATCAAATGGTAAGAGGCACAGTTTCTTTGCCGCACGGCACCGGAAAAGATGTTAAAGTATTGGTTATGTGCGATTCTGACAAAGAAGAAGAGGCAAAAGAAGCCGGAGCGGATTATGTAGGCCTTGATGAATATGTCGATAAAATCAAAAATGGTTGGACAGACATAGACGTCATCGTAGCAAGTCCCTCAGTAATGGGAAAGCTCGGACCTTTGGGTCGTGTGCTTGGGCCCAGAGGCCTTATGCCAAATCCTAAAACAGGAACCGTAACCAACGATATTGCAAACACCGTTAGGGAAATTAAACAAGGAAAAATTGATTTCAAAGTAGATAAATTCGGAATTATTCATACCTCTATCGGAAAAGTTTCTTTTGATGCTAAAAAAATCAAAGAAAATACCCGTGAATTTATTGATACTATCATGAAATTACGACCGGTATCGGCAAAAGGGACATATATGAGAAGCATCACGCTTTCATCAACCATGAGCCCCGGAATTTCAATAGACGTGAAATCAATAGCATCAGATTAATTTCTGAAATAAAACAAATCTGATTTATGAGACGTGAAGAAAAGAATAAATTGATAGAGAGCTTGACCGAAGGGATCAATAACTCTGAACACATTTACATAGTTGATTACTTGGGGCTAAACGCTCAAGAAACCAATGACCTGCGGCGCGAATGTTATAAAAATGACATCACCTTTACGGTTGCTAAAAATACATTGCTCAGAATAGCAATGGAAAAATCCGAAAAGGACTTGAAAGAATTTGAACAAGTACTTTCAAACTCCACCGCAGTAATGTTTTCTTCAGTGGGAAATTTACCCGCTAAAGTACTTAAAGACTATCGTAAGAAGCACGAGAAGCCCTTGCTGAAAGGAGCATACGTTGAAGAAGGTTTTTATTACGGAGACCAACTCATTGATCAATTGGCAGCACTTAAGTCCAAAAACGAACTTATTGCCGATGTTATCAGTGCCTTGCAAGCTCCCGCAAACAATGTTATATCTGCATTGCAGTCCGGTGGAACAACCATTATGGGCGTTCTCGAAACCTTAGAAGAAAAATCTGAATAAATTAATTAAATCGAAAATTAAATTTTTTAAAAGCAAATAAAATGGCAGACATCAAAGAATTTGCAGAACAACTCGTAAACTTAACCGTTAAAGAAGTTAAAGAATTAGCCGACATCTTGAAAGAAGAATACGGTATTGAACCCGCAGCCGCACCCGTTGCCGTTGCAGCAGCCGGCGGAGGCGAAGGTGAAGAAGCTGAAGAGAAAACTGAGTTTGACGTAATCCTCAAAGCAGCAGGCGGACAAAAACTTAAAGTAGTTAAGAAAGTCAAAGAACTTACCAGCGTAGGTCTTAAAGAAGCTAAAGCTTTAGTTGACGAAGTACCCTCTACATTGAAAGAGGCTGTTTCTAAAGAAGAAGCTGAATCTCTTAAAGCGCAACTCGAAGAAGAAGGCGCTGAGGTTGAGTTAAAATAAGGCCTTTGTCTTCAAAGTACAGGTTTAGAGTTAATAAAAATTAACTCTAAACCTTTTATTATATTAGTATAAATTAATTAATCTCGGTAAGCAGATGGCATTTTCAAATAACAGAGTAAATTTTGCTTCTACAAATGTTGATATTGATTATCCCGATTTTCTCGAAATTCAGCTGAGATCGTTCACGGAATTTTTTCAAATTGATACAACCCCGGAGCAAAGACAAGTTGAGAAACTTTATCAAGTCTTTGAAGAGAACTTCCCCATTACGGACACACGTAATAATTTCGTATTGGAGTTTTTAGATTACTCTTTTGAGCCCCCCCGATATACCATCGATGAGTGCCTCCAAAGAGGGCTCACCTATAGTGTACCGTTCAGAGCCAAATTAAAACTTTACTGTACCGACCCGGAACATGAAGATTTCGACACCGTAATACAAGATGTTTTCTTGGGTACGGTTCCGTACTTAACCCCAAGAGGTTCTTTTGTTATTAACGGAGCAGAGCGGGTTGTAGTATCACAGTTGCACCGTTCACCCGGTGTGTTTTTCAGTCAGAGCATTCACGCTAACGGCACCAAATTATATTCCGCCAGAATTATTCCTTTCCGCGGTTCATGGATTGAATTTGCTACAGACATCAATAATGTCATGTATGCATATATTGATCGAAAGAAAAAATTACCCGTAACTACTTTATTGCGTGCCATCGGCTTTGAAAGCGATAAAGATATTTTAGAGTTATTCGAACTTGCCGACGAGCTTAAGGTAAACAAAACAGCTCTGCGTAAATCAATTGGCAGAAAACTCGCCGCCAGAGTACTGCGTACATGGGTTGAAGATTTTGTGGATGAGGATACCGGAGAGGTCGTTACCATTGAGCGTAACGAAGTAGTAATTGATCGTGAAACCGTGCTCGAAGAGCAACATATTGAACAAATTATTGATTCGGACGAAAAGACCATCCTCCTTCATAAAGAAGAAGAGAATGTGATTGATTATGCCATTATATACAGTACCTTGCAAAAAGATCCGTGCAACTCGGAGAAAGAAGCCGTATTGCATATTTATCGTCAGCTAAGAAATGCCGAGCCTCCGGACGAAGCTACGGCCAGAGAAGTTATAGACAGCCTTTTCTTTTCCGATAAACGATATGATTTAGGAGATGTTGGACGTTTTAAAATCAATAAAAAATTAAAACTAAATATACCTAATGATGTCAAAGTCTTGACAAAAGACGATATCATTGAAATTATAAAATATTTGATTCGCCTCATCAATTCAAAAATTGATGTTGATGATATTGATCACCTTAGTAATCGGCGTGTCAGAACAGTCGGAGAACAGTTGGCTAATCAATTTGGTGTAGGCTTGGCTCGTATGGCACGAACCATTCGCGAGCGAATGAATGTTCGTGATAATGAGGTATTTACGCCTGTTGACCTGATCAATGCCAAAACGCTTTCAGCGGTGATTAACTCATTCTTCGGAACCAACCAGCTTTCGCAGTTTATGGATCAGACCAACCCCTTGGCTGAGATGACACATAAGCGCAGAATGTCTGCTCTCGGCCCCGGAGGCCTCTCCAGAGAGCGTGCCGGTTTTGAGGTACGTGATGTTCACTATACGCATTATGGCCGATTATGTCCAATTGAAACACCGGAAGGCCCGAATATCGGACTGATTTCTTCACTTTGTGTATATGCCAAGATTAATGACTTAGGCTTTATCGAAACACCTTATCGTGAAATTGATAACGGAAAGGTGAAAATGGGTAAAGACGGTTATATATACATGAGTGCCGAAGAAGAGTATGATAAAGTTATTGCTCAGGCCAACTCGGAAGTTCAGGAAGACGGAATAATAAAAGAAGAAAGACTTAAGTCTCGTTCTTTGGGTGATTTCCCTTTTATAGAAAAGGAAAATGTACACCTTATGGACGTGGCTCCCAACCAAATAGCATCTATTGCCGCATCACTCATCCCCTTCTTGGAGCATGATGATGCCAACCGTGCGCTTATGGGATCAAACATGATGCGTCAAGCAGTACCTTTGATGACTACCGAAGCTCCCATTGTGGGAACCGGTATAGAACCCATTGTTGCCAAAGATACGCGCTCCATGATTCAAGCCGAAGGTGAAGGAGTTGTGGAATATGTAGATGCTGATGAAATTATTATAAAATATGACCGCACCGAAGAGCAAAGAGCCGTTAGTTTTGAGGACGATAAGGTAAGGTATCAAATTCCGAAGTTTAAAAAAACCAACCAAAATACCTGTATTAACCTAACTCCGGTTGTAAAAGCCGGTGAACGTGTTAAGAAAGGACAATTGCTTACTCAAGGATACTCGATTAACGATGGTGAACTTGCAATTGGGAAAAACCTGAAAGTAGTGTTTATGCCTTGGAAAGGATACAACTTTGAGGATGCTGTTGTAATTTCCGAGCGTGTGGTACGTGAAGATGTATTTACGTCTCTGCATATCGAAGAACATTCTTTAGATGTGCGTGATACCAAACGCGGATTGGAAGAACTTACTCCCGATATTCCCAACGTAAGCGAAGAAGCAACCAGAAATCTCGATGAAAACGGTATCATACGTATTGGAGCGCATGTGAAACCCGGCGATATATTAATTGGTAAAATAACTCCGAAAGGAGAATCTGATCCTTCGCCCGAAGAAAAACTGTTACGTGCTATATTCGGTGATAAAGCAGGAGACGTAAAAGATGCTTCTCTCAAGGCTTCGCCTTCGCTTGATGGTGTGGTAATTGAAAAGAAACTTTTTTCACGGTCAATTAAGACCCGAAAAATGAAAAATGCCGACAAACCACTTCTTGAAAAAGAAGATGCCGGAATGGAGGCTGATGTAGCATCATTAACTGAGCGATTATGTGATAAACTGTTCGGATTTGTGAACGGAAAAACATCGCAAGGAGTTCAAGATTATCTGGGAGCTGAGCTAATTCCTAAAGGTAAAAAGTTTACTTTGAAAAGGCTTCTTGGTTTGGATTATATTAATATTGACCCAAATAATTGGACAACCGATGAGCAGAAAAATGAACTCATTAAAAAGGTAATCCACAATTATCAAATCAAGCGAAAAGAAGTAGAGAATACATACAGACGCCGCAAATTTAATATATCTGTCGGAGATGAACTTCCCATAGGTATCGTTCAAATGGCTAAAGTATATATAGCACGAAAGCGTAAAATTAAAGTGGGTGATAAAGTGGCCGGGCGGCACGGAAATAAAGGTATTATAGCCAGAATTGTGAAGGCTGAAGACATGCCTTTCCTCGAAGACGGTACTCCGGTTGACTTGGTTTTGAATCCCTTGGGTGTACCTTCACGTATGAACCTGGGGCAAATTTATGAGTCTGTTTTAGGTTGGGCAGGAGAACAACTTGGCGTGAAGTTTTTTACTCCGATTTTTGACGGTGCAAGCTTAGATGAAATTTCAGATTATACCGACAAAGCCGGCCTTCCCAGATACGGAAAAACCAACTTATATGACGGCGGAACCGGTGAGCGCTTCAAACAGCCTGCTACCGTGGGAATTATTTATATGCTCAAATTAGGCCACATGATTGATGATAAAATGCATGCCAGATCTATCGGACCCTACTCTTTAATTACTCAGCAACCATTGGGCGGTAAAGCTCAATTCGGAGGTCAGCGTTTTGGAGAGATGGAGGTTTGGGCACTTGAAGCATTTGGCGCATCAAATATTTTGCAGGAAATGTTAACGGTTAAGTCCGATGATGTTACCGGAAGAGCCAAAGCCTATGAAGCTATTGTAAAGGGTAATCCCTTGCCCACACCCGGAATTCCCGAATCATTCAACGTACTCTTACATGAAATGAGAGGCCTTTGTTTGAATATAGTTATGGACTAATACCGGCGGATATTTTTATTTTTATATTGTAACACAGAATTATGGCTTTCAGAAAAAATAATACCCAAGACAGTAATTTCGATAAAATTACTATAAATTTAGTTTCCCCCGAAGAAGTATTGGAACGCTCAAGCGGGGAAGTTTTAAAACCGGAAACCATAAATTATCGCACCTATAAGCCCGAGAGAGACGGACTGTTTTGCGAAAGAATTTTTGGCCCGGTGAAAGATTATGAATGTCATTGCGGTAAATATAAGCGTATTCGCTACAAAGGAATCGTTTGTGATCGCTGCGGTGTAGAGGTTACCGAAAAAAAAGTACGCCGTGACCGAAGCGGGCACATCTCTTTGGTGGTACCGGTAGTACATATCTGGTATTTTAAGTCGCTGCCAAACAAAATTGGTTATTTGCTGGGATTACCCGCGAAAAAATTAGATTCTATTATCTATTACGAGAAATATGTAGTTATTAAGCCCGGTATTAAGGCTGAGGACGGTATTAAATATTTGGATTTCCTTTCGGAAGAAGAATATATGGAAATCTTGGAGACTTTGCCGCAGGATAACCATTTGCTTGAAGATAATGACCCCAATAAATTTATTGCTAAAATGGGAGCTGAAGCTCTCCATGATCTTTTGAGAGATCTGGATATTGATGCGCTTGCAGCTGACCTTAAACATAAATCAAAAACCGAAACATCTCAACAACGTAAAAACGAGGCTCTTAAAAGATTACAAGTAATTAGTGCTTTTAGAGCTTCAAAAGGAATAAACCGGCCGGAGCGTATGATAATTAAAGTGCTCCCCGTTATTCCGCCCGAATTGCGACCTTTGGTTCCGCTCGACGGCGGACGCTTTGCCACATCCGACCTAAACGACCTTTACCGTAGAGTAATTATACGAAATAACCGGCTAAAACGCCTAATGGAGATTAAAGCTCCCGAGGTAATCCTTCGCAACGAAAAACGTATGCTGCAGGAAGCCGTTGATTCTTTGTTTGATAACTCACGGAAATCAAGTGCCGTAAAATCCGATTCAAACAGAGCTCTTAAATCATTGAGCGACAGCTTGAAAGGGAAACAAGGCCGTTTCCGACAAAATTTGCTCGGAAAACGTGTTGACTATTCCGCACGTTCGGTAATTGTGGTGGGCCCGGAACTTAAAATGCACGAATGCGGTATTCCCAAAGAGATGGCCGCCGAACTTTATAAGCCGTTTATTATTCGTAAACTCATTGAGCGCGGTATCGTGAAAACGGTGAAATCGGCTAAAAAAATTATTGACAGGCGTGAACCGGTAGTATGGGATATTCTTGAAAATGTACTCAAAGGGCATCCGGTATTACTTAACCGTGCTCCTACGCTTCACCGTCTTGGTATTCAGGCTTTCCAGCCAAAACTTATTGAGGGAAAAGCTATTCAGCTCCACCCCTTGGCATGTACGGCTTTCAACGCTGACTTTGATGGTGACCAAATGGCTGTTCATTTACCGCTTGGTAATGCTGCCATTCTCGAAGCACAGTTTTTAATGCTCTCGTCACATAATATTCTTAACCCTGCCAACGGAGCGCCGATTACGGTACCTTCGCAAGACATGGTTTTGGGACTTTATTATATTACTAAAGGCCGAAGGAATACACCCGAACGCAAAGTAATCGGTGAAGGACTCACTTTTTACTCACCCGAAGAGGCCATTATTGCATATAACGAAGGACGTGCTGATATGCACGCCATTGTTAATTTAAGATTTGAAGGTGAAATTTTTGAAACCACCATCGGGCGAATCATATTCAACCAATATGTACCCAACGAGGTAGGTTTTATAAATACTTTGCTCACTAAAAAAGCTTTGCGCGATATTATCGGTCAAGTGCTGATTGTTTGCGGGACGTCTAAAACAGCCGATTTCCTTGATGATATTAAATCATTGGGGTACCAAACTGCATTCGAAGGCGGACTTTCTTTTAACTTGGATGATGTTATTATTCCTAACGAGAAAGAGGAAATGGTTGAAGACGGATATCAACAAGTTGAAGAAGTGATGAATAACTTCAATATGGGTATTATTGCCGGTAATGAACGTTACAATCAAATTATTGATATTTGGACGCATACCAATGCACGACTTACTCAAATAGTTATGGACCGTCTCAGTAATGACAACCAAGGGTTTAACTCTGTTTTCATGATGCTGGATTCCGGGGCTCGCGGTTCTCGGGAGCAAATTAGACAGCTTGCCGGAATGCGTGGTTTGATGGCCAAGCCTCAAAAATCAGGAACCAGTGGTGGTGCAATTATTGAAAACCCAATTCTGTCAAACTTTAAAGAAGGACTCTCTGTACTGGAATACTTTATTTCAACTCACGGAGCTCGTAAAGGTCTTGCCGATACTGCCCTTAAGACAGCCGATGCCGGATACCTTACCCGTCGTTTGGTCGATGTAGCTCAAGATGTGGTAGTTAGTGAAGAAGACTGCGGAACACTTAGAGGACTTAAAGCAACGGCTATCACCAAGAAAGATGATGTAGTTGAAACCCTTTATGAAAGAATATTGGGACGTACCAGCTTATACGATGTGTATCATCCTTTATCCGATGAACTTATTGTAAAATCCGGAGAAGAAATTGATGAAGCTACTGCGAAAGCCATAACGGATTCACCTCTTGAAGAAATATACATACGTTCAGCTTTAACTTGTGAAACACGTTACGGAATTTGTTCTAAATGCTACGGAAGGTCTCTTTCATCGCGTAAGCCTGCTGAAAAAGGCGAAGCCGTGGGAGTTATTGCTGCACAGTCCATCGGTGAGCCCGGTACACAGCTTACACTGCGTACTTTCCACGTGGGTGGTGTTGCCGGCGGATCAGCTGCCGAAAACAGCATTCACACCAAATATGCCGGTGAAGCACAGTTTGAGGAACTCAAAACAGTAGATGCCGAAATAGCCGACGGACAATACCGTATTGTTACCAGTCGTATGACCGAACTTATTGTTTACGATAAAAAAGCAGATGTAAAACTAACTTCTTATTCAATACCATACGGAGCTAAACTGTATGTTAAAGAAGGGCAAAAGCTTGAAAAAGGTGATTTGCTTTGTGAATGGGATCCATACAATGCTGTTATTGTTACTGAATTTGACGGTTACATTAACTTTAAAGACTTGGTTGAAAGTACAACTTATAAAATTGAGAAAGATGAACAGACCAATTTTATTGAGAAAGTAATCATTGAGACAAAGGATAAAAATAAAAACCCGGAAGTTCAAATTGTTGATAAAGACGGAAATGTGCAGGCTTCTTATAACTTACCTGCCGGCTCACACTTGTCAATCAACGAAGGTGATGAAATAAAAACCGGTGAGATTATAGCTAAGATTCCGAGAAGCGCCGGTAAAGCCGGTGATATTACCGGTGGTCTTCCGCGTGTAACCGAATTGTTTGAGGCACGTAATCCTTCGAACCCCGCAAGTGTTGCCGAAATTGACGGTATTGTGGAATTCGGACGAATCAAACGCGGTAAGCGCGAAGTAATTATTCGTTCTAAAGCAGGAAAAGAGAAGAAATATCTCATTTCGCTTGCAAAGCAAATTTTGGTACAACCCGGAGACTTTGTAAAAGCCGGCTTCAGCCTGTCTGAAGGCGCCGTTACTCCGGCCGATATCCTTGCCATAGAAGGGCCGACTTCAGTACAGGAGTACATCGTAAATGAAGTACAGGAAGTTTACCGCTTACAGGGTGTAAAAATTAATGACAAACACTTTGAAGTAATCGTACGCCAGATGATGAAAAAAGTGTATATTCAAGATCCCGGTGATACCGTTTATCGCGAAAAACAAGTCGTTAATAAGTGGGATTTCCGTGAAGAAAATGAGCGTATCTTTGGTAAAAAAGTAATTGAAGATCCGGGCGATTCTCAAATATATGAAGAAGATGACATTGTGAGCCCGGCCAAAATTCGCGAAGAAAATTCCATGCTTAAACGCAAAGAATTGAAGCAAATGGTTTATCGCGATGCCATTGCCGCAACATCGGAGCCGGTATTGCAAGGTATTACAAAAGCTGCACTTCAAACCAAAAGTTTTATCTCTGCAGCATCCTTTCAGGAAACCACAAAAGTTCTCAATCAGGCAGCCATTCAAGCTAAGACGGATTATCTGCGCGGCTTGAAAGAAAATGTAATTGTAGGCCATAAAATACCCGCAGGAAGCGGCATGAGAGAATACAACGATATTCTGGTAGGGTCGAAAGAAGAGTATGAAAAATTAAAAAAGAAGGAGAGTTAATATATGGATAAGAATAAAAAAAATCCGGAAAACAGATTAAATATCGAATTGAGCGATGAGGCAGCTGAAGGTATATATTCAAACCTCGCAGTAATTTCTCATTCATCATCAGAGTTTATTGTAGATTTCGTACGCGTGATGCCCGGTGTGCCTAAAGCACCCGTAAAATCGCGCATCGTAATGACGCCCGAAAATGCAAAACGCTTAATGAAAGCTTTGCAGGAAAACATCAACAAATACGAAGGTCATTTTGGTGAGATAAAAGAACATCGGGGAGGTCCTTCCATGCCAATGAATTTTGGCGGACCAACCGTAAAGGCTTAATTCTCAACAGTCGTATTAAAAAGAATCGCGTTTGTTTTCAGAATTTTGAAAATTTAACCCGTAATTTACATTATAAAGAGCCTGCTGCTTATTGCTGCAGGTTCTTTTTGTAATACATCGTATTCACCGAAAATTAATAAATCATCTGCAAAATGATAAGCTATAAAGATAAAGTAGTTTGGATTACGGGCGCTTCTTCCGGAACCGGAGAGGCACTCACATACGCTTTTGCCAAGGAAGGCAGTAAACTTATAGTTTCAGCTCGGCGCAGAGATGCCTTAGAGCGTGTTCGCGCTAATTGTCCGCAGCCGGATCGCGTTTTTGTACTCCCTCTGGATTTAGAGAATCACCAAAGTCTTCCGGATAAGGCAGAACAAGCTTTGACGCATTTTGGAGGGATAGACCTGCTTTTTAATAATGGCGGAATAAGTCAACGGTCTTTAGCTAAAGATACTCAAACTGTTGTTGACAAAAGGTTGATGGATATTAATTATATGGGGCCTGTTATATTGACTAAATCGATACTGCCATATATGGTAGAGCAGAAGCGCGGGCAAATAGCGGTAATGACCAGCTTGGCCGGTAAATTCGGTATTCCCTACCGATCAGCTTATGCTGCTTCAAAGCATGCATTGCACGGCTTTTTTGACAGCTTGCGGCCGGAGGTTCATGCATACAACATTGGCATTACGCTTATTGCTTCCGGTTATATTCGAACAAGTATTGCTCAAAATGCTTTTAATGAATCCGGTAAGCCGGCGCAAAAAAATGATGCCGGAATTGAAAACGGCATGTCTCCTGATTATTTTGCCAATATGGCTATGCAAGCTTTAAAGCGTCATAAACGTGAATTGCTCCTTGGCGGCAAAGAACGCATGGGCGTTTATTTAAAGCGATTTGCTCCGGGCATGCTTGCAAACTTGCTGCGAAAACAATTGTAAGCATAAAAATTTTCTTATATTTAACGGTTTGAAATAAGCATATTTTTGTATTATTGTAAGTTAGTGCTTGTAAGTTTATATATTTGAGATTTGATGAAAATAATACCCCAACTGTCTCTCTTTCTGCTGCCGTTCGTTTTCGGATTTTCGCTGTCCGGACAAAAGCTGTCAAAACCCGACAGCTTAATTGATCGTATTGAAAATGCTTCGCATGATACGCTTAAAATTTCGGAAATGCTCAAATTGGCCGAATATTATGTTTCTCAGCCCGATGAGCATAAAAAATGGGCGAACAAAGCATTGAGCCTTTCTAAAGAAATTAACTATAAAAAGGGCATTGGTAAATCGCATGCTGCTTTGGGTTTGTATCATACATACCGCAGCAGTTATCCGGAAGCTTTGGCTCAGTTTGATTCGGCACTCACGATTTTTAGAAATATTTCCGATAAGCGTTCCGAAGTCTCAGTTTTAGGTAATGCGGGCAACATTCATGCTTATTTGGGAAGCTACCAAGAGGCTCTCAGCCGCTATCTGGATGCCTTGGAAGTAATGGAGGAATTGGGTGATAAACAGTGGATCGCCACAGCCAATAATAACATCGGTAACATTTATTATTTCATGGATGATTTGGATAATGCCATGAAATATTATCAAAAGGCTCTGAAAGTTTATCGCGATACGGAAGATAATCAGGGAATGGCTTTGGCACTGGGAAACATTGGAATAATATATAATGAACGCGGCAATACCGATCAAGCCATTATAAACTTGCTTGAAGCCGTAAACTACGGAAAAAAAACAAATGATTTAGCCCAATTAGGCGGAAATTATTCCAATTTAGCTTCGGCATACGGAGACAAAGAGATGTATAATAAGGCACTCGAATTTTATACTAAAGCTGTCGATATTTTTAAAGAATTAGATGACAAGAACGGTTTGTCTGTGGCCTACCTTTCCATGGGGGAGCATTTTGTTAAGACAGGAAACTATGAGCAGGCAAGTGATTATGTTAAGCTTAGTTTGGGAATAAGTCGACAAATTAAAGCTAAAGATAATATAATGAAGGCCTATCGAACTGCTGCATTAATTGATTCTGCTCAGGGTGATTATTATTCTGCTTATCTTTATTTACAGAAATATAACCAACTTCGGGATACTTTGTTTGAAGAAGACCGCGCAAAACAAATTGCCGAGCTGCAAACCCGTTTCGACACCAAAGCTAAAGAAAAAGAAAATCAACTGCTCAAAGAAAAACAAGCCAAGCAGGAAGCGGTTATAAAAAGGAAAAATTATTTGACCTGGTTTATTGTGTCTGTCTTGTTGTTTGTCGGAATTTTGGCCTATCTGGCATTTAGAACTTCCGGGCAGCAGAAGAAAGCCAACAGCGCCCTGTCATTAAAAAACTCACAAATAAGCCGTCAGAAAGAAGAGATTCAAGCCCAGTCGGATAATTTGGAAAAAGCCAATACCGAAATCAATGAAAAAAATCGACAATTAAACCAAATAAACGAACGCATGACGGCAAGCCTGAATTATGCCGTATATATTCAAGAGGCTATGATGCCCGGTGCATATATATATGAACGTTTTTTTAGAGAGCACTTTATTTTTTATGCCCCCAAAGAAATAGTAAGCGGAGATTTTTTCTGGTTGAAAGAAACCAATGATTATCTTTATTTTGCTGCAGCCGATTGCACCGGACACGGTGTGCCCGGAGCCCTGGTGAGTATGCTCGGAATTTCATATCTAAATGAAATCATTGCGCACGGACCGGGAATTGAAACCGGAGAAGTACTCAATCAATTACGACAATTGGTTAAAGAATCACTGGAACGGGGTCAACGCCAAGGCAGGCGCGACGGTTTGGATATTGCACTTTGCCGTTTGAATCGTAAGACTTTAGAATTGCAGTATTCCGGAGCACACAATCCGGTTTATGTTTTTTCATCCGGAAAATTTTTGGAGCTAACCGCCGATCGTATGCCCATCGGAAAACACAGAAAAGAGAAAGCTTTCGCAAGTCAAACCCTACAGCTGTCAAAGGATGATATGCTTTATTTATTCTCTGACGGAATAACCGACCAGTTTGGCGGAAAGCATGAAGAAAAATTTAAAAAAATTCGTTTGAAAGCATTGCTCAGAGAAGTACATTCTAAACCGCTCAGCCAACAAAAATCTATAATTGAGAATACCTATTTACGTTGGAAAGGCAGCCGGCCTCAATTAGATGATATTTTGATGCTTGGACTTAAAGTATAATTCCGATATGGTTAATTATTAGCAATAAGAGAATATTTAAAGTAACCGGTTATGGTTTCATTGTTTTCATTGATTATTATTCTTACACTTTCCATGCTTATTACCTATATTGGAGCCACAGCTTTGATGCATACGGGTTTGTCTAAAGATACAGCTATATTTCAGGCTCGATCGGCCTTTACCGGAGTAGGCTACACAACAGAGGAATCGGAAAGTGTGGTTAAACATCCTGTTCGGCGAAGAATTTTAATGTCGATTATGCTTGTAGGAAATGTGGGCGCTATTTCTGCCATAGCCGGATTAATTTTGACTTTTATTCAAGATGACTCAAATGATTTGCCTCTGATATGGCGCTTGGTCATTTTGGTGGCGAGCATGACTTTATTGTGGCTGATCTCACGCAGCAAAAGATTTCAGAAACACCTTTCGCGAATAGTCAATAAAGCCATAAGGCGTTTTACGGATTATAATGTAAGGGATTATACTGAAATTTTACATCTTACCGGTGAGTATGAGATCACAACCATGCAAGTAGAAAGTGATGACTGGATAAGTGATAAAAAAGTGAAAGAATGTAATTTAATTGATGAAGGAATAAATATAATAGGCATAAAACGCAGTGATAATTCTTATCTTGGAATTATCTCGGGTGATACACAGATAGAAGCCGGTGACCGATTAATACTCTACGGGCGTGAAAAAAATCTGAAAAACTTAGATAAGCGTAAAAAAGGCAGCAGGGGAAACCGCGAGCACGATGATGCCGTAGAAGAGAATAAACGCAAGGAACTACAACAGGAACAAACCGAGAAGAAACGAAAAAAATAGGCTCGGAAATAGGTTCTCAGTTTTACGTTTACTATTGCATCTTAGCCTCCCTGTCGGGAATCAATAGGTTTTTAATAAACCGAAAATATTGTGGCCGTCAATTAAAATAAGGTGTTTGCTCATCACAGATAACACTATTTTCGTCAAACTGTCTTTTTTTGTTCCGGCCGAAAAGCCCTTTGAAGAAAAAATCACTGCTCTGCAGAAAATTTGGTAATTATCTGGAAGCCTTATTTTTATTGAATTTTTGAGCTTGGATGCGCAACCGGTTAATGAAATTATTGTATAAAAAGCAATTATTTTTTCAAATTTCATAAAACTTGTAACTATAGAATAAAAGACTTGTGTATTTTTGTTCGTTACAAGTTAAGTTGAGAGATACACAAGAATATGAAACAAACGCAGCGACAAAAAAGAGGAAGAAATTCAGCTTTTTCTGATGAACAAATTTTAACAATAACCGACATTATTTTGAAAAAGTTTGTAAAAAATCACGGTATCGACTATCATAATTTCGAAGATTTTCGTCAGGAAGTTCTTGAGAAATTTTATACGAAAAAGGATACAATTATGGATGCCTATACCGGAAAAGCAAAGCCCGAAACCTATGTATCTGCAGTTATATATCGTATGACTCTCGGTGTGATTCGCAACGATAAAAATTTTAGAAAATACCAAGCGGATATTGAGCCAAGTACCGAGTTGCAAAAAGAAAAGGTGAGAACTCCCGAAGAAGAGCTTCTTATTGAAAATGAAAAACATTATTTGCGGCTGGTAATTAATACATTACCGGATACAAATAAAGCACTTTTGTTTCTTAAAACATATTTTCGCATAAGCATAACGCAAGAAGATCTTCGTGCTTATTGCATTAAATTGCAGGGGTCTGAGCTAAGTGAGCGGTTTAATCGAGCCGATGAAATGACAGACAAAGAAATTTATGAATGCCTTTGTGATGCCGAAAATTCCATTCAGACCAAGCAAGTAAAACCTGATGCCGTCAGAATGTACATAAACAAAATGATTAATGTATTGCTTATACGCCTTAACGGCAGAAACCAACGCTGTTATTATACCAAAGATTCTTTGGCCTATCTTTTTGAACTGGTATTTCAATTAAATGACAAACAGAATGCTTCCGGAGTACAAAAAAGAAGCGTAATGTAAAACAAACTTAGCCCAATGCAAAACCACCTAACATATGAACAATTGGCGCTCTATGCAGAGCACCTTAAAAACAATACTTTGGAGCAATGCCCCGAAGATTTGAGAGCCCATGTTGAACATTGCGACCAGTGTGCCATAGAAGCCGCTGAGCTGTGCACCTTAACAGATGAAATACAAATACAAGTAAAACCCAAACAAGCTTTATTCGGAAAACAAAGATACCTTTTTGTATTGGCAGCCGCAGCTGCCGGTGTTTTGATGTTTGTTGCAATATGGTTTCTTGTTGATACTTCCGGCTCAGAGCAAAATTATTTGGGTGAAACCCTCAGCCCGGAATTAACAGATACTTCCGCCCTTCAGACCATACCGGAATCCTTCGATGCCGAAAATGATAATAAACACTCAAGTACCGAGTCTAAAGCGGAAGACAGCTCTGAAAACTCCAATATCATGTTTGGAGAGAATGTGCCCCAACAGACTGATGTTGCTTCTGTAAACAGTGAACGCTATGCCGAACACAAGCCAACGGAAATGCTCGTTCAGAATTTTAGAGGAAATATGCGCAGTACCCATATTGAGATTCTTTCACCCGCCGAGTTTAAAGTTGCCGATAATACGGATGAACATTGGCTTGTACTGAGATGGAAAAATAACACAAAAATGCAGCTTACCGTGGAATTGCTCAATAACTTCGGCGAAATTCATATAGAATATCAAACCCAAGGCGACTCTGTAATAATTGAAAAGCTTCCGCATAAAGGATTGTATTATTGGAAGCTGTTTAATCGAGATTTTGACCTGCTTTATTGCGGGAAAATAATTTATCGTTAATTTTTTTATAATAAAAAATAATCTTATTTTTGCCGCCTAAATGCGGGTGTGGCGAAATTGGCAGACGCGTTAGACTTAGGATCTAATGTCTTATGACGTGGGGGTTCGAGTCCCTTCACCCGCACAGCATGAAGCAAAAAACCGTCGGCTGCCGGCGGTTTTTGTGCATTTTATCGGACAGTATTCATAAAACTATTCTAAATGAACATCAGTAAAGAAATTAAAGACGATTTAACGGCCGTGATAACTTTAAACATTGCCGAAGAAGATTACAAACCTCAAGTTGAGCAAGAATTAAAAAAATACAGAGCCAATGCTGCCGTAAAAGGCTTCCGTAAAGGAAAAGCTCCGCTTGGCCTGATAAAAAGAATGGCCGGAAACTCAATTACCGTTCAGGAAATCGATAAATTAGTGTCTCAGTCTGTGTCCGATTATCTTGCTAAAGAAGAAATGAATATCTTGGGGCAACCTTTGCCGGTTAAGGACCAAGAGCCTTTGGATTTGGACAATAAAACGGAGTTTAATTTCAGTTTTGAAGTGGGTGAAAGCCCCGAGGTGGAAGTTTCGTTTGAAGAAGATATCCAAATTCCATATTACATTATCAAAGTAGATGATGATATTATCAAAGAAGAAACCGACAGAATCAGAAATCAATACGGTAAATTGGAGCAAGTAGATGAGGTAAACGAAAAATCTTATCTTAAAGTGGATATTGCTCAAAGTGATGAAGAAGGAAACATCATTGAAGAGGGCATCTCCAATGAGAATACAACCATGGCCGTTGATTTGATAAAAGACGAAGAAATTAAAAAACAATTTATCGGCAAAAAAGCCGGTGATACGGTAAGTTTCGATATTAAAAAAGCATATCCCAACGATTCTGAAATCTCCGGACTTTTGAATATTGAAAAAGAAAAAGTAGCGGAAATTGAGCCTTACTTTAATGTAAGCATCAACGAAGTTACCGACTTTGCCCCGGCAGAGATGAATACCGAGCTTTTCGATAAAGCTTTTGGCGAAGGTGAAGTGAAAACCGAAGAAGAATTTAAAGAAAAAATCAAACAAAATATCGCTGAGATTTATAAAAAAGAATCTGATTTTAGATTCTCGGTGGATGCCAAAGAAAAATTAATCGAACGTTACGATCCGCAGTTACCCGACAACTTCCTAAAGCGCTGGTTGCTTGAAACTGATAAAAACGGAGAATTGACTGAAGAGAAATTAGAGGAAGAATATCCTAAATTTGCAGAAGACTTAAAATGGCGCGTAATAAATAAGAATATAGCAGAAGAGCAAAAGTTTGAAGTAAGCGCCGAAGAATTAACCGAGGAAGCCCGTAATTTTGCTTTAATGCAATTGCAGCAATACGGAATTGACCCAAGCCAAATGCCGCCCGATACACTCATTCAGTTTGCCGAAAAAAATATGGAAAAACCCGAGGATCGCGAGCGTTTTGCCGAGAAAGTTATTGAAAATAAAGTTGTTGATTTTGTAAAAGAAAACGTTAAACTTAACGAAAAAGAAATCGACCGAGAAGAATTTAAAAAATTGTACGAATAATAAATTCAAACACTACGGATATGGATTACAAAAAAGAATTTGATAAATACGCTCAAAAGCACATGGGGATAGGCAGCTTACGCATGCACGAATACCATAATGCCTTAAATAACAGTTATATTTCGCCCACCATTATTGAAGAACGTCAGCTAAATGTAGCACAAATGGATGTTTTTTCACGATTAATGATGGATCGAATCATTTTTCTTGGTTTGCCCATTAATGATTATGTTGCCAACATTATTCAGGCGCAACTCTTATTTTTGGAATCATCCGACCCGAGTAAAGATATTCAAATTTACCTGAATTCGCCCGGCGGATCGGTTCATTCCGGTTTGGGCATTTATGACACCATGCAGTATGTTACGCCCGATGTTGCTACTACCTGCACGGGAATGGCCGCTTCTATGGCTGCCGTTTTATTGTCCGCAGGTATTAAAGGCAAAAGAACCGCTTTGCAGCATTCCAGAATTATGATTCATCAGCCCATGGGCGGAGCGCAAGGACAAGTTTCGGATATCGAAATTATGTTTGAGCAAATCAAAACGCTTAAAAGAGAACTTTACGAAATTCTGGCTTCACATTCAGGTAAATCCGTGGAGCAAATTGAGAAAGATTCTGACAGAGATTATTGGATGACATCTAAAGAAGCTAAAGAATACGGTATGATAGACCGTGTAATGACCCGAGAAATAAATAAAGAATCCTTTGACGAATAAAAAAGTAATTTGTGGCTAAAGATAAAAAAGATAAATGTTCATTTTGCGGAAGAGACCGCGACGAAGTAAATTTTTTGATTGCCGGAATGACCGGGCATATTTGTGATGATTGCTCAACTCGCGCTTACGATATTGTAGCCGAAGAAAAGGGCGTTGAAGCACGGAAGGCCGGAGAATTTGTCGGAAATATTGATGTAAAAAAACCGCATGAAATCAAAGCTTTTCTCGACCAATACGTCATTGGGCAGGAAGCTGCCAAAAAAGTTATGTCGGTAGCGGTTTACAACCACTACAAACGTTTGGCGCAAGAAAAAGATGATGACGATGTTGAAATAGAAAAATCAAACGTACTGTTGGTTGGTGAAACCGGTTCGGGAAAAACACTTTTGGCAAAAACCATTGCTAAATTACTTGAAGTACCTTTTACCATTGTTGATGCTACCGTGCTTACCGAAGCCGGTTATGTAGGTGAAGATATCGAAAGTTTACTTACCAAACTGTTGCAAGCTGCCGATTATAATGAAGCACTTGCCGAACGCGGTATTGTATATATTGATGAGTTAGATAAAATTGCCCGAAAAACCGATAATCCGTCCATAACGCGTGATGTTTCCGGAGAAGGTGTACAGCAAGGTTTGTTGAAACTATTGGAAGGCTCGGTAGTAAATGTTCCGCCCAAAGGTGGACGCAAGCATCCCGAGCAAAATCTTATTCCGATAGATACCACCAATATTTTGTTTATTGCCGGCGGTGCTTTCGACGGAATTGAGCGTAAAATTGCTCAGCGATTAAACACGGCAATCATTGGTTTTGATAAAAAAGATATCGATAAGCTGGATAAAAACAATATGCTGCAATACGTAGCTCCTCAAGACTTAAAGTCGTTTGGTTTGATACCGGAAATTATCGGCCGTATGCCGGTTTTAACGCATTTGGATCCCTTGGATAAAGATACTTTGCGTCTCATCCTTACCGAGCCTAAAAATGCCATTATTAAGCAATATAAAAAGCTTTTGAAAATGGACGGAATTGACTTAAGCTTTACCAAAGGTGCTTTGGATTATATTGTAGAGAAAGCCGTAGAGTTTAAGCTCGGAGCCAGAGGTTTACGCAGTATATGCGAAACCATAATGACCGAAGCCATGTTTGATCTGCCGGCTCAGGATTTGACCGAGTTTCGAATAGATTTGAATTATGTTAAAGACAGACTCAAAGATTCAGATGCTCAGAAATTGCGTGTAGCATAAAAATACTTTAAATTATAAAAACAGCTCGAAACACCTTAAATTGGTATTTTGGGCTGTTTTTTTTATATAAATATTTGCGGTGAGTGCCAATAAAAAAACGGCCGGAATTACTCCAACCGTTTTTTATAAATGCTATATCTTCTAAAAGCTCATTATTGCATAAAACTAAAAATCCATCTTCCCAAACCGAGCAGGAACAGCAATGCTCCTTCCACACGGCTTATTTTCCAGCCGGTGCGCATGAATATAATTACAATGGCTACCATGGCTATAAGCAAATACATATTGCCCATTGCTTCGGGATCCACCGGCAGGTCTCTGATAATGGCTGCCAGCCCTAATACACCAAAAACATTGAATATATCGCTGCCTATTAAATTTCCTACCGACATTCCGTAATGCCCTTTGTATGCTGCTACTAAAGCAGTGGCAAATTCAGGTGCCGAAGTGCCTGCCGCAACTATGGTGGCGCCGATTACCCATTGAGAAACGCCCATATAAGCTGCCAGCGATGAAGCAGAATCGACCATAAAATGTGAGCTTGCAACTACCAGTGCAATGCTGAATATAAGCAGAAAAGGGTCGGTTTTTCGATATTTGTCAATATCGCTGACTTCCTCCGCTTCAAAGGGTTCTTTTTTCCAATATAAATAGCCCAAATACAAGAATAGTGATACAAACAGTATCAAGCCTTCGTAAAATACCAGTTTTAAATCCCACAAGAAGAAAGTGAGCATGAGTGTGCCGGCCAGTAAAAAGCCGCCGTCTCTGTAAACCACTTTGGGCTCGGTTTTTAGCGAACGAATTATGGCTGTTCCGCCCAAAATAAAACCTAAGTTAAACACGTTGGATCCTACAATATTGCCTACGGAAATATCGCCCAAATCGCGTGTAGCGGCTAATATGGTAACGGCAAATTCCGGTGCAGAAGTTCCGATGGCAATAACTGTAAGACCGATAACCAAATCGGAGATATTAAATTTCCGAGCTATCCGTACCGATGAATCCACCAACCAGTTTGCGCCTTTGGCAATTAAAAAAATAGTTGCGATTACGATGACAATATCAATGATGATTTCCATAATGACAGTATCTAAATTTTTGCAAAAGAAAACATTTTTTATTTTAATTCAGAAATTATTTTGGGCAAACAATAACTTTATTTACAATTATTGGATAGATATTAGTTTGAACTGCCGAGACTTTAGAGTCCAATTTTTGATGATTCAAGCTGTAAAGCCCGAAATCATGACCTCGAAGCATGCATTGCACCTTCGAGCGTCTTAATGCATTTTGTTTCAGTATCTTTAATGGTATTATTTCGTAAATATAAAAGCCCCCAAAATATACTGTTTTTGAGGGCTTTGCGTGTCAGATATATTTATTAGAATGCGGCTACAAAGCCTACACTGAATCTGTTTACGGGATTATTTGTATCCGTAAAGTCCAGAGTATATTCGGCTGCTAAGCGTATGTTTCTGCTCAACAGGTAGCCGGCGTGAAAACTTGCCGAATGATAATTGGCAGCGGCGAAGTCCGATTCTGTCCAATTATACAAGCCCAATAGGTACCAGTCGCTTTTTTCGCCTTGGGGGCTGAAAATAAGTTCAGCCATAGCCGATTGTGTCCCAACGTTTTGCATGGGATTTGCCGTTTCCCTATCTCTATATACATTCAAATCTTCTCGCATCAGGTATTGGGCATTAAGTGTCCATTTATCGTTAGGCGTAATCGATAAATCCGGACCCCACATCAGCACTTCGTTTGTAATATCCGTTTCCGTATTGTGCTGAAGGTTTTCTTTGCCGGTATATGCAAATGCGCCTACACTGATTACATTGCCGATACCCTGACTTAGGTGGCCCATAACATTTTTATATTGATCCTTATCAAACAATCCTCCATGTGCTTCTCCTATTCCGTTACCGTTTACCACTTCAAGCGTAATGCCGGTTCCGGTAGGCAGTCCGAGAGTTACCATTAGGCCTTTATCGTATTTCATGTCAATATTCGAAATACCTATTTGTGAGGTATAAACGTGGTAATCTTCCAGAGAAAGTCTCAGCTCGCGTTTAAAAAGCGGGTCTGAAACCTGAAATTGCCCCAAATAAATATCTAAGTCGATATCAAACAGGTCGTTATACATCAGAAAAGCATCTTCTACTCCGGCTACTTCACCTTGCTCGCTCATGTAGAAATAAAAATAGTATGAGAGTTTGTTTGAGATTTCTCCGCCCGAAAGCAGCTTTAATGCATAAGGTGACGCAAAGTCGGTATTTCCCGAACCGTCAAAATTGTAAGTTACAAAACCGTCAAGCCGCACGGCAAGCGGTAATTGGCGAAGGAGTGACAATTTGGTGTCGCCGGTTTCCATGAAATAGCGCGGTGCTTGTTCTTCTGCTAATCTAAACCCGTCGCCCGCAAAGTCATCTCCGTATGGTTTTAGAGCCGGAGCTGCCGGAGAATGGCAAGTGGTGCAACTAATGCCGTACTTTCTTGCAAAAGACGGTATGGCGCTGCTTTCTTGAATGAATACGGTAAGTGCAACTGCAATGAATAATACTTGTAAAAGTTTGTTTTTCATAGGTATTAATGTTTATGGAGTTTGTAATTGATTATTGCGATTACATTTTATGGGTAAACCGTTATTTCGGTTGAATGATTGTTTACCTCCAATGCGGTATATTCCTCTTCAGGTACATTTAGATATTCCCCAACGGGTTTTACTAATAACCGGTAATACAGCGATGCGGAAACTTTTACGGTTCCCGGCTTAATTTCATAAGGCAAACGGAAGGTAAAGGTTTCGGTCTTTGTTTCGCGAGGGCCTATTCGGTAATCTACGCCCAGTGAATCCGTGTTCCATTGCATAATGGTCATACGCCCTTGCGGATCAAAATACGGCATTCTGAAAATACGGTCGCCTAAGGGAACATCTTCTCTGCGGAGGCCTTCAAAGTTTTCAATGCCGAGTGGTACGCCCATATCCTGATAAGCAAGTACATCATCGGCTATGGTATATTCTTCTCCTTCAAAGCCTTTCTTATCCACCGGCAGGTGGAATGTGTTTCCGGCTTCATCTTCGGCCTCTACATGCAGCCAAACAATTCGGTCTTCAACCGATCCGGTCGGGAATTTATGCCCGGTTTTTTGGTTGAATAAAGTAACGGTAAAAACTACCGTTTCGCCCGGAACCGATTCTCGTATATCCGGTTGAATGCGTAACTCGATGGTTCCTCGTACTTTACCCGGGTCATGTGCGCCGTTGAAAAGGTGCGGGCGTGTATCCGGATAAGTGCTGCCCATTTTGGCGGTTTTCATTTCCGTGGCGGGCATGTGGCAATCTTGGCACATAACACCTTCTTCGGCATAAGGCCCTTCTTCCCATTCCAACTGGGTGGATTTAACCCAAACCCCAAACGAGCTTTTTTCGTTGTGGCAGCTTCCGCAGATTTTTGTGCTGCTGAACAAATCCGTTTCAACAATTTCGTGATCGGGCGAACTTTTATCGCCTTTGCGCGAACTGTATTTGGTTTTTCCGGTTTCTAATATAAAATTAAAATTATAGGCCGTATCGCCGGCTATTCCTTTTATCAGATGACAGACTTCGCAGGATACGGATTCGTTGGCACGCGAATTTTCGGAAGGCTTCGGAGGCGGAATATCACCGCTGAGGTAGGCCATTGGCGTGTGGCATCCGTTGCAGTCTTCGTGTACTCCGGCCATTTCCGGATCGACCTCGGAGTGGGGTACAGCCAGCTCAAAGTATTCTATTTCGTCCCAGTGGTGCGTATAAGCTTCCGACATCATGGATTGGCTCCATTGTTGGTAAAATTGATTATGGCAGGAGCCGCAATATTTTGGCGTTTCAAAGTCATCATACTCATATTCTCCTTGCTTGGCATGATTGCTCCGGATAGGAATCACAAAGTTAAACAGGAAAAGCAGGCCGATAAGTCCAAACGTAATAAAGAGAAATTGTTTTTTCATACCGATATGTTTAAATATTTGTATTGGGTTAGTTTTTTATGAATCATTACCGATTAGCAAAAACGGACTTCACCATCTGAATAGCTCTTAGCAATGCTGAAGCTTTTAAATATTATATACAGCTAATATAATGATTTTTTATATGAAAAGATAAAGGTTCAGCTTCGGTGAGTTTTGAGTTGATACGCTTAATTTTGCTTGGCTGCTTTTGAATTGGGCAATTCCGATAGTTTGCATTTTAAAACCGGTGGGTTAATTTGTCACTGTTCTAAATAAGATGAGTGAATGTATTTCCTGTTGTTTTTATTGATTACCGCCCTTGCAGCAGTGCTCACCTGCATGTATCGGGTTTCGGCAAACCCCGTCCAAATCTGCCGGATTTTAATTCTAAACTCTTGGTAAAACAATTGAGTGAAGGACAGTTTGTAAATAGAAATCCGGCAGATTTCGATGAAAGCGTAACCCATGCCACTGCTCCAAGCGGTGGCACGGATAATAAACACTGCGGGTTTTAAAACTTTACAGTGAATAAAAAAATTGTATATTTGTAATAAATAAAAAAAAAAAAATAATGAATAAACAATTGATATTAGACAAATTAGTTCTACTGCCGGAAGAAGTTCAAGTTCAAGTAGTTGATTATATTGATTTTTTGTTAAATAAATATAAAAAATCAAGTCAAAATAATTTAACAGAAAAAAATATTAAAGAAAACGAAGAAGAATTAAGCCCTGAATTAAAACAATTTCTTAATAAACGATTAGAAAATTATCGTCAAAATCCGCATAATGTAAAGACTTGGGAAGAAGTGGAAGAGCAATTTGAAAAAAAGTATGGTCATGAGATTTAGACTTGAAATCACAGATGATGCTCATAATGATATACAAAATGCGACAGAATGGTATGAAGAACAACAAAAGGGCTTGGGTAAACGATTTATGATTTCAGTAAAAGATTGCGTCAAATTAATTGCAAAAAAGCCACTTGCTTTTGCAGTAATTTTTTTGCAAATAAGAAAAGCAAACACACAAAAATTTCCATATTCGCTGTATTACATTGTTGAAAAAAATGTTATAAGCATTTTTGCGGTTATACACAACAGTAGAGATGCTAAAACTTGGAAAACAAGAGTTTTGGAATAATATATTATGTGCGTTCCAAACCGCCTCATTTTACCGCCCTTGCAGGCGTCTTCACCTGCAAGTATTGAGTCTCCTCGGCAAACTCTGTCTAAATGTGCCGGATTTTAATTTAAAACCCATTCAAGAAAAATTGAGTAGCATAGCAGTTTGCAAACACAAACACGGCAGATTTCGTTGAAAGCATAACCCTTGCCGCCGCTCCAAGTGGTGGTACGGGATATTAAACTCCCATGAAAGCATTCTAAAACCGGCAGCCATACTTACGCCCAAGCCCCCACGAGGGATTTAGACCCCCGGTAAATTGCTTTTTCGGAACATTAGCCTTCAAAAAAGTCAGGTGTCCGAATTCGCTTTTTTATATTAAACAGGATACGAAAAAGCCGGCCGATAATTAATTATCGGCCGGCTTCAAGCGTACAAAAGGTACAAAGCTTTAGTAGGTATTTACAAGAATAATTACCTTATTTTTTAATCTCTAATTCTTTTGACCAGTTCCCTGCGTTGTTATTATTTTCAACCAAAGAGCCTACTTTTAGACCCGGGAAGTTATCGTTGCGTATGGCTCGATCTATCACGTTTTGTGTTAAACTTTTATTCATGCCTTCAAATAAGGTTTTATACTTAACATGAGCTTGAAAAACCTGCACGTCAATACCTCCGGCTTCTACCGTAGTGGTGTCCATTTTAAAGATTTTTTTGTTTTTATTGAACGGAATACGACCCAGTTTGTCAACATTGTAATCTTTAAAAAGTGAGTCTTCAGTGGCAACTCGTATCGTATCTACCGATAAAATACCTAACTCAATGGCTCTTTTTTCTGCTTCTGCACGCACATTGTCTGCATTTAGGAAGATACTGTCCGGGATAAGTCCGCTTCGTTTAATTTCCGTAATGGAATCGTTTTTCACAAAATGAATGAGTGTATCAAAATTGTCGGTATAATATCCGTTTTCTTTTTTGAAAGCTGTTTGTGCTGTTCTAATCTTTATTAGCTCTGCCACAGCTGCACGCTCTCTTACATTTCTTTTATTCTCAAAGCGTATGGGATCCATAATACTTTCGTACAGCGAGTACGACAGAAATACAATAGCTACAAGCAATACTACTTGCAAAGCAATTTTAAGCGCTTTACTCTTTGAACCGAAATAGTAAATAAGGATAGGAGAAGCTATTGCAATTGCAATCCAGAATAAGATTTTTAAAAGCATCATTTTTACGAGTTTTTTTTAAGTTTGCTCACAAAAGTAAAAAAAAAATAACGATAAAATTATTTTTTTGTGTAAATTTTGTGTTATTTGCCTAAATATGCTAAATAAATTTATTCAAATAAAAATTAGGGAATACTTTGGCCACCAACCGGTTGCCGGGCAACAAGAAGTTTTTGCCGCACTGGCCGATTTTTTAAATGCTTCAGCTTCCGAAGATGAAATCTTCTTGTTGAAAGGCTATGCCGGAACCGGTAAAACCAGTGTTATAGCGGCTTTGGTGAAAGCCTTTGAGGAGTTGAAATTAAAATCTGTTTTAATGGCTCCCACAGGAAGAGCTGCAAAAGTTCTTAGCCGATATGCCGAAAAACAGGCCTTTACCATACACAAAAAAATCTATCGTCAGCAGTCAAGCAATGACGGAATGGGGAAATTTAAATTGGATAAAAATCTGCATACCAATACCATTTTTATTGTTGACGAAGCCTCCATGATCAATAACTCATCCTACGAAAACTCCGCTTTCGGAACCGGTCGAATGTTGGATGACTTAATCGAATATGTATATAACGGCAAAGGCTGCAAATTGATACTGTCAGGCGATACTGCGCAGCTTCCGCCGGTTTACTCTGTATTGAGCCCGGCTCTTGATAAAAAAGAGCTTGAAACCTACGGTAAACAAGTTATTGAGCATGAATTAACTGAAATTATTCGACAAGCACAGGCTTCCGGAATCTTATATAATGCTACCGAAATCAGAAGACTGCTTGCCGATACACCTTACGATACCAAGTTGGATGACTTTCCGCAAATACAACTTGACGACTTTGATGATATTACGCGCGTTTCCGGAGCCGATTTAATCGAGGAAATTTCCGATGCTTACGCACTAAATAGCGAACGCGGCGTGGCCGTTATTTGTCGTTCCAATAAACGAGCTAATCGATTTAACCTTGGCATTCGTAACTCGGTTTTATATCGTGAAGATGAAATAGCACCCGGTGATTTACTGATGGTGGTAAAAAATAATTATTATTGGCTCGAAGAAGGAAGCAAAACTGAATTTATTGCCAATGGCGATATTGCCGAAGTAAAACAAATCTATGGCTACGAAGAACGCTACGGATATCGTTTTGCCGATGTTAAATTGCAATTTTTTGATTACGATGATTTGGAAACACGCACTAAGGTGCTTTTGGACACTCTTCACAGCGAAAGCCCTTCTTTGGGAAAAGAAGATTTCAAAGCATTTTATCATAATGTGGCAGCCGATTACCAAGAAATTCGCAGCAAGCGGCAAATATTCAAAAAAGTAAAAGAAAATCCGTTTTTTAATGCTCTACAGGTTAAGTATGCTTATGCGTTTACATGCCATAAAGCCCAAGGCGGACAATGGCATACGGTTTTTGTTGACCAGGGTTGGCTGTCTAAAGACATGCTCGATACCGGTTTTTTACGTTGGCTTTATACCGCTTTTACACGTTCTGAGAAAAAATTGTATTTAATTAATTTCAGTAATGATTTTTTTGGGGGTAAAGCTCTCGAATATTAAATTTACCTTTTATTTATAGGTCTTTTTTAGATATTTTTTAATATGATGATTTTACGCATAATTTTTTTGTCGTTTTTGATAACGCTACTTCAGCCGATTTTTCTTTTTGCTCAGGAAGGCGGCAGCGAACAGGCCATTGAGCAACTTATTGAGGAGATAGCCGAAAGCACCGATGCCGAGCTCGATTACACACAATTGGCAGAGGATTTATACTATTTTGCCGACAATCCTTTAAACCTGAATGAAGCCGACAGAGCCGATTTAGAACGTATTCAGTTTCTGAATGATTACCAAATAGAAGATATTTTGGCTTACCGGCGAAATCACGGAGAGATGCTCAGCATCTATGAACTGGGACGTTTGAAGTCTTTTAATACCGTAGATATTCGACGCATAATTCCCTTTGTAAGTGTAGAAGCCCCTGAAGAAGAGCAAGCCTTAAAAGTAAGAAATGCCGTGCGATACGGACGGCATACCTTGTTTATGCGTACCCAATTTTATGTTCAAAAAGAAAAAGGCTATACCGAACCCGAAAACCCCGGTGATACACGCTATCTTGGCGACAGGATGAAGTATTACACACGTTATCAATACAATTATAAGCGTAAGATATTGTTTGGTTTTGTGGGAGAAAAAGATGAAGGTGAAGAATTTTTTACCGGCACACAAAAACAAGGTTTTGATCACATAGCTGCACACTTGGAATTGCGTGATATTGGTCGTATAAAATCCCTTTCTTTAGGCGATTACACCGTTAGGCTGGGGCAGGGATTAGCTTTGGGTACCGGCCTGTATTCCGGAAAGTCACCCTATGTGCTCGATTTAAAAAAGTCTGTTACCGGTGTTCGGAAATATTCTTCAACCGGCGAAAACGAATACTTTAGAGGTCTTGGCGGAACCGTCGATCTGGGTGATTTTGACCTTACGGGCTTCGTTTCTTACAAAATGATAGACGGAAGTATTGACCAAACCGATACCTTAACCAATGAAATTGATGTTATTTCTGCTTTTCAGAACACCGGTTATCATCGCACCATGAGTCAAATGAATAACCGAAAAACTGTATCGGAATTTGTTTTTGGCGGCAGCTTGAAATGGCATTCCGATTTTGTGAAAATTGCTGCCAATTATTTGCAGTACCAATACGGAGCCGATTTAAACCGGAGATTTTCACTGAACAGGCAGTACGAATTTCAAGGCAGCTTTGGAGCCAATCTTAGTTTAGATTATGAGGCCAACTACAAAAATTTTTATTTCTACGGCGAAATTGCCGGAAGTCATAACCAATCTTATGCTGTTTTGAACGGAGCATTGGCTCGCATTGCTCCCGGTTTTGGCATAGCCGCTTTACACCGGTATTATGCCAAAGATTATCAGGCTCAATATGCCGGCGGGTTTGCAGAGCAGAGCAGTGTGCAGAATGAAGAAGGTTTATACTTTGGTGTGGAGGCACACCCAATCAGAAACTGGAAAGTGGGTGCTTATTTTGATATGTATTCATTTCCGTGGTTAGGATACAGACGCGACGGTCCGGCTCGGGGCGAAGATTATTTTGCCCAAATAGATTTTTCTCCCAACCGCGATTTGGAAATGTATTGGCGTTTTAAGCATGAAACGAAACTTGAAAACAGTTCCGAGAATACTGTGGGCGTTGATCCTTTATTGCCTTCGGCACTTACAAAAATTCGTTACGACCTTTCCTATCCGGTTTCTTCGAGCATAGAGTTAGAGAACAGGGTAGAGTATGCACATTATACCAAAGGCGATGAGCGCCGCGAAAACGGCTTTATGCTCTATCAGGATGTAGCTTGGAAGCCCAAAACTTTTCCTCTGGTTGCACATTTTAGGCTGGCGTATTTTGATGCCGGTTATTATGCACGTTTGTATGCCTACGAAAATGATATTCTCTATGCTTTTTCTGTGCCGGCATACTCCGGGCAGGGTTTTCGTTCATATATAACACTCAAATATACTTTAGTTGATGACTTTTTGGATCTTTGGTTGCGCTATGCCCATACTCACTATACCGACCGAGAAACCGTCGGTTCCGGTCTAACCGAAGTGCAAGGCCCGGATAAGTCGCAAGTGAAAATTCAGCTGCGCATGAAATTTTAATATCATAACTCAAGATTCGCAGCATAATTTGCCTTAGTTCAGAAGTCAGATTTCAGGCACTTCAAATCGTTCCGCAAGGCATTTGAAACTGTGTATTGATGCTGCAAGAAAAATATGCAATCGAGCTGCAAGCGCGCCGGGGAAAAGCCCGACTAGCCAAATAATCTGCCTATCGATAAAATTTCTATTACAAGGAACTTTGGCACCGAGTTGATTTGATTGTTTTCCGTTTCTGAAATTTTATTAAATTTTTTCGAAATTTAATAAAGAAAAATTTCTTTATTAATAAAAAGCCTGTATATTTGCATCAGATTATTAGAGAAAAATTTCTTTAATGATTTTTTGAAAAGATTAAGAGATATGCTTTGAGAGGCAATAATCTTGTATTTAATAGCGAAGAAATTCTTTATATATGAAATCAAAAGAA
>CAYYQW010000016.1:0-63587 GCA_964472505.1 uncultured Bacteroidaceae bacterium | reverse complement strand
AACCTATTCAATCAATGAGTTACTTCTTGATTCGATATTAAATGTTCGATATTCAAGATTCAAAAAAGGCGACATCTGAAACTACGTGAGGTCAGGAGTTCTGAAGTTTAACGAACCATTGAATTGCAGAGCATGCATTAAGGCAGCTTCATTTTTAAAACATTTTTATTGGTGCGAAAACTAAAAAACAGCGAACTCACTCGCAAAACAGAACAGGAGTATAAACAGGCAGACAAAAACCCCTTTGTGCTTGTATTGGATAATATCAGAAGTTTGAATAATATCGGGTCTTTCTTCAGAAGCGGAGATGCTTTTTTGTGCGAAAAAATTTACCTGTGCGGAATTACCGCCACACCGCCCGATAACGGTATCAGAAAAACCGCATTGGATGCCGAGAAATCTGTGGATTGGAAATATTTAAAAGAAACGAAAGATGCTTTATTCGAACTGCGTGAAAAAAACTACATCCTTTTGGCCATAGAACAAGCAGAAAACAGTACCGACCTCCAAAACTTCATTCCCGAAAAGGGAAAAAAATATGCTTTTGTTTTTGGAAATGAAGTGAAAGGCGTGCAGCAGTCGGTTATTGATATTTGCGACGGATGTTTGGAAATTCCGCAGGAAGGCGTAAAACATTCCGTAAATGTATCGGTAAGTGCTGGTATTGTGATGTGGGATTTTTATTCGAAAATAAAATACCGCTAATGTGTTGTTTTTAATGAGTGTGTCAGAAACTCTTAAACATACGGGCTTGAGAAAATCCGGGTGCGCTGATATCCAAATCCAAAAAATACCCGAAAGGAGTTTGAGCTGTTTCGTATTCGGCATTTTTTAGGCGTTCTTCGGCTAAGTTTAGTATCTCTTTAGAGTATTCCGGGCTTGCCTTGCTCTCGGACAGATGTGCAAAGGAATGCAAAATAATTCTTTGCGTATCGTTTTTTCGAGCGGCCCATTTCAGGTTTTTCGCCAAATTCTTTTCTACTTTTAAGGTTTTCTTTTCTTCGTCTTCTTCCTCTACTTGTATAAAACCCACTATGCAATTTTCAAAACTTTGGCTTTGTTCGTGTTCTTCAAAATTCTCGTCAAGTGTTTTTTCGGTTGGGGTATAACTGAATTTTTTGGTATAAATCATTAACAGTTTCATTCGATTGTATTTTTAAATGCAATAAAAGTGTAAAGTTAGGGTTTTGCCGGAAATTAGGCAAAAGGAATTAATGCCGGCATTATTGTTTAATAAGCCAATACACCGGTTTGTTGTTTTTCTTTTTGAAAAGTTTGGTGTTTGAAAGCTCTATTTCATTACCGTGAAATAAATTATGATACACCGTTTTTACTTCCGGAACTTCATCCGTTGCGCGACCAAAAAAATAGCTGTGTGCCGACCAAGGGTAGAATTTCAGGCCAACGGTCTTGCTGAAATTAATATAAAGGGCATTTTTTGCAAAAGGCGGTATAAAGCGTTGTCCGAGTTGAGCTCCGCCAAGCAAGATAAAGCGTACGCCTTGCAGATTGAAATCGTAGCGATTTCCTGTAATATATAATCTTTTTTGCATGTTTATTTTTTCTGCCCATTCGGCATGCATAAAGGATTCCGTTGCAGCGGCGTTTAATATTACATTATCAAAAAGACTGTCGTTAATCCCGGCCGGTAAGCCGTCCTGAACGGTTTGTTGTAAGTAGTAATTTCCCAAACTGTGAGCAAAAAGGGTTAAATGGTGGTTTTCGTCTTGGCATTTTGTTTTGAGCGTTTGCAGCATTAATAAAAAATTTCGAAAATGTTCGCTGCCTTCTTCAGCATTTTTTTTTGATGTCTCGAAATTTTTAAAAGAATTTTCACCTTCCGGCCTTGTGGGCCAAGCATAGACCAACACATTAATCTCGTAAATATTATTTAATTCAAGACCGCGCAGGGCTGCCTGCTTAAAGGTCTTGCTGTCGCCGTGTACAAAGACTAAGCAGTCCCCGCTTTTATATAAATCATTAACCATGTCCGATAAATTATCTGCCGGCTTACAAGTAATTGTTTCTCCGTCTTTTTTTACTGCAAATGCTTGCAGCTTACCACCCGGCTTTGGTTGGTTATAAAACCGACAGCTGCTGTCTGTTTCATGGTTTATTATGCGATTTGTTATGACCGCTACACGCTCATTTTTTGTCGGGTTTTGAGCAAACGAGCCGCCTATGACTGTTAACAAGAACAAACTTAGGGTTATGATTCTTTTAAACATACTTTGTTTTTTAGCTTAGTAAAACACTGTAAAAATATACGGTTTTTTTTAAAAAGGAATTAATAAATAAAGGGAGCGCGAGACGCTCCCCTTAAAACAACTAACCTAAAACCTACTATGAAAAGAATTACTTGGGTAAGCAATTCACCGGCAAACATACAATGCTTTTTTGGAATAACAAAAGATAAATGCTTTATTATTTAGAGTTTTTGTGCAGTATGCTGTATTTCTTTTATTTACGAACTTAGAAAAATTCAGAAATTGTATTTGAACGTATAGATAATGCTACAATATTCAATAAAGTACAAAGGGAGCGCGAGACGCTCCCCTTAAAACAACTAACCTAAAACCTACTATGAAAAGAATTACTTGGGTAAGCAATTCACCGGCAAACATACAATGCTTTTTTGGAATAACAAAAGATAAATGCTTTATTATTTAGAGTTTTTGTGCAGTATGCTGTATTTCTTTTATTTACGAACTTAGAAAAATTCAGAAATTGTATTTGAACGTATAGATAATGCTACAATATTCAATAAAGTACAAAGGGAGCGCGAGACGCTCCCCTTAAAACAACTAACCTAAAACCTACTATGAAAAGAATTACTTGGGTAAGCAATTCACCGGCAAACATACAATGCTTTTTTGGAATAACAAAAGATAAATGCTTTATTATTTAGAGTTTTTGTGCAGTATGCTGTATTTCTTTTATTTACGAACTTATAAAAATTCAGAAATTTTATTTAAACGTATAGATAATGCCTCAAGATTCAATAAAGTAGAAAGGGGGCGCGAGACGCCCCCCTAAAAACAACTAACCTAAAACCTACTATGAAAAAGAATTACTTGGGTAAGTAATACAGTACAAATATACAATCTTTTTTTGAAAAACAAAAGACTTACAAGTATCTTTATAAAAAAAATAGCAGTAATCTCTATTGGTTGTTTTTGTGTTCTGATAATCAGCGTTTTAATAATTCAGTTTTTTTATTGTTTTAAAAATAAATATCTTTACTCTATGAATTATAAAACTGCTATAACCTTAATCTTTAGCCTGACTGTTTTTGGTTTTTCCGCATTGCGCGCACAAACCAACTTAGTACATTACACCCCGGCCGACGGTTTGGTGCAAACCCAGTGCGAAGTTGTTTTTCAAGACAGCAAAGGCTATATTTGGATAGGTACTAAAAGCGGTATGAGCCGTTTTAACGGTTTTGAGTTTGAAAATTTTGATGAAGTTGACGAGCTGGTTGGCACAAGAATATCGGAGTTTTTTGAAAGCTCAGATAATGCTGTATGGAGTTGGAGCAGGAAAAATCTTTTTAAATACAAAAACGGTAAAATTACCACTTATTCTGTTGAAACGGATAATGCCATTATTAGTAACACGGCCTATGTCGGAGAAAGGGTTTATTATACCTTAAGGTCTTCTGACGGTTTAGGCTTTTTAGGCCTTTGGAAAATTTCTGACGGCGAAACTCGCTCGGTAGCTGTTCCTGATTCTTTTCCGGTTGAATCAGTAGCTTCCATGTTTTTGTCAGAAGAAGATGAATTGTATATATTTTCCGGTATCGCTGAATACCGTTCACTATACAGACTCAGTGAAAATGATAAGTTTGAGCATATAGCCGATTGGCGGTATAAAGGCAATTATAAGTTTATACCCGCAACCGGCGATTCCGTTTTAGGTTTTACTGAACTTAGTTTTTATAGTGGTCGGCCGCATAAGCTTATTTGTTCTGATAAGCGTGATTATATTTATGTTTTGAATAACCGAAAATTCGAAAAAACCGGTAATCGTTATTACGGGCATATTTTGTGGACAGATGAGGAACATAATCATATTTTTGCGAAAAATGACAGCTTGTTTTGGAACCCTGTTTCCGAATCACCGAAATTTCTTACGCTTTTGCCGGGTATTAAAGCGGCCATGCGCGATGATCAGGGAAACTTCTGGATTGCTTCCGAGAGCGGTTTGTTTCGTCTCAGTGTTTTTGAGAACTATGATGCACTCAGCGGCATACCTCCGGCGATATGGTCGGTGGCCGAATATCCCAAAGGGCGGATATGGTTTTTTGGCCTAAACTTTTCTCTTCCGGTTAATCAAAAGGTGCATCTTTATGATTATTCCGACAATAAAGTTCGGAAGCCTTCGGCTGACTTTTTTAAGCAATTTTCTAAAGTTGAGCTTCCTTATTCGAGTAATCCATCTTTTTATATAGGCAGTAAAGTTTTGTCGGACAGCTGTCTGTACATTACATCCAATCGGGGCTGTTTCAAATATGACAGCCGTACAATTGAACCTGTTTATTTTACAAATCCTTATACTGAAGTTTTTTACATTTTTGAAGATACGCTTAGCGAAAAAGTTTTTATAGGTACTTCTGCCGGCTTGCATATCTATGATTTTTCCGATAAAGAATTACGTTTTGAGAAAAACTTAAAACGCTTAATAGGCTCTGATTTGCGCATAGCATTGTGTATGGAGCGAGGAAGTGACGGAAACATATACATAGGAACCGGAAACGGGCTGGGGCGTTATGATTATACCGAAGAAAATTTATATTTTGCGCATAAAGATACCATGCCTTTTTCGGGCATACGCAGTATTTATAAAGATTATAAAGGAAACCTGTGGCTCGGGTCCGAAAACGGCCTTTGGCATTATGATTATAAAACGCTTACAAAGTTTAAGCATCCTGAACTTAGTCGGCAGGTTTCGGCTCTTTGCGGAATAGACAAAACATCCTTACTATCCGGCTCATTGAGAGGCGTGGCCATGATTGATGTAAAAGCTTACTACGAAGGCGGAGAGAAACGCATAAGTTTTTACGATGAAACGGCCGGTTATTTGGGCGGCGAAGTTACTCAAAATGCCATTGTGAAAGATTCCTACGGCAATGTATGGATTGCCGGAAAAGAGAAAGTTGCTCGTTTTGATTACTCTAAACTCAAAGAAAATCAAGCAGAGCCCAAAGTTTATATTGACCGGGTTTTCTATTGGGAGCAAAATTCCGAAGAAAAACAACTCAGAGCCATACGCCCGATATTGCGCTCGCAGGAGAATAATTTTGAATTTCGCTTTTCAGGCCTTTCGTACGGAGCTCCCGGGCAGGTGTATTTTAAACACAAGCTTGAAGATTACGACGAGGAGGTCTCTGCGGTATCGGCTCAACGCTTTGCCGTATATAAAAATCTGCCGCCCGGAGAATATACTTTCAAAGTATGGGCAGCCAATGAAAGCGGCAAGTGGAGCGAACATCCGGCTACCGTTTATTTTCAAATAAAACCGGATTTGAGCCAGATGTTGTGGTTCAAGATTGTTGCCATTGTGTTATCGGCTGCGGTTATTGCTTGGCTTACCTTGTTTTTTTATAAGAGCTATAAGAAAAACAAACAGAACAGAGATAAATTGGCTGAATTACAGATGCTTACCATTACCGGACAGTTGTATCCGCATTTTTTGTTCAATGCCGTAACGAATATCAGTAATGCCATTTATCAGAAAAAAGCCGAGGAGGCTTATACCTATACGACCAAGCTGATTCATTTGGTACGCATTGTTCATGAAAGTCGTAAGCGTACTTCTTTAAAGATTCAGGAAGAAATTTTGTTTATTAAAACCTATTTAGATATTCAAAAATATCGTTTCGGAAGCCGGTTTGATTTTGACATTATTATTGAGCCCAACATTGATTTGCAACAGCAAATTCCGCAGATGCTCATACAAAATTTTGTGGAAAATGCCGTAAAACATGGCTTAGAACCACTCAAAGAAGGAGGTTTGCTAAAAGTTGAGATTCGTAAAACTAAAGATAAGGTACTGGCATTAGTTATAGATAACGGTATTGGTATGGAAGCCTCAAAAAAGAATGCTCATATAGGTTCCGGAAAAGGTACGGGAATTATCGATCGGCTAATTTATTATTTCAATAAACAGAACCGAACATCCATAAGCTACAAGATAATAGATTTGTACTTGCACGGAGAAAAGGGTACAAGGGTTGAAATAAGCATTCCGCGCTCGTAAATTATATATTATACAACAGAAAGATAACTTTCTGTATTTTACTTTATTTTTGTATATTAGACAGTAATTGTGTTATTTTGCCCGAAGAGACTCTTTGCGGTATCGCCAATTACATTGTTTTCAAATAAAGAATTATTATGCAAGAGAGATATTCAGCAATTATTGTTGAGGATGAACAGGGCGATGCCGAATTATTGCAATCGCTTCTAAAAAAATATCCAAATATAGAATATTGCGGGCATGCCGATTCAGTTCCCCGAGCCAGAAATATGATATTGGAGCTTCAGCCGGATTTACTTTTTCTGGATATCGACTTATACGGCGATACGGCTTTTGACCTTCTGGATAAAGTCATGGAGTATAACTTACATTTTTATATCATTTTTACAACGGCTTATAACGAATATGCGATTAAAGCCATTAAGTATTCCGCTTTGGATTATTTGCTGAAACCCATAGAGATTGATGCATTAGAGCAAGCCATATCGCGCATGTCCAACACGGATCCGAAAAGTTTTTATTTACATGCAAAAATTGAAAAATTAAACAATTCGTTTAAAAAAATTGTAGTAGAACAAGCCGGAAAGGATATTTATCTTGACCCGAAAGATATTTTGTATTTGCAAGCCGTTAAAGGTGAGGGTTATACCGAAATATTTACCGTTAAAGACAAAAAAGACATGATTGTTTCGAAAGGTTTGGGAGAATTTGAAAAGAAACTTTTGGGACCGTCTTTTTATAAAGTACATCGCTCAATTACAATAAACACAGAACACTTGGAAGAAATTAATTCGGCAAAAGGCTTCATTCGATTGTGTGATAAGCAGATTACCGTTTCAAAGAGAAAAGCCCGAGACCTTCGAAAAAGATTTCGATAGAATTTTGAATAAATCTGTTCATTCCTTTTTTATATTCAATACGAAAGCGCCCGTCTCAGGTACCGAATGATATTTAATATCTAATGAATCACATTCTTCTTTCCAACGCTCAATGCGGTTTAGCTTATTGGACGAATCAAAAACTATGATATCCGGATTATACAGATTTTGTATGTCATCCATAAAAAAGTATTCGTTGCCGGAAAGTATTACGCAGTCCGTATCGAAAGCCCCGGGACTTGAAAAGCGACTTTGTTCTTTTTTGTTTAAAAAAACAATGGTTTTTTCACCGAAGAACAGGAATTCATCTTTTCTGTATAAAAAATTATGCCGGTGTATTTGTTCGAAATCAAAAAATGTGTTTTGTTTTATGCCGGAGTTTAATTCGTGGTTTTTTACCGCAAATTCATAACTCAGGGAATGATGAAGGCTCGTATCGCATATACTCAAAGCTGTATTACCGTCTATGAACTGTATCATGGAGGCATTTCGGATGTTATATACCATTAGCCGTTGTTGATTTTTGTGCCGTATATCTTCCATACCGAGAAAGCCAAGATATACAATCAATATGGCTATGCTGATTTGCAATTGTCGGTTTTGTTTGTATTGAAAAAATATGAGTAAGCTAATGATAATCAAATACCAAAAGATGGTGTCGGCCAATTGAAACGGAATATCCTCGGTGGCCGAAGCAGGTAATTGTTCTATGAAAATTACCGAGCCGTTTAGCAGCTTTACAATATATTTTAAGCTAAAAGCAAAAAGATCGGAAATATAGGGTAGGGAAGAAACGGCCAAAAGCAGACCGGCATTATAAACAATAAGTGTAGCCAGCGGAATAACAATTAAATTGGATAAGAAAAACCAATTCGGAAACAAATGAAAATACATGAAAGAAATGGGCGTAGTACCAATTTGAGCGGCAATGGATACCGTTGTGAGTGCCCATATTTTATGTAAAATACCGGAGCGAAAAGTGATTAGTTTTTGTAGCCTCGGTTGCAAATATACAATGGATATAACGGCAATGTAGGATAACTGAAAACCCACGGCCATGATTAACAGTGGATTATAAATAAGCAAGAAAAATGCCGAAGCCGAGAGTGAGTTGTAGATGTTGATGCGGCGGTTGAGCATATTACCGGCTACCACAAAACTAAACATTACGGCAGCTCGTTGTACCGAAGGCGAAAAACCGGTGAGCAGCGCAAAAAACCATAAACCGAGAAAGAGAACAAACGCTTTAAGCACACGGCCCGGCATGTAGCGTTTGATTTTTATTTTATCTAAAAACCCAAATATATAATTGAGTATGAAATATATAATTCCCACATGTAAGCCCGAAACTGCAAGAATGTGCATGGCTCCGGCTTTAGCATAAGCTTCGCGGGTTTCCGGGTTTAATTCGCTTTTATCGCCCAGAGTGAGTGCTTTTAGTACGGCAAATTCCTCGCCTTCTATACCGTAATTTTGGTAGATATCGGACAACAAATTTCGTGTATTCAAACCCAAAGCAATAATCGGATTTCCTTTTTTTTCTGCCGTGCGTTCAAGTTTTTCGGTTTCAATGTAGCATTGCCCGGTAACGGCACGGTTCAGAAGATAGCTCTTATAATCAAATTCATCGGGATTTCCCGGGTTTTGAACTTCAGATATTTGGCTTTGAAAAATTATTTCGTCTCCGTAGGAAAAATTGCGCGTGGAATCCTTTTCAAAATAGGCAATGAGTTTGGTTTTGACAGGAATAATCAGTGAGTCATAAGCAATGGCACCGGTTTGCAGTACGGTTTGATATGAATTGGGCTTTTCACTGAGTGGTTCCGTAATTACGGCTTTTACAATTACAGCTTTATTCGGAAAATCGGGTATGGGGCTTATGCGTGTTTTTACCAGCAGCCCGCCGCTCAGAAACAAAGCGGAATATACCAATACGCCCACCCAAAACCTCCTGCCGTAGGAAATTCTTGTTCCGATTATGGGCAAAAGAAAAATAAGAAAGAGCAGGAAACTGCCAATTACAAGCGTATCGGGTAAATATCCGGTTTTCAGCTCGACAAGTATGCCGGCTATAAACGGGAAAATCAACCGTATGAACGGTATTTGTCTTAATTCTCGTGTTAAGAGCGTAAACACATTATGAAATTTGCTTTATATGATGTAAATCTGTTTTATTTCACATTACACGGCTTGCAAATTCCCCTTTCTAATTCCTGCAAGCTGTTTCATTTAAAACCCTATTCCGCTTGATTTTTGAACGTTTCCTTCGGTATCAATTTTTTGTAAGTCTTCTGTTTGTAGTACTTGTTGCATTTCTTCCGTACGAAGAGCCGGGTCTGTATCTGCCATGCGCAGGTTTTGGTTGCGTACGGCTTGCTCTGCTATTCTTCTTATTGAACGTGCATTTCCAAAGTATTTATCTCGTCTTTTCCAAATATTAATAATTTGTGATTTCAAAAGGTCTTCGGCGGCACTGTCCGGGTATAAGCCTCTTTGATTAAGCATTTTAACAGCTATTTTGTAGAGTGTCTCCGGACGGTAATCGGGAAAATGTACAATTCGGTCGAAACGCGATTTCAGGCCGGGATTCATTTTTAGAAATTGAGCCATATTGTCGGGGTATCCGGCTGCTATTACGGCAAATTTCCCGCGCTTATTTTCCATGTTTTTCAGAATTACTTCAATGGCCTCATGGCCAAAATTAGATTGACCGCCGCCGCCGGACAGCGCATAGGCTTCGTCGATAAAGAGAACGCCGCCTTGAGCTTTATCAATAACTTCCTGTGTTTTAAGAGCTGTTTGACCCACAAAGCCGGCTACTAATCCTTCTTTGCCGGTTTCTATAAGATGCCCGCGTTCTAAAACTCCGAGGGCTTTAAATATTTTTCCGAAAATTCGGGCAATCGTAGTTTTTCCGGTTCCCGGATTTCCGGTAAAAATGGTGTGCAGTGAAAATTCGTTCAGCACATTTTTCCCGATTTCTTTGTAGTAACGCACCAGCTTTACCAGTTCGTTTACTTGATTTTTTATATCCGGCATGCCCACAAGAGTATTTAGCTCATTGAGTGCTTCTTCCAATAATACATTATCTTGCTCAATAATAATCGGTGATTTTGAATATTGTGCTTCTATCTTTTTTACGTCTTCTAAGCTTACTTCCGATAACTCTTCTTTGCTTAATTGATCGAAATTTCCGGATTTCATGATACGTAAACCCATATTCATTTTTGCTTCATCAATTAAAGAATGGGCAAAACGTGCGTTACCAAAAGTGTTATCGCGATTGCGGTAGGCTTCTGTCAGCATTTTTTTAATTTCTTTTCGGGCCTGATTGCTAAGGGTAACCATGCGTTTATCTGCTGCATAATCGGCAATGCGAATGAGTTCGTCAGGCGTATAATCTTCAAAATGAAAGAAATGTTTAATTCTGGATTTTAGTCCCGGATTGCTGTTTATCATGTACATGGTTTCTTTGGGATAACCGGCAAACATGATGGCGATATCGCCCTGCCCGTCAGACATTTCTTTAATGAGAACTTCCAATACTTCGCGCCCGAAATCTTTATCGTCTTTGGTTGAGCGCACCAGCATGTAGGCTTCGTCCACAAATAAAATACCGCCGGCCGCTTCTTTAATGGCCTCTTTTGTTTTCGGAGCCGTTTGTCCGATGAATTCACCAACCAAAATACTCCGATCTACCTCATGCACATGCCCTTTGGAGAGTAAACCTTTCTTTTGATATATTTTGCCGAGCATTTTCACTACGGTGGTTTTTCCGGTGCCCGGATTTCCTGTAAATACGCTGTGCAACGAAATATTGGTATTCTCTTTAAAACCTTTTTCCTGTCTTAATTTTATGAAGTCCAAATAATCCATGTGTCCCCGGATTCTTTGTTTGATGCTGTCTAAGCCAATGAGGTCGTTGAGCTTTTGCAATACTTCTTCTAAAGTTTCTTCCTCTTCCGGGTCCTTTTCCGTATCGTTTTGTGGTATCTCTGCCGCCGTTAAAAAACGGCTTCCTTCAGAGAGTTCTATCTCGCCCGGTATGGCTTTGTTTCCGAAAGTAAACACACCAACGACCACAAGTGTTTCCATAAAATTTATCTCAACCGAATAGGCATGACTTGCCCATGAGCCGGGGTCTTCGTTACCCCAGCCTCTGACAAAATAGAGGACATTGTCTTTGCTTTTTTCGGGAACAAAATCTAAATTTACCGTTTCGGCTTTTGGATGCCCGGCTTCGTCAAAATATCGGGTGAAAAATTCCAAATAAAACCCTTTATTGGTTTTTGGTTTTATACTTAGTTCTGCCCATACATAGCGGGTGGATGTTTCATCAAACTGCTTTAAGTATTCTCGGTTTGAGATTGCCACACCGTCGGCATCACCTTCGTAAAGTTTCAGGTTTATAAATTCAAAATAGGGGTTCTCATCTCCTTTAACTTTGCCCACATTATACACATAAAAATTTTGAGTTCCGCACAATTTATTGTCAATGTAAGCCTCACAAATATAGTCGCCTTCTTTCCAAAAGCCGCCCTCTTCATCAACTCCCCAGCTTTCATAAACATCAATTATGTTTTCCGTTTTAGAAATTTTTATGTCTTTGCTCAGTACGCATATTTCTTTTCTTTTGCCTTTGCTTATGTCAAAGGTTTTTATGTCCACTTTAGCCGACCAATTTTCTTCATCAAACAGTTTGTTATAAAAAGAAAAATGAAAGCGCAAGTAAGAAATTTCTGCCGCATCAAAAACACGGCGATATTTTTTCGTTGAATTATACATCCATTCCACAGAAGAATAGATTTGTAAAGCTTTGAACTTATAAGGATTTCCGTACTTATAGTTTTTTTCGGGCATGGGCGTTTTTTTTGCAAACAAATATAGTAATTTCTTTATTTGGACTTGCTTAACTAAGGCGCTTTTTTGAGTACTGTCTGAAATAATTTGATGAATATTTTTCAAAATTTATATTTTTTGTCGAATACATAGGGCTTCCCACCGGTTTATTTGTAAATTTGTGTTTTTCATTTTTATAAATTTATAATTCCCATGAATATTTTTACAGATAAAGAAACAGCCGATAATTACGATGCCTATTATCAAACAGAAGCCGGAAAAGCCGTTGATAAAATTGAGAAAAATCTTTTTTTGACTTTAATGAAAAATATTCCGCGAGGCAGTCTGTTGGAAGTGGGCTGCGGCACCGGACATTGGACAGAGTTTTTTGCCGACCAATTATTTGATGTTACGGCTGCCGACAGTTCCGAAAACATGTTGCAAATCGCCGAAAGAAAGAATATAAATGCAAAATTCCTTAAAGCAGATGCCCACCGCCTGCCTTTTGATAATAAGAGCTTTGATGCCGTTTCTGCGCTTACTGTTATGGAATTTGTTGATGACAGGAATACCGTTTTCAAAGAAATTTATCGGATGTTGAAACCCGGCGGTTGGTTTATTTTGGGCGCTTTAAATGCTCGCTCGGAAATTGCAAAAAAAGAAAATCGCGACAGCGTATTTAAACATGCCGATTTTATGAGCCCCGAAACATTGGGAAAAGAGCTGCGAATGTTTGGTTTTCCAATAATTAACAGTGGCGTTCATTATTCTCCGGAGTTTAAACTTTTGGACGGTACAGCCGAAGAAAAAAATGCAGAGCCGGCATTTATGGCAGCTGTCGTAAGAAAGGAAAAATGAACGCATAAACGAAAAATACAATCCCATGACCGTAACCGCAGAAATCAGTTATTATCCGTTGTCGGATGATTATGTCAAACCCGTAAACGATTTTATTGAACAGCTTGCCGATGATAAAATCACTGTAGAAATTGGCCGTATGAGCAGCTTAATTACCGGAGATTATACTGAATTGATGAAACGTTTGACTAATGCCATGGGCGAGCTTATGAAAAATTATCCTTCGGTTTTCAATATCAAATTGTCGAATGCCTGTGCTGTGCTGTAAAAATTCTTTATATTTTAATATGCTTCGGATTTTGCATATAGCTATGATTCTGTCTGTCTTGTTTTTTGCGAAAAGCCAAGCCCAAACAGTGAATGAAACTTTTGCCAAAGCCGAGCATTTTTTGGACAAGGGTGAGCAGAGCCTTGCGGAAAAACATTTTCGACGGGCTTTATATTTTACTCCCGACAATGAAAAATCCGATTTATGGTATAAAGCAGCACGCGCAAGCGACAGGAATAAAGCATACGGGCTCACCGAGGCTTACTCTGATTCATCGCTAAAATATTTGTCCTTGACGGATACTTCAAAATATGCTGCTGTTTTGTTGTTGAAAAGCAAAGCTCTGTTAATGCAACACCGAAACCGTCAAGCGCTTAGTCTGCTGGATTCCAACGCAGAAATTTTGAATTTGAAGAATGATAGTATTGTTGCATTTTATCGCGGCATTGCTTTGTTGGAAATCGGCGAACCGGAAGCAGCTCAAATTGCATTTGAGCAGTTCTTGGGCAGTGGGGTTGAGGCAAACAAAAAACAGTTGGAAGCGCTTTTTTCAAAACCTGATTGGTTTCACAAACCACATCCCGAAATAGCCTTTCGTCTGAGCCAAATACTTCCCGGAAGCGGACAGATGTATGCCGGCTATCCGAAAGAAGCTTTAAACAGTTTTTTGTTGAATGCCGGTTTATTTATCTTGCTTTATGATTTATCGGTGAACTATTCTTGGTATAACGGTTTGTTGTCTGTATATCCGTGGTTTGAGCGCTATTATCTGAGCGGCTTGCAAAAAGCTTCCGAGCTTGCCCGAGAAAAACGGCAATTAAAACGCCAACAAGTCATTTCCGAAATTATTCGGATGGCTGAAACTGAGTAATTTAGGGTTTTTATCTGCTCCACATTTTCTTTAACAGAGAGTGAGATAAGTCATGCTTTAGAAATTAATTTTGTCGTATCTTTGTAATGTTCATTCAAACTTCCGGAAAACGGATATGCTCGGTTTTCGGGAACATTTATTCACAGTCTGATCCTTGAGAAATGCTGAAGGAAAAGAGAATTGGTACTACACTTATCGTTATTGAGTCAAAAGAAGAAATTCACAGGCTTAATACCCTAATATCCGAATTTTCATACCTCATCATTGGCCGCCAAGGCATTCCATTGCGCGAAAATAATAAAAGCATTATATCTTTAGTTTTGGAAGGTGAAGAAGACCAAATTGGTGCTTTCTCCGGACAAATCGGACGTTTGAACGGCATAATAGTTAAAACTGCTCTTGTAAGACGCAGTTAGCTTTTGAATTTAAGTCTGATTATTCACCTTTAAAGATAAATATACTTATGATCTATAATCCGCAAACTTATAAAATCAAAGATGAGGCTGAGAAGCCCTTTATTGATTCCGATGAAATTTGGAATTATCTAAATACGGCAGAACCAACCAAAGAGCGTGTTAAGGAAGTCATACAGAAATCTTTGAATAAGAACCGCTTAAGCTTGGAGGAAACAGCTGTACTTATCAATACCAAAGACCCGGAACTGATTGAAGAAATTAAGCAAGGAGCCAAAACACTTAAAGAAAATGTGTACGGCGACCGCATTGTATTGTTTGCGCCTTTGTATATCGGAAATCTGTGTACGAATGACTGCCAATATTGCGGTTTCAGAATTTCAAATCGGCAGCAAAAACGCAAAACATTATCCAAAGATGAATTGCGGCTGCAAGTAAAAGCTTTGGAAGATTCCGGACATAAGCGTTTAATATTGGTTTACGGTGAACATCCGGATTATGGAGCCGATTTTATAGCCGAAAGTGTGCGTGAAGTGTATAAAGTTAAAAGCAAAAACGGAGAAATTCGGCGCGTGAATATTAATGCGGCACCATTATCGACGGAGGAATTCAAAACAGTGAAAGATGCGGGTATCGGAACTTATCAAATCTTTCAGGAAACCTATCACCCGGAAACCTATAAAAAATATCATCCGCGCGGTAAAAAAAGTAATTTTGAGGACCGTCTCGTTGCTTTAGACAGAGCCCAAAAGGCTTTGATTGATGATGTAGGCATCGGAGCGCTTTTTGGCTTATACGATTGGCGTTATGAAGTAATGGCGATTCTGCGGCATGTTAATCATTTTGAGGCTGTTTTTAATGTGGGTCCGCACACTATATCATTCCCGAGAATACAAAATGCTTCCGGACTAAATATCGATGAAAAATACTTTGTAAGCGATGCCGATTTTGTAAAATTGGTGGCCATACTTCGTTTGGCAGTGCCTTATACGGGTTTGATACTTACTGCCAGAGAATCCCGAAAAATTCGCGATGAAGTTTTGACTTTCGGTGTTTCTCAAATTGACGGTGGCACTAATATTCAAATGAGCGGTTATACCGAAAAACGCTTGCAGCAAGATTTGGATACCGAACAGTTTCAGATTGGCGACGACCGAAGTCTGGAGGAGGTTATTGATGAGCTTGTAAAGACCGATTACTTGCCGTCATTTTGTACGGCTTGTTATCGGCTTGGACGCACCGGCGAGCATTTTATGGAATTTTCGGTTCCCGGTTTTATTAAACGCTATTGCGGGCCGAATGCGATGCTCACTCTGGCCGAGTATTTGGAAGATTATGCCAATCCGGATCTGAAAAAACGAGCTTATGAAAGCATTTACCGAAAAATTGAAAATGGCGAGGTGAAAAACAAAGATGAGGTTCTGAATCGAATTGAACGCATAAAACAAGGCGAACGGGATTTGTATTTTTAATATTTGTGTGCCGCTGTCAGATTTAATATAAAAACCGTATCGAGCCTAAGCCCGATACGGTTTCTTGTTTTAGATGTACTTCAAAATGAACTTACCGATTTCGCAAACTAAGAACGTCCGCAGCAGCCGCTTTTGCGTGTGTTTTTGCAAGGCGCTTTTTTGCGTTCGTATTTGCAGCAATCGGCTAATTTGTTGTAAGCTTCGTCATCCGCTTTGTTCAGTTTGGTATCATGCCCGGCATCAGCTACGGCACTGTGCACTTTGCTGATTTTTATAAGATCCGAATCATAGCTGACACTTAGCATTTGAGTTTCTTTGTTCCATTCGGCCGAGTGTACACCTTTCACCGATTTGGCGGCATCTTCGATACGTTCTTCACACATCCCGCAATTTCCGGCTACCCAAAAACTGTCGTTGGATTTTTGTCCGAAAACATTTGAAATGCTCATCAGGGCTATTATTACTGTTGTTAAAACTAATTTTGTGTTCATGGTTTTGAATTTTTAAATTATTTGGAACAAACATAAATAAATATTTTTGGATATATAAATATTTTTTATGTTTGATTTGATAAGTCAGATTAGCGGCTATCTCGGATAAAAATATTGACTAAATCCGTAAGTCAGGGTTTGAATTGGTCATTTGTAAGTAGTTGCATTCACTTATAAGGCTGAGTTTTTTGGATGTCAAGCCCTGATTATATGACAACCGCGTTACCCAAGATTATAATCATCGGTTTACCGAGATATTATTCTATCGCTTATGAAATATTCCTGCTGTTAATAATTTCGACACCTTTCTTTATGAGTTCCTGCTTTTGTTTTTCAAATTCTTTTTTGTCTAAGGGGCGTGTGGCGTCTTCGATGAGAGTTACTTTAAAACCTTCGTCCAATGCATCTTTCAGGGTGAAATATACGCAGATGTCGGCAGCCAATCCGCAAAAATACAGCTCGTTTGCTCCTTTTTCTCTCAGGTAGCCGGCCAGGCCGGTAGCGTGCACCTTATTATTATCGTAAAAACCGCTGTAAGTATCTGCCTCGGTGTCCATTCCTTTGCGGAAAATTGCGGCAAGCGGTTTGGTATTCAAATCCGGGTGCATTTCTGCGCCTTTTTTCCCTTGCACGCAGTGGTCGGGCCAAAGAATTTGGTCGGTACCGTTCAAATCAATTGTTTCAAAGGTGTTTTTTTCGCGGTGATTGGAAGCAAAGCTTTTATGGTTTTGCGGATGCCAATCCTGCGTAGCCGCTATTAGGTCAAATTGCGGCATAATTTTATTAATTACGGGTACAATGGCATCTCCGTTTTCTACTTCCAATGAGCCGCCGGGCATAAAATCGTTTTGGGCATCTATTATTATTAGGGTTTTCATGGGTAAATATTTTTGTGAAAAATTGAATTTCATGCTCTTTTGTGAACCGTCTGACCGCTCCAAGCGGTCTGACGGATTCATGGGTGTTATTGTAATTTTTTCTTACCCAAATTGAGCGATTCCGCTCAATCGATTAAGCAAATGTAAGCATTTCACCTCACCCGGTCGGTGAAAAGCAACATTTCCTAAATCGGGGTTATACCTAAGTAAAGCGCTTGTTTGCTATGCTCCAACCGCTCAACTTAGGTCTTATTTGCTTTTGTGCAGGTCAATTAAACGGTTTCGTTCCTCGTTAAGTGCATCACTTAATCCTACTTTATAAATATGCGGATATTCAAAGCGTTTATGTTCTTCCGGTAGTTGCTTGAGTCTTGCTTGGGCATATTCTCGTATTTCGGAAGCAGACTTTTTGGGTTCGCTTCGTTTTCCGTTTTCCATTACCTTTACATGCAGTTTTTCCTTTTTACAGCTTTGAATATCCATTTTTTTGAGTGCTTCAAAAGGGTGGTGCATGGTATTTGTACTTTCTTCATCTTCAAGCATTATCACATCGGCCCCTAAGAACATATTGTCGTTTTGCATCAGGCGCATGACTTTTTTTCTGTCGGGTAAAGTTATTTTAGCCGTTGAGTCGGAAAGTTTGATACGGGCTTCATTGTCATAGCTTGCCAATTTGAAAACACCGTCAAGTGCGGCATCGGGTTGTCCGGTCATGAGATTGGTTCCTACTCCGAAGACATCAATTTTGGCACCTTGTTCGTTTAGACTCTTAATAAGGTGTTCATCCAATTGATTGGAGGCGGCAATTTTTACATAATCCAAGCCTTCATCATCCAGCATTTTTCGAGCTTCGCGCGAAAGGTAGGCTAAATCTCCGCTGTCTAAGCGAATGCCTTTGAGTTTATGGCCGCGCGCTTCCATTTCTTTTCCTGTTTTAATGGCATTGGGCAAGCCGCTTTTTAGAGTGTCGTAGGTATCAACAAGCAAAACGCAATCATCCGGGCGGTTTTCGGCAAAACGCCTAAAGGCTGTTAATTCATCATCGTAACTTTGAATGAAAGAATGTGCCATGGTGCCGGAAACGGGAATATCAAAGTCTTTTCCGGCTACTACATTGCTGGTGGCATCAAAACCGCCGATGTATGCGGCACGTGCACCAAAATAAGCTCCTTCGGCCTGAGCACGGCGCAGGCCAAAGTCAATTAATCGACGTTCTCCGGCTACATAGCGCATGCGCGATGCTTTAGTGGCTATCAGAGTTTGGAAATTCAATATGTTCAGCAATAAGGTTTCAATGATTTGCGCTTCGGCAATATTGGCTTCTACCCTTAAAACAGGCTCTGTGGGAAATACGATTTCCCCCTCTTTCATACTGTATATTTTACCTTTAAATGTGAAATTTTTCAGATAATCTAAAAAAGATGAATTTAAACCGTCTTTATGTAAAAAATCAATATCACTGTCGGTGAATCTGAGATTTTCAAGTATTTCCAGAACATTTTCCAAGCCGGCAAAAAGGGCATAACTACCTTTGAACGGTGGTTTTCTGAAAAAATAATCAAAAACAGCCGTATGCTCATGGCGTTGTTCCAAAAAATAGACTTCGGCCATGGTTAGTTGATATTTATCGGTATATGTTGCGCTCAAATTATTCATAATCCTGCGTTTTTTATTGTTTATTCAAAGGTAGGAAAAATAGGGCATAAATTTTCGTAACATGCCGTTTTCTTTACCATTTAATCTTTTTTTTATTCAAAAAAGCAGAAATTCCGCGCCGACAATCCGGCGTATTTCGAGCTTCTGCATTAAGTTTTACGGCGTAATCTATAGCTGCGTCCAAATCTTTTCCCTGCACTTCGTTAATAAGCTTTTTTGTGAGCCGAAGCGAGTCGCCCGAAGTTCTCTCTGCTAAGCGTTGTGCGAATTTTAGCGTCTCCTCTTCAATGTTCTCGGGCGGGTATATTTCATTAAAGATTCCGTAAGCTTTGGCTTCTTTGGCCGAAATAATTTTTCCGGTAAGCAGCAATTCTTTGGCTTTGGTTTCGCCTATTTTTCTCAGTAAGAAAATGCTTACAATCGCCGGTACAAAACCTATGGCAGTTTCGGTGTAACCGTATTTTGCTTCGGGAACCGAGAAAATAAAATCGCAAACCGCAGCCAGTCCGGCACCGCCTGCAATGGCATGGCCGGTAAGTTGGGCAATGATAATTTTGGAAGAGCTGTAAATGCTTTCGTACAGCTCGGCTAAGTTTCGAGAATCTTCTAAATTTTCTTGAACAGAATTGTTTTGCATTTGTTTCAATGCGGCCAAATCAGCGCCGGCGCAAAATGCTTCACCTTCACCTTTTAAGATGATTACTTTTAGTTCGGAGTCTGATTCTGCTTTTTTTAAGAGTTCTTTTAATTCATTGATCATTAAGGCATTAAGCGCATTACGTTTCTCCGGCCTGTTTAGGCTTATGAAAGCAGTACGATCTTTAATTTTATACTTTGTGTATTTCATCGGTTTATTATTTCAGGGTTTACGAATGTTTCAATCTAAGATATGATAATGTGTGATTTGATAAAAAAATATGATATTATCCAAACAATAAATATATACTTTTTATTCTAAACAAAAAAAACGAAAAGTCTATATTTTTACTTTTCAGAGAGGCTTTTTTAAGTTTAACATTCATTAACGTTTTGTTTTTTTGCAAAAAAATACCGTTTGTAACACTTTGGGTGCAAAGGCGTAGGGGGATATGTGGTTTGTTTGTGAAATCGGGAAATCGAACTTTTTTCAAACTGAAACTTTTCTATGTCGGTAAAACATATAATATTTGCCATATATTTAAGAAAACGAAGTAATTAACAAGTTTAAAAGTTTTTTTTTACAATTATTTTTTAATTAAAAATCAACTATATGTTTAAAAAATTACAACAATTATTTTTTGCAATTATTTTAATTTCGGTAGTTCTTCCGGCTTCGGCTCAGGAAGAAGAAGAGGAAGACGGATTTACATTTGGCGGCGCCGTTCGCTACAACATTATGAGTACGCAATACGAAAGTGATCCTACCGCGCTGAGCACATCGGCTACTTGGGATACTTGGCGACTTAATATTGACGGCTCGGCTGCCGGTGTAGATTTAAGTTTTGAATACCGATTTTATCCCACTTTCGGAACACACTTCATGCACCACGGTTATCTGGGTTATGAATTTTCGGATGATCTTTATATGAAACTTGGTGTATTCCAGAAACCTTTTGGAATTACATCTTTTGCTTCTCATTCATGGTGGTTCCAAATTCCCTATTATGTAGGATTGGAAGACGATTATGATATGGGTATCGGTTTTGATTATGCTTTGGGCGAAAAAGGTGAAATTCAAGTAGCTTATTTCCGTCAGGCAGAACCCGAAGGCCCGATATACGGCGGTGATGTTACATTCGGAAACGCCGGTGCCGGACGTTATTCTTACGACTTAACTCCAAGCGGCAATATGTCAGTTAGAGAATTGAACCACTTTAATTTACGTGCGGCATACAATGTAACCGATAATATAGAAATCGGCTTTTCCGGACAATTCGGACAAAACTACAACTCTGTGCTTGATGAATCGGAAACTTCATCAGCTTACGCCGGACATTTAGTTATGAATTTCGGAAATCTTAATTTTAAAGGAGAATATGTAAATTATAATTATGCAGCCAAAAATGACGACGGTGAAGTTGCCGATATGGTACCCATGGGAGCATACGGATTTATCTATGATGTAGCCAATAAAGCTAATATGTATGTGGCCGGACTGGCTTACTCAATCCCTGTGGATTTTGGACCTATCAGCAGCATACAGCCTTATGTGGATTTTTCAATGGTAGATAAAGCCAATGAAGATTTCACCAACACTTACCATTTAGTTCCCGGTTTTCTTATCTCAGCCGGAGGAATTTATACCTATGTTGATTTTGCATTGGGTAAAAACCAACCTTGGCTTACCGATAACTTTGGTGTAGGCTTGGGACAAGGACGAACATATTCCGGCGATGAAGCCCACCAAGATTTATATTATTATACTGATGATGCAGACCTCGCAGGACAAGCGGTACCGATAGAAGATGTACCTTGGAATTTACGCTTTAATATTAATCTTGGATACTATTTCTAAACAACATTTATGACTCACATACAAATTAAAGATCTTACCCTAATGTTCGGTAAGCACACCAAGCAAGCTATGCAGATGCTTAAGCAGGGAAAAGGCAAAGATGAAATTCTTGCAAAAACAAAATGTACGCTTGCGGTAAATCAAGTGAATCTTGAAATCAAGCAGGGTGAAATATTTGTAATAATGGGACTTTCCGGAAGCGGAAAGTCCTCCCTTCTGCGTTGTTTCAATCGCTTGAACGAGCCTACAACAGGTGATATCATTATGTCCGAAAAAAACATTACAAAAGCTTCTAAAAAAGAATTGATGCATATTCGGAGAAATGATTTGTCTATGGTTTTTCAACACTTTGGTTTGTTGCCTCACCGTACGGTTGTCGATAATGTAGCTTTTGGTCTTGAAATTCAGGGAAAAGACCTCGAAGAAAGGCGAAAAACTGCCATCGATATTATTAAAACCGTTGGCTTGGAAGGTTATGAAGACATGATGACCGGCGAACTAAGCGGCGGGATGCAACAGCGCGTAGGCCTTGCGAGAGCATTGGCTACCGATCCGGAAATTCTGTTGATGGATGAAGCTTTCAGTGCTTTGGATCCGCTTATTAGGAACAACATGCAAGACGAACTGATTGATTTGCAGGCAAAAGTACAAAAAACTATTTTATTCATTACACACGATTTGGATGAAGCCCTGAAATTAGGCGACCGAATTGCAATTATGAAAGAAGGCGAAATTGTACAGGTAGGCACGCCGGAAGATATCCTAAACGATCCGGCCGATGACTATGTGAAATCATTCGTAGAAAATGTTGAGCGCGGTAAAATTATCACAGCCGGTGCCATCATGTTCAAAAACCCGGAACGTTTGCGCTTAAAAAAAGCAGGGCCTAAAACGGCACTAAGGCGCATGCGAAAATACGGCGTAACATCCCTGCCCGTTGTTACCGACGATAACCGATTTGTAGGTTTTGTAAACGATCAAGAAATGGCTGCCATTCAGGAAGAAGACCATGAGTTTATTCCGGAAAAACATATTCATAAAGATGTGAATACGGCCAAAGCTGATACGTCGGCTTCCGATTTGCTTTTATACTTTGTGGACAACCGATTTAATTTAGCCATCTTAGATGATGACAAAAAATTAGAAGGTGTCGTAGTACACTCTTCGGTTGTGGCAGAACTCTTGGGAATGAAAAACGAAGATGTTAAAAATTTTAGTACAAACGGTTTAGAAGTTTCGGAGGAAATTAACAATGGATAAGATATTAGATTTAGGAAAATATATTGAAAACGGCATTAATTGGCTGATAGATAATGCCGGCGGATTTTTTGACGGAATCAGCGACGGAATCGGCTTTATAGTTAGTGGTTTTCAGGATTTATTGAATGCCCCGCCTTTTTGGGTCGTTATTATAATCCTGACCTTATTTATCTATTGGATAAACAGCCGAAGAATTGGTTCGGTAAGCAAAGCCGGTTTTAAGAAGGCTTGGGGAATTGCTGTTTTTACGCTCCTTGGCTTATTACTGCTTTGGGCTATGGGTTATTGGATAATGACCATGCAAACCATGGCATTGGTTATCAGTGCATCCATTATTTCTTTAATCATAGGAATACCGCTCGGAATATGGGCCAGTAGGTCGGACCGAGTGGAAAGTGTGGTACGTCCGATTTTGGACTTTATGCAGACCATGCCCGCATTTGTTTATCTGATACCCGCCATATTGTTTTTTGGCGTTGGAAATGTACCCGGCATTGTAGCTACGGTAATATTTTCTCTTCCGCCCGCAGTACGGCTGACTAATCTCGGTATTCGAGGCGTTCCCGAAGATGTAGTAGAAGCTTCCGTATCGTTCGGAGCCACACCCCGCCAATTACTCTACAAAGTGCAAGTACCTCTGGCCATGCCGACTATTTTGGCCGGCGTTAACCAGGTTATTATGTTGTCGCTTTCCATGGTAGTAATTGCATCCATGGTAGGTGCCGGCGGACTCGGACAAGCCGTTTACAGAGGCATCCTTACGGCCGATGTAGGCTTAGGTTTTGAGGCCGGTTTAGGTATTGTAATATTAGCTATTATACTCGACAGATTTACGCAATCTTTAACAAAATCAAACTAATTTTAATTTTTAAAAAGTAATTATTATGAAACATTTTATTTCAAATTTTTTTACGTTTATGCTTATCGGCATGCTTTCTTTTGGATTAGTATCCTGTGCCGATGAAGGAGAAAAAGACAACAAAGACGAAGTTGAAGAAAAAGGTACTTTGGAAGTACTTTATCCCAACTGGGCGGAAGGTGTTGCCTTTACGCATTTGGCAAAAGTAGCGCTTGAAGACCAAGGCTACGAGGTGAAAATTACACCCATTGAGCCCGGCCCCATTTATGCTTCATTAGCAAAAGGCGATGCCGATTTATTCTTTGACGCATGGTTGCCGAACACTCACGGAGAATATTGGGAGCGTTTTGGTGACGATATCGATAAATTAGGTGAATCATTCAGTAACGGAACTACCGGATTGGTTGTTCCCCAATATGTTGAAATTAATTCAATAGAAGAGTTGAATGAAAATGCCGATGATTTCGATAATGAAATTATAGGTATAGGAAGCGGCGCCGGAATTCACGGAAATACCGAAAAAGTCATTGAGGAATACGAACTTGATTTTGAACAAATAACATCCAGCGGGCCGGCTATGATTGCCAGTCTTGAAAAAGCCGTAAGAGATGAAGAACCTATTGTGATAACCGGCTGGAAACCGCATTACAAATGGGCGAAATTTGATCTTAAATATTTGGATGACCCCAAAGAAGTTTATCCTAAAGACGTATGCGCCATTCTTTCTCGTAAAGGATTTGCCGATGATCATCCGGCTGTTGCCGAATTTTGCGGTAATTTCAATTTAGAAGAAGCTGAATTATACGAACTTATGGAGATGATTCGTGAAGGGGCTGATCCGCTTACGGAAGCCAAAGCTTATTACAAAGAAAATAAAGCTATGGTTTCGGGATGGTATCCGACCAAAGAGGAAAAATAAGTAAATTGTTAAAATACCTTTTATTTAAAAGCCCGGTTTACCGGGCTTTTTTTTATCGATACATATCCGGAAATGCTTTTGGTTTGGGTTTTCTTCCGTAGAGCCAATCATCCGCTTTTAAAGCTGCTTTGCGAAAGGCGGCTGACTTGCGCAAGCCGGTTCTTACCAAATTATGCATGAGGTTGTTTTCGTGTGAATACGGGCAAACACTTACGCAACGAGCACAATCGGTGCCGGTTACTGTCCAGTAGCTAAAGCAGGCTTCCTGATTGATTTGCCAACGAATAACACCCTCTGTGTCTTCTCTGTCTTTGAAAGAAATGGCATTTGACGGGCATACCTCGGCGCATTTTTTACATTGGGTGCAGAAGTCGATTACGTCTTCCGAAAACTGAGCGTTATCCGAAATAAGCGACATATCGGTCGTTACTACGGCGATTCGTACGCGGGGTCCTAATTTGGGAGTCATTAATAAGCCCATGCGCCCAATCTCGCCTAAGCCGGCATCACGTGCAACAAGCGGGCAAACCACTTCGTAATTGCCGTCGATATGTGCCCGTGCCGAATAACCAAAACGCTTTATAAAAGCAGCTAATTGCATGGCTATATTGCCGGCATTCAGATATTGTTTTGCCGATTCGGCAAGCGTAGGCCCTTTGGGGGCTGAGTCAATGTGAGCTTTATCCATCTCCACGGTAAATGCTATGGCAAATTTGTCTTGATTAATAACCGGTTGGCCGTATGTATCGCTGCGTCCGCGTACTGAGTAGAGATGGTAAGCCATAAGAGGCGTTATACCGGCAGATTGTGCTCCGAGATGAACGGACCAATTCTTCAGAAATTTACTTATTTCTTCAGGATTCATCGCTTGTTTTTCCTTGTTTCCCGAAAACCTAACCAAGTCTTTAAACAATCCAACAGTATAAAATGAAGCATCTGCTGCGGCAAAACTTAATTTTTCAAAAAACTTGGCTTCGGGCGACATCAAGCCCGGATTTTTGCGCCAATTTTGATCCATCGGAAGGTCTTCGGGATAATCGTTATAATAAGCATCATAATTGGCTGTGCCCGGCTTAAGTTCAGCTCGGGAAAACATGGTTCGGCGTTCGTCTTTTTGATGTTTTGGGGGATAATAGCGATAGCTTTTTTTCTTGATAGAAAGTAACAATACAGCGGTGCTTAAAAATAAAAAAGTAATTCCCGAGGCCATGATAATTCTTATTGAAGAGCCGACAATAAAAATCAACAGTATAAATAATCCGGAAAGCCCGGCCGTAAGTATTGAAATATTTACGGCTCTTTTTTCGTTCTCTGTATATGAAAATACGGCAGCGGTTATTGTCGAAAAAAATATCAGTGATAATATCAGAATCGCTGTAACTTGAATTAAATATTGCATTAGCTATAATTTTTGGGACAAAATGTAAAAAATATTTTAGAAAAGTATAAATTTGTGATTAATAGACAGTGTGTTATTTTTAATTATTTAAAATAAATATAATTATGAGAAAGTTTTTTTTAACTATAGCAGTGATACTTATGGTGCAATTTGGTTTTGCACAATATGATGTAAGTGCATTTGAAACCAAAGAGAGTTTTTCCGGTACCGGCAATGTGAATGCCTTAGTCGTGCGCATTTATGACAGTGGTGCCGATGTTATTCAGAAAGAATGGAAACGTAAAATGCGTTGGCAACACTTTGGTAAAATAAATGAAACCGGCTTGGAAGTGTTTGCCGATGACGTGAAGATCAAAGAAATATCGTCAAATACCATGGATATTTATACTAAGCCTGTGAAAAATACCAAAGGCTTCATTGAGTTTAGAGTAGGGGTTGATTTGGGCGGAGCTTTTTTGAATAAGAAGCAACACCCCGACAAGTATAAGCCCATGGCAGAATATTTGGAAACTTTTGCTCGAGAAGAAAGCCGAAAAGGCCTTCAGGCTCGCATTGAGAAAGAAGAAATAAAATTAGCGGAATTAAAAGAGGAGAAATCCGGTTACAAGTCGGAAATAGTTGGTTTTGAGCAGGAAATAGCCGAACTGGAAAAACAAATCCAACAAATACGTGATAAAATTGATGCCAATAATCGTTTAATTGCCGACAAGGACAAGGCTTTAAAAGAAAAAGAAGCTGAACTTCAGCGACTTCGTGCCATAACCATCGAATAAAATTGTTCTTTATAATAATTGAAAACTGCTCAAAAAGAAGTTTTTTGAGCAGTTTTTTTTCTTTATGACAGAAGCGCTTTACTGATTTTATCCAATATTTCGCCGGCTTTGCCTTTTATGAAAACATCGGTTATGGTATCGGAATAGCCGGTGCGCTCCGGGTTTATTTCAATAATTTTAGCACCGTTTTGTTTGGCAAATTGGGGTATGAGGGCTGCCGGTACAACAACTCCCGATGTACCCGCCAAAATAAAAACATCGGCTTTTTGGGCTTCTTCTTCTGATTTTGTGTAAGCTTCCTGTGGAATTTGCTCACCGAAGAAGATAAAGTCAGGCCGCAGAATGCCGCCGCATGCGCTGCAGGCAGGCGGTATTTTTTCTAAAAGTTCCGGACGGGCATCGTAGCTTTTCCGGCATTTCAGACAACTGAGTTTTTGCGCATTGCCGTGAAATTCATACACCGTTTTACTGCCGGCTTCTTGGTGCAGATTGTCTATGTTTTGGGTGATAACGGCTTTTAATTTGCCCTTTTTTTCCATTTCGGCCAAAGCGATATGTGCGGCATTGGGTTTGGCTTTCGAAAAATAATTAAAGAATACCTCACGAATTACTTTCCAGCTCGCCTCCGGATTTGATTTGAAATAATTGAGTTCCAAGACGCGCGGGTCTTGCTTGGACCACAAACCGCCTTCGCCGCGGTAAGGCGGAATACCGCTTTCAACAGATATACCCGCTCCCGTAAAAGCAGTTACGTGCTTGGCTGTTTTCAAGATTTCTACGGCTTTTTCTATGTTTCTTCTATTGAGGTCGAGCATTTTTTTAGATTTTAGATGTAAGATATAAGATGTTGATTGTTGATGCCTGAATAAGGTTGACCGTTTATTTTTAAAGTTAAAGATAAGCGGAAAAAAATAATTTTCAAACTATAAACCTTTCTTTTCTATTTTCTTTTCCAGCTCTTCAATGCGTTTGTCGTATTCGTATATGGCTTTATTAAAATGTTGTTTTAGCTTTTCGAGTTCATCTTTATATTCTTTTTGCATTTTTTCGGAGCGTATGATTTCCTTTTCACTTTCCGATATCGGGAAAGGATCATAACTGTCGGGAATGCGTTTACGTTTTATCAGAATATGAAGTTTCAGCAGATGATTTCCGCCCGAGTAGGAGGCCGGGGCGTTAAAGTTGCTGCCGTATGAGTAAAACATCAGAATGTGATCGCTGAGGGCAGCGCCAGCCGACAAGCCGGGGGTAAAGCCGGTATTTAAGGAGAAACCGGCAAATATTTTTTTTCGAAAATTCCATAACAGATCGCTTTGGTATCGAAATTCATCGGCGAAATCTTGCGGAATGCTTTGAAAAACAGCCCCGGCTGAAATCTCATGCGTTCTATTTATTTGATACTCATAGTTAAGATGCAATCCGGCTTCAATTTTTTCGGTATATCGATACGGGTTCGAAAAGTAAATGCCGGTCAGCTGTTCCGAAAACAGGCCGACAGTCAGATCTTTATACTGCCATGAAATACCCGCCCCAAAATACATCCGGTTGGTTTTTAGGGCTTTTGCTTGCGCTAAAATCGGGTCATTTTCAATATCGCCGCGAATACCGGCTGTATTAAGTTGCATGCTGAGATAGTTGGCTCGAAATCCGAAAAGCAATTTGGATTGATCCGATATGCGAATATGATTGGCCAGGCTTACGGAAGGATTAAAACTCACAAAGTTACCGGTTTTATATTGTCCGATACTTATTGCCGTATGTAAGTCTTTATGCACCGTGCCGGCATACATTAGCTTGAGGTGTTCGGGAGCTCCTTTAATACCCACCCATTGGCGGAAGAAATCAGATATAAGCACCGTGTTTCCTGAGTAACCGCTCATAGCGGGACTTAATGCGTGACGGTCGGTGCTCGGCAGTTGTTTTTGCGCAGCATAGCTTTGTGCCTCTGCTCGGCCGGCAAATAATATCAGAACTATAGCGAGGCTTAAAAGTTTCATGCGCTTGTTATTTTACAATATCCACAAAGCCGGTTTTATAGGGCATGTTTGCAGCTTTTATCAGATAATAATAAGTTCCGGTCGGTAGTTGGCTGCCGCTGTTGGTTTGTCCCTTCCAATCGTTTTTATAGGCTGTATTTTCATACAATAAGATACCGGATTGATTGTAAATGTAAATTTCACAGCCCGATAATTCTTCTAAATTATTGATATACAGTATATCATTAATTCCGTCATCGTTGGGAGTAATAATGTTGTTTTGCACGTAAATACCACTTTCTGTTTGTCCGGATGATGAAAAGAAAATCCAAAATTTTTCTGAATCGGAGCATCCGGTTTCGTTGGAGAATACTGTTACCGAATATTGCCCGCTTCGGCTGACGGTTATTGTGTTTTGTTCGCTTCCGTCGGACCATAGGGCTGTATCAAAATTGCCATCGGCTCGTACGCTATAGTTTTGAGCGGAAGTATAAATGCTGTCATCCGGCGGAACAAGAGAAACATCCGGCAGGGCATGTACTTCTATGGCTGTTTGGGCTGTGTCGGGGCTTCCTTGGCTTGAGTATGCGATTAAGCGAATGGTGTACAGCCCGGCTTCGCGGTAAATGTGTTTCGGATTGTTGGTGTAGGTATCAAAGCCGTCGCCGAAATTCCAAAAAACATAATCAAAATTTTCGGATTCATTGGTAAAAATAACAGTGTCGCCGGAGCAATAGTTTAAATTTTCGTTATCAACAGAGAAGTCTGCTGTTTGAGCCGATGCGGTTCGAACAAAAAGTAAAAAGCTAAAAAATAAGACATTTAAGTGATATAAAGTATGCATATAGTTTTTTGCGGAACGGCATTATTTGTTGGTTTCAGATAAAATTATAAAAATAGAACCAAAGCCGGACATAAAACTTGATGAAAGTATATTATTCTTTGATTATAAACTTTCATCGAAATTTCCAAACTGATATTTTTTTATATAAATGGTACCGTGTTTGTCAAATTTTGAAGCTATGTCACTCAGAATGCCTTCGTGCCGGCCTATTATTAAAGCGCCTCCCGGAATTAATGAATCATAAAAAAAACGAAAAATAGAATTTTGCATTTCATGATTAAAATAAATTAATAAATTACGACAGACTATAATATTATACAAATGGTCTTGCGGGTTTTTTAGTTTGGTGAGATCGTGCTTAATAAATTCAATGCGCTTCGTGAGATAAGGGCTTACGGTAATCAGGTTTTTTCGTTTTGAAACATTGAAATAATGTTTCATCAACGGCTTATCGGAGCCTTTAAAAGCATTGTTATAATTCTCTATATATTCGTCTATTTCGCGGTACTTATATTTTCCCGAACGGGCGGTTTCCAGAACATCATCGTTCAAATCCGTGCCAATTATTTGAGTGCGATCCAACAGACCTACATTGTCCAGCAATACCATCATTGAGTAAGCTTCCTGTCCCGATGATACTCCCGGATGCCAGACGTTAATTGTATTTTCATCCCGGTATTTCGGGATGATGTTTTCTCGTATCTGCACCCATATTTCAGGGTCGCGAAAAAGCTCGGTGGTATTTACGGTAATGCTTTTTACAATTCTTTCAAGATAGGCCGGGTTGTTTTCTGCATAGTGTATGATTTCCGGTATGCTTTTATTTTGGTCGGAAACCAATTTATTAATTCTTCGTGTAAACGATTTTACCGAATATGCCGAAAAATCATATTCAGACTCTTGTTTTACAAATTTTATAAAGGCATTAATATGTTCTGTCGATACATCCATTTCGGTATTATCAGTAAAAGCCAAAGATGCTCATTTCCGTTGTTTTTGACAAATATTTTATGATGAAGCGCTAAAAAAAATCTGATTGTTTGGATAAACAGTATTTTGAGCTGCTTTTATCCATTAACTTGTATTATGCTATAGGAGCCGGTTTTAGTTCATAGCGTATTAATTATAACATAAGATGACATTTTTGTTGAATTAGCTTGAATCCAAAAGGTGTTGGATGTTTTTCAAATTAGCTGATTATCATTTGTTTAAGAGTCAATCATTTATCTATGGCAGCATCCGGGATTAATCATTTCTGCTTTACGATGTTAAAACAAGCTCTGAAAGAGCGTAATGTATTAGCATAGGGCAGCGCCCGATGTTTTAGAACTAAAATCTTTTCGGTTATTTTGACTTAACTTTTCTTTGATAAAATTCACGAAAAATTTGATTTTATGAATGAATAATTATGCTAAAAAAACTGTATTTTTGCGCCGATTATATGAACATACACTAATGGAGAAAAAACAGAGAGATAAACGAAGCTTCTTTAACCGGATGAATCTGTATTTGAGAATATACCGACGAAACGGTTTGTTGCATTTCTTACTTGTAAATGTTTTTAAGCTTATTCTTATTTTAGTTTTAATCATTGGGCTGATTGTGGGGTTAAATGAGTTGCTTTTATACATGGGTTTTGATGTTACGGGCAATGTCGAAAGTTTGATTGACTATTTAGGGACGGAGTTTGTTTTGCTTTTGTTTTTTGCAACGGAGTCTGTGTTGGGTTGGATTCCGCCCGACTTCTTTATTATGTGGGGGAAGCTTCAGCCTACGAATATTCCTTATTTGAATGTGGGTATATTGGCTACCATATCTTACATGGGCGGCGTAGTAGCTTATCATTTGGGCTTGTTGATACGCCGTTTTCCGAAAGTAAACCGTTATGTAAAAAGGCGTTTTGAAAAGAATTTTCATTTGATCGAACGCTGGGGCGGTGTGGTAGTTGTAATGTCAGCCTTATTTCCTCTGCCTTTCGCTACCATAAGTACGGTGGCCGGTGTGGTACGCTATCCTTTCAGGCAATTTTTGCTGTACGGATTAACACGCTACCTGCGCTTCTATTTATATGCCGCATGGATTTTTTGGGGCTTGGATCAGTTGGTGTAATCGAAGATTAAACACTTATAAAATTTCAGTATGACCCTACTTATAAAAAACTATCCCAATAAGGATGTGAATTTAATGCGAATGTGACTTTAAGGCAGATTTGCAATGCTAACTTAGCCATAAAAACGATTGAACCGTGAGGAAAAATAATTTATTTGTTCTTGTGATAGTACTATTGTTATTAGGTTGTCATTCGGTGAAAAGAAGTATAAAGCTTAAAGATATATCACCGGAGTTGAACGGCACATATGTTACATTTAAAGATACTAATGTCAGCATTTTTGTAAAAAAAAAATATTTTTTGGAAAGGATTACTGAAATAGAAGATAAGAATTTTCGGAAAGCAGTAAAAAACTATATTAGAGAACACAAAATTATATTTTTGCCTGAAAGTAATATAAGTGCAAAGAGTAAGGAAATTGAGTTCCTCTTTAATTGGCTTAATGAAGAGATTTTGAAAGGCAATGTAGGGATGTTGTATGATAATCAGGGAGATACAATAGCAGTAAAGAGGATAGAATATTATAGAATTAGAGGAGATTTGGGAAGCATCCAAAGTTATTATAAATACAAAAATTTAATATTTTTACGAAAGCTACATTCTTTAGGTGAGTAAATTATATCTTAAAAATTTTTATGGCATTAAATATATAAATAGTGCCGATTTCTCTATCCGGTAAGAAATTCCACTTTGCAAAAGTTTTCAAACTTCGACAAAGTGGAATGAAATGTATGATTAGCAGACAAGCAATTAGTGCTCATCTACAATGTTTTCCAAAGCCGTTTCGTATAATTCTTTATAATCGGAAATATTTCCGAAATTCAAATTATCAATTAGCAGTTCACCTTTGGTAACTGTGCCGGCTTCAGTGAAAATACATCTAATCTTTTCAGCGGCTTCAATAAAATCTTGCTTATTTTCTTTTTTTACGGAAACAATAATGCGGCTTTGCGATTCGCCGAAAAGAAAAGCATCTTTACGGACGCTGTGATCCATAACAATACTGAAACCCTTATTGTTATAAAAACCCGATTCGCATAATGCAGCAAAAAGCCCGCCTTCCGATACATCATGTGCCGATTCAATAAAACCTTCTTTTATGAAATGCTTTAAATCTTCTTGTAGCTTATACTCTTCGTCCAGATCAAAATAAGGTGCCGGCGATTGTCTGATTTTATGCCAAGCCGTGAGATATTCCGATTGCGAAATATCATTGCGCGATTTTCCGAGCAAAAATATGGAATCGCCTTCATTTTTGAATGAAAGGCCTGTTTTTTTCATATCCTTGGTAATAAGGCCGAGCATTCCTATGGTTGGAGTAGGATACACCGGCTCGGTTTTTCCTTTTACTGAGGTTTGATTGTAAAAACTAACATTTCCGCCGGTTACCGGGGTATTGAATTTTTTACAGGCAGTGCCCATGCCTTGCACGGCTTTTACAAATTGCCAATAAGCTTCCGGATTATAGGGGTTTCCAAAATTCAAACAATTGGTAATAGCCAGCGGTTCGGCGCCGGAGCATACAATATTTCGTGCGGCCTCGGCTACGGCAATTTGCGCACCTTTTTCCGGATCGGCATATACATAGCGCGAGTTGCAATCCGTAGTCAGCGCCAAAGCCGTATCGCTTTCCTTAAGATAAACAATGCCGGCGTCCGAAGGCTCGTTGGTGCTCATGTTGTTGGTACGCACCATAGTATCGTATTGTTCAATCACCCATTTTTTTGAAGCTACATTGGGTTGGGCTATAATGAATTTTGCAAGTTCTTTTAGGTCTGAAGCTTCTTTAATATTATCAATGGAATATTTTTCAATCTCTTTCAGGTAGGTAGCTTCGGTATATTCACGATCATAAACCGGAGCACCACCGCCCAGCACCAATGATGCTGCCGGAACATCGGCTTTCAGTTCTCCGTTTTGATAAAACAGCAGGCGGTCTTCCTCAATAACGTCGCCTATTTGGCAGCAGTTCAAATCCCATTTTTCAAATATCTTTATTATTTCGTCTTCGCGGCCTTTTTTGCCGGTTATCAGCATGCGTTCCTGCGATTCCGACAATAAAATTTCCCAAGCTTCCATATTTTTTTGGCGCAGGGGCACTTTATCCAAATCTATTTTCATACCGCTTTCTCCTTTTTCCGACATTTCGGAAGTGGAACAAATAATGCCGGCTGCTCCCATGTCTTGTATGCCTACTATGGCTCCGGATTGGATGACATCTAAAGTAGCTTCCAAAAGCAGTTTCTCCTGAAACGGGTCGCCCACTTGCACTGAGGGAATATCATCAGCGGAGTTTTCGTGCAAATCGGCAGAAGCAAAAGTAGCCCCGTGAATGCCGTCTTTCCCGGTAGCCGAGCCCACAATAAATACCGGATTGCCTTTGCCTTTGGAAATGGCCGACGCGGTTTCGCCGCGCTTAACAATTCCGACCGACATGGCATTTACCAACGGATTCGTATTGTATGATTCATCAAAATATACTTCACCGCCTGCTACCGGCACGCCAAAAGCGTTCCCGTAATCACCGATTCCTTTCACCACGCCTTTCAGCAGCCATTTGGTGCGTTCGCTTTCGGGCGAACCAAAACGCAGGGAATTAAGTTGCGCTATAGGCCGAGCGCCCATAGTGAAAATATCGCGATTGATTCCGCCCACGCCCGTGGCAGCTCCCTGATAAGGCGCTACGGCTGAAGGATGGTTGTGCGATTCGATTTTGAAAACACAAGCCAAATCATTACCTATATCCACCATGCCGGCATTTTCTTCACCGGCTTCCACCATTATTTGCTTGCCTTCGCGCGGCAAGGTTTTTAGCCATTTTATGGAATTTTTGTAAGAAGCGTGTTCCGACCACATAACGGAATAAATGCTCAGCTCCGTAAAGTTGGGTTTGCGTCCGAGATAATCGTGGATTTTTTGAAATTCTTCTTCATTGACACCCAGTTTTTGGGCTGTTTCTAAGTTTGCAGTTTGTTCCGCCATGGCGTTTTTTTTACCCTGCAAATATAGTTTCTGTCGGCTTAATATTCAAACCTGCCGGGACTTTTTTTGGAATATCTTTATATTTCTTCTCCGGCGGCAAAAAGAGTTTCTCCCTCGGTATGCAAAATTTTTATCAGACCGAGACCGGCCATATTGGTAAGAATGCGCACGGCCTTTGCTCTGCTGATACCGGCATATTTTATGAATTGCTTCCGGCTAATGTGGTCATGCTCCGAAAGATAGTTTAACAGAAAACGTTCCGGCTCGGTATATCTAATTTGAATGGAGCGTTGCTTTTTTCGATTTTTCCAAACCATAAACTGAATGGGGTCGGCAATGCGGTTTTGGTCATCTACGCGAATGTATGCGCGCATTTTGCCTCGCGGATCCGGTGCTAAATACGGTCCGTTTGCATCGGTTTTTACAATAATTTCCAAAACCGTAAGCCCTTTATGTTCGTGTTTTTCAGTTATGAAAGGTACTTGCGGCCGGGTATGCATTTGCGAGGCAGCTTCTACCATGTGGTATTCTTCATCGCTGCTTACGCCTTTGATTTTTCCGTTATCTTTTACGCCAATCAGCAGCCGGCCGCCTTCGGTATTGGCAAAAGCCGACAGGCTGCGTGCAATTTTTTTTGAATCATTGATTTCGTATTTGAAATCCTGCTGTTTGTGCTCGCCTTCTTTAATCCTGTTGCTGAGGTATGTGTTTTTTGATTCTCGGGACATTTCTCTTGCCTTTTTGCGAATTGCAAATTTATACAAACGGATTTGTTTTCGCAATTTTAGTTTGAATGCAAAAGAAATCCTTGACCTGAGCCCTTTATGTTAAAAGAATTAAACAGAAACCTAAGGAAATTTTGTCCCAATCCGGAAAACTTTGTATTATTAGCGTTTCGATTTTTGGATTTAATTGCAAAGCGTTGCCGACAATTTTTGTAAAAATGTAAATTAAAATATAAATCAGTAAACATGAAAACAGCACAATTAAACGAAATTTTTCAAAAAAGTATTTCTGATTATCATATTAAAGATGATGTGAATCAGCCCGTGAATAATCCTTATGCAGAAGGAAGCTTTGAGGCATTGATGTATCAAAAAGCTTGGGTGGATACTGTCCAGTGGCATTTGGAAGACATCATTCGTGATGAAGAAATAACGCCGGAAAATGCTTTGAAAATTAAGCGCCGTATTGATAAATCTAACCAACACCGCACCGATTTGGTGGAGCAAATTGATGACGAAATTTTCGAGAAATATAAATCCGTAAATTTAAAGGATGATGCCCGATTGGCTACCGAAACAGCCGGATGGGCCATTGACCGGCTTTCTATTCTGAATTTGAAAATTTATCACATGAAAATAGAAGCTGAGCGGGAAGGAATTTCTCAAGAACTAAAAGACAAAAATACCTTTAAATATAATGTGTTGTTGCAACAAAGGGAAGATTTGTCGGCCGCTATTGATACCCTGCTTGCGGATATGGCCGAGGGGAGCGTAATAGCCAAAACCTACAAGCAAATGAAAATGTATAACGATCCGGAGTTAAACCCTGTGCTCAGAAAAAAAAGTAAATAAATTTCAACAATGCAGGAATCCCATAAAAAGACTTTGATTGTAAGCCGCTTTTCGGCATTCGGCGATGTGGTGATTGCCGTTAATGTATTGCGGGCGGTTACGAAACAAAATCCCGACTACAAAATTGTGTTTCTCACTAAAAAACCTTTTGCCTTTTTATTTGAAACGATTGAAAGCGTGGAGGTTTTTTGTCCGGATTTGAAGGGAAAGCATGCCGGTATGAAAGGCTTGTACCGGCTAAGCCGAGATTTACAAGCCTTTTCGCCCGTGGCTTATTTGGATATTCATAATGTTCTGCGTACCAAGCTGTTGCGTTTCTATTTTGCTGTGCAGGGCATAGCTTGTCGAAAAATACATAAAGGCCGATTAGCCAAATATCGGCTCACGCGAAAGAGAAGAAAAGTCTTTAAGCCGCTAAAAAACAGCGCTGAGCGCTATGCCGATGTGTTCCGTGCATACGGGTTAAAGGCAGATTTATCCGATATTCCGAAAAGCCCGATACCGATACCGACAAAAGAAACTTTGCAGCATTTGCCCGAGAAGAGCGGAAAGTGGATTGGTATTGCGCCTTTTTCTTTGCACCGGCAGAAAATTTATCCGCCTGAAAAAATGCGTGAGATAATTAAGATTTTGACCCAAAAGGATTTCCGGCTTTTTATTTTCGGAGGTGGAAAATCCGATCAGGCCGAAGCCGAAACCATGATTTCCGAAATAGAAAAAGCCGAAAGTCTTATCGAGCGTTTCGGCATGAAAGAAGAACTGGGCTTGATTGCTCGTATGGATTTGATGCTCACCATGGATTCCGGCAATATGCACTTGGCAAGTCTTAGCAACACCCCGCTTTTGGTTATTTGGGGCGGCACGCATCCTTATGCCGGCTTTGCGCCCTACAAAAATCCGAATTACAGAGCCATACAAATACCGCATTCCGAGCTGCCTTGTCGGCCTTGCTCTGTTTATGGTAAGAAGCCCTGTCATCGAGGCGATTGGGCTTGTATGAATCGTCTTTCGCCGGATACCGTTTCCCAAATGATTATTGATACTGTCTAATCTAAGCTTAGGCGGGCAGCTGAAGAGTTGTAATTAGCGCTTATTTTTACATCCTTGTACAAAGTTAATAAAATTTATCTTTGATGAAATTATTTAAAGGCTGAAAAAGGAGTTACATATTCCCCAAAAAAAGACTATATTTGTATAAGTTTGTTTTTTAGCTGATGTCAGCAAAGAATAAAATCTCACAGGATAATCAGCAATAAATGCACATAAAAGCCCGAGAATGATACAGCGCATAAAGCTACCTTTTAGGACAAAAGTAAAGATGTGGTCGGATTACGCCAAAAAGCGCATTAAGGAACAAGCCAAATCCGTTGCATTTATTATTGTGTATTTGGTTTTGTTTCAATTGGTTGTTTTGCGTGTACCTATCGGCAATGCTTTGAGCATTACAGCCGGCATTTTATTCGTAATTCTGGGTTTGGCTTTTTTTTTAGAAGGATTAATCTTGGGATTGATGCCCCTTGGAGAACGTGTGGGAGTAAAGTTGCCTTTAAAGGCAGGAATAGGCATTATTGCTTTTTTTGGCTTGCTTTTGGGTTTTGGCTCGACCTTGGCTGAGCCGGCCATTAGTGCATTAAGAACAGCCGGCTCCGGCGTTTTGGCTTGGGAATCGCCCTTGCTGTATATGCTTTTGGAGCCTTATACCGAAATATTGGTCATATCTATAGGCATCGGAGTAGGTATAGCAGTTGCTTTGGGTATGTTTCGCTTCTATTACCGTTTATCGGTAAAGCCTTTTATATTTATAATAATTCCGATTTTGGTTTTATTGTCTGCCGCATTTAGTTTGAATGATAATTTGTCGCAAATTATTGGTTTGGCTTGGGATTGCGGAGCTGTAACTACCGGAGCGGTAACCGTGCCTTTGGTTTTAGCTTTGGGAATTGGAGTTTCAAAAGCATCAAGCAAAGGGCGTGGCACAAGCGGTGGTTTTGGTATAATTATGTTAGCATCGGCTATTCCGGTTTTGGCGGTATTATTGCTCGGTTTTATTATGAATACCCGCGCTCCGGAACCTAAAACAGAGACCGAGTTTTTCTCACCGGAGAACAGAATTGAGGCTTTGAAATTGTTTCAGGATGAAGCCGGTTTGAGAAGCCACGCTTTTACGCACGGAAGTGAAGCAGCCAGACGAGCTTATTTTGCCGATGATTCTTCGTATTTCGAGACATTACGAGCAATTAAAACTGAGCCAAATGCTGCGGAGCGCTACTTGGGCAGCATCTCATTTTCGGAATGGATAATGCATGTGGCATCCGAAGACGAACGCCGTTTTCTTTCCGAAATTGAGTTTACTTCCAATACACAAGAAGTCCTTACCGATGCTTTTGGCGAAACCATAAAAGAAGAGTCGGTTGGAGCGGTACGGGCAGTATTGCCTTTATCTGTTTTATTGCTTTTGGTATTGCTGCTTTTTTTGCGTGAAAAATTGCCTTATAAAGATGAGGTTGTTCTCGGAATAAGTTTTACGCTGATTGGCATGGCGCTGCTTACTTCCGGTATTCGTCTGGGTTTGGCTAATTTGGGCGGAGAAGTCGGATCGCAGTTACCCCGCGCTTTTGCTACCGAGGAGAAATTTGTAAATCGCATCTTGATTGAAGATTTTGATACCGATATACTCTATCAGACCATTACCAAGGAGGGCGAAAAGAAAACGTATTTTAATCTGGCTGATGAAGGTCAAATTACGGAAGTGGAATACTTTGAGCATCGGTATAATCCGGTAAAGAATACTTATGAGCATATTATAACTCAGAAACCTTTGCTGGGAAGTAAACTGTCTGCTTTAGGCATGGGGTTGGTTTTGTTGTTTGCTTTGGGTTTGGGATACGGAGCCACCCAAGCCGAGCCGGCTCTGAATGCTTTGGGACGAACTGTGGAAGAAATTACGGTAGGAACCATTAAACGAAGGCAGATAGTACAGGTGGTTTCTTTGGGAGTGGGTATTGGCATAGTATTGGGAATCAGTCGGATACTTTTTAATATCCCTTTAATTTGGTTGATAGTGCCGGCCTATGCTTTGGTCGTGTTTTTGAGTTTTTTCGGGAAAGAAGATTTTACGGCCATTGCATGGGACAGCGGCGGAGTTACCACGGGTCCCGTAACCGTTCCTTTAGTACTGGCCATGGGATTAAGCATCGGAAGTGAGCTCAATGTAACCGATGGTTTCGGTGTATTGGCTTTAGCGTCTGTGTTTCCTGTTATTACCGTTTTATCCTTTAGTTTGATTTCCCGAATAAAGCAACGCAGATCCATTTTGAAATCAGAAGCGAATGACGATGAGTAAGACTAAAAGTACAAAACGCAGAGCATTTTCACCTTCGCGTGCTGTTTGGCGAACCCAGATGGCTAAAGGGAAGTATTTGCCGCACCGTGTTAGTCGGATAAGCTGTATTGTGAATACCTTTTTGAGCGATCGCATTTCGGAATTTCTTAAAGAATTGGGAACAACCGTGTACATTGAAAATTCACGTACCGTAAGGGAATATATAAAATCCGCACCTTTGGCATTTATGGGTAAAGCCGTAAAGCTCCGAGATTTTTCGGCAGTAATGTTTCGTTTCACCGTTCCCAGAGAAAATGCCACAGAAGTAATGAATTGCATTATTGATATTGCAGAATTGCACATTCCGGGAAGAGGCACTGTTTTTTCTCAGGATTTAATGGAGTTTTGTGAAGATTCGCCGGCCGTTGATTTAGATTATCTTAAGAGCTTAAAAGTTGCTGATCACACAGATATGCTGATAAATAAGCTGGCTTATGTTATGTGTATTTTACCCGGACAGGGATCCGGGGAGAATCTTGCAAAGATTGCCTTGGAATTAGGTGTTTGTGTGCCGGTGGTAACAATCGGTTACGGAAGTGATACGCGCGATAAGCTGGGATTGGTTCGGGTAACCATTCCGCCCGAAAAAGAAATTGTACATTTGGTAATGCCTGAGCAGGATTCTGACAGCATCGCTCGTTTACTTATTGAGCAAGGCCGCTTAAACCGACCCGGAAGCGGATTTATTGTTGAAACCCCCGTAACCGCCGGTTTACTTGATACTCACTTGAAAATCGGAAAACAAGAACATGCCGCAACTATAGAACAAATAATTGCCGCCATTGACCAATTGAAATCAGATACCAATTGGCGAAAGCGTTTGGATGCGCAATCATACAGAGCTTCATCAAACCGCTTTATTGTTCCGCAAGATAATTGTGAAATCTCGATTATCTCGGATGAAGACCGCATTGATATACTTAAAGAGGTTTGTATGAAACACGGTGCTCCCGGAGCTACTTCTTCTTTTTTAACACCCCAAGTACCAAAGGGAGAAAAAGAAATTACGGCCACCATGATAAGGGTTACCATCAGCGTACCTTCGGAGCTTACCGATACAATTACCGATGCGCTTCTTGAAGTGAGCAGTATAGGTGAAGATAAAAAAGACAGAATACATATACTGGATTCTCCCGCTGCGTATATCCACACCATACAGTAATTCCGGAGATATTTGATTCTTTTCATACAAAAAACTAAGCATGAAAGCCATTTATTTAATTTCGACTATTTTTTTGTCGGTATTGTTTTCCTGTAAAACAGAGAAAGACTGCCCCGCTTTTGAATCCAATGATTTGAAATATTTTGCTTATCGCACGGATGACACGCTTCATTTTACGAATGCCGATTCAGAATTTTTTGAAATTTATATAGACCAAATAGTTACTTCCGAATCCTATAGTTATGAGTGCAAAGACTTATACGGTATTTGCCCCTGTATTAATTATGCAGAGGCTAAGGCGCAGGACAGCAGGACCAATGAATCTTATGTTTTACTGCGAATGGAACAGTCCGATGTTTCTGATGTTCAGATGTTTTTTTACCATATAATGGATTTTAGTTTTGAATTTGACTTCAGAAATGAACTTCCCCATATTGATGAAATGCCGCATTTAAGTTATATGGGAAGTTTTTCCGTGGGCGGAAAGTTTTATCAGGACGTGGTAAAAATAATTGATTATGATTCATCTTCCGACCGGGTTTCGGCCGTATATTTCAATCAAAAAAACGGCATACTGCGTGTTGATGAAGAAATATCGGACATAATTTGGCAGATAGTATATTAGAAGAAGATTAAATCAAATAAAAAGTGCTTTTCACAAATAGAAATTTGCGAAAAGCGCCTTGAGGTATTTTGTACCGATTTGTTTAGTCATTCCTTTTCAAGTTTTGCCGTGTTCATTATTTTTTTAGGAATATCGGTATTATCGTAATATCCGGTGAATTGTGATTCGCCCACACCTTTTGCAAATACCGGAACCGGACCGGCTGTGTGTGAGTATGTGGTCCAGGCAATGCCGGCTTTTTCATTTAATACGCGTGTTACAATGGTTGTGAAGGGGTTGTATGAACCGTATATTATGTAGTCTTTCATGCTTTTATCAAGCCCGCTGATACTTTTGTTATATGCTGTTTCGATGCGTTCGTAATCTTCGCGGCTGAGTTTTGCAGATGAATAAACAGAAGTGTCATTTAAACCGAAGTAGTAGCTCACGGAATCCATTACTTTATCAAAATTTAATTTGCTTTCTATCCATTTATCGGCTTTATCTGAAAATCCGGCTGCCGAAATTTTTTGTCCGCCCAGTAGCCGATAGTCCGATTCGTATTTCATGCCTGAGAAACCAAGTCCGAGTCCGCCGGTTTCATGATCCGAAGTAACAATAATAAGGGTTTCATCGGGGTATTTCTCATAAAACTCCAATGCTTTACCAACAGCATTATCAAAAGCCAGAACGTCGCCGGCAACGGTAGCTGCATCGTTGGCATGTGAAGCCCAATCTATTTTACCGCCTTCAACCATAATAAAGAACCCGTTTTTGTTTTCAAGCAGTTCAATAGCTTTTTCGGTGTATTGTGATAGTGACAGTTCATTGGTTTTTCGGTCAATTTCATAGCTTAATGAGCCGTCCGTTTTATTATAGCTTGAGAACACCCAGTTTTTTCCGGCTTTTAAATTTTTAAAATCATCATTGTTTTTTGATATGTAATATCCGTTTTCTCTCATAAGTTTTTCAATATCAATTGCTTGGTGTTCTTCCGGATTTCTGTCGGGAGCCATATTCTTTTCAAAATTTCCGACTGCATATCCGCCTCCAAAATAGTCGAAATCAGAACTTGCCATTTGGCTTGCAATATAATTATAATGGTCTCTGGAGTCGGCATTGGCATAGAAAACAGCCGGTGTTGCATGGTCAATACTCACACTGCTAATAATTCCTACACGCATATCTTGGTTTTTTGCCGCTTTGGCTATGCTTGTTAGGTTTTGGCTGTGATCACCGGTTTTGGCTATCGTACCTATGCTTGTTTTTTGGCCGGTAGCAAGTGCCGTTCCGGCTGCCGCCGAACCCGTAATGTAGCGCGTTTCGGCATGGGTGGTGCTAAATCCTGTGTGCTCAAACCGGCGTATATTGAGTGTTTTAATGTTTTCACGATTAGTTGCTATGTAGGGCAAAGCCGCTTCGGTCATTTGCAGATGAGGCATTGCCAGTCCGTCAGCTATGAAATAAAAAATGTATTTGGGCGTATGGTTGCCGTTTTCAAATTTACTGTTTGCATTGGTGCCGGCTGATGAACCGTTGGTAAAGTAAAAGCCGAGAATAACCAGCAAGAGTATAACCGATATGAAGAAGGGTATTTTAAAGTTGATTTTTTTCATAAAAAAAAGTTTTAATACGTTATAATACAAAGAAATTAAATTTCATTGAAAAAATTGGATTTACCGTGTTATTTTTACATTAAATTTAGGCATAATTTGTTTTCCCTGCGCCCGTGTGGTGTTTTCACCGCACGGCTTTAAAGTTCAAGGCGTAACGATGAAATTGGACATTACAGACAAACTCGAATTACCCGTTTGAATTATCATTTGGTGTACGAAACCTTAGAATACAATCGCAGCTTAGGCGTTTCCCGTGTAATGCTAAACCGCTTTAATGTGGGCGGGCAGGGCATTGTTTTTCGTTCGGAGTTGGAACTTTCCAAATCGGAACTTAATGAAGCTTTTGCCGAAGCTTCAAAAGCGGGAAAAGACTTTGGGCTGACGCTCAGCTCTAATGTATGTACACCCTTATGTATTGTAGAGCCCAAGGATTTTCCAAACATCATTTTTACCTTCTGTTCATCGGATGTTAAAAAACGCCCTTTGACTTTGGATATGAACGGTAACTTAAGATTTTGCAATCACTCTCCGGTAGTTTTGGGAAATATTTTCAGTAACAGCTTCGAAGAAATGTTAAGCAGCGATGAAGCTCAATTGTGGAGCAGAATAAAGCCCGATTATTGTTCCGAATGTGAATTGTACGCGCGCTGCATGGCCGGCTGTCGTGCCGCTTCGCAGCAATTGGGCTTGGGAATTAATGTGCCCGATCCTTTGCTGATATCGTAAGTGCATTTTTCGCTTATACTTTTCACGAATTAATCTACCAACAAATAGGGATTGCAGACTAAAAACTTCCAATTTATCTTTGCCGGAAGATATAAAAGCACTGATGACACTGGCAGAACTAAACAACGACGAAACGGCAATAATTGTAAAAGTCAAAGGACGCGGGCGCTTTAGAAAGCGTTTGACGGAGATGGGCTTTATTGCCGGAAAAAAGATAAAATCCATTCGTCATGCTCCGCTGAAAGACCCGGTGGAATACAACATTATGGGCTATGAAGTTTCGCTTCGTAAAAGTGAAGCTGCTTTGGTAGAAGTTGTTTCCGAATCGGAAGCACAAGCGTTTGTAGCTGCCAACGAACCCAAAACGCTTGGTAATAATATTCTGAAACGAGGAGCTGCCGTAAAAAGTAAACAAATTCATGTAGCTTTGGTCGGAAATCCCAATTGCGGGAAAACTACCTTGTTTAATGATATTACCGGTTTGCAGGAGCACGTAGGTAACTACGGCGGGGTTACCGTTGATTCCAAAAAAGGCTATTACCGACAGGACGGCTACACCTTTCATATTACCGATTTGCCCGGTACTTATTCGCTTACGGCTTATACGCCCGAAGAATTGTTTGTGCGTGCTCACATTATCAATGAATTACCGGATGTGGTAATTAATGTCGTTGACGGCTCAAACCTGGAACGCAATCTGTATCTTACTACACGGCTTATAGATATGGATATCAAGGTGATAATGGCTTTGAATATGCATGACCAGATGTTGAAAAATGAAGATGAGTTTGATTATGAGACGTTCGGAAAAATGGTCGGTATTCCGGTTGTTCCTACCGTCGCATCATCGGGCAAAGGTATTAAAGAATTGTTTGACAAGGCTCGGGATGTGTATAATGATGAAGACCCTTCCGTTCGGCATATTCATATTGACTACGGCAAAGGTTTTGAGCGTGCGGTTAAAGAACTTCAAACACATCTGGATACCGAAGAGAATTATCATCTGACAAAAAAAATATCACCCCGTTTTATAGCGCTTAACCTTTTGGAAAAAGATGAAGTTTTTCAAAAAACTATAGCCGAGCTTCACAAGGGAGACATTATTTTGGCAACAGCCGATAAATATATAAAGCGCATTGAAGCGCACTTAAAAGAAGATACCGAAAACCTGATAACTGATGCACGCTATGGTTTCATACACGGAGCATTGCAGGAAACATTTAAAGCCGGAAAGAAAGAACGCCATCCGCGTACGCAGATGTTGGATAAGATCATATCGCATCGCATATATGGCTTGCCCTTGTTTTTCTTTTTTATGTATATTATGTTCCAGGCTACATTTAGCCTCGGAGCATATCCCATGGATTTGATTGAGCAAGGCGTGGAATGGCTTAGTATAACGGTGAAAGATTATATGCAGCCCGGCATGCTGAAAGACTTAATAACCGACGGCATAATAAACGGAGTCGGCGGGGTTATTGTTTTCTTACCCAATATTTTAATCTTGTTTTTCTTTATCTCTTTGATGGAAGATACCGGCTACATGGCACGTGCCGCTTTCATTACCGATAAAGTTATGCAAAAAATCGGCTTACACGGAAAATCTTTTATTCCCATGATAATGGGTTTTGGCTGTAATGTGCCGGCCATTATGGCAACACGTACTTTACCCGATCGTAACGACCGCATATTGACTATGCTCATCAATCCGTTTATGTCGTGCAGTGCGCGATTGCCGGTATATTTGATAATTGTGGGAGCCGTATTTCCGGATTACGCAGGTATTGTATTATTTCTGATTTATTTCACGGGCATTGTTATTTCAGTATTAGTGGCATTGGTTTTTAAACGCATATTTTTTAATAAAAAAACAGCCCCTTTTGTATTGGAACTCCCGCCATATCGTGTGCCGGTTTTCAAAACTACGTTAAGGCACATGTGGAGTAAAGCTTCGCAGTATTTGAAAAAAATGGGCGGAATTATTCTGGTAGCATCCATTATTATTTGGGCTTTGGGATATTTTCCGCAAGAAAGCCCGGAAGTTAATTTAATTGATAAAGAAATAGCACGGTTGCAAATGCAGCAACCGGAAGATTTAGAGTCTGATAAACAGGCGTTTGAAGAGCAGTTGCAAAAACTGCAAATGCAAAAACATACCGTACAACAAAAAGAATCGTATATCGGAAGCACCGGGCGGTTTATTGAACCGGTTATTCGTCCTTTGGGCTTTGATTGGCGCATTGGAGTGAGTATTCTTACCGGTGTGGCAGCTAAGGAGATTGTTGTCAGTACCATGGGAGTGCTTTACGGAGTCGGCGAAGAATCATCCGACAAGTTAACCGACCGAATACGTGAAGTAAGATATGACAGCGGCGAGAAAAAAGGACAGAAGATTTTCACCCCATTTACCTCTTTGGCATTTTTGATTTTTGTGCTGGTTTATTTTCCCTGCATGGCTACCATCGTGGCCATAAAAAATGAAGGCGGTACCAAGTGGGCCGTGTTTACCATGATATACACCACGGTTTTGGCTTGGCTGTTGGCATTTTTTATTTATCAGGGCGGGCAGTTATTAATGAATTTATAAAGTTTAAAATTATGATACAGGAAGTTTTAACATACATTATTATAGCATTGGCAGTACTATATACCTTTTACGGAACATTGAAGCTTTTCGGTTTGCTCAAAAAGAAATCCTCAAGTTGTGCCTGTAATGCGTCTTGCAGTTCGTCAGCCTGCGTAGTGGCGCGATAAAAACACGGAAGTTTCCCCTATAAATATTTTTCCGCAAGCCGATAGATTTTTTCTTCCGTTAGCGGCAGAGAAATGTAATCGTCAAAAAAATGGGTGAGTACCTTTTCTTTTTCTTTCGTGTTGCTTGTCTCTATCATAGCAATTATAGGTATTTCCGGACGATATTGCTTGATTAGCTTGCCGGTTTCATATCCGCTTAATAAGCCTTTAAGTTCAGGATTTATTAGCAATAAGTGCACTTTTTTTCGGCCTCTGCAGATATTAATGGCTTTTTCTCCTTCGGTAACACTTTCTGTTTTTATGCCGATTGCTTTCAAAATCTCTGTCAGGTATTGAATGCGGGCGGTTTCACTTTCGACAATCAAAATATGAGCAGTTTCTCCTTCTATGTTAATGCTTTGATTTTCAACATTTAAGTCTATGGGTATGCGAACCGTAATTTGTGTTCCCACGCCGGGATTAGATTTTAAATCAACGCTTCCTCCGGACATTTCCGTGTAGGCTTTAGCCAGGGTCAATCCCAAGCCACTGCCTCCGAGGTTTTTACTGATAAGGTTTTCGGTTTGCCTGAAAGGTTCAAATATTTGTTCTTGCATGCTTTCGCTTATGCCTATCCCGCTGTCTTTTACCGTAATTTCCATTTGCTTGTTTTCTGTTTTTATGCAAGCTATGGAAATATAGCCTTCGGACGTAAATTTTAAGGCATTATCAATGATATGCCTTAGTGAGCGCTTAATTTTCTCTTTATCAAGCATGAAAACTATTTCTTCATCTTCAAATTTTAGGAAATAGTTGAATTCTAAGCCTTTTTTTTGTGCTTTTTCTTGCGCATAGTCAGCTAAATCCTGAATCATCTCATTGAAATTCTCCGGGCGTTTGATTAGTCGGAGCGTACCGCTTTTTATTTTAGATATTTCTACTGTGTCCGACACAATTTCCAGTAAGCGCTCACAGCTTTGTTTTAGATATTGGGCATATTTTGATGTATTTCCGGCACAGTTGCATGACTCTGCCATTAGTGTTGAAAACCCCATGATGCCGTTCATGGGCGTATGGAACTCGTGAGAAATATTATTTAAAAAAGCGGTTTTTAACCTTGAGCTTTCTTCTGCTTTTTCTTTGGTTTTTGTCAGGTAGCTTTCCAATGCTTTACGGCTTTGAATTTCATTTTCCAATTGAAGATTTCGACTTTTGAGCGACTCAGTTCTTTCGCTGACGGTTTGCTCTAAGTATCGGTTGGCTTTTTTTATTCTCGCTTCTCGTTCACTTAGTTGCTTGTTCTGTATGAAATCTTTTCGTTCGAGAAGCTCAATATTATAGGCTGCGATTATCCCAATCAGATTGGCCGACAAGTAAAAGCCGTTACCTATCAGCAGATAATTCATATTAGCTGTTTCTTTTGCAAAAAAGATAACAGCTATATTGTACATAATTAAAATAATTATACCGGAAATGGCTGCATACAGAAACCTTAGTTTTATAAAAAAATAACCGGCCATGAATACCAAAAATAAACCGCCGTAATAAAACATGTTTTCGGGTATTTCTGCCAGCATGTGGATTATGCCGGCTCCGCCAATTATAAAACTGAATGCCAATAAACCCTGCCAATATTTTCGGAATGCTTTATTGAACGAAAAAAGCAGAACACCGCTGAGTATCGGTAAGACAACTAAATACCTTATAACAAAAAAATAGCTGATATTTTCGCGTGCGACCAGAAAGTCAAAATATCCAAAAGCAGAGTACATAAGAGTTACCGTTATGAAAGCCGTGCGAAATGCTTTGAGTGATTTTGAATAATAGCGTCTTCTGAATTGTTTCTCTTTTGTTGGCGATTCAAAAGTGAGAAGAAAAGTATTTAGGGCGTATTCATTTTTTTTTGACTGATGCATCTGAAATTCTTGCCGGTTATCTTGCAAAAATACAATATTATCTTTATTTAATCAGAAAATGATTTCTCATATTAATTATTACAGTTTATTTTTGTTAAGTCGTATGCGCAATTATGCTTTTTAATTCTATCAGGTGTATGGTTTTTATGACATTTGAAAATTCTTTTTATATGAAACAGACAATTTTTCTTATCCTAATTTTTTGGTTTACGCTTCCTGCTGCCGGGCAAAACTATCGGCATAATATTAAAATTACCACATTGATGCAGAGACCCAATGGTATCGAATACGAGTTTTTTCTTTCTGATAGTTTACAATCTGCAAATTTTGCTGTGTATGCAGGGCCCTCTTTTTTTGAAAAATTGGGAGCAAATGTTGGTATAGGGCTTACAGCAGGAAAGCGTAACGGACATTTCGACAGCAGGTTGGGAATGCTCATTCACGGACATCCGGATTTTCCGGTTAGTCCGTACTTGACTCTCGGCTATCGGTACCAACGAGTTGATTTTCCTTTGACAGGAACCGCTCATATCGGACCTTTGCTCAGTGTAATTGGTGTTGTGCCATATATAAGTTTAGGTTTTGGCTATGCTTTCGGCAAAAAACAAAAATTCTGATTATTTTTTTTGTTTTCGCATATTTGCGCATATTTTTTAAAAAACTTATACCATGAAACATATAATTAGCTTTCTGTTTATAATTGCAATCATTTTTTCAATTTCAAGCGTGAATGCGCAAGGGCCTGTGGGTCCGGGAGAAAAACAGTTGAACGCCGGTTTGGGTTTTTCCGACAGAGGTTTACCGGTATATGTGGGTCTTGATTTTGGCGTGCATCCGGATATTACCGTTGGCGGTGAAATTTCTTTTCGTGCTTATAATGAGAAATTTAAAGATGATTACTATTTTCATCAAATCATTGGTTTTATAGGTAACGGCAATTACCATTTCAATACCTTGTTTAAACTTCCGCCGGAGTGGAATGTTTATGCCGGTTTGAATATCGGTTTTTTTGCACGCTCTTCACCCGACTATTACCCCGGTACTGAGTTTTCAGGTTTGCGTCTGGGTGCCCAAATCGGCGGTCGATATTATTTTAATGACCGTTTCGGTATAAATTTGGAAATTGGCGGCGGAAGCGTTTTCAATGAAGGAAAATTTGGAGTTTCTTTTAAATTATAGATTTATTTGGTCTGCATATAGATTATTGTGCTGATATTTTTATATATAATTATCCGAATGTGACCAAAGTAATAGTTCGTTATGCTTTTTCATTAGGCTGAAAATGAGAACTTTGCCAAAGTTTATCTATTTCACTTATAGTGTTGATTAATAGCTTTATTACAGTTTGCAAACTGCAACTTTGGCAAAGTTTAACGAACCATTGCAAAGATTACAAATATATGTAATTGTTTGATAGTCATCGACTTGAGACGATAGTGGAGATAAATGCAAATATTCATTTTTTATATTATTTTTCCGATTGTTTGCATTGGAAGAAACATTTTTTTACTGTCCGGCAGTTGTTCAAAACCATATTTCTTATAAAACTCAACAGCTTTTTTGTTAATTGGGTCAACAACTACGGCCATTGCTCCAATACTTTCATTCGACAATTTGTAACTCCTGAATAATGCATCTAAAAGCAGATGTTCTCCAAGCCCGGTTCCTTTTGCTTTAATATCACGCGCAAGTCTTCCTAATAATATCACCGGTGCGTTGTAGTTTTCGGGTACTTTTTTTTTGTATTTGTCCGGAATTAATTCTCTGCCAAGACTTTCACTGGTTAAAGTATAGTAACCAATTACATTTTGCTCATCGTCAAGAGCTGCAAAACAACTTGCAAGCCTTTTTCGAATGTCTTGGCTAACTTGTTTCTTTATATACTCGGTTAATGAATTTTCTTCGCAGCTAAAGTCTTTTCTGTTATGCGACTTTTCTAAGAGCTGAATTTTCACAATGAGTCTGTTTGAGATTTATACTTTTTAGCCGCTTTAATTAAATTCGAATTTGGCGTTTTGTCTCCGAACACAGCTTTAAAGAAAATATCTCGGTCTCTTTGGCTTGCGATAATTCTGTCATTCTCTGCCACAATTTTTTCAGCTTGCTTTTTTACAATCCGAACAATAAAGCTGCTAAATGAGTTATCTCCGCTTAACTTTTGAGCTTTTTGAAAAATTTGTTTATCATAAGAAGATATTCTTATCTCAATTCTCTCATCTTTTTTTGATTGTGTTTTCATAATTACTTTTTTACAAATGTACGGCATTTTATCGTACAAAACAAGTTTTTCTAATGCATTGTAACAGCCCGGGGCTGACTGATATGCCTATTTTTAAGCTTTTGTGTTTTTATAAATTTGCGGTTCGCAATCTTTACCCGGTATTTGGCAGAAAATTATGTTTTCACCGCAGGGCGTTTAAAAGCTACTGTTTTGTGTCAGGTGAAAACACCTGACACGCGCAGTGTTTCTATAGAATTATAGAGCTGCTGCAAGCCTTCCCTATCTTTACAGATTTTCTTTATGCGCTATGAACAACTCATAATCTTCAATTACCCTACCGGTATAGTTTTGCGAAACACGCACGGCAAGTTCCTGAAAATCATCTAATTGATTTTCATATATTTTGCTTATTTCATTTTTAAAGAAGCTGCCGGCGGCTCTTGCGTGAGCCGTGGCAATTACTTTTCCCCATTGTTTGCACTGCTTCTTTAAGTGTTTCTTTTTGGATATTTTTTCATATTGAAAATCAGCTTTATGCGGCGGGCGCTGCTTTACGGCAAATATTCCTTCGCTTAGGATTATATAACCCAAATGATTGTCGGCATGCAGATTTAAGGCATTGTTGGCTTCAATAAAACGCTCTCCCTGCGAAGGGAAACACTTGTCAAATGCTTGCTTTTCATTGGTATTCATATAATAATATATCGGCGGCTTGCTTTGAAGTTTCAAATCCAAAATGCGGTCGGTATTATTGTCTTCCGATGCACCCTGAATCAGAATGTAATAACGTTTGGTTCCTAATGAGCCGGTGCCTGCGTAGAGGCGCTGTGCCGTATCTTTTACAGTGAAGTATTTCTTGTCAAAATTTAATTGTCCGCTCAAAGTTTCGCCGTATTGTGGAAGGGCTGAAGCAATTTCGCGGCTTTTGTCGGCATCCGTTTTTTTGAGTTTTTCATTTTCAAAATCAAATTTTCGCTTACCGTCTTCAATGCAAGTCCAAGTTTCAAGCATATCTTCCGGCCCGGCATCTTTTTTGGCGTCTTTGAGGCGTTTTTCTAAAAGGCTTTTCGTATTGTGCTGTGTGAAATTTGTAATGAGCGCATCGTTGTTGTCTCGGTATTTATGAATCTGTTTCAGATAGTGTTTTATGAAGCGCCCTATCAGTTTTGCTTCTTTTTTTTGCGATATTTTCAGGCATTCTCTTGCAACCAAACCAATGCTTGCAGCCATGCGCCATAAATCGTATTGGAAATCATGTATCATGGCTTCGTCAAAGTCATTGATATCGAATACAATTTCGCCCAAAGCATTATCAAATATTCCGATATTACAGGCATGCAAATCGCCGGCTATCCATGTTTTGCCGTGTTCGCTTTCAAAATTTCTTAAATCCGGGCTGTTGTATAAATCCATCCAAAATAAATGACTTGTACCCCGATAAAAGCGGAAAGCCGACTCTGACATTTTTTCATATTTTACGGCTTTGTTTTCAGTTGTGAGTGAAGCATTGTTTTTTCTAATTTCTTCGAGTACGCGTTTATTCCGTTGCGGCATTGTCTTTTTATTTACGTTTATCCCAAAACTAATAAATTAAAAACGGAATATCTAACTTTTATGTTTCTGGTGTTCAGCATTCAGACCTGATTCGTTTGCATTTGTGGGTTGTTGATTTTTGAATGTATAAAGTTTTCGTGTATCTTAGCTTATCATTAAAGAGTTCGGTCTAAAAACCCTTCGAGCGGTCGAAGACCCTCGAAGCGGTTGTTAATTATTAGTTAGTTAGTAGTAGCAGAATTTAATGCTTTAGTTTTTTAGGCTGTATGCATTTAAGAAATGAGCAAGATGATAGAGAAACATCCTTTTGAACCTTTTGTACCGCCGAAAAGCCGGTATCTTATACTCGGCAGTTTTCCGGGCAGAAAATCAACGCAGGAAACTCCGCCTGATGATTGGTATTACGGTTCAAAATATAATCAGTTTTGGAAAATTATTGAATTAGTTTACGCTGTAAATTTACCGACAAGAGCAGATAAAGAAGCCCTTTTTTCTATACTTGGAATTGCCCTTTCCGATATAATTCTGTCTTGCCAAAGGCGTGTTAATACCAATGCCGACAGCAATTTGACAAATATTATTTATAATACCGCAATTGTAGATGAAATATTGGCTTACCATGCGATTGACCGGATTCTGTTCACCGGGAAAGGGGTTTATCGTAAATTTTTAGAACACTTTGAAGTACCCCAAAAAACAGGTTTAATAGTTTTGCCGTCTCCTTCGCCGGCCTTTGCACGCATGCGCATAGAAGCCAAAGCACTTGAATACAAAAAGCATTTGCCTGAGCTATGATTTGTCTGTTGGCAGGTTTTTATCCATATCTATTTTTGGTACTTCATTGATTCTCGTCGTGTATTCCGGCGATTTATACTCGCTTTTTATTTGGTGTTTGCCGCCTTCTTTTTGAACGGCAAATTTTATTTTCCCGAGGCTTGTATTTATAAAATCAATTTTATTGAAAAGCATGCGGCGTTTGTAAATGGTTTTAGTGTCATCCCACAGCGTATATTGAAGATGCTCGGATGAAAACAAGTCAAAAACGGCAACTCCGGCTTTTTTGTATGTATATCCGGGTCTAAATATTTTCTCTAAACCCAGAAATGCAATATGTTGCAAGCTCATGTTATCATTGGCTGCAAAAGGCAGTTCTAAGCTTATGGAGTTACGGTATTGCCTTTCGTTGGATTTGTAGGGATTAGTCAGCAAAAATACCGACAGGCTTTTGCATACCGATTTTTGTTCGCGAAGTTTTTCGGCAACTTCCTGCACATAGTCCGCTATGGCTGCTTTCATATCTTCTTTTACCGAAATGCCGGTCCCGAATGAGCGCGAGCACATAATATTTTTCTTATCGGCACGGGTGTATTCCATGCTTATGCATGCTTCGCCTCTTAATTCCTTGACTGTTCTTAGGCCCACAACCGTAAAATGCTTTCTGACCCAATGATCGTTCATCCGGCTAAATTCCAAAGCTGTATTAATACCGAAAGTTCTCAGCTTTTCACTGTGTCGCCGGCCAATTCCCCAAATGTTACTTATATCGAAATTGTTTAAAGCTTTTGGAATTTGTTGCCGGTTTTTTAGCATGGCCACACCTTTGTAGCGACCGTCCTTTTTTGCGTAGTGGTTCATCACCTTTGCAAGCGTTTTGCTTGGCGCTATGCCTATCGATACGGGCATTTTGATTTCCCGCATAATGCTTTCTTTTAGCTTTCGGGCTTCAGCTTTTATGCTCTCGGCAGATTCCTCGCTGTTGTGCTCGGTAAAAAATTCGTCTATGGAGTATTTCTCGGTTTTCGGAAAAAAGCGTTTTACAACAGCTTCAATTCGGCGAGAAATATCATAATAAAATACATAGTTGGAGGAAAAAACAGCCACTTGATGCTTTTTTATAATATCGTTTACTTTAAATATAGCATCGCCGCGTTTTAAACCGATTGTTTTGGCTTCCGCCGAAAGGGCAACAATAATTCCGTCGTTATTCGATAATACAACTACCGGGCTGTTACGCAATTCCGGACGAAATATCTTTTCGGCCGATGCATAAAAGCTGTTACAATCTATCAGCAGGAAGTGTTTAGTTTTCATAGCTTCTGAAATGTTCCGATTACGGTTCCCCAAATTTCAAAATCTGCCGAAGAGTCAATTCGAATGTTCGGATAATTTCGTAAACTGTTTTCGGCTTTCAGTATGGCGTAATTGTCAAAAATACGAATGCGTTTTACCAAAAATTCATCTTCTAAGCGAACCAGCACAATGCGATTATCGATAGGGGTCAATGAGGTATCCGCCACAATGTAGGCATCCGGAAAAATACCGGCATCCAGCATGCTTTCTCCTTGTACTTTCAGTATAAACGAGCTTTCGGGGCGGTTAATTAAAAAACGGTCGATAGAGATTGGGTCGGTTTTGAAATTTTCGGCATAAGCCGGAAAACCGGCCGAAACAGAAGATTCTGCTACCGGGTGAGCTTTATCGGATTGTTTCGGTGCAAATAATTTAAGCTCATATTTTTCATTGAGCTTGTCAAGGCTCAGCTTTGTTACTTTGAGTTCCATTTATGCAATTTTTTTACAAATATATAAATATCTAAGAAGAAGTTCCGAACCGGAAAGGCAGGAATTCAAACCACAGAATTTACTATTCACTGTTTTATTAGTGACATTCATAAAAAAGGATAGGGATTGTATAATAATATTTTTAAATTTGAGGAAATAATTAGTATGAAAAAAAAAATTCTTCACGAATTGAAAACAGCGTTCCATGAATAAGCTTTATAGGTTCTTTAATATACAAGCATCGGATGAATTTCTGTTGAGAAAGAAAAAAACGGCCCTTGTTTTTGTCAATTTTGTAATCCTTGCTCTATTGTTGGTTTTCATCATCGCGCGAGTCATTCAGGGCGTACCCTTGATGCCGGCAATGTACTTTGTTTTGAGCGGATTGCTGGTGTTTTCCGGAGCGGTTTTGTTTTTGCTTAAGTATAAGGGCCTAAAAATTGCGGGTCCGATATTTTCTACCGGCTTGGTTTTGCTGATAGCTGCGGCAACAAGCCTTTTGTCAAAAAGCGATAACGTTTTGGATGATTATATGGAAAGCCTGTATTTTTTGTTGGCTTTATTAGTATTAAGCATCCTTTTTGCCGACCGAAGATATCTGCTGATAAATGCCGGCATCGCACTTTTAGCCGGCTTGATGTTGCTTTTCACCAATAATCCGCAGGATGAATATCACATATTTCTTATGCAGCGCGGAACCATAAATTATGTTATAGCTTTAATTATATCGGCATCGGCGTTGTTTTATTTGTCAAAAATTTCGGAGGGAGCGGAAATGGCTCTGCGCGAAAGCATTCAAGCAAAACGAGAAAATATGGAACTGACGGAGCTGGTCGGATTAATAACCGAATCCTCTCAATTGCAGGACGAACTCTCGGAACAAATCAATAAATCATCGAAAGAGCTTAGTGACATTGCGAGTGAGCAGGCAAGTAATGTGGAGGAAATAAGTGCAACCATTGAGCAGCTCTCGGGAGTTGTTGAGCAAACTACAGAAAATACCCAAAAAGCTCAAAAATTTGTTGGGGAGATGACTACATTTGTAAAAAATGGCGAGCAAAGTATTGAGATTTCTAAAGAAATGTATAAAAATATCTTAGATAAAATGACAGTAATTGAAGATATCGCTTTTCAAACCAATCTGCTTTCGCTAAATGCTTCCATTCAGGCTTCGAAAGCGGGTGAAAAGGGTCGCGGCTTTTCAGCTGTTGCCGATGAGGTGCGTAATTTGGCAGAGCGCAGCAAAGCATCGGCCAAGGATATTCACGGGTTTGTGCAACGCAGCAAAATTGTGAATAAAAATACCGAAAAGAATATGCAAACCATATCCAAAGGCGTACAGGTGGTGCAAAACGCCGTTAAGGAGTTAGCCTTATCAGCCAAAGAACAAGAAAGCGGTTTTGAGCAAATCAACCGATCGGTAATGAGAGTGAATGATGCTGCCCAAAAGAATGCTTCACTTTCTAATACTTTGAATATCGGTGCCGTTGATTTGTCAAAAAATTCTAAAAAGCAATTGGATCAACTCAGCCATTTTAGAGCAGAATAAACCGACCCGCCGGCCGGTTGTCCTATAGAGCACCATTGGCCGACGGATATGTATTTCAATATTTAGAACCGAAAACGATAAAGCATCATAGGAAAAAAGCCGGTTTGATAATCGGTTTGCAGGTCTTCGGCGCGCGGATTGTATGCTTGTCTGAAAATGTTTTTTCTGTTTGTTACATTTTGCAGATCAAGTCCCCACTCGTGAGAGCTTTTTTTATTATTGAGTTTAAAACTGATGCGTACATCCAATTTTATATAATCATCATAGCGGTTTTCAAAAGCATTTTCATAGATATATACCGCTTCGCCTTCGGCTACAGATGCTTCCAAGTCAATGGGCATTATGCGTTGCCCACCGGCCCATACCGTTCGCAAATCAATGGCAAGGGCGCTGTTTGCTCCGGTTTTAAATTCATAGCCGCCCAAAGCATTCAGCACGAAATTTCCGTTAAATACCGAATTTCGTTCAATTCCGTCATAACCTTTATATTTTGATTCATAGAAAGAGGCTGTCATCAAAAAATAATAGTTGTTTCGGAACAGCTTTTCAGCCGTAATTTCTACACCGTAATTCTCGCCGGTGCCTTTGTTTGTCATACTATCCGGCATTATGGTCGCAAAACCGGCGCCTTCGTTTAATAATGAAAACCAAGGAAATTCTTCGCTCACCGGCACATTGCTTAATGCCTGGTAATAAAGCTCGGTTTTTATTCTGAAAGTGCTCACCGGAAATACTTCATAACCCAACACGGCCTGATTACTTTTTATCATTTCCAATTGTTTGTTGGAATATAGTACTGTGCCGTCATTTTGTTTGTTTCTCATAAAAAAAGCAATATGAGTAGGTAATTGTGAGTGCATTCCAAGTCCGAAATTTAAGGTATGCCGGCGGTTTAACTCCCAATTAAGCGCGAAACGAGGTTCAATATTGTAGTCATTATTAATATCAAAAAATAAAAAGTGTGCACCCGTATATGCGCTCAATTTGTCCGTAAAACGGTGTTTCAATTCCGTAAATCCGCGCAAGCTCGTAAAATTCCCGTCCGTATTGGTCATAATATTATATCTGTCTTCGCCGGATACTTTTACGCTGTCTTGCAGCATCAAACTGAAATAATCGGCTCTGACTCCTATGGTGAATATATTTTTTGAATTAAATCGATGGTTGAAATCGGAGCTTATGCTGTATTTTGATTCGGTAAAATCACTATAGTAAAACAAATATCGGCTTTCGTCTTCGCGCACGGAATCAAGTAGGGTATTGCTTCGCAGGATTTGAGCAGAAAAGGTAGTATGCAGCCTTGAGTTATCGGAAATGTAATGCACGTGCGAAAGTCCCGTTACACCCATTTCCGAGCCAAAATAGGTGTCGGCGCCTACTACATCGTAGCTTGCGGCATCGCCGTCATCGCTGATTAATTCTATATAACTTTTTCCGCCCAGACCTATCAGAGATAAGCGTCCTTTGGGCAACGGAAAATTCAGGTGGAAGGTTAAATCTTGGTATTCCGGTCGAGAGGCACCCGTGCCGTCATCAAATCCCAGGCGGTTCATAAAGCCGTTAGTTGAATACCGGTAATTTGCCAGATAGGATGCCTTCCCCGTTTTTGAAAAAGGGCCTTCGGTTCCGAGTTCTATTCCGTTAAAGCCTATTTGTGCCGTGTGTTCATATTCGCGGATATTGCCTTTGCGCATTTTTAAATCAAAAACTCCGGCGTAAGCATTGCCGAATTCTGCGGGAAAAGCTCCCGTATAGAAATCGGAATTGGTCAGAAGATTATTATTGAGCATACTTACAGGCCCGCCGGTAGTTCCCATGGCTGCAAAATGGTTTGGGTTGGGTATTTCAATTCCTTCCAAACGCCACAGTAATCCTGTCGGGCTGTTGCCGCGGATTATAATATCGTTTCGTTGATCGCTTACCGACATTACGCCTGCAAAATTTGCCGCCATGCGCGAAGGATCGCCCAAGCTGCCCGCATAGCGTTCCGTTTCTTCCACCGAAAAACTTCTTGCGCTTACCATAGCCATTTCGTTATCGGCATTTAATTTATCTGAACCGCCTTCCACTACTACTTCATCCACTTCAACAAGTTGTACGGTAAGAAAAATTTCAAGCACGGATTCATGCCCGGAACCTACTCGGATATTCGATAATTCTCGCGCTTTATAGTTGGAATGCATTACTATGATGTCATGTCTGCCAACCGGCACATTTTCAAACATGAAAGCCCCTTCGGCATCCGACAGACGGTCTTCTTGTTTGTCGTCAAACAGTAATACCACCGTTGCGCCTTCAACAGGTCTTTGGGTGTCAATGTCGCGCAGGGTGCCGCGCAAAGTTTGCTTATACGCTCCTTCCTGCGCCGATACCGCCAAAAAAGAGATACTAAACAATCCAATCAGAAAAATTTTGTTCATCATAATGTTTGATTTTTTTTAGTTTACACTGTTATAACAAATTTTGATTGATAAACCCCTATTTGTTTTTATAAGGATTTTATAGTTTCGCGAATAAATCTTTTGAATTAGGCGGATAACTAATACTTATAACTTCTTCTGTCCCAAGTGCCGCATATATAGTGATGCCCGCCTCGGCAATTGGAATCGCACTCGGTTTTGACAAGCTCAGCCTACGGAGGTGTTCGGAGGCTGAGTCCTTCAACTGCTGCTCAGTAACCGCCTGTCGAAGCCGGAGATAAATGCAGGATGTAAAATAATAGTTTGTAGTGCTCATGAGCCTAATCCAGTATATCTTTTCGGAGTGAATTCAATTTTCGAGGGTTTTCCATAAGAATTCTTGCAAAAAAAAAACAATCGGTTTTTTCTGTCAAAATTATGGGATAAGATGCAGCATTATGTGATGAAATGTAGTCCTCCGATTTGAAAAAGCAGTTGAAGTACAAATAATAGATATAAATAAAAGACAAAAAGGCAATTAAAATTATACGGAAACTTTTTCTTGCAAGTCAGAAATTTTATTTCGGGAAACCGGGATTTCTGTTTCATATTGGTTGAAATGTAATGTATAACCTTGTGCGTTTCCGGATATTTCGGATACTTTATCTAAATTTACCGTGTAGGATTTGTGGCAACGAATAAGCGAAGGCGAATTTCTTGTTTGGATTTCTATAGATTTCATGGTTGTTCGCAGCAGTTTCTTTTTCATTTTGCCTTTCGCCTCATAAAATATGTTTACATAATTGCCTTCGGCTTTAGCAAATATAAAATCGTCTTTTGGTAAGTTGAGTGTTTCTTTTTGGTTTGACGACTGAAAAAGTAAATGATTGGACTGCAAGTTCGATACTATTTTGCTTTGCTGTTTATTTTGCAATTTTCTGCTCAGAGCCTCGGCTTTTTCCACATGCTTTTTCATCAGCCGGTTTTGATTATAGAGTACCCAAAAGAAAAAGGGAATCAGTCCTACCAATATGGTATTTAATAAAATATTCAGACCTGCACTTAGATACTCAATTGTTGTGAACGATTCCGGCTTATAAAAGATCAAGCTGAATATGTAATTGAAACATGCAACAGCGAAAAAAGTTACGGATACGTTGATTAATTCTTTGCCGGTTGTCCACCATTTTTCCTTATAATATTTAGGAAAAAGCGCAGGTAAACTTTCCATAACGAGCCAAATAGCCAGCGAGGTTGCTAATCCGTAGCCCGCTGCTATTCTAATTATTAGACCTGCCGGAAGATCTTGCATGCCAAAAGGCTTGAAGATGAACAAAAAAACAGCCACAAACAGACCATAAGATATAATCATTATCCGCTTTCCGGGCAAGTTATTCGTGTATGGATAAGGTTTTTTAAGCCGCGTTTTTAATCGAGCTGTGTATCGCTTAATCATAATGTGAAAATACAAAAAAAATAATCATTAGATAAATTTTTGTGCTTTGCTACAATTTTATCCGGTCAAATCCGGTACCAAATACGGCCGATACTTTGGCTTGAGTGATAAAAGCATTATTGTCAACGTTTTTCAGAACGGAAAACACTCCGGGAATGTCTCGTTTTCGGATAATAATGATGAGTACATTTACATCTTTTTGGCTGTACCAACCTATACCGTTAATCATGGTAACGCCTCGGCCTACCTCTTCGGTAATCAGATTGGCTATTTCGTGACTTTTATTTGATATAACCGTTAATTGGTAGGATTGTTTATTGCCGTCTAAGAGTAAGTCTAATGTGTAAGCAAAAACGCCCATGGTAACATAGCCGTACACTACCGTTTCAATATCATAAGATACGAAATAGGCCGAAGCAATAATTACCAAATCAAGATACAGTATGATTCTGCCGGGAGAAATATTTCTGTATTTATTTACCATTAATGCTATAAAATCGGTTCCGCCTGAACTTCCACCGTTAATAAAAACAATGGCAATTCCTGTGCCGCCAATTCCTCCGCCCAGTAAGGCCGACATAAATCGGTCATTTACAATGGGTTCGGTAATGTAAAGAGGCAGAATCAGGAAAAATCCCGAAATGGTCAGTATGCCGAAAACCGATGCTATGGCTACTCTGAAACCTAAGATTTTTATGGCCGCAACTACCAGTACGCTGTTTATCAGAAGCATACTGACTCCTACCGGAAAATCTGACAAATAGTAAATTACCGTGGCCAAGCCGGAAACCCCGCCGCCTACGATTTCCGAGGGTATTAAAAATCCTACCCAAGCGAAAGCATTAATCAGTAGGCCGATTATGATAAAAAAGTACTTCTTGACTTCAAGAAAGCTATTGGTATTTTTCACGCTTCTGATTGGATTCATTGGAGTACGGGTTATTTATATTTCTATCTGAGAGATTTTTTTGAAGTTGGCAAAGTTAAGCTTAGAAATAGATTCACCAAATGACCTTTAGAAAAATAATGTTAAATTTTCAGAAAAATTATATTAAACAAAAGTTTTCAGTTTGGCCGGGAAAGCATATTTTAGCTGAAAAACAAAATAAAGTCTATGCATTATTTCTTTATGGGAGTTGCAGGAGCCGGTATGAGCGCTATGGCTCAATTCATGGCAGGAAAAGGCTTGAAAGTTTCCGGTTCCGATCGGCAATTTGACGGCTCAAAAAAAACAATTATACAAAATCAATTGGAAGAAGCGGGAGTGCGCTGTTTTCCGCAAGATACAAGCGGTATTCATAAAGCATTGGACAGGGTAGTGGTGTCGGCGGCCGTAGAGCCCGGAATACCGGAATATAAAAAAGCTGTAGAGCTCAATATACCCATAATAAAACGCTCCGAGTTACTGGCTCAGATTTGTAACCGGCACAGAACGGTTGCCGTGGCCGGTACCTCGGGAAAATCCACGGTGGCAGCCATGATATATGAAATTTTTGAATTTGCCGGTTTATCGCCTTCGCTGATAACCGGTGCCGGCTTGGAAAAATTGAAAGATAAGGGATTAATTGGAAATGCCGTAAGCGGAAAAAGTGATGTACTCATAATTGAAGCCGATGAGTCGGACGGATTGTTGGTGAATTACAAGCCGGAAATTGGTATCATATTGAATGTTGAGAAAGACCATAAAAGCATGGATGAGCTTTATGATATTTTTGGGAAATTTGCCGAAAATACCCGAAAAGAACTTATTGTAAATCGCAAAAATTCCGGAAGTGCACACTTTTCAAAACATTCAATTTTTGATTTTATGACGGAAGATTTGCAGCCTGAAATCTTTTCGCAAAGTCTGTCCGGCATTGGTTTTAAAATACGTGAGCAAATATTCACGATGCAGCAAATTGGCGCCCATACGGCTGAGAATGCAGCCGCTGCCGTTGCCGCAGCTTTGAGTTTTGATATCCCTTTAAGCGCCTCTGCTAAAGCTCTGAAAAATTTCAAAGGAATAGATCGGCGGCATCGAATTGTAGGTTCAGTAAATAATGTTACGGTGATTGATGATTATGCACATAATCCGGCAAAGTTGGCTGCCTCATTAAAAGCTTGCCAAGCCATAAGCTCGCGTGTGCTTTTGTGGTTTCAGCCGCATGGCTTTGGCCCCACACGTTTTTTGCGCGATGAATTTGCGAAAGAACTTAATTTTACCGCTCGCCCCGAGGATATTATAGTGTTTTCCGATATATATTATGCCGGCGGTACTGTTTCCAAAGATATTTCTTCTCGAGATTTAATAAATGATTTGCAGGCTTTGGGCAGCAATGCACATTATTTGCCCGACAGGGAAAAACTTTCGCAATTTTTGAAGCCGGAGCTCAAGCAAGGCGATATTATACTGCTGTGTGGTGCGCGCGATCCGAGCTTGAGAAATTTTGCCGACCGGGTTCTCAGTGAGCTGTAAATCTAAAAAAGGCGAAAACAAGATGCTGCATGTTTTCGCCTTAGAATATATAATTGTTTGTTTAGCGTTTATTTGCCGGAGTAAAAATATACTTTGTACAAATCATCGTTTTTCTTGTCGGCCCAATGTTCAAAGCCCATGCTTTTGGCTTTATCAATAAGCAGCATCGGCGCTTTTAGTGTATAATGCCGGTTAAATCATTTGATATTTTAAAAAATCTTTTCTTTCCCTTGCTTTTCAATATTTATTTCTAAATTTGCAACATTGTTGCATTTGAAATATTTTTGCATTTATGAAAGCGGTCGATATTTTAAACAGTCGAAATATAAAACGTACAAGTTGTCGTGAAGGCATTATTGAGGTGATAATGAAGGCCAATCAAGCACTCTCCGAAAATGAAATCAGGGAACGATTGGCCGGAAATTACGACCGGACGACTTTTTATCGCTCATTCAAAATACTTGAAGAATATAAAATTCTTCATAAGATTGTAGTTGATAATCAGTTAGTTAAGTATGCTTTTGATACTTCCGTAAGTCATAAAGGCGAACATGCGCATTTCTATTGCAGCGAGTGTAATACCGTAAAATGTATGGAAAATATTCCCGTACAAAAATATTCTTTGCCCGCCGGTTATTTTGAACTTCAAACGGAGGTCATAATAAAAGGGCTTTGTTCAAATTGCCAAAATCAGCATTCGCATTGATAAAATTTAGAAAACATATCCTATTTTTATTGTTTGGGATTTTTATCTTTCCAAGCTTGTTCCAATCGGTTCATATCCTTTGGCATCAACTGCCTGTTTCCGAATGTGAGCATCATTGTTCTCACTCGGAATTATCCGGCAAGCATTCGCAAACCGATTCCGGGAATATTTCGGGAAAAGAGCATATTTGCCCGATATGCAGCTTTGAATTTTTAATTAATGACTTGCCTGAATCGCTTATTTTCAGGCCGGTAATTCCGGTATTTGCCTGCACTTACAGTGAAACCACTATCCCACAATTATATAAACAAGTATTCGCGGACATTTCTCTCAGAGCGCCGCCGATTCACCGTTTACAGGACAAAGTTTGTTAAATCTCTGAGGTTTATAAATCTTTGAATTCGAGTAATTTAGGTTTTTTTGAAACTTAACTTTGGCAAAGTATTATCACATTCTTTTTAGCGTTTATAAG
>CAYYQW010000015.1:0-63675 GCA_964472505.1 uncultured Bacteroidaceae bacterium | reverse complement strand
TTATAAAATCTCGTAGGGTTTTGTTTCATTACTCCTTCCGTTCAATTATTTTTAAGCCAAATAAAGGGTAAAGACCGGTAGGAGCTTTATTCCAGACATCCCAATCTCTCGAAAATGCCGGCGGATAATTCCTGATTGACCTCCTTCTTGACTTGAACTTCAGGCTATAGCCATATAAATCTTCTTGAATTCTTTTCCTGTTCTTATCATATGTACCCACCCACTCCGCTGATACAAAAAGCCCGCTTTCGGGTAATTTAATGTGCTGTTTTTCTATATCAAATTTTATAAGTTTTTTATCTTTAACCCTTCGAACATTATCTTTTAAGATTATTTGCTCTCCCGGTTTCCCCTTGTCATTTTTATACAAATGAACTCGTATTAAAGGATTATTATTACTATGATTTTTAGTTCTTAAAATTATTTCTCTTATAAATGCGCTGTTTGTTTTCTTTGGCTTAACAAGCACACATAGTTCTGTGCCTTCAATGGCAGTTCCCCAAGTTCCGTTTGATTTTTCCTTTGCGTAACCGACATATTTTTCATTATATTTTGATGCCGTTATTATGACTTCATCCATTTTGTAGGTTTTCTGAGACAACAGTATAGGTTTTTGATTTTCAATGTTTCTTACTTGAATACTCATTTTATTATAACCCACATGGTTAATTAAAAGTACCTCATTATTTGATAAACCTTCAAGTTTTACGATTCCCTTTTCATTACTATATGTACCTTTTCCTTTATCCTCAACGATAACTTTTACAAAAGGAATGGGCTGCTTAGAAACTGAATCTAAAATTGAAAAAGACTCTGTATTCTGAGCATAAGAATTTAAAAGAAATACACTGAAAACTATTACGAATAAATATTTCATATTAATGCTTAGTTCAAAGGAGCTATATTAACTGACTATAATCTAATTACAACCGGGAATACAGCTTCGTTAAATGATTCACACATAAATTATCCCAACCAATAGGAATTACACATGGTTTCACAATTCTCACCAAAATTCGCATGAGTAGGATTTAACGGAATCCAAAATACATGATATGTGAGAACTTTGCCAAAGTTTAACGAACCATTGAGATAAACGGCGACTAATTTATATAATTTTCAAAACAAAATAGTATAAAACAGGAAGGCATGATTTCAAATTAATATATTGAATTAGACGGATAACTAATACTTATAACTTCTTCAGTCCCAAGTGCCGCGTATATTTACTGATGACCGCCTCGGCAAACGGAACCACACTCGGTTTTGATATACCGGCTTCGGCAAGCTCAGCCTACGGAAGTGTTCGGAGGCTGAGCTTGTCGAAGCCGGTGATAAATGCTTGGGTGTAATAAAACAGTTTCTATTATTCATGCGCCTAATTCAATTAATATAATAAAGTGTCTGTCCGGTATGGGTTTTTAAAAAGAATTGTCGGATTTAAGAAAGCAAATAACTGCAAAGTATAACTATCCCGAGAATACTGCAAATAAAAATTCGGCAGGTTTCGGAGTCCTTTAGGTGCCCTGTTAGGTCAGCACAGCAAAACTGATAAGCTAACTTTAGCAGCTCAAAATAATATTCGCTTTGCCTGTTGAAAAAAAATATCAAAAAAATACGAATTGCTCGTAATCCGCCTATTCACAATTAATTATAAAGAAATTAAAATACCTTATCGTAAACTTAAATAAGCAATAAGTATAAATACGTAAACAGAATGTAAAGTAATGAGAATAAGACATTGCAGGTTTCGGCACAGTATATGCATAGCTATTGTTGAAATAAATTTAATCATGGGTAATAAGAAGAAAAAAATATTAGTAGCAGAAGATTTTGAGCCGGCCAGAAAAATAATGGCGGATATATTGAGTGCGCTCGGTTATGATTATGAAACTGCCGAAAACGGATTTGATGTTATCTTTGCTTTAAAAAAGTCGGATTTTGATGTTATTCTGTTAGATTTACAAATGCCGCTGTTGGACGGTTTTGAAACCGTTGAACACATTCGCAGAAATACGGGTTATCCTACAAATGCGACCCCCGTAGTAGCTATGACAGGCAAGGATCTCGCTTTAGAACTCGATCAAACGTACGAGGGAGAAGGGTTTGACGGTGTCATAGAAAAACCTTTTTCTTTAGACCGATTAGACAAACTATTGAAAGATGTGTTGGAAAAATCAAGCGTAAAGAAAAAGAAAAAACTGTGAAACTGTTTGTAAACTATTTTTTTCGAGCTGCTTCGTTTACGAAGCAGCTTTTTTTGTTAATTGAATTAGGCACTTTACTAATACAGGTAACTTGTTGATATGCAGATGTTACAAAAGCTGCAATAATTAGAAATATCAAAATGCAAGCTACTAAATCTGATTTTACTTACATTTTTGCATCAATCAATCCCCCTGTCCCCCTTTTCTAAGGGGGAACCACATATTTAGCGACATGCTGTAACTTTAATTTTGATATTACTCATGTGCCTAATTCAATTTGTTAAAATATCTTTCAGTTCACTGATTATCATGGCAGTTGCTCCCCATATTTCTGTTTTTCCGATGCAGAAAAACGGAATATCCACAGGCCGGTTTTGCAGCTTAAGTTTTTTTATTGTGATATCTGTTTTCAGAAAATCATCTAAAGAAATGGTGTGAATTTCATCGACTTCTGCCGGATTTAGTTTGAATACGGGCTTTTCGGGGAAATAAGCAACCACCGGGCGAACAATAAAATTGCTGACCGGGATATAAAGCGGCGACAGCTCCCCTACCACATCCTGTTTATTTATTTTTACACCGATTTCTTCTTCGGTTTCGCGCAAAGCGGTGTAAATATGGTCCGGATCTGCCGGTTCTGTTTTTCCGCCGGGCAATCCAATTTGGCCGGAATGCACACTGCCGTTATGGCTGCGTTTTATTAAAGGCAGTTGCAAGCCTTGTTCGTCTTCATACAAAAGGATTAACACGGCACTTTCCGGAGCATTCTTTGGCTCGGGCGTGTAATTACTGTTTATGCGTTCGGGCGGTGCCATTTTTTTGTGTGCGCTAATGCCCGGCAATCCGCTTTGGGAGTGCTTATCAATCCGTTTTTTTATGCAGTTTATATTAAGTGCGGGCATTTTAAATAAGTTTTCTTTTGATTTAAGTAAATATGGTTTTATCTTTGATTTACAGCGTATTGTTTGTTCTTTTTGAAGGCTGTTAATTAAACTTTATGGTTTTCGAGGGGCTTATTTTGCTGATTATAAGGGTCGGCAAAAATAATGATACGATAGTAACGGCTGCCGTGCCGGCATTTAGCAAAAGAATATGCAGAATATTAAGTTGCACGGGAACGGTATCTACATAATAAATTGCCGGGTCAAGCGGAATCAGTTCTCCGTACTTTTGGATGAGTAATAAGCCGATACCGATAATGTTTCCCCAAATCATACCTCTGAAAATCAGTTGAGCACCGTTTATAATAAATATTTTTTTAATTTGGCTGTCAGCAGCTCCCATAGCTTTCAGGATGCCAATCATTGAGGTACGCTCCAAAATAATTATCAGAAGGCCGGATATCATATTAAAAACCGCAACCACTATCATCAGTACCAATATAATTTCTACATTGATATCGGTGAGAGCCAGCCACTGGACAATCATGGGGTTGTTGTCTTTAAAGCTGTTTATTTGGAGCATGTTGCCGTCTTCGGTGATGAAGCCGGAGAATTCTTCCCTCAGTTGCTCGGTAAGATTGTCAATGGCTGTATGGCTTGTTGCCTGAATTTCTATTCCTCCGACCATATTTTCTTCCCAGGCGTTTAGTCGTTGGATGTGCCTGATATCACAAATCGCAAAAGCTGCATCAATGGTTTGCACACCGGTATTGAAAATTCCGGATATTTCGAACGAGCGCACACGCGGCGGGTCTTGTATGAAAAAAAAGTTCATTTTGTCCCCAACATCTACTTGTAAAAGATTCGCCAGTTTACGAGAAATCACGGTTTGGTTGGAGCGTTTGTCTGCCTTTGCATCCAAAAGTTTTCCTTCTTCAAGATGTTCTTCTATAAATTTTGTGTCATAATTCGGCCCGATACCTTTGAGTATCACGCCTTCTATTTCTTCATTTTGACTGATTATGGCCGGTTTGGTGGCAAATGCTTGTATATTTTTTATGGCCGGATATTTTGAACGATCAATTGAATCGGCAAAGTTTTTATTAAAGGGTTTTGTTTCATAAGTGAGGTTCATACTGCGGTTTGTAACCGTAATATGCGACTCAAAACCCATGATTTTCCGATAGATTTCTTTTTTGTATCCCGTAACAACAGCCACGGCAATAATCATTACGGCAAGGCCGAGCGATACTGCGCTGCCGGCAATATGCAGCGCAGTATTCGACATTTTGTTTTTTTTCTTGCTCGTAGGCCCTATGCGCTTGGCCGTAAAGAATATAAAGTTCAAAATTTCCTTTTTATTTACTGTTATAAGCTTCCAAAGCTTTCTCAATAATTGTTACGGCTTTTAACAGATTCTCTTTTTTAAGTACATAGGCTAAGCGGACTTGGTTTTTTCCTTTTCCCGGGGTAGAATAAAATCCGGCCGCCGGAGCCAACATTACGGTTTCCTTTTTGTACTCAAAATCTTTCAACAGCCAAATGCAAAAATCTTCGGCATCATCTACAGGAAGGCTTAGTGTTGCGTAAAATGCACCTTTGGGTTTTGGTGCAAAAACGCCTTCTATTTTATTGAGTGCATCAATTACAAAATCTCGCCGGCTGATATATTCATTATATACCGAATCAAAATATGCTTTGCCGGCTTTAAGTGAAGCTTTGCCGACTACTTGTCCGAAAAGTGGCGGGCTGAGCCGAGCTTGTCCGTATTTTAGAGCCGCTTCAATAATTTTTTTATTACGGCTTACCAAAGCTCCTATTCTTACTCCGCAGGCGCTGTATCGTTTTGATACTGAATCAAACAGTACGGCATTTTCTTCTAAACCTTCCAAATTAAGCACCGAATAATGTTTTTCGCCGTCATAGCAGAATTCGCGATATACTTCATCCGAAAACAAATACAAATTATGCTTTAAGACTAAACTGCGCAGTTGCATCAATTCTTCTTTGGAGTATAAATAACCGGTCGGGTTATTGGGGTTGCAGATGAGGACAGCTTTTGTTTTGCTTGTGATAAGTTTCTCAAAATCTGCTATGGGAGGCAGGGCAAATCCGTCTTCAATTTTGGAGCTTACCGCTACAATTTTTACTCCGGTCTGGTTTGCAAAGCCGTTGTAATTGGTGTAAAAGGGTTCGGGAATTATAACTTCGTCTCCCGGATTTAAAGTCGCTAGAAAGGTAAATAATATGGCTTCGGAACCTCCGGTTGTAACTAAAATGTCCTCAAAATTCACCTGAATATCTACTGATTTATAATAAGCGGCCAAACCCTTTCGGTAGGATTCAATACCGGCGGAGTGTGTGTATTCGGCAGTTTTTACGTTAAAATCTCTGAGAGCTTCCAGTCCTTCGAGCGGGGTTTCAATATCCGGTTGTCCGATGTTGAGATGATGCACGTGAATGCCTCTTTTTTTTGCATCTTCTGCGTAAGGAACAAGTTTTCGTATGGGAGATGCCGGCATTTGGCTTCCTCTGTTTGATAATTTGGGCATATAATAAAGGTATTTAATGATTAATAATTGGAATTTGCATTTGGTATTAATAACTTGAATTTTCAGGCGGAAGCACCTCACCCTGAATACGCAGAATGATGGGCGAGTCTTCACCGGTAAAGTGTACTACAACCGATTTGGCAAAGGTGCCCACGTCTTTTGTGTTGTAAACTACCTGTATGGTATCGGTATCACCTTTTTCAATGGGCTTTTTCGGATATAAAGGAACCGTGCATCCGCAGCTCGAGACAACATTGGTGATGATTAAAGTTGATTTTCCCGTATTTTTAAAAACGAAGTTGTGGCTGCCGTCGCTGTCGTAGGGTATTTGTCCGTAATTATGAGTCAGGGAGCCTTTGAAAGTCATTTCACCCTTTGATTCCTTATCGGTTTGCGAACAACCGGTAGTGATTGTGAGTAATAAAATTATCGGCAGATAAGTGATGATTTTCATGATAAATGTATTTTAGTATTAATGTGTAAAAATACGCTTTATTCCGGCTTCAAAAAACATTTTTCCCAACATGTTTAAGCTTTCGGCTTAATGATTCGCTCGTTTCAAACGCTTATATCTCAAGCCGATTAGGTTTTTGGGACAGAGCTGCTTTGGCTTGTTTCATAGTGGCTGTTTTATAAAAAGATAAAAGGGCTTTTTGTGTAAACCAATAAACCGTATCTATGTTCCAACAGTTTTTTGAATGATTGTTGCTAAGTGTATGTTGAGCTAAGTGTTATTTGTATTCTGAATGAAATTAATTTGTTGAAAACTTATACGTTTGCCGACAATTCCGGAGCGCTTTTTGTTGCTTAAGTTTCCGCGTTTCAATTTTTTATCACAAACTATTAAATTTCAAAACTATGTCCGTTTACAAAAGTAAATTTCAACAACTTGACCACCTTAAAGACAAAGGTCTATTGGTAGAAGAGTTTTTTGCGGCTTCCTCAAATTATAAAGAGGATACCTTTAAAAAGGATTTTACCGACCTTATCAATGAGGTTATGAAGTTGAAGGGAGAAGAATTTAAAGGAATTTTGGTTGACATGCGTAACTTTTTGTTTGGTGTTTTACCCGAGTTGCAAGCATGGCACAAAGATGAAGTGTATCCAAAGATTTTGGAGCTCGGCATCAACAAAATGGCCATTGTAACCAGCCCCGATGTTTTTGCTTCCATCTCTGCCGAGCAAACCTTCGATGAATACAGAGGAGGCACACTCGAAACCAGGTATTTTAAAGATCCGGGAGAAGCTAAAGAGTGGCTTTTGTCATAACTCTTGGGTAACCGTTTTTTTTAGCGACAGTTAATCTGCAGATTCTGTCGCTTTTTTTGTAAAAGATTTTTTCTAACAGTAATTTAATCTTGTTTTTTTGTGTTTATCGAATACTTTTAGTAATATTGGCTTGTCATTCTCCAACTGCCCTTTCAATCCTATCTTAATATCAGAATTGCTTTTTGTGTGAAAATACAAAAACAATCTTCTGATTTTTGATGGGGTGTTTGGTGATAAGACTTTAGTGTGTATTCGTTTTTCAAAAAAACAATTTATGAAATTAACTTATGAAGTATTGACAGCGGCTGATATTAATGACGCCACTGATTGCATTGCCCAAACCTTTGCCAAAAGCGAACCTATGGTCAGTTGTCTGGGTCTTTCTTTTGGTGAATTCCGGCAGTTTGCCGGGGTTTTTATAACCAAAGCTGCCGATGACGGGCTGTCGCTGGTAGTTAAAGCTGATGACAGGCTTGTTGCTGCCGTCATCAATGAAGACCTATGTGCCGATCCCCCGCCGGGAATAGAATCTGTTACTCCTAAGATGAATCCGGTTATGGATATTCTTGAGAAGCTTGACAGGCCGTATCTTGAAAATAATTCTTGTGAAAAGGGCGAGCTTTTTCATATTTTTATGGGCGGAGTATTGCATGCCTTTGAGGGTAAAACTATTGCTGCCAATATGGTTCGAAAATCGCAAGAATTGGCCGTTCAAAAAGGATTTAAAAGAATCCTTGTAGAAGCCACCGGAAATACTTCGCGTTATATTTTTGAGCGGCACCCCGACTTTCACGAAGTTAGCCGAATACCTTATAAATCATATACTTTTGAAGGCCGGAATGTGTTTTCAGACATCAAAGGCGGTACGGATTGTGTGCTTTTTGAAGCAAAATTGCAGTAGAGAATGATTTAGCGAACATCCGTAATTTTTATTTTATAGCTTTTGAAGTCATCGGCAGACATGGGCAGCAGCCATGTTCCTGAATATATGCGCATCTGTCCGCGGCGTATTTTCGGATAAGAAGAAGTGGTGAAATAAGCAGTTTTTGACTCCACAATTTCATCCTTTTTATTATACCATTCAATTTCTGTCTGTAAAGTACTTATGGCTGTATTGCCTGTGTTTTCAGCTTCTAAGCTAAGCTTACAATAAACTTTATCGGTATAGTTGCCGCTTAGTGATTTGTAGCGCTCTTTGATTTCCACATTATAATTGGCCGGGCGTTCGTAAGCCCAAATATAATCCACAGCGCGTGATGCTTCATATGGCTCCGCTGCAGCTTCTGTACGGAGGGTTTGAACGCTTAATCGGATCGTGTTAATATCCGGATTCGTTTCACCTTCGGCATATTTTAAAAAATACACCGGAATAAGATCTCCGCTTCGGTAGGCTTGGTAGTGGCTTTGAACCGGTTCAATATATTCTGCGAACAATATACGGCCTTCACTGTCAAGCGCTTCAAGTTTAAGTTTAAGCGCTTCTAACTCAATGCCTTCGGGTTGAATGAATCCGTGAAGTTTGTATGAATATGATTCCTTGTAATTGCTTAATTCCGAAAGCTCGTTAATAAAAGTTAAGCCTTCGGATTTACCGTTATTTATGAAAACTGTTTTTATTTCCGGCTCGGGGGTTTCTGTTTCAACAGGAGTCGGTGTTTGCCGGACAATTCCGTAATCTGCTTCGCTTGGAGCCGGTGCTTTGTCACTTTTTGTAAAGAACATAACAAATGCTGATATAATAAGGAAGATAATAGTTGCAACAATGATTATTTGCTTATTGGAGCCTTGCTTGCCGGCTTGTTTTAACTCAGTTATAAGTTGATAAGAGGCTGCATGCTTGTTATCAATTTGCAAACATTTCCGAGCTTGATCAAGTGCTTTTTGTTTATAAGTTTTATTTCTTGTGTTCAGATATTTCTGCTTATAGGTTTCAGCCAATAAAGCATTTGCTTCCAAACCGTAGGGGTTAAGGCTTATGGCTTTTTCAAGGTGGCTTGCCGCATCGTCGGGGTTTTTGTGTTCCAGAAACGAACGGCCGGCTGTCAGTTGCTTTTGGTATTCACGCAAATAATCTTTCCAGTCCTCTTCGGTAAAGCCCATTTCAAAGGCAATTTCTTTAAGGTCTTCAGAATCATGAATTACCGAGCGTTTCGAGTTTTTTATTTCCAGAACGGTTTCTATAAATTTTTCAAGCTGATCTTTGGAAATGGCCATAACAATTTTTTTTATATTGAAAAGCGCTCCAAAGATAAGAAAAAATGCTTTTGTAAAAAGCTGAAAAATCGAATTAAGCTTTTTTACCATAAGTTTTTATCTTTGTTTTAAATTGAAATAATTGTCATGAAACAAAATAAGCCGATTCTCAGTATTGTAATGCCGGTTTATAACCGAGCCGATTATTTGCGTGAATCCTTAGAGAGCATTTTAAATCAAAGCTTTAGCGATTTTGAATTTATTATAATAGACGACGGTTCAAGCGATACTTCCGTTGAAATTATTCAATCATATAAGGATGAGCGAATTAAGCTTTTTGTTAATTCTGAAAACAAAGGCATAGTCTATTCGCGAAATCGCGGTTTGAAGGAAGCGGAAGGAAAATATATAGCCATGTTTGACTCCGATGATATTGCTTTGCCCGATAAATTTGAAAAGCAGACAGATTTTCTGGAAAAGCATCCGGATTACGCTATGTGCGGCACTTGGGTAAAATGGATTGATGAAAACGGACAACTCACCGGTGAAAAATGGAAACTGCCGGCTCCGCCCGAAAAGATTCCGGCCATTATGCTTTTTCGAAATTATTTTGTGCAACCCACAGTCGTCATTCGTCGAGAAGCCATTCCGGAAGGCGGATACAGCGAAGGTTTTGATATAGTGGAAGATTCCAAAATGTGGTTTGATGTGTCGCTGAAACATAAAGTAGCTAATTTGCCGGAATACCTTTTATATTACAGGGTGCATTCGGGCAATGTGTCCAATCGCAGCGAGAAACATATCCGCAATTCCAAAAAATTTATTGCTTATCAGTTGGGAAAGCTTAATATCCGAGCCTCTGATGAAGAATTGGATTTGCATTTAAAATTGAAAGGCAGTGAAAGAATTACTTCTCAGAAAGAATTGAATAATTATGAGAAGTGGATGCTAAAAATTCTCCGAGCCAATGATTCCGTAAATTTGTACGACAAAAAAATATTGCGCAAAGTGGTTTTTAATCGGTGGCTGAAAGTGTGTTACAAAGCTCGTGCGCTGCATTTGCTTATGTTTGCGAAGTTTATAAAATCTCCTTTGAGTCGCCTTTTTGTGTAGTAGCTGAAAACCGGCCATGTTTTTGGTTGTAATATAATATGGCTTAAAAGAACGAACGAACGAATTTAAAATATTATGAAACCGCAAGCAGACATTTCCGTTCTATCGGGCAATTACAACAATGCCCCCTATTTGGATGATTTTTTTCAAAGTATTATTAATTCAAGCCTTCAACCCAAAGAGCTGATATTCATTGATGACGGCTCACCGGACAACTCACTTGAGATGGTTGAAAAATACAAGCATTTGCCGTACTTAAAACTTATTGCGCTCGAAGAAAATATAGGCCGTTCGGCTTCTTTAAACGAAGGCAAAAAGCACTGCACGGCTACCTACACTTTACTGATTGACCCCGACGATATTCTGATGCCTGACAGAATTGAAAAACAATACCGGTTTATGAAAAATCATCCGGAAATTGATGTATGCGGCGGAAATGTGGAATATTTTAACGGACAAACCGGCGAAAAACTTAACGAATCACGTTTTCCCGAAAAAAATATTTATGAAACGTTCAAGAAAGGAGAAAACGGCGTTTTGCAACCTACGGTAATTATCAAAACAGAAATTTATCAAAAATACGATTATAAAAACTTAGTCCCCGGACAAGATTATGATTTATTTGCCCGCATGGCCAAAGACGGATACCGCTTTGCCAATCTGCCGGATGTGCTGAATCGTATGCGCGTGCATCCCGGAAGCGCCGTAAGTAACATGACTTATAAATCGTTGAGTAAGATTTTTGATTCTCGCGATGAAATCTTCGGAACACAAAGCCCGCAACTGAAAAAATACTTTTATTATTTACACCTTAAATACTACCGACAATCCATGTTAGCCGAAAGCAAGGCTAAGAAATATTTTTTTATGGCTTTGGCCGCTGCGGCTTATCCTGTAAAAATTTTGAAACGTCTGAGATAATTGAGTTTTAAGCTTTGAAAAATAATAGAACCGGGAGTGTGGAATTTATCAGTTTACCTGAACGGAAAATAATTCGACCGGATTATTAAATTTCGTATCTTTGCAATATGACAAATAAGGAAAAGATAAAGAAAAAATTTCAGCAGCAATTAGCCGAGTTTTCAGATACTTTAAAAGAATATGTCTCCGATACAAACAACCAATGGACAGTTAAAGGTTTCATTGATATTTTTCGGAATATTTATACTATATCCGCTGACACAAAAATTGTCTCAAAGGTATTAGAAATACACTTATTTCCGCGGTTTTTAGAATTTGCCGAAAAATATGGTTATGAGCTAATTCTTGCTGAACATCAAAATTGGTATCCGGATATTTCCTTTGTGTCAAAAACGGATACAAAAGTCAAATTTGCAGTAGATTTAAAAACGACCTATATTTTAAATGATTATCCCGGTTATTGTAACGGTTTTACTCTTGGTTCTCACGGGGCATATTTCATCGAAAGGGACAAATCCAAAAATATTCAGTTTCCTTATAATGAGTATATGGGACATTATTGTCTCGGAATTATCTACAATCGCGCTGTTTTGGATAAACTCTCTGAAACAAAGATTTATCAACTTGATGAATTAGAGCGTATTCCGGCAGTTATAAATAAATTTATTTTTTTTGCCACAGAAAAGTGGAAAATTGCCGGCGATAAAAGTGGCAGCGGTAATACTGCGAATATTGGCAGCATACAGAAAATTAGTGATATATTGGCAGGTAATGGTGTTTTTAAGAATCTTGGAGAAGATTGGTTCGATGATTATTGGATGAATTATGGAAAAATATTCATTAAAGATTCTGATGGTAACACAAAGAAAATTACAAATTTACCTGATTTTCTGAAATACAGAGGTATAGACCAAAATTTGGCATATGCGAGAGCAAGAAAACTAAAGCCCAAAAACGATAAAGATGAAAAATAAGGTACACGTTCCGCCCATAAAAATACAAGGAATAAAAACAAAGCTTATTTCGTGGATTTCAGAAAATGCAGAAATTGGGGATAATTCACGTTGGATTGAGCCTTTTATGGGATCAGGAGTTGTCGGATTTAATATAGCCGGGAAAAATGCTTTGTTCGCAGATACAAATCCTCACACTATCGCATTTTATAACCAATTAAAAACCGGAGAGATTACTTCATCAAAAGTAAAGCAATTTCTTTATGAAGAAGGGAAAATACTATCCGAAAAAGGGCAAGCGCATTACAATTATGTAAGAGACAGATTTAATGCCGAACAGCAACCGATAGATTTTTTGTTCCTGAACCGTTCTTGTTTTAACGGAATGATTCGATTCAACAGAAAATTTAAGTTTAATGTACCTTACGGGCACAAACCTGAACGCTTCGCAAAAGCTTATATCACAAAAATTACTAACCAGATAAAATATCTTGAATTGGCGTTTGAGCAAAATAATTGGGAGTTCAAATGTCAGTCGTTTGAGAAAACAATAAATGAAGCCGATAAGGATGATTTCATATATTGCGATCCGCCGTATATCGGAAGGCATGTTGATTATTATGACAGTTGGGATGAGAAAAATGAAATAAAATTGCATGAATTGCTTGTAAGTTCCGGTGCAAAATTTATGCTCTCAACATGGGATAATAATGAATACCGTAAGAATGAATATCTTGACACGGTTTGGGCCGATTGCCATAAATTAAATAAAGCGCATTTTTATCACATAGGGGCGAAAGAAAGCAATCGAAAGCCGATGACAGAAGCTTTAATTACCAATTACAAACCTGAAATAATAGAGGCTGCCTCAAAAGAAAACTTAAATCATATACAACTTACCCTTTTTTCACCCACGGAAAAAGGCGGCTCATAATCTTTAGTTAACAACAAACAACCATAAAATTTCAGTGAATTTTCTTTGTTATTAAGAACAATAATATTTATTTTTTTAATGCATATTTTATAATATTGCAAAGCATTGTTTCTCTTATCTATCAAGTACAGGGAACGCTAAAACATTTTTATGAAAGTAGGTATTCTCGGAAGCAGAGGTATTCCCAATCGTTACGGAGGATTCGAGCAATTTGCCGGCGAATTGGCAAAAGGCTTGAAACAGTTGGGTTGTGAGGTGTATGTTTATAATTCGCACAATCATCCCTATCAAAAATCGGAATGGGAAGGCGTGAATATCATTCATAAATATGATCCCGAATTCCGCATCGGTCTTTCCGGACAGTTTATTTACGATTTTAATTGCATTCTGGACAGTCGCAGGCGAAAATTTGATGTGCTGCTGCAACTGGGCTACACCACCAATTCCGTATGGGGATTTTTGCTTCCGCGCAAAGCGGTAAAAGTCTGCAATCCGGACGGTATGGAATGGCAGCGCAGCAAATATCCGGCTATAATAAAACGCTTCTTGAAACGAGCCGAAAAATGGGCCGTAAAAAGCAATGATTATCTGATTGCCGATTCAAAAGTGATACAAAAATATTATAAACAAAAATATAATAAACCGACAGATTATGCCGCTTATCCGGCCGAGATTTTCCGAAAACCCGATTCTGAAATATTAAAAGAATACCGGGTAATGCCCGATAAATACAATTTGTTGATTGCCCGCATGCAGCCCGACAATAATATAGAAACCATATTGGCTGCTTATACCGTTTCTCAAACAGATGAGCCTTTGCTCGTTATAGGGAATTATGAAAATTCTTACGGAGATTATTTAAAATCGAATTATACCGATTCACGCATTCGTTTTCTCGGAGCAATCTATAAACAAGATGATTTGAATAATCTCAGACATTTTTCACATCTGTATTTTCACGGGCATTCGGCCGGCGGTACCAATCCTTCATTGTTGGAAGCCATGGCTTGTTCGGCTTTGGTATGTGCTCACGATAACTCCTTCAATAACAGTGTTTTGGGCCAAGATGCTTTTTACTTCAAAAACACGCAGGAATTAGCCGAACTTTTACTCTCAACGCCCGATAAAGAAAAACACCGCCTGATGCTTAATAATAATCGAGAAAAAATCATAAAAAATTATAGTCCGAAACAAATTACGGATGCTTATTATCAAGTATTTAAAACGCTTTTAGAAAAAAAACAAACAAAAACGCAATATGCTCAAAGATAACGAACGCCTCTACGCCAATTTTTTTGCACTTTTTGATGTGCTGCTCACGATAGGCGCATTAGTTTTAGGGTATTACATTCGGGTATTTACCGTATCGCAAAAAATTGTTTATTCTGACCAATACATAACTTTGGCGCTTTTGATTATTCCGATATGGTATATTCTTATAAACATTATTAACTTTCAGAGCATTCAAAAAGTAAAAACCTATTCAGTCGTGTTTTTTGAATATGCGCTGGTGGTGCTTATCGGCACTTTATTGCTTTTCGTTTTTATTTTCCTGTTGAAGTTAGACAATATCAGCCGTCTGGCAGTTTTGATCTTTGCTTTTGCCGACCTTATATTATTATTCACAGCCAGAGTATTAATTTATCAGCGCCTAAAGAAACGCCGATTAAAAGGCAAGGGCATAAAAAATGCTTTGCTCGTTGCCGATGAAGGCTCAATTAGTTTCATTCAAAAGCTAATCACCCAAAAATATTTGGGATTTAAAATTATTGCTATTGTAAGCGATTCTGAAAAAGTGAAAGATGAATTTGGCGGGCGGTTTAATGTTATGCCGGCTGATGCGAATATTGAAAAAATGTTGGAGGAAAAAGTAATTGACGAATTGATTTATTGCAAAAGCCAAGCGGACAATGCACAAATAGAGGAGCTTATTCATACTTCGTCCGTATTGGGTGTTACTTTTCAGTTGCAGTCCGATTTTTTCAGTTTTATAGCCTCACAGGCGCATTTGAATTATTACGGACAAACACCCATGATGACCTTTGCCAATACGCCTTCCGATTATTTGGCCCTTACGGTGAAAGCGGTTTTTGAATACATTTTTTCACTCATCTTTTTAGCTCTGTTTTCGCCTTTCTTTTTAATAATAGCTTTGGCTGTAAGGCTTGAGTCAAAAGGGCCTGTTTTGTTTAAACAAAAACGCGTGGGGCTGCGCGGTCGGCTGTTTACCATGTATAAATTCAGAACCATGGTAAATGATGCCGAAAAACTTAGAAAAAAATTAGAGGACAAAAATGAAGCCGACGGGCCGGTTTTCAAAATTAAAGATGACCCTCGCGTAACCAAAGTAGGCGCATTTTTGCGTAAAACAAGTTTGGATGAGATACCGCAGTTTTTAAATGTACTGAAAGGTGATATGGCTGTTGTTGGCCCGCGCCCGCCGGTGCCCGAAGAAGTGGAACAATACACACGTCCGCAGCGGCGAAGACTTTCCATGAAACCCGGTATCACTTGTATATGGCAAGTTTCCGGCCGTAACGAAATTGCTTTTGAAGATTGGATGAAAATGGATTTGCAGTATATTGACAATTGGTCGCTAAAACTGGATTTTCTCCTGATGCTGAAAACCGTAAATGCTGTTTTTCGTCGTACGGGCTATTAGGAGATACAAAAGTGAAGAGTGAAGAGTGAAGAGTGAAGGGTGAAGAGTGAAAAGTGAGGAGTGAAGAGTGAGGAGTGAAGAGTGAGGAGTGAAGAGTGAGGAGTGAAGAGTGAAGAGTGAGGAGTGAAAAGTGAAGGGTGGAAAGTGAAATTTGGATGATGAATATTGGCAGAAAGATACAAGATTTCCGAAAAAGTAAATTACTGAAAGGCAGTGCCGGTTTTTTTGTAATGAAAATTGGCGCTATGTTTATCGGTTATGTGAATATTTGGATTATTTCCCGCTTTTTCGGAGCCGAGGCGCTCGGGCTTTTTTCTTTTGTCTTGGCTGCAAGTTCTTTAGCAGTTGTATTTGCAAAAGTAGGAATTGGTACTGCTACGGTTAAATTTATTTCAAGATTATTGGCAAAAAAAGCTTACGGTAAAATTCTCAGTTATTATAAGCAAATTGTTAAAATTATACTTCCGGGCATTTTTCTTGTTGCTCTATTGCTGTTTTTTGGAGATAAAGAAATTGCTAACTACATATTTAACAAGCCGCATTATGCTTATTATTTGAGGATATCCGCGTTACTGATATTTCCGGTTTCTTTTACGCAGATTAATGCCCAAGTATTTAGGGCTTTTGAAAAGATTATAGCCTATGCTTTCTTCAATTTATATACCACATCAATCACTTTAATCGTTTTACTGGTAGTTATACTAACAGACGCATCGCGGCATGAGGCTGTGCCAATTTCCGTGCATGCATACTCTTCAGCTTTTATGTTGGTGTTGAGCTTTGTGTTTTTGCTAATTTTGTTTTTGCCTTTACGGAAATTTACAAACGAGACAATTTCGGCAAAAGAGATAACTAAAGTATCTTTTCCCATGTATCATGTTGCTATTGCTTTGGTTGTCGTGAATTGGGCCGACAAATTGCTTTTAGGCGCATTTGTGTCGGATTACCAAATTGGTGTTTATCACGTGATGCATCGGATGGCTGCAATTTTGGGCTTGTTTTTAATATCCGCTAACACGGTTTTGGCACCGCGATTTTCCGAATTATGGGAAAAAGGCCAAGTCCGGGAAATTCATACATTGGTTCATCGCTCAACACGATTATTGACTTTAACTGCACTGCCTGTTTTGGCGTTAATGGTATTATTTGCAGAAGAGCTTGCCGCTTTATTCGGTAGTGATTTTACAGAAGGCAGTTCGGTGCTGATTATACTTGCTTTGGGTAAGTTTCTTGCTGTTTGGAGCGGCCCCGGAGGTGTTTTTTTGCTTATGACAGGACAGGAACGATTTACTCGAAATGTAAGCATAATTTCAACGATTTGCTTTTTAATTGTTGCTTACTTTGCAATCAGTTTTTGGGGCATCATTGGAGCAGCTATAGCCGTTAGTTTAGTACAAATCTTTCGTAATTTGATATTTGTTATTTATATTAAGAGAAAGCTTGGATTTAATTTTTTATATATTCCTTTTTTGAAAAGATAAACTTTAAGTACTCTTATTGTAAAAAAAAATATATGAATAATGATTTTAGAATAGATTTTATATGTGTCGGTGCTGCAAAAAGCGGAACCACGGCTATGCATCGGTTTTTACGGGCGCATCCGCAGGTGTATATGCCTCTGAAAAAAGAAATCCATCATTTTGCCGATGATTTGCTTAAAGCTGATGATTATTGGCTACGCCCGGAAGCTTTTTGGCCCCTTTACAGACAAGCCAAAGCCGGTCGGATATTGGGAGAAAGCTCTGTGTTTTATATGATTTCCGAAAAAGCTGCCCGAAATATTTATGCCCACAATCCCGATACAAAAATTATTATTATGCTGCGCAATCCGGCAGAGGCAGCTTACTCCTTGCATTCGCAGCTCGTGTTTAACGGCGAAGAACCTGTCAGCGATTTTCGGGCAGCTCTGAAAGCTGAAAAAGAGCGTAAAGCCGGAAATAATCTGCCTGCTACACGTATTATAAAGAAACATCTCTACACCGAAGCTTTTAAATATGCCCGGCAAGTCAAGCGCTTTTTGGATGTTTTTCCGCGGGAGCAAGTGCATATCATACAGTTTGAAGATTTTAAAAATAAATTGCCCGAGACGATTGAAAATGTATATGCTTTTTTAAATATTGATAAAGACTTTAAGCCCGAATTAAAACAACACAATGCCAATAAAACAGTGCGAAGCCGAAGTGTTCAAAAACTGACCGATCGCTTCAGTCATAAAATCTTGGCACGTTTTCTTGCGCCCGACACAACAGAAGCTTTTCGCGAATATATGTTGCAGCTCAACAGTAAAGAGCAAGCCAGAAAACCCCTGCCGCCAAGTCTGAAACAGGAATTGCAGAAAACGTTTAAACCGGATATTATGGCATTGGAAAATTTAATTGGAAGAGATTTAAGTTGTTGGTATAGAGGCAATTAGTGTGGAATGCCGATGATGGAGATTGTAGCATATACGAGTAATGATTAAAAATACTTTGCGTCTTTACGTGAAATAAATTTTAGACAGATGAAATGCCCATCATAGAGATTGTAGCACACACAAGCAATGATAAAAAGTCCTTTGCGTCTTTGCGACTTAACGTGAAATAAATTTTAAACAGATGAAAATAGCCGTTTACAGCCCCGAGAACTCTCCCATGAGTTATACGATTATTCGACAAAATGTGTGTGCCTTTTTGGAAGAGCGGGGCGCTGAAATCTTGTATTTTTCAAAACCCGAATTGCTCCCGGATACTGCCGAAATCGTATGGGATCCGAATGCCGGCGGCGGTTTTATTCCGAATATTCGCCGAGTACATACCGACAAACCCATTGTAGCCACTGTGCACGGTGCACGACTGTTTGCTCTGCCGGTAGGCGTTTTGAAAAATAAGAATCTCTCGGTTTTAAAAATTCTGCGATTCCGATTTCAGCAAAAACGCTTATGGAAAAAATACATGAATGATTTTGCTGCCATTGTGCCGGTCTCCGATTATTCCAGCTATGAGCTGCATAAGTATTTAAAAATTCCTTATCGGAAAATTCATCGAATCTATAATGCCGTTGATCATTCCGTTTTCAAAGCTTCCGAAAATCCAAGGCGTGATTATTTTTTGCATATATCGGAATATCAGCCCGTAAAGAATTTAGACCGAATAATTAAAGCCTATATCAAGGCCGCCGACAATGCCGATATCCCGGATTTTTGGATTTTTAGCAGAAATTTTCCGAAAAAGAACATTCATCCCAAAATAAAAATATTAGACAGCCGCTACCGCTCCGACCAAGAGATTGCCGAGCTTTATCAGAACGCTTATGCTTTTCTGTTTCCCTCGCTGCACGAAGGTTTCGGAATACCGATTATTGAATCTATGGCTTGCGGTACGCCTGTAATTACCTCAAATATTACGGCTTGTCCCGAAGTAGCCGGCAATGGAGCTTTAACCGTATCACCCAAATCCGTAAAAGAGATAAGTCAGGCCATTTTAAGATTGGTTTCGGGCAAGGATATTTATTATGAATTAGTTGACAGAGGTTTGAAGATGTCGGCTAATTATAGCTGGAGCAATGTCAGTCAAAATTATTTATATCTTTTTGAATCCGTACTTAAAAGGAAATCAAATTGAAAATGGTTAAACAGATTACTGTTTTAAATTAATTTTTGGATTATGAAATTACCACAATTTTTATGCATAGGAGTACAAAAGGCCGGGACAACTTCACTTTTTCGGATTCTTCAATCCCATCCCGGTATTTTTATTCCTGAGGAGAAAGAATTACATTTTTTTGATGATGATTTGGAATTTAATAAAGGTGTATCACATTACCATAAGTATTTCCAAACGGCAAGTCCCGGTGAACTTTGCGGAGAACTTACGCCAAATTATATTTATCACCCCCAAGCGCCTGAACGAATAATTAAAACCTTAAATCGTGATATTAAGTTGGTTCTTATGCTTCGCAACCCTGCTGACAGAGCGTTTTCGCATCACAAAATGCGTATTGGAAGAGGGGCGGAAAATGAAAATTTCGAAAATCTGATTGGCAAAGAAATCAGAGAGTTAAAAAAAACGGAATACCGATTACCTCATCACTATATCGACAGAGGTTTTTATGCTGAACAATTGAAGCGTTATTTACAATATTTTCCTTTTGAGAATATTCATATCATTTTGTTTGAAGAAGATTTTCTTGAGCGTCGCGAGCAAACTATTCGCCAATTATTGGGGTTTATAGGAGCAGACCCGGATTATGAATTGCCTATAAATATTAAAAGTACGCCTTCGGTAGGGGCAAAATTTAAGCAAGCTGACAAAATCCTTAATACTGCTCATCCCATTAATCAATTGGCTAAAAAAATAATTCCAAGCAAAAAGCTTCGTGCGGATATTAAGTATTTTTTCACAAAGATGAATCAAAAAGCCAATGCTGATAAGGCTGAATTGGAAGCAATTCGTCCTTTTTTGATTAATGAGATATTCAGAAATGACATTATTAAATTACAAGAGTTGATAAAACGAGATTTGAGCCGATGGTTGAATTTATAAGAGAATAATAATTCACGTTTAGATTTTCGAACTAAAAGCATTATAAACTTAAGGTTCACAAATTGACTTAAATACGCTTTTAATAAAATTTGATTTCAGCACTTTTAATTTTGATATTTGCAGCACTTTTATCATTTTATTACAATCTGTTTTCTGTGTTTTTTTAGGAAATTTCAGAACTCGCAAAACATAAACACAATGCTAAACGATAAGTCAGTACTCATAACCGGCGGTACCGGTTCTTTCGGAAAAAAATTCACCCAAACCATCTTGGAGCGTTACCCGAAAATCAAACGACTGGTAATATTCTCCAGAGATGAATTGAAACAATTTGAAATGTCGCAGACCTATTACAAAAAAAAATATCCCGGAATACGCTACTTTCTGGGTGATGTAAGAGACAGCAATCGTTTTAAAAGAGCCTGCGAAGGTATTGATGTGATTATTCATGCCGCAGCGCTGAAGCAGGTCCCGGCGGCCGAGTACAATCCGGAAGAATTCATTAAAACCAATATAGGCGGGGCACAATCGGTCATTGATGCGGCCATGGATACCAATGTAAAGGTCGTGGTGGCGCTCTCTACCGACAAAGCGGCTGCTCCCATAAATCTGTACGGAGCCACCAAACTGGTTTCCGACAAATTGTTTATAGCGGCCAACAATATTAAAGGAAAGCGCGACCTGCGTTTTTCCGTGGTTCGTTACGGCAATGTGATGGGATCCAGAGGTTCGGTTATTCCGTTTTTTATAAATAAAGCCAAAGAAAGCGGTGAGCTTCCCATTACGCATAAAGACATGACACGCTTTAATATTTCTCTGGAAGACGGTGTGGAAATGGTGATGTGGACCATTAAAAACGCCTTGGGCGGGGAAATATTTGTCCCGAAAATTTCATCTTACAAAATTGAAACAGTAGCGCGAGCCATCGCCCCGAATGCCAAACTTGTTGATGTAGGCATACGTCCCGGAGAGAAACTGCACGAAGAAATGATTACCGAAAGCGACTCGTTTAATACCATAGAGTTTGATAAATATTTTGCCATATTGGCTTCTAATGCAAAAAAAGAAAAATACCTCGAACACTTTAAGGCCAAAGAAGTAGAAAAAGGTTTTCAGTATAATTCGGGAACCAACAAACACCGGGAGACCGTAGAGAGCATGCGTGAATTAATTAAAAAATATGTGGATCCGGATTTTGAGCCGATTGAATGACGATAGGAAAGTTATTAGGTTGTCATTGAAAAGGTCATTAGGTGGTCATTAGGTCATTGGTGGTCATTTGTAGTCATTAAGTTGTCATTTATAGTCATTGGGTTGAATTAATCGGGTATAACAATAATTGCTTATGAGATTGGATGATTTGCAGATATATCGTTTGTCAATGGAGCTCGGGGATGATGTGTATGATATAGTTTCAAAGTGGGATTATTTTTCAAAAGAAACAGTCGGTAAGCAGTTAGTAAGGTCTGCCGATTCGGTTGCCGCAAATATATCCGAAGGATTTGGAAGATATCATTTTAAAGAAGCCAAAAATTTCTCATATTATGCACGCGGCTCCTTGTATGAAACCAAAACATGGCTGAGCAAAGCCCGGAAACGAAACTTGATTGAAGGTACTAAATACGAAGAACTCATAAAAAATATCGACACCATCGGAATAAAACTAAACAACTATATAAACTCAATAGGCAAAACAAAATAACACCCCAATGCCCCAATGACAAGCAATAACCCAATGACAACCAATGACTATTTAATGACAATCAATGACTATTTAATGACCATCAATGACTTTTTTTAATGACCCAATGACCTTTTCAATAACAATCAATGACTTTTTTTAATGACCCAATGACGTTTTCAATAACCATATTTAACCACAATACAAGATTCCATGACAAAACCCCCAATCCCATACGGCCGACAACACATCAGCCAAGATGATATAGAAGCGGTTACCGAAGTTCTGAAATCCGACTTTTTAACCCAAGGGCCGAAAATTCAAGCGTTTGAAGAAAAATTCGCCGAGTATGTAGGAAGCAAATATGCCGTGGCCGTGAGCAACGGAACGGCAGCACTTCATTTATCGGCATTAGCTTTGGATGTAAAGCCGGGCGACAAAGTAATCACCACTCCCATAACATTTGCCGCCAGCGCCAACAGCGTGCTGTACTGCGGCGGAGAAATTGATTTTTCGGACATAGACCCCGATACTTTTCTGATAGATTTGGACAAATTGGAAGAAAAATTGGAGGGCGCGCCCAAAGGCAGCTATAAAGGAATAATTCCCGTAGATTTTGCCGGATTGCCGGTAAATACCGAAAAACTGCGGAAAATTGCCGACAAGTACGGCCTTTGGATTATTGAAGACGCCTGCCATGCGCCTGGCGGATATTTTATGAATTCAAAAGACGAGAAAGTACATTGCGGCAACGGTCGATATGCTGATCTCAGTATTTTCTCCTTTCACCCGGTGAAACACATAGCTACCGGCGAGGGCGGAATGATTACCACCAACGACAAAGCTCTGTATGAGAACTTGTTAATGCTGCGCACGCACGGTATTACAAAAGATCCCGATTTACTTGAAGAAAACCACGGCGGTTGGTATTATGAAATGCAGACTTTGGGCTACAACTACCGTTTGCCCGATTTATCGGCGGCACTGGGAAAAAGCCAACTCCGAAAAGCCGATGCCGGACTGGAGCGAAGGCGGAAAATTGCTGCCGGATACACCGAAGCATTTCAAAATTCCGGGATAAAAATCCAAGGCACTCCCGCAGGCTTTTCTAATGCGTATCATTTGTTTGTGATTCGCACATCTCGGAGAAAAGAATTGTATAACTTTTTGAGAGAGAACAATATTTTTGCTCAAGTACATTATATTCCCGTACATTTGCAACCTTATTACAAAAGTTTAGGTTTTAAGAAAGGTGATTTTCCCAATGCGGAAAAATATTATGAAGAATGCCTGAGTTTACCCATGTATCCTTCATTAAAAGATGATGAACAGGAGTATGTGATTGATACGATTTTGAACTTTATTTTAAAACAAGTTTAATAAACAGCAGCATTTTATTTCAAATCTACAAAGTCAGATAAATGGCAAAAACCAAAACCATAAAAGTTCAAGACAAGGTCATTGCTGTCATTGAGCATGACGAAGATGACTTTATTTGCCTGACTGACATGCTAAAAGCCAAAGACGGTGATTTTTTCATAACCGATTGGCTTAGAAACAGAAATACGCTTGAATTTCTTAGTGTTTGGGAAAAATTACATAATCCGAATTTTAATTATGGCGAATTCGCCTCAATTAGAAATCAGTCCGGATTAAATAATTTCAAAATTAGCGTTAAAGAGTGGGTGGCAAAAACAAATGCCGTCGGAATTTTTGCGAAAGCAGGAAGATACGGAGGAACTTATGCACATAAAGATATTGCATTCGAATTCGGCACATGGATTAGCCCCACTTTTAAACTATACTTAATCCATGAATATCAGCGCCTAAAAGAATTTGAGCATAACCAATATAATCTTGAGTGGAATTTCAAACGCGTACTAAGCAAGATGAATTATCAAATTCATACGGATGCCATAAAAAATCACATCATTCCGCTGACACATATAGAATCAGACAGTCAATGGCTTGCGTATGCAGAAGAAGCCGACTTATTGAACGGGGCATTATTTAAATGTACGGCAAAACAGTGGCGCGATGCGAATCCCGAACATGCAAAAAAAGGCTTGAATATCAGAGATTTTGCGAGTATAAATGAGTTAGCTGTTCTCTCAAATATTGAAAGTTTAAACGCAGACATGATAAATAATAATATTGACAAAAAGGAGCGATTCAAAAAACTTAGAAAAATCTGTGAATATCAGTTAGAAATTCTCAATGAAAAAGATTTTATAAAAGCCCTTAAAAAGCTTACAGACGATACTTACAAAAATAAACGCAACAGCATTAATGAATAATCTCGCCATTATAGCCGCACGCGGCGGAAGCAAACGCATTCCCGGAAAGAACATAAAAGACTTTATGGGGAAACCCATTATTGCTTATTCCATAGAAGCGGCAATAAAATCCGCTTTGTTTACTGAAATAATGGTATCCACCGATGATGAGGAAATTGCTGCAGTAGCCAAGCAATCCGGAGCCAAAGTGCCTTTTATGCGCAGCGCCGAAAATGCCGATGATTACGCAACTTTGGCTGATGTAGCCGATGAAGTACGAGCTGAATATGAAAAGCAAAAAATTTTCTTTGATAATATATGTTTGCTTTTACCTACGGCTCCTTTTATTAGTCCGGATATTTTAAAAAAGACATACCACTTGCTGCTTTCTGAAAATATTGATTCTGTGAAGCCTGTGGTCAAATTTTCATATCCGATACAACGGGCCTTAAAAATGCAGAACGGAAAATTGCAGATGTTTTACCCCGAATACAAGACAACCCGCTCACAAGATTTGGAACCGGCCTATCACGATGCCGGACAATTTTACTGGATGAAAGCCGAAAAAGGCCTGCGCGGCACCAACAAATACGGTTTTGAGATACCGGAAATGTTGGCACAAGACATTGATACCGAAGAGGATTGGAAGCTTGCGGAACAGAAGTACCAAATGATACATCAAAAAAAGAGCAAAGCATGAAAAAGTTAATTATCATAGGCGGCTACGGAAACGGAACCGTGGCGGCTTCCACGGCAGAAGATATAAATGCCGCTTCTCCGGAAAAACAATGGGAAATAATCGGTTTTCTGAATGACAGAGAAACAGAGCCCATCAACGGTTATCCCATTTTGGGAAAAGTGGATTATGAAACCGTAAAGCCTTATTTGGCAGATGATGATCTGTACTTTTTTTATACACTGATATCGACAAAATTAAACTATAAGTTTATTCATAAACTGCACGATTTAAAAATCCCGACAGAAAAATTTGCAACTCTTATACATCCCACAGCCGTAATCTCAAAATTTGCAAAAATCGGTTATGGTGTTAGCATTCAGCCTTTTGTATCGGTGGGGCCGAATGTTGAAATTGGCAATCATGTGCAAATATATGCGCAGTCATTAATCGGGCACAATTCAATACTAAAAAACTACAGTTATGTAGCCAATAATGCTTGTATAGGTGCAAGCGTAGTACTTGAGGAAGGCGCATATCTGGGAACAAATTGCTCCACACTTGAGAACATTACTTTAGGAAAATGGAGTTTGAGCGGAATTGGTGCCGTTGTTATACGCTCGGTGGATGATTACACGAAAGTTGTAGGTAATCCGGCGCGCGTTATCGGTAAAACAAAATAAGCATGAAGAAAACAAAGACATTCATCATAGCCGAACTTTCGGCCAATCACAACAACGACTTTGAGTTGGCAGCCAAAACCATTGAAGCCATGGCCGAAGCCGGTGCCGATGCCGTAAAAGTACAAACCTACAAGCCCGAAAGCCTGACTTTAAAAGCCGATACAAAATATTTTGCCGCTAAAACAAAAGGCCTGTGGAAAGGCTACACGCCTTGGGATTTGTTTACCGAAGCTTCCATGCCTTACGATTGGCAGCCTAAACTAAAGCAAATCGCCGAAAATTTGGGATTGGAATTTTTTTCCTCTCCTTTTGATTTGGAAGCTGTTGATTTTTTGGAAAACCTGAATGTCCCTTATTATAAAATAGCATCACCGGAAATTACCGATATTCCGCTGATAGAATATGCTGCATCCAAAGGTAAACCCATGATAATATCAACCGGTTTGGGCGATGAAAAGGACATTGAATTAGCCGTGAAAACTTGCCGCAAGCTTGGGAACAATCAAATTACGTTGCTGAAATGCACTTCGCAGTATCCGGCAAGCATTGCCGATGCCAATTTGCTCAGCATTCCCGATATGAAAAAGCGTTTCGGAACGGACGTAGGGCTTTCCGACCATACCATGGGTTTTATCGTTCCGGTAACGGCCGTATCGCTGGGAGCAACTATGGTTGAAAAGCATTTTATTTTAGACCGAAACTTGGGCGGTCCCGATTCGGCATTTTCCATGGAGCCCCATGAATTTAAAGAAATGGTAAGCGCCGTGCGCCAAGCGGAACAGGCCTTGGGAAATGTTTCTTACAAAGTCTCGGAAGAAGACAAATTACGTCGCCGCTCCCTGTTTGTATGCCGTGATATTAAAAAAGGTGAAACATTTACTTCGGATAATATCCGTTCTGTACGTCCGGGGCATGGCTTGCACCCAAAGTATATGAACGATATTCTTGGGGAAAAAGCTAATAAAAATTTAGAAAAAGGAACACCAATTGCGTGGGAGATGATAAAATAATTTCACAGAAAAAAAATAGTTGCATCCGAAATATCTGAACGATATTCTCAGGAAAAAAGCTAACAAAGATTTAGAGAAAGGAGAACCCCCGGACAAAGACGCAATTCCGGAATAAAACAGTGATAGAAGCAGAATTTGGTTGCGCTGTTTTTAATATCTATATTTGCGCACATAATTGATTTTAATATATTTTTGAGGTAGTCAAAATAAAGAATCATTATAAATCATACTGGTAAAATCACCATATTATTAGAATATAATCCAATGAGTGAAAAACGTACAGATTGTGAATATTTAATTATTGGAGCAGGAATAATAGGACTCAGCATAGCAAAATCAATAAAAGAGAGAAATCATGCTGCAAAAATTATTGTTTTAGAAAAAGAAAATAAAGTCGCTGCCCATGCCAGTGGCAGAAATAGCGGAGTTTTGCATGCCGGATTTTATTATACAGAAGACTCTTTCAAAGCTCGTTTTGCTAAAGAAGGAAACAAAAGACTGACAGAGTTTTGTAGAAAAAACAAACTTCGCATTAATAATGCAGGTAAGGTAGTAGTCGCTAAAAATGAAAATGAACTGGAGGTACTGCATGAATTAAAAAAAAGAGGGGATAAGAATGGGGTAAACATTTCATTAGTAACAAAAAATGAAATGGAAAAACTTGAACCGGCAGCCAGGACTTATAAAGAGGCACTCTATTCTCCAACTACATCTACTGTTGACCCGGAACAAATCGTTAATTTTTTAGCGGAAAGATTAAAACAGCTTGATGTCGATTTTTGTTTTAATGAAGGCTACAAGGAAAACCTGGGATCTAATAAAGTCCAAACAAAAACTGGCAGAATAATAAAAGCAGATATAATTATTAATGCTGCCGGATTGTATGCTGATAAGGTTGCACGTGATTTTGGATTTAGTAAAAATTATACAATTATTCCTTTTAAAGGTATTTATTTGAAGAATAGAAAGGGCAGTTCACTACCTATAAAAAAGCATATTTATCCGGTACCGGATATTAAAAATCCTTTTCTGGGTGTACACTTTACAACGGCTGTTGACGGAGCAATTAAACTGGGTCCGACTGCTATACCCGCATTTTGGAGAGAAAACTACCATGGTTTTGACAATTTCAAACTGAAAGAAATGTCTAATATTTTAAGATGGGAAAGCGAATTGTTTTTAAGAAACTCTTTTGGATTTAGGCGTTTAGCTCTTACAGAAATCCGAAAATATTTCAGATCATATTTTATAAACTTGGCTAAACCTTTAGTGAAACCTTCCGTGAACTTAAAGGCACTGTCTGTAAAGACAGAGCCCGGAATAAGGGCCCAATTACTGGATAAAAAGACACGGGAGCTTTTGCAGGATTTTATTATTGAAGGAGATAAAAACAGTATCCATATACTGAATGCTGTATCACCGGCATTAACTGCAAGCTTTCCATTTGCAGATTATATCACAGATAAATATTTATAAATTAAAATTTTAGTTCCATGAAAAATGTTTTAATAACCGGAGGTGCAGGCTACATTGGCAGCATATTAAGTCGGCTTCTTTTGAAAGAAGGATATAAAGTTAGAGTTTTGGATTTGCTGATGTTTGGAGGCGAATCACTTGTAGAGCTGTTAAATAACCCTGATTTTGAATTCATAAAAGGGGATGTACGGTTAAAGAAAGATCGCAAAAAAGCATTGAAAGGTGTGGATATGGTTGTCAATTTGGCTGCCATAGTAGGTGATCCCGCTTGCGCAAAGGACCCTGAGTGTGCAAAAGAAACTAACTTGGAAGCTACGAAAAGTTTATATACAGAGGCTAATGATAGTGGCGTTGAACGATTTGTATTTGCTTCCACATGCAGTAATTATGGTAAAGCTAAAAATCCGGAAACATTTATGACAGAAACTTCGGCACTTTCTCCTGTTTCTTTATATGCAGAAACTAAAGTTGCAGCAGAAAAGTTTCTTTTGTCGCAAGCTAAAACAAATACAACTAAGCCAACATGTTTGCGGTTTTCAACGGTTTACGGTTTGTCGCCTCGCGTACGATTTGACTTGACTGTTAATGAATTTACCAAAGAATTAGCTTTGGGAAGGGAACTTGAAATTTTTGGGGAACAATTTTGGCGACCATATTGCCATGTGGAAGATTTAGCCCGCTCTGTAGTTCATGTTTTAAATGCACAAACAGATAAAGTAGCTTTCGATGTTTTTAATGTCGGGGACACAAATGAAAACTATACAAAAAAAATGCTTGCTGATGAGTTGCAGAAGCAATTACCCGAAGCAAAAATTAATTACGTAAAGAAACAAGAAGACCCCAGAGATTATCGTGTTTCTTTTGAAAAAATTGAAAAAACATTGGACTTTAAAATAACAAAAAGGGTACCTGACGGTATAGCTCAGGTTATAAAAATAATTAATGAAAAGTTTTTAAATAATCCCGATGATCAAAAATACAGAAACAGCTAAACAAAACAAAAATATGGGTTTTCCGGAAATCACAAGTTTTATAAGAAAATTATATAAAACGCCATCTGAATTTATACCTCTCCATGCTCCGATTTTCTCCGGTAATGAAAAACAATACCTGAATGAATGCATTGATTCAACATTTGTTTCCAGTGTCGGCAAATTTGTTAATCGCTTTGAAGAAATGACGGCCGAATATACGGGAGCCAAACATGCCGTTGCAGCTGTAAACGGAACAGCCGCTTTACAAGTAGCACTTCGCTTGGTAGGTGTTGGCCGAAACGACTTGGTTCTCACGCAAGCTTTAACATTTGTAGCTACAGCTAATGCCATTTCGCATGCCGGAGCCAAACCTGTTTTTTTGGATGTTGATAAAGATACCATGGGGCTTTCTCCCGATGCGCTTCGTAAGTGGTTGAACGAACATACTTTCCGAAAAAAAGATGAAAATGCCAAAGAAAACACGTACTATAAAGCAAGCAAACAAAAAATAAGCGCCTGCGTTCCCATGCATACCTTTGGGCACCCGTGCCGTATTGATGAAATTATTGAAATTTGCAAAGAATACAATATCCCGGTAGTGGAAGATGCCGCAGAATCTCTCGGCTCTTTTTATAAAGGCAAGCATACGGGTACTTTTGGGGATATCGGAATATTCAGTTATAACGGAAACAAAACCATTACCACCGGAGGCGGCGGTATGATTGTTACAAACAACGAGCAAACGGCCAAATTAGCTAAACACCTTACAACAACGGCTAAAGTGCCGCATTCTTACGAATATGTACACGACCATATCGGCTACAACTTTCGTTTAACGAATTTGGCCGCCGCATTGGGGGTGGCTCAAATGGAAAATTTAGAAGCATACCTTTCCGTAAAAAGAAATATTGCCGATGCTTATCTGGATTTTTTTGAAAAATATGATAAGATACAAGCTGTGCGCGAGCCGGAAAATGCCCACTCCAATTACTGGCTAAACGCACTTATTTTTGAAAGCAAAAACGAAAAAGAGCATTTTCTTAAATATTCAAACGAGCAAAAAGTTATGACAAGGCCGGTTTGGAAATTAATGAACGAATTGGAAATGTATAAAAATTGCATAACAGACAATCTTGAAAACTCAAAATATTTGGCTGACAGAATTGTTAATGTGCCAAGTAGTGTAAAAAACTAAGAGATGAAAAAAATTAAAATTGGATATTTTGTCGACGGAAAGTGGGCCCTGCTCGGAGTAGTTTCAAAAAAATAAAAAACGAAACAGCTCGGCAAAGTTTGTAACTTTGTCGTAAAATTAAGTTAGTTTTCAACTAACATTGCGAAAGCAAAATGAATATAGCAAGTTTGTATGCTGTCGCATCGTAGCTGAAAACTAATGAGTTACGAAAACGAAGTTGCAAATTTCGTTGAGCGAGCTTAAAGAAACAATCAAGAAAATCGTAGTTGAATACTAAGCAAAAATGCAAGAAACTCAAAACATCATACTAATTGGCGGCGGCGGACACTGTAAAGTCGTAATTGATGTAATTGAAACTCAAAATAAATATACTATTTTGGGTGTGGTGGATCTGCCCGAAAAGCTCGGGCAAAGCATTTTAAATTATAAATACATAGGTACCGATCCGGATATACCGAAATTAGCAGAACAATGTCCGAACTTTGTGATAACGGCCGGACAAATACAATCACCGGCCTTGCGAATGATGCTTTTTAATGCAGTTATAGAAGCCGGAGGCCGCCTGCCGATAATTATTTCGCCGACAGCCCATGTCTCCCGGTATGCCCAAATAGGAATAAGTACCGTAATTATGCATCAAAGTATAGTGAATACTGATGCCCGGATAGGAGACAATAGTATCATCAACAACAAAGTATTGATTGAACACGATGCCCAAGTGGGTAATCACACTCACATTTCCACCGGAGCTATTATAAACGGAGCAGTAAAAATCGGCAACCGTTGTTTTATCGGCAGCCGATCCGTAACGGTACACGGAGTATCTGTAGCCGACGACGTGATAATCGGAGCCGGAGCCGTAGTAACCAAAAACATAGCAGAAGCCGGTGTGTATGTGGGCAGCCCGGCAAGGAGGATAAAATGATTGCAATGACTTCAAAAAAAATCAAACATATAATATCTAAAGGAGAAGGCTTATCTGTTGAATTCAAAACCGCAGAAAAGCAATTACCTCAAAATTTGTTTGAAACAGTATGCGCTTTTTTAAACAGAAAAGGTGGAGAAATACTTTTAGGCGTTGATGATAATAAAAATATTTGCGGAATTGATGAAACAAAAATTGAAATATTTTGTAAACAAATAGCGAACCTAAGTAATAATCCGCAAAAACTGTTTCCGTCATTTTTGTTAGAGCCTAAAATTATTGAATTCCGGAGCAAAAAAATTATTTACATATTTATCCCAATTTCATCACAGGTGCATAAATGCAACGGAAATATATATGACAGAAGTTCCGACGGAGATTATATACTCAAAACCGATGAGCAGATAAAAAATCTGTATAACCAAAAAAACAACCTATATTCGGAAAACAAAATATATCTTTATTTGGAAGAAGCTGATTTTGCTGAAGGTATCGTAAATCGCACTCGAAAAATAATTCGCATAAACAGGCCCGACCACCCTTGGAATGAGTTGACGGACAAAGAATTTTTTAGAACTGCCGGATTATACCGAAAAGATTTATTAACAGGCTTGGAAGGCTTTACAATGACAGCTTTACTTTTGTTCGGCAAAAATGAAATTATTCAAAGTGCAATACCGCACTATAAAATTGACGCATTAGTGCAAATTGAAAATCCGGACAGATACGATGACAGGGATAATATAAGGTGCAACATTATTGATGCGTATGACAGGCTAATGAACTTTGTCGCAAAGCATCTTCCCGACAAATTTTATTTGCAAGGAACACAACGAATATCATTGCGTGAGAAAATTTTCAGAGAAATTATTGCAAACATACTTATTCACAGAGAATATAACAATGCTTTTCCGACCACATTTGTCATCGGTAATGATAAACTTGTCTGTAAAAATGCGAATAAACCGCATTTGACAGGAGAATTAATTCCCGGTAATTTTGAACCGTTTCCCAAAAATCCTAATATTGCTCAAATCTTCACTCAAATGGGTCGTTCTGAGGAACTTGGCACGGGAGTAAATAATGTTTACAAATATTCAAAATTCTATTCAGGCAGCAATCAAATTACTTTTCATGAAGATGATATCTTTATCACAACAGTTCCTTTGAAGAATATTTCAAAAGATAATAAAGATGTCGGGAAAGATGTCGGGAAAGATGTCGGGAAAGATGTCGGGAAAGAGATTGTATTACTTTTGATTAAATCACCACAATCGACAATTCCTGAACTGTCAAAGAGGCTTGATGTTACCGAAAGAACCGTTGAAAGACATATAGCAAAATTAAAACAAGACAACAAAATACAACGAATAGGGGGAAGAAAGACAGGATATTGGGAAATTATTAACAAAGAAAAGGAATAGAAATGAAAAAAACAGCCGACAGTTGCCCGGCAATAATAAAAAACATCGCAGAAGCCGGCGTGTATTCGGGCAGCTCGGCAAGGAGGATAAAATAATGAAACAATCAAATATGGGTTGGAAACCCGGCAAAATTTTAAGAAACAATGAATAACTACACTACAATAATAGCAGAAGCCGGCGTAAATCATAACGGCTCTGTTGATTTAGCGAAAAAATTAATTGATAAAGCGGTATATGCCGGAGTTGATTATATTAAGTTTCAAACATTTAAAGCAAATTTACTGGTTTCCAAAGCTGCAAAAAAGGCGCAATATCAGGCAGAAAATACCGGGAACGAGGACGAATCACAGTACGATATGATAAAAAAGCTGGAACTGAGTTTTGACGATTTCAGCGAACTAAAAATGTATTGTGAAAAAAATAATATCGGTTTTTTATCAACCGGCTTTGATATCCCCAGTTTGGAATTTCTATACAAGATGAATATCGATTTCTTCAAAATCCCTTCCGGGGAAATAACCAACAAACCCTATCTGGAATACATCGCTCAAAAGGGTAAATCGGTTATTCTTTCAACCGGCATGGCGAATATTAATGAAGTAAGAGATGCTTTTGATATACTTATTTCCGGCGGATTAAAAAAAGAACAAATTAGTATTCTCCATTGCAACACCGAATATCCTACACCTATGGAGGATGTTAACCTGAAAGCCATGCACCATATCCGAGATGAGTTTGGGGTGAAGATAGGTTACTCCGATCACACCAAAGGCATTGAAGTGCCGGTTGCCGCAGTCGCTTTAGGGGCAAGTATTATTGAAAAACACTTTACGCTGGACAGAACCATGGAAGGCCCGGACCATAAAGCTTCTTTAGAGCCAAATGAATTAAAAGACATGGTTGATGCCATTCGTAATATTGAAAAGGCCGTCAGCGGATCCGGTAAGAAACAGCCAAGTCCTTCCGAAAAGAAGAATATACCAATAGCGAGAAAAAGTCTGCATTATGCATCCGATCTTCCAAAAGGTACAAAGCTGAATATAACTAACTTAACCGTCAAGCGGCCCGGCAATGGAATTTCACCCATGAAAATTGATGAAATGGCAGGAAAAATACTGCTTAAAAATGTGAAAGAAGAAGAAATGCTTAAACGGGAGGATTTCAGATGAAAATAGGGATACTCACAAGTTCACGGGCAGATTACGGTATTTACAAACCATTGTTGCAATTATTGAATAGCGATGATTTTTTTGATTTAGGAATAATTGCTTTTGGTTCCCATCTTTACGAAAAATACGGAACAACTGTCAATCTTATAAAAGAAGACGGTTTTCGCATTGATTACGAGATAAAATCCATGCCTAAAGGCGATTCTCCTTCTGATATAGCAAGTGCCACGGGTGAAACTGTTCAGAAATTCTCCAACGTTTGGCAAAATTCCGATTATGAGCTTGTGTTTGCTTTGGGTGATCGTTTTGAAATGTTTGCCGCAGTATCAGCAGCTGTTCCTTTTAACAAAAAAACAGCACATATACACGGCGGCGAAACAACATTGGGCGCCATTGATAATGCCTTCCGCCATGCTATTTCATTAATGTCTCACTTGCATTTTGCAGCAGCCGAACCTTATAAAAACAGGCTGTCGGAACTATTGGGTACAGAGCAAAATATTTATAATGTGGGAGCTTTAAGTCTTGACAGCATTAAACAAACACCGCTGCTTTCAATGAGTGATTTTAAAGAAAAATTCAAAATTGACTTGGGAAAACCAAGTATTTTGATCACCTTTCACCCCGAAACGGTAAATTTTGAACAAAACAAAGCGTATATTGAAGAGCTGATTCAAGCATTAGAACTTATATCCGGCTATCAATTTATAATTACCATGCCAAATGCTGATACCATGGGCTTGCTTATTCGTCGAAAACTTTCGGATTTTGCGGAAAAACATCCGGAAGCTGTAGTCGTGGAATCTTTTGGCTCGCAGGGGTATTTTACGGCCATGAAACATTGTGTGCTGATGTTAGGTAATACATCCAGCGGGTTCATAGAGGCCGCGGGATTTAACAAACCCGTGGTAAATCTGGGTAACCGACAAAAGGGAAGAATAATAACACCCAACATTGTCAATGCGACAATCAGAAAAGACGATATTTTAAAAGCTGTTGCCAAAGCCGAAAAATACAACGGACAAGACTCCGTTTCGATATACGGGTCAGGAGCAGCAGCTCAAAACATTGTACGAATATTAAAGAATTATGCAAACAAACAATTATAAAAAACATCTGTTCCCAAAAGGGAAAACCATAAAAGAAGCTTTGGCTGCTTTGGATATCTTGGCGAGAGATGCCATCTTGTTTATTGTGGATCAGAATAATAAATTATTAGGCTCATTAACCGACGGTGATGTACGACGCGCTTTATTAAAAGATTACAGCTTGAGCGATTCCGTTGAAAGTATCATTCATAAAACTCCAAAGTATATCCGAAAAGGCGAACGAGATATCAATAAAGTAATAGAATACAGAGAAAAAAGCTTTCGGGTTATTCCAATTCTGGATAAAAATGATTGTATTGTGAATGTGATTAATTTCAGAGAACTGAAATCTTATTTGCCCGTTGATGCCGTAATAATGGCCGGCGGGAAAGGCATGCGTTTAAGGCCGCTTACTGAAAATACCCCCAAACCTTTGCTTAAAGTAGGTGATAAGCCGATTTTAGAACATAATATGAATCGTCTGCGGCTTTTTGGCATCGATGATTTTCGGATTACTTTACGATACCTCGGAAAACAGATTGAAGACTATTTCGGCAACGGCCGGGAGCAAAGTGTTGATATAAAATACTTTTATGAAGATGAACCTTTGGGTACAATCGGAGCCGTGGCTCATATAAATGATTTTGGGCATGAGTACATATTGGTTACTAATTCCGATATATTAACAAATATCAATTACGAACAATTCTTTTTGGACTTTTTGGAGCAAGGAGCCGATTTTTCAGTAGCCACCATTCCGTATCGGGTGGATGTACCATACGCGGTATTGGAAACCAATAACGGACAAATTGTGAGTTTTAAAGAAAAACCCACATATACCCATTATTCCAATGGCGGTATTTATTTAATGAAAAAAGAAATCCTGAGTTTTATACCCAAAAATACTCCGTTCAATGCTACAGACCTAATGGAAAGCTTGATTAAGCAAAAGAAAAAAGTCATTTCCTTTCCTTTAGAAGGCTATTGGTTAGATATCGGAAAACATGAAGATTTTGAAAAAGCGCAAAAAGATATAAAAACTATTAATTTAAAATGAAACCTCTCGTAATAATACCTGCCCGGGGCAGCTCTAAAGGCGTGCCTCGAAAAAATATTAAACTCCTCGACAATAAACCATTAATTCAATATACGATTGATGCTGCAAGAAGCATATACCCTGATGAAATTATTTGTGTATCCACGGATGATAAAGAAATTGCTGAAACCGTTGAGAAAATTGGTTTAAAAGCTCCATTTATAAGACCCGCAGAATTGGCAACAGATACAGCGAGCAGTTACGATGTAATAATGCATGCCATTCACTTTTTTGAAACAGAAAAAAAGTATTTTCCGGATACAGTTGTCCTGTTGCAACCCACTTCACCATTCCGCACAGCCCGACATATAAAAGAAGCTTTAGCTTGTTATGATAATACCTGCGAAATGGTAGTCTCGGTGAAAGAAACTAAAGCTAACCCTTATTATACATTAAGAGAAGAGGATGCAAACGGCTTTTTGCAGAAATCAAAAAAATCTAATTTTACGCGAAGGCAAGATTGCCCAAAAGTTTATGAGCTTAACGGAGCTATATATATCGCCGATGTGGAAATGGTGAAAAACAAGCCGTTCAAAGACTTTGCAAAAGTCAGAAAGTATGTAATGGATGAATTTTCCTCACATGATATTGATACATTATTGGATTGGTTAATTGCGGAATGCATATTAACCGAAAGTCCGAATGGCATTCTTGATGAAATGTAAAAATTTATTGACTTTGAAAAGTCTCCTAAATTCAAGTAACAAATATAAACTTTTAAATAAATGCAAATGACTAAAATTAAGATGCTGCTCTATTTCGTATGGAATATATTATTCAATCATTCTTTCTTTTCTGTCAATAGAAAGTCAATTGTACTAATTAGTATGATGAAATCAGGTACAAACTATTTGCGATTAATACTATCTAATTATCTATACAACATTGAAGCAAATACTACCAATTACACAGAAGTGAATTATGATATGATGCGTAATCAATTATTTCCTAATGTAAGATCGTATATTCTATACGGACAAAGATCATATATTCAACCCCGGGGTGCCCAAAATATTAATTACGCTGATTTCATGTTTGAACACCGTTCGCTTCTTAATTACATCCCCTTGAATTACTTTAAAGCTGAAAAGCAGGTCTTAACATACAGAAATCCCTTGGATAACTTAATTTCTCATTATTTTTATTTTTTTAAAAACAGAGAAGGCAAAGAAAAGATCTATGAGCATCCTCGTGAAATGATTGATGATTTTATTCCCAAATTTGCTAAACGCTACAAATGGATAAAAAAAACCGGGCGAAAAAATGACAATACCATTTTGGTCGCTTATGAAAATTTAAAATTGAACACAGATGAAACTATAGTTAGAGTTATAAAATTTCTTGATCTACCCCTTGATGAAAATCTGATTTCGTTTTCGATTCAAGCTTCTTCTGCAACTAAAGTCAAAAAGCATGAGAAAAATAGGGGGAAAGCGATTCATGCTAAAAAGTTAAAAGGTTCATTTATTCGGTCGGGAAAAATTGGTGAGTGGAGAGAATACTTTAACAATGAAGACATTAATAGAATAGAACGTATTCTAACCAAATACGGAATTGAGCTTTCTGAATTTATACTCGATGAATGATAAGGGTAACTTACAATTGAGTATAATTTTGCCTGATATGCGAGTATTTATTTTAAAGCAGATAATTTTTATAATTATTTATACCAATTAATCCAAAAATCATGGGAAAGGCAAAAATACAAGTATTAAATGAAAATGAGATTGTGTTGATTCAGCAGTTTATGAAAAATAACTGGAGAAAAGATCATCCAATTGCCTGCAGTGAAGATTTATTTTTATGGCAATACAGAGGATATGGTGAAGCCTCAGGCTATGATGCTTTTCAAGTTGCAAAAGATGAGCATAATCGTATTATTGGTTTTCGGGCCGTAATTCCTCTGATGCTTCAAATACCCCAAGCAAAACAGACTAAATATGTAGTTTGCTATGCCAGTGCAATGTGGATGGTAGCTAAGCGTTTTCGAGGTCTGGGTATAGGTGTGGAAATGCACCACAATACTGAAAAGATCAGTAAGTCTTCTATTGCAATCGGTGCTAATCCAAAGACTTCTGTGCCAATCTACAAACGAAAAGGGTATCACGAACTGAAAGCACTACACAGATACGTAATACCGCTTAGTGAGCAACATACTAAACTTCTGATATCTAATGGAAATAATAACGAAAATTATGAATCCTTTCAAAATAAGGGAAAGCATGCAGAGCCTATAGCTCTCGATCCTTCTATTGCGGAGGCTGTGTGGAAAACAAGTTGTAATAAGCTTTTTGCTGTCAGCAGAACTGCAGAGTATTGGCAATGGCGATATATTGATTCGCCGGTTTTCAAATACCGGTTTTTCGGTAACGAACGAGACGGTATTATTGTAGTTAGAATAGAGCCTGTAATAAATAACAAAGATACAGAAGAAGATCATCTTAAAGTGCTCAGAATTATTGAAATTATACCTCCCGACAGTAGTTTTTGGGCAGGTGAAACAATTCCCGAATTAAATAAACTAATCTCCGGTGTTCTTGCTTGGGGAAAAGAAAATGGCTGCTGTATGGCTGATTTTTTTAATTCAAATCCAGTATTCTCAAAAACATTGAATGAGTTGGGCTTTTACAAACAGAACCAAGACTTTAGTCCTCCGGAGAAAAGCCATGCCACTCTATTGCAACCCATAGAAAAAAAACCGTATGTTTATAATTTATATTTACGAATTGAAGAAGATGTTGCTTTCGACTTTTCGAAAAGCTACTTTGTGCGTTCAGATACAGACCAAGACAGACCCAATGTTCTTTTATAGCTTAAAAAAATACAAAACCTTATGCATCGCAAAGTAACCATTGTAATGTACCATTATGTGCGTGATTTAAAGCATAGTAGATATCCCGGAATAAGAGGACTTGATATTTCCTTATTTAAGGAGCAAATTCTTTATCTAAAAAAGCATTATAATTTTATAACGGCAGAACAGTTGATTGATACCTGTTATAATGATGCTGAACTTCCTCCAAAGGCAGTATTGCTTACCTTTGATGATGCTTACTCTGATCATTATATCAATGTTTTCCCCTTTTTAGATGAAAATAATATACAAGGTGTTTTCTTTCCGCCCGTAAAAGCAATTACCGAGCATAAGGTTTTAGATGTTAATAAAATCCATTTTATTCTTGCTTCTTGCCAAGACGCAGGTAGAATCATTGATGAGGTTTTAATTATGCTGAAGAAATACAGAAATGAGTTTGATTTAAAATCAAATGAATGGTATTACAAAAAACTGGCTCATACATCAAGGTTTGATACAGCGGATACAATTTTTATAAAAAGACTGCTTCAAACAGAGCTGCCGGAAAAGTTGAGAAACATAATCACCGACAAATTATTCTCAATATTTGTAGGCATAGATGAAGAAGCATTTAGCAGAGAATTATACATGAATATTGACCAATTGAAATGTATGCAAAGAAACGGAATGCACATAGGCAGTCACGGATACGAACATTATTGGCTGAATAGTTTAACAAAAGAAGAACAACGCCAAGAAATAGTGAAATCCCTAACTCTTTTAAAGAAAATAGCAGCAAATGAGAAATACCGAACATTTTGTTTTCCCTACGGCGCATATAACAATGATACTTTAAACTTACTGCAAGAATATAATTTTAAGACAGGTTTTTCAACGGAAGTCAATATCGCTGATTTGTCAAATAATAATATTCTATGTTTACCGCGTTTAGACACCAATGATTTGCCAAAAAATAAATACGCTAAACAAAACAGTTGGTATAATTTAGCTCAATAACTACAACACAGTCTTCTTATGAAAAGAGGTAAATATATACAAGGCTTTTTAAGTTTTGGGAAAATTTCAGGGGGGTATTTTATTACTTCGATTATTAATAATGCGCTTCCCTTTATTTTGCTTCCAATATTAACCCACTACATACAACCTGAAAGTTATGCAAATATAACTCTTTTCACCACATATATTGCTATTGTCAGTGCCTTTTCAGGACCGGCAATTCATGCCTATATTGCAAATATATTCTTTGATAACTCCGGTAGTTTTGTTGCGAAAAATATCGGAAACGCCACGACTATTATAGGGGGATTCTCATTGTTTTTTTTGTTATTAATACTGCTCACTTTTAGCCTGAACCCTAATTTGTTAGGCCTGAATTTATTCTGGTTGTTAATGATTCCTTTGACTTCATTCTGTCAAATTTTTTTTAGAATGGCCTTAGGAGTGATGCGCAATAAGACTCAAGTGCTTACTTTTAGTTATCACCAGATAGGGAATACGTTCTTAAATAGTTTAATATCAATAGTGCTTGTTGCAATATTGCTGATAGGGTGGGAAGGCAGAGTTCTGGGTATATCATTATCTTTTGCAATTTCGGCGGGATTTGCGCTTTATTATTTGAAAAAGCAAGAATTATTAAAACTTAGCCCGGATATCCGTAATTATAAAAGACTATTTAAATTTGTTATAACTTTAGCACCTAACTCTTTGCAGAATACTTTGGTCTCAAAAGTGGGTATAATTTTTATACAGTTGTTTTTTGCTAAAGAAATATTAGGAATCTACTCAGTTGGCTTTCAAGTGGCTTTCTCAATAATGATATTAGTTTCTACATTAAATTTATCATGGGCGCCATTCTTTTTTAAGCAGCTTTCTAAAAAAGACTTTAATAAGTATTATGTAATTAGAATGCTGTATGTTCACATTGCTGTAGTGGCAATGGGTGTTATTTTTATTAATGTTTTTGGTGGAACAATCATCAGAATTATGACATCTGAAGCATATTACTCAGCAGTTAAATTCATACCGTGGCTGTCTGTGGGTTTTTTATTTAATGCCATAGTTTCATTTGTCAAACCTGCCTTTATTAAAGCAAATTTAGAAAAAGATGTTGGCTTAATCTCAATTTTAAATCTGATTTTGATGATTCTTTTAAACTTTTTATTTTGTGAGTTTTTTGGCTCCATGGGTGTTGCTTATGCATTTTTTGCAACCTATTTAGTAATGCTTTTATTGGTAGTGCTTATTTTGGTAATCAGGCGAAAAGCTTTAAATTTGCCGTGGCTTAGAGCTTTAATTTTTTTTAAAAATGACTAAAAAATCGCAAAAAATACAGATAGTTCAAGAAATATTGAGCTTTCAGAAAAAATATGACGTTGCAGAAATTAAGATTGACGAAGTTAAAGTTTGGCCTTTAATTTTGTCAGAGTTAAAGTTTTATACAAACAAGCCGGACGATATTACAACAGGAAGAGTAAGCATCATGCGAGCTATTCTTAAAGAGTTTATGGGTTGGATTGGAATGCTCAGACAAATGTATAATGATCGCAAAAAAAGCAGAATGACTACCAAAGATGCTGATTATGTATTCTTAACCCAGCCAACCAGAAGAGAAAAATTAGACAAATACTTTTTTGACAGAATTACAGATCCGTTTTATATTGCATTGGAAAATGCCGGTTACAAGCTTAGAGTAATGGAGTGGTCTTTTGACAATAAATTTAAGACACCACGTTACAACCCTTCAGAGTTTATTCAATTTTCTATCTACAGAGGTTTCTTTCTTAGCCTTTTCCGTTCAAGAAGAACTTACGAGTTAGAATTACTCTATACCCCTGAATTCAAAGATATACTCGAAACATTAAATGTAAACATTGAGCAGTTTATAAAAACGATAAAAAGGAATACCCGCTTAATTACAAGCTTAAGACAGATGTTTTACAAAAAAATGAAAACTTCAAAAGCTAAAGTCGCTTTTTTTTTCCCTTATTACGGGATTGTTTCTTTTGCATTTAATTTAGCATGCAAAGATTTAGGCATTAAAACCACAGAAATACAACATGCATATGTTGGAGATAACAAAGTCACTGAAAACGGCTATTATGAAATTTCTGAAGTATATGATTTGCTGCCTGATGCAATATGGTGCTGGGGAGACCGAGATAAAAACAGAGTCGAGAAATGGAGCGCTTGTAATAAAAAAAGGCCAATTGCTTATAGAGGTGGCAATCTGTGGCTAAATTTCTGGATGTACCCGGAAATTAATAATAATATATTTTATAAATCTTCAGAAATGCAAAATAACAGCAGAAACCGAAACAGTAAAACGATAATACTGGTTACTCTGTCCCCTTATTTTAACATTCCCGATTGGTTCCCTGAAGTTATTAACAAAACATCAAACAGTTTTGATTGGCTGTTGCGTTTTCATCCTCACACGGAAAAATCTAATCTATCCAGATACAGAAAAGTATTCAATAGGGTTTCTCAAAATAATTTTTCACTGGCAAATAAGAGTATTTTGCCCTATTTATTGAAAATTGCCCATTTGCATGTCACAGTTGACTCGAGTACAGTCGCAGAAGCTAAAGCGTTCAATCTGCAATCAATTATTTTGGGAGAATATGGCGTCGTTAAATTTAAAAAAATCATTGAAGAAGGTCAAGCATTTGCTGTTTTCGATAGGTTCGAATTTATGGAGCAGATTAGCAAGCTTTATTCAAAATCTGCACAAAAGAAGCATTTAGAAAAGCAATTTCCGAAATCAAATAAGGAATTAGTGCTTAACTTCTTAAACACTATTGACAGTATTTAAGTAAAACATTATGAAACAGAATAATAACAATTTATATACATGCACTATAGTAATACCTGTGTATAAATCTGCTGATAGTCTTATTGAGATAAGCAAAAATGTTGAAACGATAAATTTAAATACAGATCAAAAATTTGAAATAATCTTTGTTAACGATTCTCCAGGCTATCTTGAAACGGTTAAAACCTTAAAGCAAATAGAAGAAAACTATTCTTTTGTTAAAGTAATATCCTTTAGAAAAAACCAAGGACAACATATAGCGCTAATTGCCGGAATGGCTCATGCGCAAGGAAAGTACGTTATTACTATGGACGATGACTTGCAGCATCCGGTTGAAGAGCTTCCCAATCTGGTAAATGCCATGGAGGAAGATAATAATACGGATGCTATTTTTGCCGTCCCGCCATACATAAAAAGGAAAAGCAGCTTTTGGCGGTCAGCCGGAAGCTACATACTCTCCAAAATCGACAACTATTTTTTGGAAAAACCTAAAGGCCTTTTTAAATCCAGCTTTAGGATAATGAAAAAGGAGCTTTCTGATTGTATTGTCAATAATTTTAATGCCATGCCTTCCGTTTCCAGTTTGATCATAAAGCATACGCATAATATTAAGAATATTGAAGTGAAACATCATAAAAGAAAATACGGCCACAGTAATTACACATTTACAAAGCTTATAAGTTTAACGCTGAATAATTTGATAAATTTCTCATCCTTGCCGTTAAAAGTAGTCGGATTTATTGGTTTTTTTTCATTTCTGTTTGCTTTTATTTTCGTAGCGATTATAATTTTCAGGTATTTTCTTATGGGTATTGATTATCCGGGTTATACCAGTATTATCGCCCTGACCGGCTTACTCGGAGGCTTGAATTTACTCTCGGTTGGTATCATAGGGGAATATTTGATACGAATATTAAGAGATTTACAAAAACCTGTTCTTGAAGACTTAATTAAAGACTGACATCGGAAAAATGAAGAGAATTTTAATTTTAGGTACCGGCAATGCACAAACGGATTTTATCAAATACTGTAAAGATTTCGGATATATGGTATATGCCTGCAGCTATAAAAAAGAAGGGCGCGGCATACAAGAAGCCGATTATTTTGAACTGATTGATATTAAAGATGCAAAAGCCATAGAAAGCTATGCCAAAACAAAAGATATAGATATTATTTACAGTGTCGGATCCGATTTGGCTATGCCTTCTGTTGTCGCTGCATCTAAAAACCTGGGGCTCAAAAGCTTTATATCGGAAGAAACGGCCAAAACTTGCAATCATAAAAATTTATTACGATATGAATTGGGCCGGTTAAAAGGTGGTAAATATACCGTAAACTATCGGCCATTGGCGGAAGCTTCGGAGGCAGACGGTTGGAATTATTTTCCCGCTATACTGAAACCCGCAGACAGTCAAGGGCAACGCGGCATAACACATATTAATTCTCTTGAAGATATACCGGGCGCTTTTGAAACCGCTAAAAACTCTTCCCCTTCAAATAAAGCCATTATTGAACAATATGTAGAAGGCCCGGAGATTTCGCTAAACTCTTATATTATTGACGGAGAACCTCAGTTTATATTTGTTACTGACAGAGTCAGCTTTGCAGACTACCCGGGCGGTATAATCAAAAGTCACGTATTTCCCTCGGCCGCAGATATTCCGGAAGATAAATTGCGGGATTTGGTAAAAGATACAACGAAACATCTGAAAATTGTTAACGGTCCGGTTTACTATCAGATTAAAGCGGATAAACATAACAATCCGAAAGTCATTGAAGTAACTCCAAGATTAGACGGCTGTCATATCTGGAATTTAATAAATAAGTTGGGCGGGCCGAACTTGTTTGAAATAATTTTATTGCATCTCTCGGGAAACAGTTACCCAAATCCGGAATTCAACAATATTAATTGGAAAAATATTGAACATGCAGAATTATTTTTCTTTACTTTGCCGCCCGATACAGTTATGAATAAAAATAAATTCAAACTTGACGGTAAAGAAATTCATTTAGAATGGTACTATGCAGATAATGAGGCAGTAAGGCCTCTGAATAACTATATGGAAAAGGTTGGTTACACAATCAGAATACAAGAAAAGAGTTAATAAAAGCACAAAGATGAAAATTTTAATAGCCGGAGGAAGCGGGTTTGTAGGAAAATATGTAACAGAGCACTTAAAAGGCGATAATGATATATATATTCTTGGAAGAAATCCCAATACGAAATTTTCGGAAAGTTTAAAGGGAGATGAGCTTCCTTATATTTTTTGCGACTATTCCAAAGAAATGCTAAGTAAAATTATTGGCGAAATAAATCCGGATGCTTTTGTAAATCTGGCTGCTCATAGGCCGGAAGGTAAATCCGAAAATATTTCTCAATATTATCGTAACTTAAGCATTGCGGCAAATATTTATGAAGCTTGTTTTGAAAAAGCAATTACGAATGTTGTTGATACATCCACTCGAATGGTTTATTCTTCCGACAATGCAATACCGTGGTCTGAAGAAGCGAATGTAAACCCGGATACCTATTATGCGCTTTCCAAGCTTTGGGCAGAAAAAACCGCATCATTTTTTAATAAAAAAGGCATGAAAATAAAAACTCTGCGTTTGGCGCAAGTGATCGGCCTCGGTGAAAAGCAAGGCTTCGTATTACAAACCTACCTTGACAATGCAAGGGAAGGTAAATATCTCAAAGTGTTTGGAAAGTTAAAAGGGAGGCGTCATTATATATACGCCAAAGATGCTGCAAGGGCAATTAGTACCGCTGTTAAAAAAAACGATATAGGTGGGGTTTTTAATATCGGAATGCTGAAGACATATACATTTCTTGATTTAGCCAAGGCTGTTAATCAAACTTTTGGTGATAAATCTGAAATAATTATTGAATCTCAAAAATCTGCGGATGAAAGCATCTATTATATGGACATAAAAAAAGCCCAACAACAGCTCGGTTGGGAACCTCAATATAGTTTGGAAAAAACTTATTTTGATATAAAGAATGATTTAGAGTTGTACCGTTCATAAGTTTTATATAAGAGTTTTTATAATAAAAACTTCATCTTAATTTTTCACACCGGTAAACACCAATATTATGAAAATTAAAAATATCTTTTCATCATATCTGCGAACAGCTTTCCCTGATATCAAAACCGATCAAAAACTGGACTCAACAAGAGGGTTTATGAAAGTTGCATTAATTGCTGCTATACAGTTTATTATCTTAATGATACTATTCCCACTCATTTATGATACAAATGATGATTTTTGGATGAATGCCATAGCATCCGGCGCTTATTCAGGATCACCTTCAGAGTTTTTGGTTTTTACAAATATTGTTATTGGGAAAATTTTAAAAGTGTTTTACTCTATTCTACCTGATTATAACTGGTACTCATTATATATGCTGTCATCTCTGTTCTTGGGTTATGTTGCTATTCAGTTTTCTTTTTATAAATTAAAAGCAAATTACACGATACGTATAATACGTCATATTTTAATATTTACCGTCTTATTTTTTACACTAACTCAATCAGGCTTTACACGCACAGCAGCAATTGTGGCGGCTGGTGGTTTTTTGATGGTTTTTACATATAATAAAAAAAGTTATTTTATACTTTGTGTTGGGATTTTTTTAACAGTTCTTTCATTTTTAATCAGGCCGGCAGTATTTTATATGTACCTGCTGTTGTTTATGCCATTTATTTTCGTACTTGTATTGAAGAAAAAATATTTAAAATTGCTGTATTTTACAGCAGCTTTTCTTTTGGTTTTTTTTTCAAATATCTATAACAGCGCTGTTATGGAAGCTAATGATGAATATGCAAAATACAGAGCTTTTAATTCAATACGCGCATCTTTATTGAATTCTCATAACCCAAATATGAACAAAGATAATGTTGAGCCCTTACTCGGGGAAGTTGGGTGGACAGATATCGATTTTTCAGTAGCTAAGCGGGGGACTCTTGATATTGGGCATGGAAAATTCTCTGAAAATAAATTGAAAAATCTGAAAAGTTTGGCCAATGGTGAGTTCGGAGAAAAGTTACAGAGCTCTGCTATGATTAGTGGATTTAAAGATACTTTAAGATATTTGTGGAACTATTATGATGAAAGATATTTTTCGCTTACCTTGATTTTGATAAGCGGAATCCTGTTTTTTAGTCGAAGACCGTCTATTTTTTTGTCAGTTATTGCTTTTGCTCTCTATACTGTTTTTATTGCATTTTTTCTTTATTATTTCAGAGATGGAATGTTGAAGCCAAGGGTATTGTTTGGCATGACCTTGCCGTTAGTTTTATATGTTTTGTATAATATTGATGATTTAGGAAGAATTCCTCAAAAACCTCTTTTTTTGGAAAATGTAAAAAGAAACAATATTGGCTTATTAATGATTAATCTCTCTTTGATTTCTTTAGTAATTACTGCCTTTAACTATAAAGAAAAATCAGCTAAAATATACAGGCAAAGAGACCTTACGCATAAGATTTTTGAATATATTAAAGATCAAAACTTGGAATTTTATGTTTCCCGTTTTCGCGGCAGTCCGTATTATATTTATAAAAATCCTCCAAGTCTTACTTCAGGCTATCGCCTTGGTTGGTTTACGGGTTCTCCCTACAATAAAGAAAAAATTGAGAAATATACAGGGGACAAGGAATTAGGGGTTTATACTATTTTTAACCAAGACATTATTTGGTATTTCAATCGCACAAGTGTGAGAAGAGACAAAAGCCATGTTGTAAACTTATATAGAAAATATTATCCGGGCTGCCGAGTAAGGGGGCAAAGAATCAAGCTATCCGGCAGAACCAAACTCTACAAACTCACCTTCCACATCCCCAAATTAGATATTTCGCCTTTGAGTACATTGGGTGTGGGCATGCGCTTTGGAGAGCAATATCGCATTTCAAAATTAGCTGCTAAGGGTTTGTCGTTGTCCTATCGTCCGGAAATACCCGAAGAATTACAAATACCCGAAGAAATTGAAGCAGATGATGAGGAATAAACTTACCGCATTAATACCGTCCGTAGCAATTGATTGCCAAGCTGCATCGCTCAAAAGCTTTTGGAGAATGGCAGGCGTAACGCTTTTGCAAGTCGTTTTGCTTGTGGCGCTATTGCCCATTATTTTTGAAACCGATGACGATGCCCAAATGAACAGCATCGTTGCCGGGGCCGTTTCCGGTGAGCCTTCCGAGTACATTATCTTTTCTAATATTTTTATCGGAAAGTTTTTGAGTTTTCTTTACGGCCTCATGCCGGCGGTTAATTGGTACGGTTATTATCTTATTTTTACTTTTTGGGCGGGATACACGGCTTTGCAATACAGCTTTTGGAAAATTCAAAGCAGCCGGCGCTCCAAAATTGTGCGACACTTGTTTATTTTCAGCCTGCTGTTTTTCTCGCTAATCATGTTGCAATTTACGCGCATTGCGGCTGTGGCTGTTATCGGGGGCGGCGCTTTAATCTTGCTTTCCCAAAAACTGAAACCCGCCGAACTTATTTTTGCGCTTTTTCTCATCCTGTGGGGCGGAATGATACGTTACGCTGTGCTGCTTATGCTTGTATTAATTGGCTTGCCTTTTCTTTTGCATTTGCTTTTGCAAAAACGTTTTGTTGTGTTGGCGCTTTTGGGACTTATTTTTCTTTCGGCCTACGGCTTGAATCGTTACAATCGCAGCATTTATCAAAACAATCCGGAATACCAAGAATATCGGGCGTTTGCATCGCTTGCGGCAAGCCTGTATGATCACAATAATCCGGATTTTAAATTTGAGGATCGCCAAAAAGCGGCCGAAAAATTAGGCTGGTCCGAAGCAGATATGAAAGTAGCTTTAAATTCCAATTTGGATGTGGGCCACCCGAAATTCAACAAGCGCAAATTGCGCCAATTCCTGAATACCGCCATGCCGGCCTCCGAAAAAGCCCGGAAAGGATTGATACTGCCCGGCCTGAAACATACAGCCGGCTTTTTTGCAAAATATCTCAGCCAAACTTACATGCTTTTGTTTTATGCTTTACTTGTTTTGCTTTTGTTGCATTTTAACAATCGGCAGCGCATGGTTTTTGTCGGATTTTTAGGCTATATCTTTGCCGTAGCTTTTTATCTGTATTTTTTTCGCAATGGTATTCCCAAGCCGCGGGTTTTGTTTGGCATGATTACGCCGGCATTTCTTTTGGCCCTCTCATTTTTGCGCTTGGAAACCATTGACAAATCGAATTTTTTCCCGGCAAAATTTATTGCTCCGGAACTCATTAAGAAAGGTGTATTGGCACTGGCAATTTTGGCTTTTATTTCGCCCGTAGCCGCTTATGCCCGAAATGCAAAAGCCGTGAAAGCCGAGCATCGCACCGCCGAAAAACTTTACCGGGCTCTAAAAAAGCAAAACAACGAATTTTGCGCCGCTTGGATTGATGTAAGAGGCTATGCTGCCACCGATTTGCCTTATTCCCGCGACAATATCTATTGGTTGGGCTGGACGGCCGGATCGCCTTCCAACAAAGAAAAAATTGAAAATTATACCGGCGAAAAAGGCAAAGGCATTTACACCATTTTTAATAAAGATATTATCTGGTATTTCAACAGCTACTATTACGGCCGTTTTGCCGATTATGTCATTGATTTTTATAAAACAAACTACGATGATTTGCAATTCAGCGAAAAAGTAATTTTCTCGCATAATAGTGATACCTTACGGCAGCTTAAATTTTTCATCCCCAAAGACCAAGCCAATGATACCATTCAATAAGCCATACCTTTCCGGTAAAGAAGCTCATTACATTTTTCGGGCGGTTTATGAGTACAGTCAAATCTCCGGTAACGGACATTTCACCAAACAGGCGCAGCGTTTCTTTGAGGAGCGTTTCGGCTTCAAAAAAACCTTGATGACTACCAGTTGCACCGATGCGCTTGAAATGGCTGCGATTTTGCTGAACATAAAAAAAGGCGATCAAGTCATTGTACCGTCTTATACTTTTGTTTCTACGGCCAATGCCTTTGCGCTTCACGGTGCCGAAATTGTTTTTGCCGACAGCTCATCGGATAATCCGAATATGGATGCCGATAAAATTGAAAGTCTGATTACCGAAAAAACCAAAGCCATCGTACCGGTACATTATGCCGGCATTGCCTGCGATATGGACACAATAATGGCCATTGCCCGCAAACATAATTTATTCGTGGTTGAGGATGCCGCTCAGGCCATCGACAGCACATACAATAATAAGCCTTTGGGCGGAATCGGGCATTTGGGAACCTTTTCTTTTCATGAAACTAAAAACATACAGTCCGGCGAGGGCGGTTTACTTTCGGTAAATGATAAAAAATTCATCAAACGTGCCGAAATAATTTGGGAAAAAGGCACCAATCGAGCCGAATTTTTCCGCGGTGAAGTCAATAAATACGGTTGGGTGGATTTAGGCTCTTCTTTTCTGCCTTCCGATATGATTTCCGCTTTTCTTTATGCGCAATTGGAAAATTTGGATAACATTCAAAACAGAAGAAAGAAGATATGGCAGAATTATTTTGAGCGTTTGCAGCCCTTACAAAATGCCGGAAAACTGAAACTGCCGCATATTCCCGATTATGCCGTAAACAATGCACACATGTTTTATTTGGTTTGCAATACACCCGATGAACGAACTGCGCTGTTGGAGCATTTGAAAAAACAAGACATCAAAGCCGTATTTCATTACTTGGCTTTGCATAATTCCGACTATTATAAAGACAAGCACGACGGGCGGCCGCTTCCCGTGAGCGAGCATTATGAAAATTGCCTGTTGCGCCTGCCTTTTTATTATGAATTAAGCGAAAAAGATATCAATCGCATCACACAAAGCATTATTAATTTTTACGGATAAACATTTTTCCATGCCCCCTATCATCATCATCGGAATGCACCGCGCCGGAACTTCGCTCTTGACTGAGTTGTTGCAAAAAATGGGCGTTTTTATCGGTAACGATTTGGATGATAATTTTGAGAGTCAATTCTTTTGCAATCTCAATATTTGGGCATTTAAACAAACGGGCGCCGAATGGGATAATCCCTACAATATGCGCTTTATAGACAATGAAATTGCCGACGGCCTCTCAGAAAATTTTGACAGGCACTTGCACAGCCGGCATATGAAGAAAAATTACGGAAAAGCTTTCGCCAAACTTAAAAATACCGATTCCTTTTGGGCTTGGAAAGACCCGCGCAATACCTTTACGCTGAATTTGTGGCAGCGTATTTTTCCCGCCGCAAAAATTTTGCATATTTATCGCAATCCCATAGATGTTGCCGAAAGCCTCAGAAAACGTGAGCAATATTTTCGCGATTTGCGCGACAGTAAAACCCGAACCGGGCTGCGAAAAAAATATCATGAATATTTTCTTACTTCCAAGCGTTTGTACTCACAGTCGGTGCGCGCTTACTATTTGGACGAAGGCATAAAGCTTTGGGAAGAATACACCGGCCAAGCTTTGAAATATCAGGAGAATGCCCTGCATATTGCTTATGAAAAACTTTTGACTGAGCCGCAAATGGAACTCGAAAAAATCTGTTCCTTTGCCGGCATTAAGTCGGATGAGGAAACAATTCTACAAGCCGTTTCCGACATAAATCCCGACAGAAAATTTGCGTTTATGACTTCCAAAAATCTTATAGAAAAATATAAAGAAATACAAGATTCAGAAATACTGAAAGCATTGGGTTATCATAATATAATCCATTAATTTTGAATGTAAACTTGCAAAAGACCGGCGCACATACACAGATTGTACTTGTTAATTTCGGTAATTGGCAAGATACGCTTGAATGCTTAAACAGTTTGGAAAATTTATGCTCTGATTTTTCGCTTGTTCTGTCTGAAGTCTGTAATATCAATGATTCCCGCAGCCATCTGTATCCCATAGTTGAACAAAAGTTTCCGCATGCGAAGATTATTGAACTTTCTGAAAACCGAGGCTTTGCGCACGCCAACAATGCAGCGATAAAATACATTATTGCCCAAACCGATTCCCCATACATCTGGCTGCTGAATAACGACACTTTGCCGGAGCCGGACAGTCTGTCGGAATTAGTAAATTTTTATGAGAACAAGCGCCGGGATGAAAAAGTCGGTTTTCTGGGTTCACGCATTTTGTCCGCCGACCGCCCGGACATCATCCAAACCCTTGGCGGCAGATTTAATCCCAAAACCGGTTATTCCGTTTTATTGGGCAAAGGCGAAAAAGATCGCGAATTTTCTGAACTTGCGTTTGAAACCGATTATGTAATAGGCGCTTCCATGTTTTTTCATAAAAGTCTGATTGAAGAAATCGGCCGGATGCCGGAAGATTATTTTTTATATTATGAAGATATTGACTGGTGCCTTACGGCCAAAGAAGCCGGCTATAAAAATTATACCTGTCTCGCTTCGCGCATTCTCCATAAACAAGGCGGCAGTACCGGAAACAAATACGGAAAATCAAAATCCAAAAACTTGAGTACGCGCAAATATATGTATTCGAGTTATTTAAAACTTTACAAGAAAAAATATCCCGAACGCATAAACCGAGCTCGTTTAATATTGCTTAAGCAATTTTTCGGACGTTTGCGACGGTTCAATTGGAAAGAAGCTTTAATCGTTTTAAAAGTACTTTTAAACAGATAAAAAGAATATGATTTTAACGGCAAAGATTATATTTTTAAAAATTATTATAACTTTGTTTGTCGCAGACCAAAATTAACAGACCATGGCAAAAAAAACTGAAAAACAGACGCATCCTTTACTGAATCCCGTATTTGGATTTTTCATAATTCTTACGGCTCTTATTACAAACCTGCGCTATCCGCCGGCTTTGGACAAAGAACTGGAAATTCGCGTATTGGGCTTATCGGTGTTTATGTTTGTAATTGTGTTGGTTTCGGTTTTCAATAAAAAAAATCGTTTAAACATTATTCATGCCGGGGTATTGAAAAATCCCTTTGTCTTGCTTTACGGATTATACCTGATAATAACCGGTATTTCTGTTTTTAGAGCGCACAATACCGGCGAGGCTTTACATGAGTTTTTAAAGCTGTTTACTTATTTTACGCTTTTCTTGTATATTACGCTTTACGTATTACCCAAAAAGAACAGCCGCGAGATGTTTTTGAAAGCGGTTATCGTTTTCTCGGTGATTATTGCGATAGTCGGTACCGTACAGGCATTGAGGATTTTCCCCGAACACGGTTTTAGCGTTAAATCGGCCTATTTGATTAAAGGAAATTTTGCACATAAAAATATGTTCTCTCAGATTCTGTTTCTGGCATTCAGTTTTGCCGCTTACGGAATCTATTATTTTAAAAATTATTGGCGAACAGCGGCAATTTTCGGCGCCGCATTCAATTTGTTGCTTATCGTAGCTCTGATGACTCGTTCGGTCTGGGTAGCCATGATTGTAGCGCCGGCGCTTAGTTTTTTGGCCTATCAGTTTTTCTTCCGCAAAAAAGTTGAAGGGCGGCTTTTGCCTAAACCCGTTATTTATGCCTTTGGCGGAATTATCATAGCAACTGCGGCAGCTTTCTTTTTGTTTGCCCGCTTGGATCCGGACAGCTCCATCAAAAAACACATCACCGAAGCTACCGATTTTACAAGCGGCAATACCTATCACCGCTTGAATATTTGGAAAAAATCCATACCCATTGTAAAGGAACATCCAATTTTGGGAGTCGGAGCCGGCAATTGGAAAATTGAAGTTTCAAAATACAATGTGGCTTTGCATTATAATGACAGAGGTTGGGTGGTTCCGCGCCGTACGCATAATGATTACATAAATGTGGTAACCGAAACCGGTTTCTTGGGCCTTATTGTATTTTTGTCCATGTTCGGGCTTTTGTTATTTTATCTCATCAAAAACATAAAACGGGCTGAAAATAAGAATGATAAAATTTTTGCCTTAATTTTGTTTTTTGCTTTAATCGGTTACATGACTTTTTCCTTCTTTAGTTTTACAAAAGAACGGGTTGAAAGCCAGATACTTTTAAATCTTATATTTGCTTTTGTTATTTATGAATATACGCGTATAAAAAATCCTTCCGGTACCCGTGCACTAAAAAATTCGAGCGTGCGAACCGTGGCGGCAATTGCTCTTGTGCCTTTATTTTTTGCGGCCTATTCGGCAAAGCAAAGATTGGATGTGGAGGAAGCCGTGCATAAAGTTTATGCCTATTCCAAAGCCAATTCCAAACAAGCCGTACAACAATCCTATGCTTTGGTGAAAGATTTGCGTTCGCCTTTCATTTCGTTGAGTCCCATGAATGACCCGTTATATTCTATGGAGGGTATTAATATGTTGAAACTCAAAATGAACATCCACGAAATAGCCAAAGTGTACGAAAAAGCTTTGGATGATTTCCCCTTTCATGTAAAAACGCTCAATGAGGCAGCTTATGTTTATTCGATGGCAGGCAATGATTCTTTGGCCTTGCAATATAGCGCCTTGGCGTTTGAATATGCACCGGATAACCGCAAAGTACATCTCGATCATGTGATATATCTGGAAAAAGCCGGGAAATCCGAAGAAGCTTTTGATGTGCTTACACAAATCAATCCTAAGGTGCGCAATAAGCGCTATCGCAGCATGCTTTATGCACTCCTTAAAAAGAAATTATTCAAGTTGGCGCAAGAATCAAAAAATCGGCTTTTGGCAAAAGAGATAGAACGTCTCGGGAAGAATTCGGATTTAGTGCATAAGCTTTATATTGGAGCCCGAAAAAACGGAAAGCCTTTCGAAGAAGTTTTCTTGAAACGCGTAATGCGTGATTTTAAGAAAAAGCAGCCGGAAGCTATTGATTCCATCCCAAAGTCTTACTTTAAGAAATACAATGTAAAACCTTAGTTAATATCTGAACTTTTACAGCACAATTTACTTTGCCGATGGTTTATGTTTTGAGATTTCTAATTCCGAAAGTCAATACTTTAAATCCTCCGTCGAGACATTTGAACCTGTAAGCCCCGAAGCGGGCGAAATATCAACAGCCCCGTGCGAAGCGCGGGGTACGAAAGCCGAAAGGCAAGCCGCCGGCGCATCGAGAATAATTGAAACACCAATCTGCTTGCCGGCGGAAAAGTGATGATGTCTGATTATTAGTGGTTTGTAGTGTGAGGAGCCTGATTTTATTTTTATTGCAAGAAATCTCGAAGTATTTTTAGCAATTCTTTCGGCTTCTCCGCATGTATAATATGCCCGGCATCGGGAATGCTTTTAATTTCCGAATTGGGATAAAGTCTTTTTATTTCAACTTCATCGGATTTTTGTATGTAGCCCGATTTTCCGCCTTTTACAAAAAGTACTTCTTTTCGGAAAACATTTTTTCCGAATGCCGGCTTACCGGACATGTTTTCAATGTTTTTCAAAAGATTCTCGGGGCTAAACTTAAACTCATAGCCGCCGCTGTTTGATTTTTTTATATTTTTCTGAAGAAAATATTTTATTTGATGCGCTTGCGGAATGCTTTCAAAGTAATCTGTGATTTGTTGGCGCGTTCCAAACTGCTTAAGATTAATTTCCGTGAGTGTTTTCAGTAGTTTCGGATGATTAATTGTTCCGGCTTGTTCAAGCTCAGAGGCCGTATAATTTTTCGGGGCAATATCCAAAATAATCATTTTTTCGGTTCTGTCGGGATAATCGGCAGCATATTGCATGGCTGTTTTACCGCCCATGGAATGCCCCATTACAACGGCTTTCGGAATATTCAGCTTTTCACTCAACTCATACAGGTCGCGTGCCATATAGCGGTAGCTGTGATTTTCGTCATGCGGAGAATTTCCGTGATTGCGCATATCCGGTACAATTACGCGATAATCCGTGCTTAATTTTCTTGCAAAATGCACCCAGTTATCCGACATACCCAGCATGCCGTGAATTATGAAAATCACTTTGTCGCTTTCCCCGTATTCTCTGTAAAATAGTTCCATCGCTGTCAGTATTTTTGCAAAAATACGATAATAGTTTTTTTACTGCAAAGCAGAAGTTGAAAATTAACTTTTCCGGATATGAAAGGGTTAGATATTATTTTGAGGTGTTGAAGCAGATTAAATTTATGAGTCGTTCTATTGGCATAAGCCATTGTTTCACGAGAAATCTATTGTTGTAAAATTCAACGATAATGAATAAGGATGATTTCCGGTGTATCAATTCCCTTAACCACAGAGTAACACTGAGTTTTTTGTCTAGTAAAACAGCAACGAATTGTAAAATTGTTTCATGTCTTCTATAATCGTTTTACTTTTTCCGAAAGTAAGTTGTTTATGCTGAGATACTTAAGTTATCTATGCAAACTTTGTGTTACTCTGTGCAAAACTCAGAGATACTCTGTGGTTAAAAAAATATTGAAAAATTCATCACCTTAATTTACTTCACTTGCAGCAAGCTAAAATTTGATTACTCACTATATTTGACATAGTATCGAAAATTCCGGCACCTCGAAATAATATTTAGCCTATAACGGCTGATTATTTCCTATAACATTTTTTCCGGCTGTGTTTGATAGAGAAAATATTAATATATTGTGATTTTTTAGACATAAACATTGGTATTATGAAACATTTTCGACAACTTCTTTTCCCCGTTTTAATGCTATCCGTATTATTGAGTTTCGGCTTTTCGGCTTCGGCACAAAACATGTTTGATATTTATTTCAAAGATAAAAGTTTACGCATAGACTACTCCCTATCCGGCAATCACGAAGAAACCCGCGCTTTTCTTATACAATTGAAAGAAGAACCCTACTGGGGCGGTTCACTCACAAATTTAGTGGATACCTTTAATTACGGCGATTATCGCGTATTGGTGAAAGATGAAGAAGAAGACAGATTGATTTACTCGCGCGGCTTTTCCAATCTTTTCTTTGAATGGCAAGATACCGAAGAAGCTAAAACACTGTCGCGCAGTTTCTACGAATCGCTTACCATTCCCTTTCCGAAAATTCCCGTAAGTGTTGAAATCCAAGCCAGAGACCGGAATTATAATTTTAACACCGTCTATAAATTGGATGTAAACCCCAATGATATTCAGATAAAAAAAGACAAACAACTTAAATACGAAGTGGAAAAAATTCATTATTCCGGCGATCATCACAAAAAGTTGGATATTGTAATTATTCCCGACGGATATACCGAAGCCGAAGCCCAAAAATTCATTGATGACTGTCATCGTTTTGCCGGCTATTTTTTTGATGTAGAGCCTTTTAAGTCGCACAAAGACAAAGTGAATTTTCATGCCGTAAAAGCCTGGTCGGAAGAATCCGGCACCGACATTCCGGGCGATGATGTTTGGAAAAATACCATTTTAAATTCTCGTTTCTATACTTTTGGCTCCGAGCGTTACCTTACAACACAAGATATTAATAGCCTGCGAAACCTGGCTGCCTATGCGCCTTACGACCAAATATACATTCTGGTAAATACCTCCAAATACGGCGGCGGCGGCATTTATAATTACTACAATCTGTGTTCTTCCGACCACGAAGCATCCGCCTTTGTGTTTACACATGAGTTTGGCCATGCTTTCGCCGCACTGGCCGATGAATACGAATACGGCTTTGAGCAGGCTTCCGATATTTACAATCCGGAAAAAGAACCTTGGCAGGTAAATATCACTAATCTGGTAAATTTTGATGAGAAATGGAAAGATTTGGCAGATAAAGATACTCCGATTCCCACACCCAACTCACGTAAGTATAAAGACAAAGTGGGGGCATTCGAAGGAGCCGGTTATGTGAAAAAAGGAATTTATCGCCCCGTGCAGGATTGCAAAATGCGCTCTAACAATACCGATGAATTTTGCCCGGTGTGTCATAGAGCTGTTTTGGATTTATTGTTGTTTTATTCGGAATAAATTTAGATAAGCCTTAAATCCGAATGTTCTTTTCGAACGTGCTGCCGGTGAGGACACCGGCAGAAGCGAGCCTTGCCCAAACATCTGCCCCACCTGTTTGTACTTCAATCAGTTATATCACATCTTACGGATTTAAGGATATATACTTCCTTGTCTTCAAGAAAATTTCTAAATATGTGGTTCATAGCAATAAGTATTTAATCATTGATAAATGCTTTTCCCGCTTACGGGCATGATTTAGTAAACGGTTGCGGGCATCCAACCAATCTTATTACTACAAAAATTGATGCGGGTAACAATACTCGAAAACCTTTGGAACCCTTATATATTATACATATTTTTGGGTTTTCGTGCATTATTCAACAGTTTGAATTTTATTTATTAAATGATTTGAGACTGTTCTTTTTATACTGTTTATTGCGTCAGACATAAACAAAATATGATACTCATTGTCAATTTCAAATAGAGTTGTTGAATTTTTCATATTACTATCAGAATCAGTATTCTTCTCCGTAATTACCAGAGTGTATTTAGAGTCATTGATTTGAAGTGAACACCAAATTTCATAATCAATCTTTCTCTTTGCTGACTTTAAAGAAAGCATTTTCCTTACCCACTGAATTTCAGTGATATTCTCTTCCTCTAAATCATAACCAAATATCTCATAATTTTTAATAGTCATTTCTCTATCAGCAAATAATCCGGCTGTTCCCATCATAGGATTTCTTATTGTCCTTGTCTTTTCGATTTTACTATTGTCAATAAAGTTCTCACTTTTTGTTTCAGCAAAGAAGTCATCAAAATTATCTAATAACTTATTTAATGGTTTCCATAAATCATTATTAATGTGATTAATTATCTGATATGCAACTTTAGGAGTCTTGAAAATTTTTGTTTCAGTTAATTTTCTACGTTTCAGAATTTCAATTTCTTTTTCAATATCACCCATTTCGTCAATATCTGCTCCATTTGCGGCTTTTAAACTAAGTTCTAAAGACCATATTGATTGTTCCTCAATATACTCAATTAGAGATTCAATATCTCCGGTATCCGCTTTTTGCAATGCAGTTAAATAGCTTTCTTTATCTTCTGATTTTATTATAACTGGTGGAAAGTTGTTTTTTAAAAGAATATAATTCATAATTAATCTGGCAACTCGCCCATTACCATCATCAAAAGGATGGATGCAAACAAATCGGTAATGAAATTCCGCGGCTAACTGTACAGGATGTAACCGGTCTTTTGAAGAGTTATACCAATTTAGCAAATCCCCCATTAAAGCAGGTGTTTCTTCCGGAGAAGCATACTCATGGATTTCTCCATTCTTTAATTGAACACTATTAGGGGAAGTTTTATATTGACCTATCTCAATTCTTTTTCTAGTTTCTATACCATTAGGAGTAATTGCATCTTTCCAAAAAGGTTTTACTAAAATTGTTTTATTTAATTCCTTTATGAAATTTTCTGTTAATGGACGTTCTTTTTCAATAGCCATTTCCTTAATTTGAGACAATGCAACATCGTGAGCTTTCATTTCTTCAATATCACTTACCGGAACATCACCTGAACTTCTATCAAAAAACAATAATAATTGAGTTTGACCGTATGTTAAAGTGTTACCTTCAAGGTGGTTTGAGTTATAATTAAATTCTAAACGTAGCTTTTTTTGTAGACGCTTTTCATCTTCTGCTTCCAATGGAATTTTTTTGTCTAATTCTATTTTTAAAGCATTAACTGTATCTATTGTTTTTGTCTTATACATCATTATCGGTTTTTATTAGATACAAGCAACTCTTTTACATCCACATCCAAAATTTCAGCTATCTTATATAAATCATCTAAACGACGTTGTCTCCTATTTTGACCGTAAGAGTTAATCATATTTACATCTTATTTTGTGATATAAAAATACATCAAATATTAATATTATGCAAATGATATTTTGGAATACTGCTGTCTCTCAGCATGAAACCCAAGTTTTGAATTTCAATATCTACTCTTTCGTGTTCAGTACCTGCTGCCATATATGATTTGCTTATAATTTTATCTGCAACTTGATAAGGCCTGTTTTCAATAAACCGAATAGCTTTTTTGAAGGCTTTTTGTCTAAATTTTTGGGAATATTAGTTCTGAATCCGCTCCGAAAAGTCTCATCTGTGGAACCGATGGTGAAAAACCTTTTCGGAGCGCACTCAAGTTTATAAACTGTCTATCACTTCTTTTGACAACTTGGTTAATTTCTGAATTTCTTCTGTTGATTTGTTGCTGTTTTTTAATGTTTTTGCTAATTCAAGTATCATTTTGTCTCTTTCACCCAAAGCTTTGTCTTTTTTTTCTCTTAATTTTCTTTCTTTTTCTAACTCTTGCTTAAAATAACTGATTTCATTATCTCGCTTTGTGAGTTCTGCCAAATATTCATCTTCGGCATTCATTTGTTCTTCTAAATCAGGATTATCGGCATCGGCTGATTTTAAACGACTTATTACGCGCTCTAAAAATTTTGGAAACAGTTTTTTAATTATCAGAAGTCGGTGTTTGTTGTTCTTATTTTGAGCTTCTTGGTCAAATAATTTGAGCAATAAGTAAAGTTTTGTTTTGTAATCATCGTTTTCATAATCTTTTTTCTTGATTTTACCCAAATTTGGCAGTTGCACAACCCAAATATCAAAACTCAAATTATCAATAAACTCATTATCATTTTTCAGTTTTTTTCCTTTAAATATTCCTGTTTTTTCTCTGTTTGTTTTGATTATTAAGTCGTTTACTTCGTTTTCTATTCTGAAATTGAGAATAAAAATCGGTATCAATCTTATTGGCTTGTTAATTTTTTCTATTGCTTGTGTGTGTGGATTTATGATTTCTTTTTCTTGTTTTCTTTGGAAATTAGCACTTATATATCGTTTAAATCTGAAAATGTCGCTTGCTTTGTTAGCTTTCTGAATTTCAATCATTATCAGTTCTTCTTTTCCGTTTGGTTTTTCTATTACTGCGGTAAAATCCAAATGAAAAAGTTTGATTATTTTATCTGTTTTGGGGTCTTGTATTTTTTCGGTGTGCGATATGGGTTCAAATATTAATTTTTTAATCTTCTCGTTTATTAAAGTCGATAAAATAATTTTTGCACTTTGGTTATCTTCCATTAAATATTTGAAAACCACATCGTAAATTGGATTTGGAATGACAATGTAATCATCTTCTTTGTTTTGTTGCGCATTTTTCATCTCTGAAATTTTTAGTTTTCATCCTACTGCAAATTTACGACTTTTCAAATTTTATATTACACTTTCCGGCATTTTTATTTTTGAAGTAGCTCTTAATTCTACTTTACGGAGTTACATTGAGTTCATTATTAGCCTGAAAGGCTTAAAAATATTAGCGCAGGGCAACGCCCTGCGAAACTGTTGCGCGCCGGTTAAAGCCCTGTAAGGGCGAAATATTTCGTTCTTACGGGGCTTAGGCATGGGCGGTAACATTACATTGGGCGTTGCCCAATGCTGATATATTACGCTCTTTCAGAGCTCTTTTCAGAGCTTGTTTTAAAATCGTAAAGTAGAATTAATTCAGTCTTAAAAATGCAAACAATAACTTCCGTAAAAAAATGAACCTGTTTTATAATATATCAAGCCGAAATTGAATGAAAAAAAATTAACTTAGCAGCAGGAAATTATTCAACCATCCAAATAATAAAATATCATGCGAGTACAACGCGTAATGCCCGCCAAGCCAAAACCCCTGCAACAAGATGCGGATTTGACTGCGCTCGATACCCTTATCCGAAAATTTAAAGGTAACAAAGGAAACCTGATTCCGCTTTTGCAAGGCGTACAAGATATATACGGCTATTTGCCCAAAGCGGCTTTAGAAAAAATAGCGTCCGAAACCGGCTTATCATTGAGCCAAATGTACGGTGTAGCCACATTTTATTCGCAATTTCGGCTACATCCCGTAGGCAAACACATAATAAAAGTCTGCCACGGCACCGCTTGCCACGTGCAAAATGCCGGAACCATCACCGATGCACTTAAAGAAGCGCTGCAAGTAAAAGACGGTGCTACCACCGAAGACGGCCTGTTTACGCTCGAATCCGTAGCCTGCCTCGGATGTTGTTCTTTAGCACCCGTCATGATGATTGGCGATGAAACCTACGGAAATTTGAAAGGCAAAGATGCCGTAAAAGTTATTAAGGAAATCAAAATTAAAGAAAAGAAATAAACCATGTCCAAAAAGAAAGTCATTGTCGGATTGGGAAGCTGCGGAATAGCAGCCGGCGCCAATAAAGTTTACGATAAAATTGCCGACATTCAAAAAGCCGAAAATTTGGATTTTGAACTCGCCAAAACCAGTTGCGTTGGTATGTGCTACCGCGAGCCTTTGGTTGAAATTGTGGATGAAAACGGATCCTATTTATACGGGAATGTAGATGAAAAACGGATTTTTGAAATTCTTGAAGAACACATCAATCACGAAAATCCTTTGAAAGATTATGTGGTATATACCGACCAATTCGAATCACCTGAAAAAAACTATTACGAAGGTCAAAAAAAGATTGCCCTGCGTAATTGCGGTTTCATGGACCCCGACAGCATCGAAGAATACGAAGCACGCGAAGGTTATGCCGCTCTGAAAAAAATAGCCGACCAAGCCATTCCTTACGAAAAAATTATTGAAATGGTGAGCGAATCCGGCTTGCGCGGACGCGGCGGCGGCGGTTTTCCTACCGGTACCAAATGGCGCTTTGCCCGCAACAATCAATCCGATACCAAATACATCATTTGCAATGCCGATGAAGGCGACCCCGGCGCATTTATGGACCGTTCGCTGCTCGAAGGCGACCCGCATGCCGTTATCGAAGGTATGATAATCGGCGCCTACGCTACGGGAGCCACCGAAGGCGTTATTTATTGCCGTGCCGAATATCCGCTGGCCATTAAACGGTTGAATACCGCTTTGCAGAAAGCCCGCGAGAAAGGCTACTTGGGGAAAAATATTGCCGGCATAAAAGATTTTAATTTAGATATATATGTGAAAGAAGGCGCCGGTGCTTTTGTCTGCGGCGAAGAAACCGCTCTTATGGCTTCGGTGGAAGGCGAACGCGGCATGCCTCGTAAACGTCCGCCTTTCCCGGCCGAAAAAGGCCTTTGGGGAAAACCGTCCAACATCAACAATGTAGAAACTTTTGCCAACATTCCTTATATCATACATAAAGGGCCTGCGCAGTACAATAAATACGGCACCGAAAAAAGCAAAGGCACCAAAGTATTTGCCCTTACCGGGAAAATCAAAAAAGGCGGTCTCGTAGAAGTTCCCATGGGCATGACCATTCGCGAAATAATTTTCGATTTGGGCGGCGGCATTCAAGACGACAAAGATTTTAAAGCCGTACAACTCGGCGGCCCTTCCGGCGGTTGCATTCCGGCGCATCTCATTGATACCGAAGTAGATTACGACCAAGTGAATGCCACCGGCGCCATTATGGGCTCGGGCGGTATGGTGGTAATGGATGAAACCACTTGCATGGTAGATATTGCCCGTTTCTTTTTGGAATTTACCATGAAAGAATCCTGCGGAAAATGCACTTTCTGCCGAGTAGGAACCATGCGCATGTACGAAATTCTCACACGAATAACGCAAGGCGAAGGAAAAGAAGGCGATATTGAATTGTTGGAAGAATTGTCCGAGCAGATTAAAGACAATTCCCTTTGCGGACTCGGACAAACTGCACCCAATCCGGTGCTCACCACCATAAAATATTTCCGTGATGAATACGAAGCGCACATTCGCGATAAAAAATGTCCGGCACTCAATTGCAAGCCTTTACTGATATATACGATAATTCCGGATATGTGTACCGGCTGCACGGTTTGCGCACGCAAATGCCCCACCGATGCCATTGACGGCGAACGTAATGAAGTGCATTTCATCCGGCAGGATGCTTGCATACAATGCGGCGAATGCTTTGCCAAATGCCGATTTGACGCTATAAAAATTTCTTAAAAATACGCTCGTGAGTATTTTAAAATTCAATATTACAGCAGACTATTAACAAACCGGATTCCCCCTTGGCGAAGTGCCTGTTCCGATTATTTCGGAAGGGTTAGGGGGATTGACAAAGACAAAATGCAAACAAAAACAAAAAAAGATTGAAGGAAAAGAATATCAACAATATCCCAAAAAAATATTTAGACAATATATTCTTGAGTCATAAATCTATAGACAACAATTATTTAACTACCGGAAAACAAGTAAAATGAACGAACAAGTAAACATTATACTCAACGGAAAAAACATTAAAGCCCGAAAAGGCGATTCCATTTTAGAAACAG
>CAYYQW010000014.1:0-64351 GCA_964472505.1 uncultured Bacteroidaceae bacterium | reverse complement strand
GATAAGCTTTCATATATAAAACGAAAAGACCGAGTCAGAAGTTACAATATTTTTTGAATTAGACGGATTACCAATACTTGTAATTCCTCAATTATCAAATGTTAGATATATTTATTAATGACCGTCTCGGCAATCGGAATCGCACTCGGTTTTGACACACCGGCTTCGACAAGCTCAGCCTACGGGGATCCGGAGGCTGAACTTGTCGAAGCCGGTGATAAATGCTTAGATATAGTGTAACAGTTTGTAGTAGTCATGCGCCTAATTCATTTTTTTATAGATATAAAAGCATAAAGGGCGAAGCTTTTACGGCTTCACCCTTCAGTTATATTATTGATAATAAAAATGTATTTCTATTGGTTTTTCCCCACAAAAGACATAATTCCCACAGCGCAGGTTTTCTTATCTCCTTCACCGTCTTTAAAACGAATGGAAACATAATACATGCCCGATCGGCCGCATACAAAATCGAAAATCGGCCGTCCGTCTTCAGTTCTTCCCCAAGGTTTTGTTTTTTCGGGGTGTTGGCTGTCAAACAAGGTCAGTTCTACTTTGTTATCAAACTCCGGCGGTGTGCAAAGGATGAAACGATAGGTTGTTCCTTTATTCAAAACAACGGTCCATTTTGTACCGGATTCTTCGCCCGGCCTTACTTTTCGAAGCTTTGTATTAAAGTCTCTCAAGTAGATTGCGTTACGCCCTTTTGTAGCGCACTGATAAACCATCTGTTGTTTGCATTGCGCTTTGGACTCGGTGGTTCCGACAAAAAGGAAAAAAAATGCTGACAAAAATAAAATTAATGCTGTCTTCTTCATGCTATGCGGAGATTAGTTTATTACGAATTTTAATAATTAAGGTGGTGATTTCTTCAAATTGTTCATCGGACATATCAATGGTTGTATATTCATTGGGTGTAATTACCCGAATGCCGTCAACCACTTCTTCTTTAAATTCTCCTTTTTGAGTGGTAATAATAACACCCTGATAAGCTTCTTTGAGTTCATCAAAGTCTTTAATTAATTCAGGAAAATAAGGTTTGTCTTTAAAGAAATTTATAACATATAATAAATCACCAAGTATTTCTTTTTGTTCACCAATGCGTTCACGAATGGTTTGGTCGGCTCTGAACTCATGAACTTTAGCGGCCAAATACATCCCTTCGAGCCATACGCCGGTTACCATTAGTGCGCTTAAATCGCTCCGTTTGGTATTTCTTAAATGCTCATCCATTCGGTGGTAGCTGTTAACGGAATGAAACATCAACTCCGATAAATCTTCACTGTTTGTAGCAAGACGCTTTAAGGTTTGAAAATCAAAGAATTGATCCACATCCAAATCATCGGATATGCGTTTGATTACCGTCAAGTATTCAACTATGGCATTGGTTCTGTTATATACATTCAGGTAGCCTAAGTCGGCACTGTATAAGCCTAAACCCATAGCCTTTTTGAAATTGGTATCATAATCACTTGCCTTTTCCGACGGCACTAAATAGTTTTTTGAGTAGGGTACGTTCATGTCTTCAATCGTGGCTGCCATCTCAATAGGCGAAGGCAAACTTTCGATTACACGATTAATCGGACCCGGGTCCAATTGAGTTTTTGACTCCGAAGAATCATTCTCCGGACCCATAATTACATCGCCGTCATCACCGTCATTACAGGATAATGCGAAAATTAATACAAAAACTATATACGATACTTTTCTAAACATGATCTATTATCGTTTGTGTATTTCTGACCAAAGATATTAAAATTTCGAGCGTAAAAAAAACCTAATTAACAAATATCTTCGTAAAGCCTTCTGTCTAAATTTTAAAAAACTAATAAACAGTAATTTACTATAGCTTCATAATCAACTGTTTTCATCTGCCGGCTCTTCAATTACTTCTTTTAACTCTTCTTTTTGTCTCGATTTCCAAGGCTTTTCACTAAAAAACTTAATTATTTTCTTCAAATGCTCATAATACAAAGGCGGATACATAAGTATAGCCATAAGCAAAATAACAAATAAATTGAACCAAAAGGTTGAGTAATAATTACCCATAAAATATTTCATCGGCGCATAAAAATGCGAACGGAATCCTATATAGTTGGAATCATCGGGCATTAAATAAATGGGTTCTTCCTGTCTTACCAACTTATCATTATAACGTAAAATCTTGTTTCTTTCATATACATTTCTGACAATATCGTCTAAATGTTCGTTATGATATTTCTTGCGCATGCGATTATAATAGCCGGGCGACTGCGAATTCTGATAATAAATAATTTCTTCTTTACGCTTATCGGCATAAGTGAAAAGTTGTTGATAAAACTGATCCCAAGTACGATAATATTGATACAGTTCATCGCCAACATCTTCAACATTGTAGTCATTAGAATTTAACTGCGCTAATAATTCCTGAGGGACATAGAACCTTTCCTCATTTTCAATAATAATATCGATGCCCTTTTCAGCAATTTTTTTGCGCATTTGTTCTATTTTTCTGTTCTCCTTGGCAGTTTCATTTTTCAGAAGCATCAAATGCTCTTTTCGCTCACGCTTCAGAGAATCAAGATTGGCATTTTCGGCGGTCATATCGTTTTCTATAATTTCAACAGCATCCAAACTTTCCATAAGCGCCGGAATGTAATGCGTTCTTTTAAAACCGGCTGTACTCTTCAGCTGATCGGTTTCAAAATAAGGTATCTGAAATTTATTTTCTTTAAATTGATAAACCATAAGCCCTTCATAAGCCCAGCGAGAAACCATAAATTCGGCTACCAAAGGTACTTTATCTACGCTGCCTATTTTTCGGTTGAGTTTATCAAAGCTAAACATGGCTCCCCCCAATGACATTAGAGGAATCATAATCAGCGGAATAAGGATATAAATGGTAACTGCGGAATTGAACGATTGTGAAATATTTAATCCAACCATATTGGCAAAAACAAAAACGGCAAACAGAACCAGCCAATATTCCAAATACATACCCTCAATTCCCAATATGGAGTTGCCGATAAGTACATACGATATGGCTTGTATGCCTGATATAACGGTAAGGATAGAAATTTTTGAAACCAGATAAGCCGAACGGCTTAAATTCAAAAACTTTTCACGCACCAATATTTTTCGATCTCTAAATATTTCTTCGGCACTAACTGTGAGGCCCAAAAACAAAGCAACAACAACGCTCATAAAAATATAAGGCGGTATGTTCTCATTGTCATAAAAAATATACTCCGTAGAGTTTGGATCGGCGATATAGCGTATTAAAAATGAAAGTATGAAAGCTAATAAAGGGGCTTCAAGCAAATTAAGCAAGACATATTGCAGATTACTCACTTTTGAAAGCACGTCTCGAGTGACAAAAAGCCTAAGTTGCTTAATCCAATTCGGTATATTAAGTGTTGAAGGCGGATCATCGTCCACGGTTTCAACATCTTCCGGATCTCTTTTATCAAGGAAATGTTTTTCCCAGCCTTTGGGTGATATTTTCCGTTTTTCGGTATATTGTCCGAACTCATCAACAACTTCGGCTTCTATAATATCAAAAATAAGCTCCGGTTTAACATCGCCGCAAACCGGGCACTCTCCCACTCCACTGTTTATTTGGTTGTCAATGGTTTTAAAGTAAACCACGGCTTGTACCGGGTTTCCGTAATATATCATATAACCGCCTTGATCCAATATAAGCATCCGATCAAACATCTTATATATATCAGAGGAAGGTTGGTGGATTACTACAAAAATAAGCTTGCCTTTCTGAGTAAGCTCACTTAAGAGTTCCATCACATTTTCGGAATCGCGTGATGAAAGGCCGGATGTTGGCTCATCCACAAACAAAACGGAAGGTTCACGAATAAGCTCCAAAGCGATGTTGAGCCGCTTACGCTGGCCGCCGCTAATGGTCTTATTCATGGGATTTCCTACTTTAAGGTCTTTCTTATCATATAAGCCTAAGTCTTTAAGTGTTTTATGAACCAGATTTATGATTTCCTCATCACCTTTTTCTTTAAAACAAAGCTTAGTATTGTAGTACAGATTTTGGAATACGGTAAGTTCCTCTATAAGCAAATCGTCTTGAGGAATATAACCGATAACACCTTCAAGAATATCTTTATTTTGACTGTCGTGAAGGTCGTAGCCGTTTATTTTCACCGAGCCTTCCGTAGGTTTACTTATTCCGGCCAAAGCATTTACCAGGGTAGTTTTTCCCGAACCGCTGGCTCCCATTATCCCGACAAGTTTACCGTGATCTACCGAAAAACTGATATTTCGGATACCGATATCCCCGGATTTGAAGCGATATTCTATATTATCCACTTCAAAGGAGAGTTTGGAAATCTTAAGGCCGGTCATGAATTGAGCCACTACATCGCTGTAATAAACCGGTTTTCCTTTGGGTGTACGAATGGTACTTCCCGGAGCAAATACGTAAATTCTGTTTTTGAAAACGCCGGTACTGTTAAGAAAAACATCCAGCGTACCTGTATATTTAAGAAAGTAAAGGTCAACACTTTGTATTTGCAACACAAAAAAGCTTCCGTCAGGCAATTCGGCGTCAATTTTCTTTGTCAATGTACTTTTAGCCGGTTTATTATTTATAATAAGTACCGACTCGGTATCAAACTCTTCGTAGCTTTCCGAGACTACAAAATGTTCAATTTCTTTATAAATATCTTTAGGAATATTAAAAACATCTGCTACCGTATCAATAATGGCCATACGCTGTTCGGTAAATTTCTTTTCGGCATTTACCATTTCAAAAAGACGAACCAGAACGACAAATTTTTGTTTTTGTGTAAGCGTTCGGTTAATCTTTCGGCATATTCCCAATACCCGTACAGAGTCTCCCACTTTTGTGAGACCTCCGTCGCCGGTATTTTTTTTGGCTTTTCTTTTCTGTTTGCGTTCTTCTACTTCTGCTTTTTGTGTAAAAAGCTGCAGATATTCCTCGGCTTGGCTTTCGCTCAACTGGGATTTCAGAAAAGTTTCAATATACTTAAGTTCTTCGGATACAACACCCTCATCCTGCTTTGCTATAATAGCAAAGAGTTGCATCAAAGCCTTAAGAATTTCTTCACTCATCTGTTAAAGTTTAAATATTTTGCATCGGACAGAACGGTTAACTAATCCAATGAGTAGCTAACTTGTTCAAACGGAACTTCCACAATGTCGGCATATTCTTCGCCGGCTTCTTCCATATCTTCATCATCGTCGGGATAATGCCAGCGTATCAGCACTTCATGGCCGTCTTCGTGCAGTTGTTCCAATCTTAAAAGAATATCAAGCAGCAGTTTTGATGATGCTGTATTGAAGTATTCCAATTTAAAATTAAACACCGTTTTGTCAAGCGGATTTTCCGCATAATCATCCAACCACTCAAGTATGGGATCATAGAAAGCTACTACATCTTCGGGCAGCGAGCGTCCTGAAATCTCCATATAAGGGCTTTCTTTTCCGGCATCCAGTATGACTTTTGGTGTATCGTCAGTTCCTTGAATTTTAATTACGTCCATTTTTATGATTTTTTATTTTTGTCTTAATACAGTAGATGTTAATACGAAAAAAGAATTTTTATCATCAATTTCCAGGAAAGAATAAATCAGTTTTTCTCCTGTTTTTCGGGCGATATCAATAAAACCAAGGCCGGCTCCTCCTTTTGGAGATAACCTTCCTTCGCGCATTTGTTGTTTATAAAGTTGTTTTAGGCCGTCTTTATCCAGATTATTAATGTTCTCCAGTAGTTTTTTGAGTGAATCCACTTTGTCGTTTTTTATAACGTTGCCGGTGGTAATATTATATTCATCATCATTTTTGCTTACTAAGAAAATGCCTCTGCCGTCTTTTGATGAAATGATATCGTGTCGGTTTTCGGAATGCTTACTAATATTTTGCAAACACTCCACCATGACATGGAAAACTTTTTTCTGAACAGAGTTAGGGTCGTTTTCCATCGACATGTTGTTTTCGGTTAAAGAAGTAAAAGCTTTAGTGATTTGATGAGTGATTTCACCTTCATACGCCAAATGCACCTTATTCTTTTTCATTCTAAGGTAAAAATCATAGACAAAGTCTAATGAATTTTGCTTGTCAAATTTTTCGGCCATAATATTGTGCTTTAAAACTCTATTCCTATCAGGAGTATGTCGTCAATTTGTTTATAATCTCTTTTCCAACTAATATACTCATTATCAAAATAATCGTTCATTTGCTCCATGCTCATTCCCTGATTTTTAACAATTCCGTGGCGTATGCGTTTGGCTTGGTACTTTCGGCCTTTTTCTCCGCCAATTTGATCAGGTAATCCATCGGAAAAAATATAAATTTGATCCTTAACTTGCAAATCTATTTTATGAGTTTCGAATGGGTCTTCTTTTTTTGAACGAATGGGAATGCCTCCCACGGCTCTTAAATCGCCTTTATAAATCTCTATCTCTCCGTTTCTCAACAGGTATAACGGACGGTGTGCGCCCGAAAATTCCAGTTGACCTTTTTTAGAATTTATTTTACACAAGGCAAGATCCATGCCATCCCGTGCATTTGCATCAGGAGAATCTTGTTTTAATGTCTTTCTTACCTGATAATGAAGTTTATCCATTATTTCTCCGACACTTAAATCATCTTGTCCGGATACAATGTTATTTAGAATAAAGTAACCAATGAAAGAAAGCAGTGCTCCCGGAACCCCGTGCCCGGTACAATCAACTGCAGCAATATAAATATCATCACCGTTGACGTAGAACCAAGGAAAATCACCGCTTACAACATCGCGCGGACGATAAAAGATAAAGGATTGCGGTAAATACTCCTGAATGAATTTGTTATTCGGTATAATGGCTGTCTGAATACGTCGAGCATAGTTAATGCTTTCGGTGATACTTTTGTTCTTTTTCTCAATTTCCAGCTCAATTTGCTTACGCTCGGTAATATCGTGCGCTACAAAAAGTACGGTTTCAAGCTCTTTTTCCTGATTAAATTCGGGAATTGCATTGAACTGCACAATGATTTTTTCTTTTTCCCCTTGCGGAAATGAAATTTCCTCTTCCTGTACTTCTTTTGTTGAAAGGACATGGCTTAAGGAGTCTTCAAAAATTTCCGTAATTTTTGGGTTTATATCCAAATGATCCAGATAATTATCGGTAGCTTTTGCCGAGCTTATTCCGATATATTCACTTACCATGGGATTGGCATAATATATTTTTTTGTCCGGCCCGATACGCAAAATCATATCCGGACTGTTTTCTGAAAGAGCTTGCATTTCACCGCTAAGCCTTTGAGCTTTTTCGGCAACTTTTCGTACCGTAATATCTCGGGTATTGAAGAGTATTCCGCCGATAGCCGGATTGTCGGTCAAGTTTCTGCCGATGGTTTCCAGCCACATCATTTCTTTTCGTTTGTTCTCGTAGCGATATTCAAAAGTACGGCTGACTTCCGGATTGTCAATAAGCGTATTAAAAGCATCCTGCAAAACGGCTTCGCCTCTTTCAAAACGGTTTTTGCCAATCATCTCTTCCGGGTGGAAGCCCAGTATGTTTTTAACCGAGGGGCTTACGTATTTTACAATGCCGTTGGCATCATAAATGGTAATAACTTCAGAAGCATTTTCGAGCAGGGCGTGCAAACGTTTTTGCCCCTGTTCTACCTCTGAAATTTTAGCAGCCAATTCTTCGTTGGATTTCTTTAACTCAATCTGAGTCATTTCCATTTTTTGGGCGTTCTGCTTTAACTCATCCTCGTTTTTACGCAAGCGCTTGGTCAGGTTTTGTGATTCCTCAAGCAGTTGTTCGGTACGGGTATTGGATTTAAGGTTAAAAAGTGTTTGCCCAATGATATTGCTCAACTCATTCATGAGGGTAATCATCTGCTGCGGCATGCTTTCTTTTAAGGAAGCTATTTCAAGAACACCCTGCAATTTCTCATCCCCAAAAAAAGGAGAAATCAGAAGCGTTTTGGGTTTTTTATCGCCCAATATTCCCGAGCTTATGGTAAAGTAATCCTCCGGTATTTCTTTGCGATAAATGTAAGCCTTTTCAAAAGCCGCTTGGCCTATCAGACCTTGCCCAATGGTATATTCATTACGCATATATTTTTTCCGATTATATGCATAAGTGGCTTTGTTTATCAATAATTCATGTTCTTCATCGTACACATAGAAAGCGCCTTGTATGGAGTCGGTAAATGTAACAAGACTAATAAGCACCTCTGCTGCAAGGGCTTCCATATTATTATGCTTTCGCAGAATATCGGCAATAATTTCTTTACCTCGAGCAATCCAGTTTTGCTCATTTTCTTTACGATAGGTTGCCACTAAGTTTTTCTGCATGGCAAATAAAGCATTTCCAAGCTTGTCGGTCAGCGGAATATCTTCTTTTGAGGTCGAAAAATCTCCTTCTCCGATTTTGCGAGCCAATTCAGAATTGGCTTCCATGCGGTATTCCAGTTCTGAAATCTCATTCATCAGAAATTCTCTGTCGCGGCCTATTCTGACATTAATAAGGTAAACACCAAAAAACAGAACAAAAGGAGCCGGCCCTATTATAAAAAGCAAAGGGTTCTCGCGGTGTATGTTTATAAAAGCTTCTAAGCCAAATTCAAAATTTCCGCTCAAAAATAAAATAACTAATGAAACCAAAGGAAAAAACAAGCCAAACAAGCCTGCCAACAGAGCCCTCTGCAAAGCAGAAGTTCTGTCGATAAAGCGTTCGTGTGTTTTGTATGTTTGTTTTGTTCCGTTCATTTACAGCTTACAAATTAAATTATCTTTTTTTAAATAAAACAGGGCTTAGTCAAATATTTCGTCAATCCAATTGATATATTTTCTTTCATTCTTATCGGCCTGTTCCCGAATAACTTTATTTTCTTTTTCTTTAAGCGTGGTAACTTTTGTTTCCAATTCTTGATTTATTTCCAACATTTCCTGCATATTCATTTCCATGATTTGCTCTTGTTTTTTTAGCTCTTCAGCTTGTTGGGTTACTTGCTTTTCAGCCATTTTTTGTTTGGAAATATCTATGGCAATCATAATAATTTTTTGCTGCTCTTCTTGTTGGTCTTCAACTACAGATAAGGTAAAAAGCAACCAAAGGCTTTGGTTTTTTGAATCCTTAAACTTAAGTGCTTTTCTTGAGCTTTCTTTCTTTAAAGCGGATTGCCAAGCGGTTTCAAAATCCTCCCGGGCATCCTCACTAAGCAGTTCGTTTATCCTTTTTTCTTTTATTTCAGACTCTGAATAGCCAAATTTTTCGGAAAACAAATGGTTTACCCATAAAAATTGCTTATCGGTGTTTATTTCTGCAGTCAAATAATTGGTTTGGACGGCATCATGGAGCGCTTCAAGTTCAAACTCTTTTTTCATGAGCTCTTCTTGCGTTTTCATCAAGACATCAATATTCATCTGCATCTCTTTGTCTTGATTGGAAAGTTTCTCAGCTTTCTCTAAAGTATCCTGCAAAAGTTGTTTGTTGTTTTGCTCAATTTCTTTTTGACGCGTGATATCATTTCCTATCAAAAGCACTTCGCTTATTTTGTCTTCATCATCACGAACCGGAGCCATTTGCAACAAGACCCATGCTTCCGTATCAAATTTGGTGCGTATCTGTGCATTGAAAGGAACGGTTTCTCCTTTGGTAACTTTTTCCAGACTTTCGTCAAAGATTTTCTGTCCTTCATCGGTCAAGAGCATTCGAAAATCTTTTCTTTTCAACTCATCGCTGTGATAATCGGTAAGCGAAAAGAAACGTCTGTTGGCAGAACGTATAAATCCGCGCAAATTGAGTTCGCATTTTAAGAGGCTTCGATCAATAACCGATACCAAAGCGGACATTTCCATCTCGTTTTTCTTGGCTTTCTTCTGGGCATCGCGTAATTCATCAAAGCGCTTTCGCATTTGTGTGTCCTGCAAAGCCAATTCTTCCGATTTTTTACGTGATTCCTCAAGCAGCTTAGCGGTTTGTTCTGCAATTTGTACAGAGCGCAAAGAGGAGCCAATACTTTGTGCGATATCTTCAATGAACTCGGCTTCATGCTCTTCAAATTGTTTAAAAGAAGCAATTTCCATTACGCCGGGCATTTCACTTTCGGCTTTTAAAGGGACAATAAATAAGCTCCTTGGCGGAGATTCTCCCAATCCGGATTCAATCTCAATATACTCCTGAGGTATTTCCTTAAGCCAATAAGTTGTTTTCTCAAGGGCAGCCATTCCCAACAAGCCCTCGCCAACCGGTATTTTTTTTGTAAGATATTTTTTTCTGTCGTAAGCAAAAGCCGAAACCATTTCAAGATAAGGCGCATCGGTATCGTTATCTCTTAATAAAAATATTCCGCCTTGTGCCGCTCCCAGAAACTTCACTAAACCAACGATTACCTGATCAGCCAGATCGGAGATTGTTCCGGTGCTTTGCAGAATATTTGTAATCTTAGTTCGGCCTTCAACGGCCCATTGTCTTTTTTCTTCTCGTTTTCGCCTTTCTTTTTCCTGTTCCTCTCGCTGTTTTAAGTCATTTCGCAAAGCCGTCAAATCGCTGTAAAGGGCAGTTTCTTGAATGGCTTCGGAAGGCTCGGCATTAAAATTATGCCGGTATAAATCTTGGATAAATGCGCGTAAACTTGCCAGTATTTGCTTGAATGCGGCAAATCGTTTAAAGAAGATTGACAAATAATAGTTTGAATAATCCGGCTGTTCGTCTTGGTCAAAAGCGCTTTTTGTATCGGTCAATTCTTCATAAAGCTGCTGAAGCTCTCGCACGACCTTTTGTATTAACAGGTAAACCAAACCGGCAAGCAAAATAAGCACTAATGCCACCGACAGGATTAGCGAAAGCATTTGCCCTGTTATCAACCGGCTTTTCTCCGATTCCAAGCGGCTTATTATATTATTTGTAAGCGGTTCTAATTCAACCAATAAATCTTTTAACTGCTCGGCAGAAGTATATACTTGCTTATTACGCGATTTTTCAACTTGTGTAATTTGTTTTGTAAAACCGTCGATTATGGTGTCGGCAAGTACGGCCTCATAAGTGTAGTAAGGCAGTTCATTGATATTGTCCGACAAGTTACGGAAAGTTTCCAAAAGTGATTTTAATTGAGTGAGGGAACGACGAAACTCATCGCTTGCGGGCGGAATCAAAGGATTATCTTCTCTTTGCGGCACAATACCGCCGTTTATAAAAACACCGGCGGAAGTTCGATAAAGCCGAGCAGATTGTTTAATTTTCTCTTTAGCCTGCTCTTCCGTTTGCGGAAGTTTTTCCAAATTTAAAGCAATGTCTTTTGCCAAGAAATTATTTCGTGAAAGCAGGAATATTTGCTCATCAACTTTCTGCTTTTTTTGTTCAAAGTAACGAAACAGAAAAACCGATACCACACTAATTGCCGCTATCAGCAAAAAAGATGACACAATTAAATAGCCGGTTTTCCCTTTTGGTATCATACGTCAGCCGGTAATTATCGTTTTATAAATTGTCAAAAATAATATTTTTTTTTATGATAACTATGTATTATGTAATGTTTTCTTGCATTTTGTATTTATCCGATCAAAAATCATAAGCTCTTTTCCTTTATTTCTTTATGGCTTTTTTCAAGTCCGTATAGTTTTCCGACAAATAGAACGAAAACATATTTAAAATACGCACAGTAAACTCCGGATACCGATACGTGCCGTCATTATTTTTAGCATTTAACAGCTCGCTCAGCGTTATATTTTCAGCTTTTTCTGCATTTTCAGAAAGTGAATATTTCACAGCGGCATCAAAAGCCGTATGTAAATTCGGTGCAAAAAGTAAGCCGGCTCTGTCGGCGGAAGCCTGTAAAAGTCTTCCGGCAAGTATCAGTCGGTTAACATCTCCGGCATGTTTGCTGAAATTCAAGGGTTTATACAAAAATTCATAAAGCTTTGATGCTGCTGTTTCAAGAGATTCATCTCCGGTATCGGAAAGATTAATCTGTTTTAAAGTATGTGTTACATCATTAATCAGCTCAATATCTTTTAAACCCTTGCCATACAAACCGGCTGTGGTAACAGATTTAACAAAGGCATCCAAGGCAATCTGCCCTTCAAGAGTAAATGATTGCCAAACAGATTTGGAACTTACCGGGCTGTGCCCAAAAGCAACATGCGCCAATTGCCTTGCTGCAAGAAAGGCAATATCACTGAGGGGCTTTTTCAATAAGTCGCTGCCTATTATTATAAATGGCGGTTTATCATCATAGCCCACAACTTGGCCGGCCATTTCTCCTTCCGCGACATAGATTTCAATATCACCCAAAGCAAGTGCTTTTGATAAAGAACGTACTGTTTGACTAATTTCGGGGTAATCTTCGCTTTTTAGTTGCTTGGCAAATGACTTTATTGAGCTGTAATTGCCTTTATCATTATTTTTAAGCCACTTTTTCACATAGCTCATACTGCCTTTTGAGCGTTCGGCAGGATGCTTTAACTGCTCGAGCATGGCTCGGTTTTTCATGGGATTGTATTGAGCCGGCAAAGGGTCGGCATCATCTCCCGAAATCGTTTCGGAATTAAGAAGCGCTAATATATTTTTTGCATTTTTACTTTTTTCATGCTCGCTTTCGGCAAGTTTTTTTAAGCGCTCAGAATTTAAGGGCTGTATTTCGGCTTGTTTATAAGTGTAGAAATCACGTTTTTTAGGATTCAGCTCGGCCAGCATGTCGTACACTTCCGTCAGCAAATATTTTCCGGCTTCGGTATCTGTTAAATCAATACTCGGGTCCGGCATTAAAAGCGTCAATTCCTCTTCGGGTATGTGTTTTTGGACTTTTTTGACTAATTTCTCGGCATCTTTATCGGCTTCAGCCAGAATTAAGTATTTGGCAAACAAAATTTTCAGAACTAACTTACGATTTGTGCTTTTACAGTTTTTCTGAAAATCATTGTGAATAAACTCGGCCACGGGCAATCCGTTTTTAAATTGGTCGGTATTGGTTCCGGCTTTCAGCATCATTTGTAAAAATACGGCTCGGTCTTTATGCGTAAGCTTATAATTCATCAAAAAGAATTTATACTTATCAAGCCCCATCAAGCCGCTCATGGCATTGCGCATTTGCGAAATAAACTGAGAGCGAATATCGGCATCGGCAAACAATGCTTTACGGCTGATAAATTCCGCAAACAAACGGGAAAGTTCATAGAAAGGGTCGCCGGTTCTTTTGGCAAGCAGGCGCATCATACGATCGGCCACCGGAAAAGCACCTTTTTCATAATTTATACCTACAACTTCCTTAATGCGTGTTTCGGAATCTTTTGTATTAAGATGCAAAATACGTTTGAAATACTTTGACGAGCCTTTTTTAGGCTTCATTTGGTATGTATCAAACCTTATGGTTTTCCACCACCAAAAACCTTTCATCTTCATTTTGGTATCACCGATTTTATTAAGATATACCAAACGGCCCGAGCTGTCGAACCCGGCTACGGCTGCATCTTTATCGGATAATATATACCGGAAACTACTGAGTTTATGTTCTTTCAGATCTTCATCGCCTTTAAGGCTTCCGGCCGGCAAAACTGCAAGCAGCATTTCATTTTCAGCCATCAAAAAACGGATGCTTAGTTCTTTGAATGTATCTGTTTTTCGGACAAGCACATTCTCTCCGGCTAATTTGTTTTCCGGATTTAGAAGGTCTTGCTCCTCTTTTAATTTTTCATAAAAATATTCAAGTATTTTTTTTGGCTTACTCTTAAAAAAAGAAAACAATCCGGATTTTTTGGCCGATGATTTAAAAGCATAAACCAAATAATCTTCAACTACGGCCAAAAAGAAGCTGTCTTTTTTCTTTCCTATCCCGAGAAAGCCCTTTTTGGCGAAAGTCAAACTTAATATATTGTTTTCATAAGAATCTATTACGACCTCCGAGTAGTCGGAAGCTTTTATTCTTTCGGTTATTTTTTTTCCGAAATTCGGCAAATTAAAACCTTCGGGTTTGGGCAACATAAACCCGTGTTGCAGAAAGACTTCGGATAAATCAAACTGTTCAGTTTTGTCAAAATATTTGTATCGCTCTTTTATCAGAGGTTCTGCCTGTGAAAAGTTACTGAGTGTATTCATTGCTTATCTGTTCTTTTTATCTTTTATTCTATATTTATTATTATAAGCCTACTCGGCTTCGTACATTTTAATGTAGGGATGCTCATCGGAAATTTTATTTTTATAGGAATTTTTTGCGGTAATCTTCTTTATGCTTTTACGCTTTTTCTTTCGGAATTTATCTTTAGAATAGCCTACGGTAATAACTAATTCAATACGTTTCTTTTCGGGTATGTCCAAAAGTTTCTTTATCTTAGCTTCATTAAACCAGCCCAGCATGCATGTGCCTAAGCCCAAATCGGCGGCCTGAAGACAAAAATGTTGAGCCGCAATTCCGATATCTACTTTACTGAAATCTTTATCTTTAATTTTATTGCCTAAACTGGCCGTAAAGTTAGAGCCCTCATTCACAACAACTACCTGAACGGGAGCTTGTTTGGTAAAATGATTAAGCGGTAATACTTTATTCGACATGGAATCTGCAATTTTTGAACGCAAGCCGGAATCATCCACAATAATGAAAGTCCAAGGCTGTGAATTACAGGCCGAAGGCGCCAAGCGAGCCGCTTCAATACACTGCATCACCAAACTTTCATCTACGGGTCGTGATTCATAAGCCCGCTCACTTTGTCGGTTCTTTACTAATTCTAAAAATTTCATAGACTATAAAAATATACAATTACCGGTTAAATTCCAACTATTCTTTACCAAAATTTCTCAGCCGGAAACAACAAAAAACAAATCGGCTTTAAAAATTCGATACAAAATTATTCATAATATTGCATATATCAATATTTGCCCATAATTTTGTCATAAAAAACACAGCATGCTTAAACGATTTTTTTCGATACTTATATTTTTAATACTTTTCTCAAGTGCTTGTCAAAAAGGAAAAGTAAGCTACCGTGCCATTGGTTATTTTCTTTCGGAGTACACGCCGGAAACCGGTGCACCAAGGCAAGGCCGGCTAATGCCCGAAACACGAGGCCAAATTGTGCTGCACAAAGCGTATGAAGCCGGCTTGAGTGAGCTTTCAAACTTTGAGTATATTTGGGTGATTTATCATTTTGATAAAGCCGAAGGTTGGGATGCGGAGGTCCGCCCGCCTGAGAGTCATCAATCTTTTGGGGTGTTTGCAAGCCGCAGCCCCCGACGCCCCAATGCAGTCGGGCTGAGTTTGGTGAAATTAGATTCTTTAGAAAATAATATTTTGTTTGTTTCGGGCATTGATATGTTCAACGGAACGCCGGTTTTGGATATAAAACCCTACCTGCCGTCGGTCGATTTTGCCCTTTCATTAAAAAACTCGGAAGCCGAAGAATTATTGGGCCACCACGATAAAGATTTTTTAAACGATACCCTTGTGCGTTACTACATAAAAGGCGACAGCACCGATATTGACTCAATATTGACACATCATTAGTTGGGGAGTTGTTGAGTTGTGGAGTTGTGAAGTTGTTGAGTTGTGGAGATGTGGAGCTGTGGAGTTGTGTAGTTGCGGAGTTGCGGAGTTGTTGAGTCGTGAGGTTGTAAAGAAAAATTCGGAGGTTTTAAAAATAAAGGTCTTTTTTTGGATTAACTGCCCATTTTTCCGTAGCGCTGCCGGTCGGAAAAATACAGTACAATAATTTTTTCTCCTTTTATAAAAGGATAAAACAATTCGTAATTTCCGTTATAAGAAGAATATCGCAAATCTCCGGCACCTTCTGTAAAAACCATTTCCAAATATTCTCTTTCGGGCTCAGTGGTTCTGTATATATAATCGGCTTTTTTGAGCCGGGTGGTATCCGATGTACTTATACCGCTGTACGGGCCAATTCCGAGATATACGGGAGCATTGTCAAGTGTATCTTTATAAATTATTTGTATCGTTTGAAAATGTTCATCCGTTTTAGTATAAAGCTCCAATATTTCGGCAGTCTGATTTATGTATTCTTTAGTAAATTCATAATTTAAGATTTGCTCAGTTTTCTCACTGTTTGAGCTAACAATATACTCAGCAGAGCTTATCAGCAATTTCTCTTTCTTTTTGGATGTTAAATAATCGCCGGCGAACAAAAATGCTCCGATAATCGGAAAAAGAAACACTAATGCAAGTACAAAACGTTTATTCGTTTTTGATACGGCTCGGTCGTTATTATGTTTTTCCGCTATTCGGGTAAGATTGAACATAATATTCACAATCAAAGCGCCGGCCATCAAAGCCAGTATGCCCAAAATACTCAGATAAAAAGTTTCGGTCATATTTTCTCTGAAAACTTTTAAGCCAAATACTTCTATTACAATAAAAGTAAATACCCAATATATCAGAAGGATTATTGAAATAAGCCCAATGATATTACTTATTTTAACTAAGTGTTTCGGATTCATAAATTTAGAATTAAATTAACAAAGACAGTATTTCTTGCTTCCCGAAGCCTTCGCTTGGAGAGAAGGCTTCGGTTTTTCGCTTCTTAAAATAAAATATATTTCCGGGCCACTGTTTTATCAATCAGCTTTCCGTTTCTTTTACCGGCATAGTCAACAGCAGATGAAAATTCCCAATCCACAGCCGAATTTACTAAATTTGCTTTTATGGGATTTTGATGAATATAATTAAAACAAACTTGCGGATACTGTTTTTCCGATGTTACCATATTAATTTCAGTTATTCCGCTTTTAGTTATAAATGACGGAGTTATTCCATTCGGACAATTTAGACATTCCGCTTTAGTTTTTCTGCGAAATAAAGCACCACTTCTGTTTTCTTGCATATTTATTGCATTCGTATATGACCTAAGCATTATTCCTATTGAAAAATTAATAGTTCGTTTCTTACCGAAGCCTTCGCTTGGAGCGAAGGCTTCGGTTCTGCGAACAAAAACCATTAAATGAAAATGATTTGGCATTAAACACCAAGCAAGAATATCTGAATATGGTAGAATATAAGTTCTAATTTTGTTTAGAAAAAACAAATAATTTTCGCGATTGAAGAATATTTTTTGACGATTATTTCCTTGGTTGTATATATGATATAAATATCCTGTTTCCAATTGCATAATTCTATCCTTTTACCGTTCCATTTACCAAAGCCTCACGGAAGCCTTCGGTTCTAAGATTTTCTGCTCAAAACGAGCGCCGCACGTGTGGGTAAATATAATCTCAATACATGCGCTTTGTCTCTATGCTGTGTTGTATATACCATTTTTTCATCAATGCGGTCATGGCCTAAAAAGCGGGAACTGTCCGAGTTTAAAACCACACGATATTCGCCTTTCGAAGCGGATATTTCATAATCGGTAAATGATTTGAACGGATTAAAATTGAAAGCAAAAATAAATCCTCTGCGTTCAAAAACCAAAATCTGGCCATAAGCGTCCTGCACCAAAGGTTCAGGTTTATCAGCTTTTGGCAGTTCCTGCTCTGAAAGCAACTCAATCATTTGCTTATCGAAATTAAGAAGAAAACGGTAAGCCAATTCCGGATTATCGGCCAAGCTCCATTGTCGGCGAGCATAATGGTAAGACCAGTTGTTGCCTTCGCGCGGAAAATCAATCCATTCGGGATGCCCGAATTCATTTCCCATAAAATTAAGATAACCGCCGCCGGCTGTTGCCGCGGTAACTAAGCGTATCATTTTATGAAGTGCAATGCTGCGTTCTATTTTCAAATTCAAATTATTGACGTGCATGTGTTCGTACATATCGGCATCGGCCAAGCGGAAAATAATGGTTTTATCGCCTACCAAAGCTTGGTCGTGTGATTCGGCATAGCTTATAACTTTCTCGTCGGCGCGTTTGTCGATCAGGCGGTAGAACATATCGCCCACGTGCCAATCCTCGTCCTTGTTTTTTTCCAAGAGCTTTACCCAATAATCGGGAATACCCATGGCAAGGCGATAATCAAAACCGTAACCGCCGTATTCAAGCGGGCTTGCCAAACCGGGCATGCCGCTCATTTCTTCGGCTACGGAAAGTGCATAGGGATTAATTTCATGAATCAGTTTGTTGGCCAATGTGAGATATACAATGGCGTCATCGTCTTGGTGGCCGTTATAGTATTGTTCGTAGCCGAGAAAATCGGTTCCGAGACCGTGGTCGTAGTAGAGCATACTGGTTACGCCGTCAAAACGAAAACCGTCGAAACGGTATTCTTCCAACCAAAATTTACAATTGGATAAGAGGAAGTGCATGACTTCGTGTTTGCCGTAATTGAAGCAGCGTGAATCCCAAGCCGGATGCTGCCCGCGTGCGCCGGCATGAAAATATTGATATTCCGTGCCGTCGTATTTGCTGAGGCCTTCCACCTCATTTTTAACGGCATGGGAATGCACAATATCCATAATCACACGCAAACCGTTTTTGTGGGCTTCATCAATTAAAGCTTTTAACTCATCGGGTGTTCCGAAAATGGAAGAGGCTGCAAAAAAGCTCGATACATGATAACCGAAAGAGCCGTAATACGGATGCTCCTGTATGGCCATTAGCTGTATGGTATTATAACCGGCATCAATGATGCGCGGCAAAACATTTTCTTTAAATTCGGTATAACCGGCCACTTTTCCTTCTTCGGAAGCCATGCCTATATGGGCTTCGTATATCAGGGGTGCGGTTTTTTGTTTCGGATTGTCATACTTAAAAGCATAAGGAGAATCCGGATGCCAAACTTGAGCGTTGAAAATTCCGGTTTCCTCGTTTCGCACCACTCTTTTGGCATAAGCCGGAATACGGTCGAAAGTCATACCGTTACGTTTTACCACAAGTCGATACAGGTCTTCATGACTAAGAATATTTTCCGGCAAGGCCAAGGTATAATCACCGTTATCAATGCGCTTAAGGCGAAATTCTTCTTTTGGCTGCCAATCGGAAAAATCGCCTACCAGCCATACTTCATCCGCTCCGGGCAACCAATCAGTATAGACCCATCGGCCGTCTTTAAAATGCAAGCCGTAATACAAATGCGCCGTAGCAAAATCGACAAGTTTTTTTCCGCCGGTCAATTCTTTTTCTCTGAAAGAAACTCTGTCATAGCGGCCTTTAATCCGGCTTTCGAAAGGTCTTAAGTATGGGTCGTTTTTAATTAATTTAAGTTCAGCCATTGAATAAACGTTTATATGATTGCTCAAATTTACACAAATAACTAATAAAAGAGAAATACAAAAGCGGAAAAATTCTTATGAAAAAGCGTTGGAAATATCTATATTTGAATCAAAATTATAAGATGTAAAGGCTATGGAAAACAAAAGAAAAAGCGGACTCCTGATGCACATAAGTTCACTGCCCGGCCCGGACGGAATCGGCACTTTCGGCCAATCAACCAAACAATGGATAGACGCCATGGAAGCAGCCGGACAAACGCTTTGGCAAATATTACCTTTAGGTCCTACCGGTTACGGAAACTCGCCTTATGCATCTTGGTCTGCTTTTGCCGGTAACCCGCTGTTTATTGATCTGTCATTTTTTGATGAAAGAGTTTATGATGACGAAGCATTTAAGAATCTGCCTAAAGATAAGGTAGATTACGACCGGCTTACGGCTATAAAAATGCCTTTGCTGAAAAAGTTTGCCGAAGCATTCATTCGCAATGAACACAATAACAGAGATTATCTTGAATTCAAACACATACACCGCTCATGGCTGAATGACTATGCACTTTTTTATGCCTTAAAAGAACATTTTGACAATACAGCTTTTTTTGAATTTCCCGAAGCCTTGCGCCTGCGTGAACCGGCTGCACTCCACGAATACGGAACCCGACTTGCGGGCGAAATAGAAAACGCAAAAGCTCTGCAATACATTTTTTTCAAACAATGGAATGAAATAAAAGTATATGCCGAACAAAAAGGCGTAAAAGTAATGGGCGACGTACCGCTTTATGTCGCCGAAGACAGCGCAGACGTATGGGCAAATCCGGAAATATTTATTTTGGATGAAAACCGAAAACCCGTTCAGGTGGCCGGTGTTCCGCCGGATTATTTCAGCAAAACCGGACAACTTTGGGGTAATCCGGTCTATGATTGGCAAAAATTAGAAGAAACCGGCTTCCGGTGGTGGATGGATCGTATGCGTATGAATTTCAATATGTTCGACATGCTCCGAATCGATCATTTCAGAGGCCTGTCGGAATTTTGGGCGGTTCCGCACGGAAGCAAAACGGCCGAACAGGGCGAATGGCTGCCCGGGCCCGGTGACAGCTTTTTTTATACTTTGCTAAACCAAATACCTAATGCCGAAATTATAGCCGAAGATTTGGGGCTGCTGACCGATGATGTCATTCGTTTGCGGGATAAATTCCAATTTCCGGGTATGAAGATTCTACAATTCGCATTTGATACCGGGCCGAAAAACGATTTTCTGCCGCACAATTATGTAAACAACTGTGTGGTATATACCGGCACGCACGATAACGATACCAATATCGGCTGGTACAAGCAAGCCGACAAAAAAGAACAAGCCTATTGTAAAAAATATACCGGAGCCGAAGACAGTAATCTTAATCAGGCATTCATAAGAACGGGCTTTGCATCGGTTGCGCACACGGTAATTATTCAGATGCAAGATGTTTTGGAATTAGACAGTCGGCACCGCATGAATACTCCCGGCCAACTTGGCAGCAATTGGGAATGGCGCATGCTTCCGGATGCTTTCAACCCAAAACGAAAAGCCCGGCTCAAAGATCTCTCGGCCACATTTGGCCGAACACCCGAAACGGAACAGCAAAACAGTAAATACTGAGTCGGTACCCTTGGCCTTGCTCAGTACATCGCATTAACAGCGGTGCTGAAATTAAGCAATAAGCCGCTGTGAACGATGCATTTTGTTAGTCACCGGGCTTTAATCCAATTTTTTTTCATAAAAAACCTCACCCACTCTATTGATATGGTCTTTTAAATCAGGGTTTTCAATTTTATGAAGTATTGATAAATCTATTTTATGCGGCAAAAGTAAATCATCAAGTTCATTTTCTATTTTCATTAAAGTGCTTAAATCTATATCAGCACCAATTAGCGTAAGGTCTATATCAGAACCATTTCTGTAATTACCTTTGGCCCGTGAGCCATACAAGATCGCTTTGATAACACAATCGTAATTCTCAAAAACAGAATTAATAGATTTTATATGTGTATTTTTTAATCCAAACATTATTTCTTATCAAATAAGTTGTATTGTTCACCCGATCTTTTCTCTTCCATTACTTGCTGAAAAATCAGAAATACCGAATGATATTCATTAATTATTTTGGTATATATTTCATCTGCTGTTTCCTCATTATATGTATGAGAGCTTTTATTTCTACTTTTTATCATCTCCATCCAAACATCGCCGTTTTCAATAATTTCTGCTTTAAATGCTTCCCTTGTCGCATCTTTCGAACCATATATTTTAATATCTCCTATTTCCGATAAGAAATCCTTCATCACTTTCCAAGCTAATTCGTGAGTATATTCAAAACGCTGAATTAATCCTTCTTTAAGTATTTCATCTAATATATCTTCGGCATTCTCAGAATCTAAGTCTGTTTCATGTTTAGCCAAATCTGTTTTTATATAATCAACTGCTTCCGTAAGCTTTTTCAAGGCCTTATTAAAATTCGAAAACCTCTGCTCCCACCTCATGTCTTTATTAGTTGTCATTATATCACCATTTTTATTCTGCTGTTTATTTCACGAAGTAAAGGTAAAAATAATCTTACGGTATTAGAAATAAGTACATTTATTAACTCACTTAGCTTACTGCCAACGTTTGGCGGTATAAAAAGTTGCCGATTGCGGACAATTTCCTGTCGAGTTACAAAAAAGTTGAAGCGGGCTGCAACCCTTGAATAAACAACTGTCCCGGTAATTTTTTAAACCGCGTGTTGTGCGTTCGGTTTTTTTCTATCATATTAGTTTTACAAAGTTACTTTCAAGTTTCACGTTAAAGTTTACTTCCGCCTTTAATGCTTTGAAAACCTTAATTATAGTGTCTATTGTTGCACTATTCGCACTGCTCTCCAGTTTTGAAATTTGAGCTTTTTGAACTCCAACAAGTCGCCCGAGTTCTTCTTGAGTCAAATTACGTTCTTGTCTGGCTGTTTTAATCATTCTACCTAAAACATCCATGCGAAGTTCATATTCATAATCCTCTCTCTCTTTTGTACCATCCTTGCCAATGTATTTATCTTTCATTTCAGCAAGCGTATAGGTCTTTATTTCTTTAGTTGCCATATTTTTAATTTTTTAGTTTGCTTTTAAAATACTTTTCTCGCAGTCTCACCGCTCTTTCAATCTCGTTAGCCGACACTTTATCGACTTTTTTAATAAACCCATGTGTAGCAATAACCAAAGTATCTTTATTGTCCGTCTTGTCCCAAAAAGCAAGAAGTCTGACTTGAAGTCCGGCAAATTTCGTTCGAAATTCCCAAATGTCATTCTGTAGTTTCTTGAACAAGTTGGGGTCGTTTGTCTGCTCTGCTAAATCAATATTGTAGAATATCTATTTTGCGGTCTTCAAATCAAGTTGAGCGATAAACTCATCTGCGTCATCCATAAACCTTGTATCAAAATATCTCATCCTTATTGTCATCAATAAACTAAGCAAAGATAATAAATGTTTCCAAATATTGAAACTACATCTGAATTAAATTTGTCGGATTTTTTTTAAAGCTGAAAACCAACGGTTACATGTATGGTGTCATTTGGCGATTCGAAGCACGAACCTGTCAAACCGCTACACCGTTTATTAGATGTAATGCCTTTGAAATTAGCACTATACACGATGCTGCCAACTGTAATTCCTTCATTCTCTATGTTTTACTCTTAAACTCTACTTAATTCGTCTAATAACGCTTTTCGTTTTGGGTGATTTGCCTTGAATTGTTCAATTAAAAACTTAACTTCTTCACTTCCTCCAAGTTTTTTCATTCTTCTTAAATACCTGCAAGCTGTTTGATAATGATTTCTTCCCATAAACCTATCAACGTATTTTACAAGTCTTTCGCTATAAAGTTGAATTAATTCTGTCGAATAATCTTTTGACAGATATTTCTCATTGTTTTCAATGTTTTCCAAAGAAGTATTTTGTTTTAATAACAAAAATAATCTATCCCACCATTTCTCATTTATATATATTGTTCGAACAAGTTCGTTGTATTTCCAAGTTTCTTTTGGTGTAATTTCTTTTACAATATCTTCTAAAAATTCTTCCCATTTATTTGGTTCAATATTTTGTTTCAATATTGCATAATAATCTTTTGATGCACCAAAATTATTTATTAATCTATAACGAGCATATTCAATTATTTTGATTGTGTCTTTTTGAATTAATGCAATTTCCAATAACCGATCATACCATTTTTTTACTAAACCCGGCTTATCTTGCTCATCATATTTAATACCGTCTTTGCATAGTTCTATTGCCTTTTCAAATTCCTTGTTTTTTATCGCTTTTTCAATTTCACTATTTCGTATTGATGAATTTGTGATATGTTTATCAATAAATTTCTGAGCTTCTTCTTTGGTTTTGTATTGTGTAATTATTTCAAGTTTAAAGGATTGAGCTCTCTCTTTCTCATAATCACCGTTAACAGTATCTAAACACTTAATAATAATATCAGCTCCTTTTTCATCTGTTACAAGATTTTTAGCGATATGTAAAACTCCTAAATGCCAATCCCAGCCATCAAAATATTTCATTTCAAATGCTGATATACAATAATTGAAAAGGTCTTTTCTAATATCATCAGAAAGAGTTTCTGAGGCTATGCTTGATAAATTTTCGTAAGAACTATCAATTATACTACCCACAACACCATTACTATCATCGCAAAATTGAAGTGTTTCAGTCATCACCTCCATTAAAGCAGTGTATATAAAAATTGCATTCTCGTAATTGTTATTCTCAAAATGTTTTTCTGCAATTGTAATTATGGGGTCAATTCCTTGCTCTAAATATGTCATTTCGTGCCAACCAATAAAGCCGTATCTATCTGTTGCCGAATTAACAACAGACTGTATCTGTTTTTGATAAAACTCTTTTGATTGATTTTCATTAAGATGTGCAAAATATGATAAAAACAAGTTTCTAAATTGTTTATCAATTTTACTTTGCTCTTGAATAAACTTTTTTAAATCTTTGTGAGAAACTTTGTCTAAAAGGTCATTCAGTTGCTGTGATACAGATTTCTTTTTCTTCTTTTTAATAAGAGGTGTTAAACTTTGCTCATTCAAATTTAATTCATCTTGTTTTAGGTAAAATATTGATGCTACAACGTGTTTACAAACAGGACCAAAATCATATGGGCAATCGCAATAATGTTCTGTAATTTCATTATTCTTTACTTCTAAACGAACAGTATATTCTTCTGACCCTGAAACATTAGCTTCGTATTCTCCGCTCGATATTTCAATAAAATCAGTTACATAACCATTTTTAAAGTATGATAATCCTCTTTTAAGAATTGTTTCATCAATTATTTGTTCAAATTCGTTTAATGGTATTCTCATTCTTGACTTTTTTGTTGCTCATTTTCATCGTTCAATTTTCCTTCCCCTTATAGCTGGTAACGAAAAACTATAGCCGCCGTGCTGGCTTTCAGCATCTTAACAGCACAAATATATCTAAACGTACAACTGTTTTTAGATACGTACAATGTTTCAAGTTACAGAAAGCCAGCATGGTCAGTCTATAATATGTTAGAGGTTTTAACATTCGTTAATCTGTTATTTATCTGTCGTTTAGTCGCAATCATACTTTTTTATTGATTTTAAGTGCAAATTTACGAAAAATAAAACTGTTACATTGTATTTTTTGTTAAATGTATATTGTTTCAAAAAGCTACAAATTTTAGTCTAAATTATTCATCTAATATATCAATTTGGATTACTTCATTTTCTAACTGATTTTCTAAATCAATACGATAAGTTCGTTTCATGCTTTCAAATACCAGATCAATCATATCAAGAATATATTTTCTGGCTGTATCAACATTCTCAATGCTAATTTTACTAAAATCCTTTGGGATTTGTACATCAGAATTAGATAAATAAATAAACTCAAAATCATCTTCTATAAATACTTGACTTTCTTCCGATTTAATAAGATTTGCATGAACAAAATCATTTCTAAGATTAACAATTCGATGATAATTTTTAAATCGTTCATCATTTTTATCAATGATTGGAACTTTAAAACCTTCACAATAAGTTGGCAGTAATCTAAGCTTTACATCTATCTGTTCCCTATTTATCGTGTTGTAAATTCGTTCATCTCTCAATTCAGGTTTTAAATAAATCTCGTACACAAGATTTAGAAACCCTTCAAAAGAAGAAAGGTACATTAAAAATGCTGAACGAGAAATATCAAACTGTTTTTGGAACAATTGAAATGAATTTGAAATATCACTTTTATTATGAGAATTTGAAATTAAATCAACTGCTAAATCCCTTAAATTTTCAGCGGTTGAAAAGTACAACTTGTACGGATTTTGAATTATTCTTGCAAATGGTTCTTTTATTTTAAAATTGAGCTCTTTCTGAAACTTTCTACCTTCCTTTTCTAAAAGTGAATTTAACGTATTTGCAAACTTTTCTGAATTTTGTACGCTTTTATCTTTACTGTATATTACAATCGAACAACTTAAAACTTTCCAATCATATATTTGAACAAATAAATCTTCTATTTGGAACAAATAAATCCATTGAATTTTATCTTCATCTTCATTCACAATGTTTGGCAAGCCAAAAAATTCTTTTAATACCCTGTAAATCAAATAAGGATGAAGGTCTGGTTTTATTAAACAATCACGTTCTCCAATTGAATTTGGCTGGTCATTACTATAAAGGATCAATTCATTAAGTGATTTCATTTTGAGTTTTTTTAGTAATCGCTAACGTGTTGTTCAGCCGCAGTACGGAGCGCAGCGCAGTATTGTCGGCTGCACCATGTTGCCTGCCGTTTTCAATTTTTTCTCAAATATTTTTCATGAGCTTCAATCAAATCTATCTGATAATCAATTAGCTCTTCTTTAATTTTAATGATTTCTGTTTTTTTTAACTCTTCAGCAACTGATTCGACTAAATCCAAGTTCATTAAGACAGTGGCATCAATCAATTGTGGCTGTGAACCATTCCAATTCAAATTCAGGATAAATCCATCATCAGAACTTTTCAAATGGTAAGTCAAAATATCTTGCCAATTCCCATGAATCGAATGACTTCCTATACCATAAAATATTGAATAAAATTCATCGCCAGCGACTTCGTTTGCTCTTTTAGAAATACTTTTCCATTTAGAACTTCTGCTTACTTCGCCCAATTCAAAATCTGACTTATCAAAGCTCCTTTCTATAGAATTATTCATTCTCATCTCAATATGCTCAGTATTACCTCCTCTCTTCTCAATATTTTCTCGTATTGTATTCCAAAGTGCCTTTTCAGTTATGAGTGAGTATTTTATATAGTTCTTGATCACCCGTTCTTCACTGTTTGACATAAGATATTTCGTGTTGATATAAGTTTCTCCAATACATCTTGAAAGGATTGAAGCTATCTCAATTTTTCCCTCACATATGTTTTGTAAAAATGAAGTATTTAACTTGATATACCTATTAATATTTCCAGCTACAACAGCTTCCTCTTTTGAAATCTTTTTGGGTTCTCCATTTTCGTCACAATATCCAATCCCGATTAATATCCATAAAAGCTCAATCGTCTGTTTCATCAATTCAACTGATGCATCCATAAATTGATGATAATCAGAAAACTCATGAACATCCGATTTAGAATACTTTCTCTTAATCTGTTGAATATTGTAATTCATTTTTATTCATTAATGGCAGGCAACATCCGTATAACCATCCGGTGTTTATTTCACATATAACTGCACCGGGTTTAAAATTACGCTTTTTTAAAAGTTAATCCAAAGAGCTGTTAATAACCGGCTGCCTGTCCGTCTTTGCGCGATTCGGAGGCTCCGTAGTAAACGCCTTTTAGGGCATCGTACATAATGGCTTGGTATCCGCCGTAACCGCCGGAGCCAAAACTTACCTTATGGCCTCTGTGCAGAAGTTCGCGAATAACCTGATATTCGAAACCGGACTCAAGTTGTAAGTCGCCGCCGTCGGTCATGACTTCATCGGTTGGTTGTGATGAGCCTATATGTCGAATTCTTGGGGCATCACCGGCTTCCTGTAAATTCATACCGAAATCCACCAGATTTACCACAATTTGTGCATGGCCTTGCGGTTGCATGGCTCCGCCCATTACGCCAAAACTCACCCAGGGCTTTCCTTCTTTAGTTATAAAGGCCGGAATAATTGTATGGAAGGGGCGTTTGCGCGGTTCCAAAACATTCGGATGCCCTTTTTGTAAAGAGAACATCTCGCCGCGATCCTGCAACATGAATCCCAGACCCGGAGGCACCATTCCGGAACCCATTCCTCGATAATTACTTTGTATGAGCGACACCATATTTCCGTCTTTATCGGCTGTAGTCAAATATATGGTATTTCCCTGCTCCAATTCACCGGCCGGGTATGCACGTGCTGCGCGATATTGTTTAATTAGTTTACGCCGTTTTTCGGCATATTCTTTTGAAATTAATTCTTCGGTAGGCAAGTTTACAAAATCCGGGTCGGCATAGTGTTTAGCTCGATCCTCAAACGCTAATTTCTTGGCTTCGGTAAAATAATGGATGTAATCGGCACTGCCAAAGCCCATAGCTTTAATGTCATAGGCTTCCAAAATATTTAAAATCTGCAATGCGGCAATTCCCTGCCCGTTGGGCGGTAATTCCCAAACATCATAGCCTCGGTAATTAGCGGAAACCGGCTCGACCCATTCCGATTTGTGTGCTCTCAAATCATCAGCACTTAAAAAGCCGCCTTGTTCTTGAATAAACTCACCTATAGTTTCGGCAATTTCCCCGCTGTAAAAGGCATCACTGCCGCCTTGTGCAATGGTGCGGTAAGTTTCGGCCAAATCCGGATTTTTAAAAATATCGCCTTTCTCCAATGCTTTTCCGCCGGGCATGTAGGTTTCCTTAAAATTGGGATAATCTTTAAATCTATAGGAAGAAAGTTGTAAATAATACGCAATCAGTTCGGTAACGGGAAAACCGTTTTCGGCATAATGAATCGCCGGCGACAGAATATGCTTCATATCCAATTTTCCGAATTTTTTATGTAACTCAAACCATCCGTCCACACAGCCGGGTACGGTAACCGGCAAAGGTCCGTAAGCCGGAATTCTATCCAAGCCTTCCTTTTTAAAGTATTCTAAAGTTATGTCTTGCGGAGATCGTCCGCTTGCATTCAGTCCGTATAATTTCTCAGATTCGGCATCCCATACAATGGCAAATAAATCGCCGCCTATGCCGGAGCCGGTGGGCTCCATCAGCCCCAGCGCAGCATTGGCAGCAATAGCAGCATCAACGGCGCTTCCGCCTTTTTTCAAAATATCCAAAGCTATCTGCGTAGCCAAAGGATGACTGGTAGCCGCCATACCGTGTTCGGCTATTACCTCGGAACGCGTTGCAAAATTATAACCCGTAACCCGATCTTGAGCGGCAACACTTAAGCTCAAAAAAACAAGGGCGGCCAAAACTATACTTTTTATTATAACGGTGTTGTTCATAAACTAAATATTTAATAGGTGTATGTATCTGTATATTTAACATTCAAATTTAGTTTTTTTACGGAAGATATACAAATATCAATTAGCCGAAAAGCGTCAACAAATAATAATGTAAAATAGCAAGCCGGTAAAAATTTAAAGTGTTTTACGACAGTTTTAACAGATAATAAAACATTTTAAATACTAAAACCGTAAGTTTGAAATTCTCATAATTAACTATCATACAAAAGCTTAGCAATAGTTTTTATTTATATTAAAAAAAAATAAGCTTTTCCCTTTTATTTTCGGACATAAAAGCCTAAATCACACCTGTTTGTCCGCTTTTATTTAAAGGTGCAAATATCTATATTTGTAAATAAAATTTATTAATTATGAAGCATATTATTACTACCCTTTTTGTTTTATTTATCGGAGCAAGTGCATTTGCACAAACCGATCATTCCATGTTTGTGGAAGGCCCGTTTGACAGCCCGCAAAGCGTAACGGAAACCTGCCTGATGTGCCACGAAGGCGTGGACAAAGAAATTATGCAAACCCGCCACTGGAAATGGAAAGGCGATGAATTCACCAAAGCTGACGGAGAAACGGTAAGTCGCGGAAAAATTAACACCGTCAATAATTTCTGTGTTGCAGTTCCTTCCAACTGGGGGCGCTGTACAAGTTGCCATATAGGTTACGGTTGGGAAGATGAGAATTTTGATTTTACCGAAGGCAAAAATATCGATTGCCTGGTATGCCATGACCGGAGCGGAGAATACAAAAAAACACCTACCGGAGCCGGTATGCCCAATTCCTCGGTTGATTTGGAAAAAGTAGCTCAAAGCGTAGGCAAAACGCAAATAAACAATTGTGCCGTATGCCATTTCGACGGTGGCGGCGGAACCGGTGTAAAACACGGTGATATGGACGAAAGCCTTCGCAATCCGTCGGCTGATTTAGACGTGCACATGGGTGGCTTAGGCTTCACTTGCGCCGACTGCCACGCCGGAGAAAATCACAAAATTCTCGGCGCAAGCCATGGCTCAATGGCCTCAGGCGATAATCATATTTCTTGCCTCGGCTGCCACGAAGAGCGTCCGCACAGAAGAAATCTGCTAAACAATCACGTTAGCGCCATAGCCTGCGAAACTTGCCACATTCCGACATTTGCTCGCGAAGAACCGACTAAAACTTGGTGGGACTGGTCCACTGCCGGCCAAGACAAAAAAGAGCTGACAAACAAATTTGGAGAAAAAGACTATATTAAGAAAAAAGGCTCATTTGTATGGAGCAAAAATGTAATTCCGGAATATCGTTGGTATAACGGAAAAGCCGATTATTATTATTTAGGTGATAAAGTAAAAGCCAATGAAGTGGTTAAGCTCAATGAACTTTCGGGAAGCATAGATGATCCGGATGCAAAAATTGCACCTTTTAAACTTATGCGCGGTAAGCAAATCTATGATACGGAGAACAATTACTTAATTGTACCCAAACTGTTCGGGCCGGGCGGATACTGGAAGACATTCGATTGGAATGCTGCAGCCAATCTCGGTATGGAAACCGTAGGATTGGATTACTCCGGCAAATACGGTTTTATAGAAACCGAAATGTATTGGCCAATAAACCACATGGTAGCTCCGGCTGAGGATGCTCTAAAATGCACCGTTTGTCATACGCGCAAAGACAGCAAACGCCTTGACTGGGAAAAACTCGGATACGAAGGCGATCCGATGAGCAAAGGCGGAAGAGCCAAATAAAAAAGACCCGACCTGCCGGCATCTTTTGATCCGGCAGCGTCTGTTTGAAACATCTGAGCTGCCGGCGTCTTTTGACCCGGCAGCGTCTGTTTTTAGTTATTTAAACCCAAACTTTTATAAGTAATTGTTCGGCATTTATTGCTTTACAAACTTTTTCATCATACTGCCGTTTTGAAAATGTATTCTTATAAAATAAATACCGCCCGACTGATTGCTTAAATCAAATCGGACAATTTTTCCGGAAACCATCCCCTTATCAAAAGCATATTTTTGGAGCGTTTTGCCTGTAATATCTGTTAATTCAACAGTCCTGACAGATTTTTTTTCATCGGAGCAAGACAAATCGACCCTAACAAAATTCTCGGCAGGATTGGGATATACCAATACGGAATTTTCAGATAGCTCATCAAGCCCGAGAATAAGTGAGATGTCTTTGCTCAAATAATCTTCGCAAGCGGCATTGTAAACACTAAGCCCAACAGTATAATCAGAGAATTCGGAATAGCTATAAGTCGGATTTTCATAACTTGAAGTTCCCGCAGCATCGCCAAAATCCCAAAAAAACGAATCGGCATTCACAGATGTATTTATAAAACTGATCTCCAAGCCGTTTTGTTCAAAATCAAAACCGGCAACAGGCTGTCGCATGAAACCAATCACAACATCTTCATAATCAACACATAGACCATTAGATACGGTCCATCGAAAAACATGCTCACCGTATGTTGTCGTACTTACTGCGGTATTATACCATGTGTTGTTTTCAAAACTTGCAGAGCCGGATTGAAGCGTCCAAGATCCGCTGAAAGGACTCGGGTCTGCAGCATCTAACTGCAAACTCTTTCCGCAAACATCTTCATAGCTTCCGGGAAGTGCTGCCGGCTGCTCCAATACATTCAAATTAAAGACCGAGGATGTCAGTTGTCCGCAAAAACCGGAAATTTCGCAATAATAATCTCCGGCATCGCTCAATTGAATATCTGCCATTGTAAAAGTCGAACTATCTTCCCCTATATTATCTGCTCCTTTTTTCCATTGATAGCTTAAATTTCCTCCTTTTGCTTCAATTGTAGTTGTAAAATCCGATGCTTCACAAACATCACCGCCGAACGGCTGCGTAATAATTTCCGTATCGGCATATACACTGATAATTAATGAAGTATCTAAAAAGATTTCACAAGATGTAAGCGTATCCCTCGCTGATATTTTGAATCCGGTTGTTTCGGAAAATTCAGAAAGTCCTGAGAAAAGGATATTTTCATAGGTTCCGCTTAAGGTTTCGGAAAACCATTCAGATTTTGTTTCGTTCCAAATCGTATATTCAGAATGTGGTTGGGCATTTAAAACTTCCAAACCTAAGTTAGCGACAGTACAGTTTTCAGAATCGCTCAAAAGCTTAACATCTGCCTTTGGAAGTAAAAAGTTATAGCTGTCAATGTATGCATTGGACTCAGAAAGTAATATGATATCATCCAGCGAGCCGTCAAAATAAGAAGAAGTCGGCATATCCGAGACATCCGAAGGCAAATTTCCTCCGGCAAAAACCCAACGTCCGTTAAATGATTGTGCTGTATAGGGGCCTGTGTTTTCAATGGATTCTTCCCCGTTATTGAGCATCATTTTCACAGAACCGTCATATATTAAAGTAATCAGATGCCAATTGTTATCATTATATGCATTTGCAGAGACAAGTTCTGCGGGCGTACCTCCGTTTGATAAGTAAAAATGCAATTTTCCGTTATTCGCCATATACAATAGTGCTTCCCATTGATCGGCACCCCAAGGATTATTCACAAAGCCGGAAATTAATCCGCCCTGTGAGCTGCCGGTTTTGAACCAAAGTGACAGGCTAAAGGTATCGGGGATTGTGTCGGAATTCTGACTATAGCCAAAAACATCATCTTGTGTAAAATACCGAGCTTGCCAAAAATTTCCTAAGCGATCATCAATCGGCTCAAAATCCCAACATGAAAAATTATTTTGATTTCCGCTGTAATCTTTGCTGTCCTCATCAAATGGGTAATATAACTCAAGTTTGTCGGAAGGTATTGGCAGCTGTTCGCCAATATCTGCCGGAGCATTTTTGATTTCTGTATGAATACTATTTTTAGAACTTAGCAAGCAGGAACCGTTGAAACTAATCAAACTGTAGTCCCCTGCCTGAGTTGCCGTAAAGCTTTCAGAATCGGCTCCGGGAATTATTTCATCATTCAAAGCCCAATTTATGGGATGCTGAACGGTGTTTGCCAATTGTAGTTCGACACTGCCTCCGGGACAGAAAACGAGATCGCCGCTGCTTGTAATTTCAGCCGTATCCGGAGGAAAGCTCATTTGAACATTCACCGGTTCAGAAGCAGCTGTACAATTATTCTCTGTCATCTCCAAATGATAAACACCAACAGACGAAACAGAAAAATATGAATTATTTTCACCGGCAATCTCCTCCCCGTCTTTAAACCACTGATAAGAGTTAGCTCCCCAACTTGTCCACATGGAAGGAAACGACTCTCCGTCGCACAAAGCGGTATCGCCGGAGATTTCAAGTGCAATATTGGGACATTCGCCGGGAAGATCAACTTTAAGGGCATACTCGCCCGAAACCCCGTTTTGTCCGTCCACAACAACATAATACTCGGTTCCGGCTGTGGCATAAAATTCGGCATAACCTACGGTATCGGTAATATTGGAAAACCAAATATTTGCAAGATAGGTATTTTCATTACAAATAGGTAATATCAGAGCCTGCAAGTTTCCCGGATTTTTTTCTGTATAAGAAATTTTAACGAAACCATCGTAAGCTGAAATAAATGAATGCGTAAGCTCCGGGCCGGTCATGTCAGAAGCACTCCAATATTGTTCAACATTCGAGCTTCCGTCCTCAGCCGTATTCCCTTCATACCACACGCCGTCTTGCAGTGCAAAAGCTGAGGAACAATCCAATAAACCTGCATCGGGAATGCGCACGTATGCATAGGCATAATTATCGTCATCGGATTCTACAACGACATTCTCCGGGTCGGCTACAAATATAACATTATAATCACCGGGTGCAGAACCTTCGGGTACTGTCAGAGGACTTGTGATTTTAATACTTTCGCCGGTTGCAAGCCCGGGAATGCTGTCGCTTCCGATTAAAACATCAGAACCGTCAAGAACACCATCCTCCGACAAAAAATATTGGATTGAGCAACTGTCGGTATCGGTATTTCCGATGTTTTTAAGTTTGGATGTTGCAACAAGATTAGACATGAGAGGCTCCGTAAATCCCGGTGAAACAGCAGCATCCGTAAAGACAAGGTCAGCATCTTCCGTAGGACAAATCAGCTCGATATCGAAAACGGGTTCTTTGCCTTTATCGCCTTCAGCAACCAGATAATATTCTGCCGGTTGAGTATTATCAATTATAAAACCATTCTTACCGTATGTCATTAAAGAATCCTCGTGCGGATGTGAAAGCAAAAAAACATTCACATCACCGCCGATATTATTGGTAATTTTTACGCGTATTCTGCCGGGCAAATCCGTAGTAAATTTATATACCAATTCCTTCCCGACTGCCACAGGGTATGTGTTTTTGTAATAATTCACATAATTCGTTCCGGTTGAAATATCTCCGCTTTGGGTCGCGGCACAAGCCAGATCTTGAGCCGAAGAAACATCCAAACCGGTAAATTCATCGGCAAGAATAGTGCCTACTATGGCTTCTTGATTGTTTGTAAAATTTGAACCACCCGGAGTCAAGTCATCTATATAAAAATATCCGTTATAAGAACCCCCCCAGCCCCAATTAATGTGAAAATGATTGCTGCCTTGGTATCCGTCAAACACAAATGCATGACCGGATGTGGAACTAAAACCGGCATAATAAATCGGCCGCCCTTCATCAATTTCATTTCTGATAATTCTTAGCCAGTCATCTTCTTCATAGTTATTTTTTCTTACTCGAAGGTGATTTTTATAGCCAAAAAAATCTTTCCACGCCCTTACCACATTATGCGAATAAGCTCCCGATCCCGAGGGTGAATAGTTCATATAAACCGACACTCCGCAATGGTACATAAGTTCGGCTACATCTTCATTTCCGCTGTTATTGGGCATGGCAGAATAATCGTAATTGGCCTGCGAAAAATCAACACATAATTCGCCGTAAGCAGAAGTAGTGTAGCATTGGCTTCCGTTACCTCCTGCCGGATGCTCCATGTAACGCATCACCTGAGCCATAGCTGTTGCCACACAACCCGTATAGACATGTCCGCAGGGCCCGCCGGAATCTTCGGGGCAAAGGGAATTGTATCCGCAGCCTTGGTTCCAATTTGTGCTAAGCATGGGCGTAACATCCTTTGTGTTTTTTGAATGCAGATTGTTGCCGGATAAATAATATTCCCACTTTTCATGCACTTGTTGGTCTTTTGTCGTATTTTTATTTTGGATTAAAGCAATCTGCCCGGCATACATTTCCAACCAAGCTTTAAAAGAAGGCGACCACTTATTTTGATCTTTTTGAATGACGGTTTTTTCCGAATAAGCCAGCAAGGGAAAAACTCTTTTATCGCCTGAAATTATAGCAAAACCTGATTTCCCGGCATTAAATATATACATCCGGGCTTTGCTTTTCTCCTCGAAAGATACCGGTATTTCGCTTAACTCATAAGACTTATTTTCAAATAATTCCTTAAAAACATTATCGGCTACTTTTCGAGCTTCTGCGGGACTTACGTATTGACTGTATGACAGATTGGAAATACTCAAGAAAAGTAATACAACGGCAAACAATTTTTTCATAACTTTCAGTTTACTTAAAGACAAATTGTTAGAAAAAAAGTTGCTTCGGAATAAAAAAAATCCCGACGAAATTCTGCCTTATGCAAAATTTCGTCGGGACACCGAACATTGTCGGGTATTTAGTACTTAAAATAATTTCTTTTGTATGCTTTTCGGAATGGCATCTTTGTGCACCATAATGGCTATGGTCATACCTTTAATGTAGTCTTCGGACATATACAGATAACCTCCGTATTCGTTGGAGTCAGCTCCCCATGAGTTTTTAGTCTGAAACCAAATATTTCCCGCTTCATCTTCGGCTAAGCCGGTCAGATGCATCAAATGATCGTCGGTAGCCGTAAAGTTATTAAACAATATTTGCCTGAATTCCTGAGCGCCTTTTTCTTCCAACAAGGCTTTTTCCTCATCAAGCAAAGCAGCTTTTCCGTCTTTATGGCTAAAACCGTCGCCGCTTACATCGCCGTCCCAGGATACGGAATAACCGTTTTCAAGCGAATTTTTCATTATTGCAAGCAGGTCATCAATCGTAACATTATAATACAAATCATGCGACCAATTGTCGGGGACTTCCAGCACAAAAGGTGCATTAAAGCGATGATGTGAATAAGAACTAATCTCTACATAATCGTCCGGATTTATCTCTAACTGCCGGGCGAAGCTTCTATCGGAGTAACTTTTGCCTTTATATTCAAAAGTTTCGGGTTTTTTACCCAGAAATCCGTCCAAAACCGCCTCATAATGATTTATCCAATTCTCGGGCAAAGCTCTTTTGGTATTGGTAAAATACTCAACCGTAGTTTTCAGATTTCTTTCCAATACGGCATGATTGTGTATTTCGCCGCCATAATTAATACCGGGATAAACTGATTCGGGAACCATCCCGTGGTCTGCAAAAGCAGAGATTGCATCGTGAGCCTGACCGCCCTGCCCGAAATTATTGTTGCCGTGCATGCGGATGTAGCGTTCAGCTTTTACCGGATATACATTTCGGACAATATACATTTCAGCCAAATCATAAGTTTCACCGCCTTTTCGAAGTATTTCACTTTCTAAAAAGGAAACGGCAGTATAAGCCCAACAGGTACCGGCACGATCCTGTGATTTAACGGAACTTGTTTTGCATTGATGCGTAATATCAAAATCGGGATGATTTTGGGCAACGGCAGAAAGCATAAAGCCCGCTGCAAAAATAATAATCGGAATAAGTGCATGTTTCATAATAAAGGGGTTTTAAGAATGTGGTTCAACAAGAATATGACCCAATAATGTAGCTGATGTGCAATCATTTACGATTACATCAACATAATCACCGGGTTTTGTTTTCCGTTTGGGAAAAACGATGACTTTGTTTTGAGAATTTCGCCCAAATAAGTAGTCGTCAGACTTTTTGGAATAGCCTTCGACCAACACCTCAAAAGTTTTGCCAATATCCTGCTTATTGCTTTCCAAGGAAAGCTGCTGCTGCAAATTAATAATTTCCGTTAAGCGTTTGGATTTGACTTTTTCCGCCACATCATCCGGATGTTTTTTAGCCGCGAGTGTATTGGGTCTTTCCGAGTATTTGAACATAAATGCATAATCAAAACCGACTTCTTCCATCAAATCCAGCGTGTCTTGGTGGTCTTGATCCGTTTCGGAAGCGTATCCGGTTATAATATCGGTTGAAATTGCACTGTCGGGTACTATGGATCGTATGGCTTTTATCCGATTGAGATAATATTCGCGTGTGTATCCGCGTCGCATTTTTTCCAACATGCGATTACTTCCCGATTGAACAGGCAAATGAATATACTTACAAATGTTCTGATGAGTAGCCATGACATACAATACCTCATCGGTAAAATTCTGCGGATAGGATGTAGCAAAACGAATGCGCATTTCCGGTGCGGCTTCGGCTGTAAGTTTTAACAAGCCGGCAAAATTCAGCTCACCATTATTCCAACTGTATTTATCCACGTTTTGCCCAAGCAATGTAATTTCCTTGAACCCTTCGGATTGAACTTCTTTGAGCTCACGCAAAATGGTTTCCGGTTCTCTGCTGCGCTCTCTTCCTCTGGTATAAGGAACCACACAAAAAGAACAGACATTATCGCAGCCCCGGGTAATGGAAATAAAGGCCGATACATTGTACTTATCTTTTCGCACGGGGCTTATATCGCCGTAATTTTCATCGCGCGAAAGCAAAACATTAATTGCTGTTTGACCGTTTTCAGCTTCTTTAAGAAGATTTGGCAAAGTACGATAAGCATCGGGGCCGGCAACAATATCTAACATTTTTTCTTCTTCCAGGAGCTTCTCTTTCAAGCGCTCTGCCATGCACCCAAGAATGCCTATTATTAGATTAGGTTTAGATTTCTTTAAAAAATTAAAAAACTGCAGGCGATTTCTTATTTTTTTCTCGGCATTATCGCGCACGGCACAGGTGTTAACAAAAATAACATCCGCATCTTCAAGTTGATCCGTTATGGCATATCCTTCATCCAGCATCACGGCCATAACCGTTTGGCTGTCTGCTGTATTCATTTGGCACCCGTAGGTTTCTATAAATATTTTTCGGGCATTCGGGTTTGTCTCTGCCTGTAGCAAACGTTGTTCTGAGGGTATGTATTTAAAGATATCAAATTCTTTCTTATTCATATCATTATTGGGCTTACATAATTTTGAGCAAAAATAATCATTATGCCATATTTTGGGGCAAGCGATACATATTTTTTATTTAAAACTTAAAGGTCTTTTTTTATATTAAAAATAGGTCTGTCTGAGTCTGTAAACTAACTGTTTAAATTAGGGTCTATCCTAAAGCCAATAATCAAGACATCATCCATCTGGCTGTGATCGCCTCGCCAGTCATCCAATTCTACGGCAAGTGCCGTGGCTTGATCGCCAATGGGCATGGAGTGAATGGATTCAAGAAACAGTCTAAAGCGCTTGGCCATATACTTTTTATTTTGGTCGCCTCCAAATTGGTCCTGAAAGCCGTCGGTATAAATGTAAAACTGCGTAGGGACATCAATGCTGAGCGAGTGCCCGGTAAAGGATTTACTCCTGCCTTTGGTGAAGCCGCCTATGGAGTTTGAGTCGCCTTTAATGACGTTCATCTTCCCGTTTTGCATGTAAACCAAGGGATTTTTTGCGCCGGCAAAATCCAAAGTATTAGCTTTCAAATCAATAACACAGAGCGACATATCCATGCCGTCGGTATTGTTACTGGTTCCCTGTTTAAGCGCGGTATTGATGCCTTTATGCAGTTCGTGCAAAATTAAATCGGGCTTTAAAATACGTTGCTGATAAATAATTTGATTCAGATAAGCATCGCCAATCATAGACATGAATGCGCCCGGCACACCGTGCCCGGTGCAATCTACGGCCGTAATAATAATTTTCTCGTTGCCCTTCTCATCGGTATTTTTACCGTACCAAAAAAAGTCGCCGCTAACGGCCTCTTTAGGACTGAGCATTACAAAAGATTCTTTTAAATCAGATTTTATTTCGCTGATTTTGGGCAACATGGCTCTTTGAATACGGCTGGCATAGTTCAGGCTTGAAGTAATTTTATTGCTTTTATTTTCAATTTCATTTTTTTGCTCGGATATGGAATCATAAGCTACCATCAACTGGTCTTTTTGAGCATTTATTTCTTCGTTCTGCTGCTGAATGTGTTCATTTTTTTCAATTAAAAGCTCATTGGCCGCTTTGGTTTTTTTATTGGTGCGATAAAAATAATAACCGAAAATACCGGCAAAAATCAGAACCAAAACGGTTAATGCAAAACCGAAATACAAGGTTCTTTGCTCGGCTTCATTACGTTTTATGCGCGCATCCTGAAGCTGTCGGTCTTTTTTTAAGAGTTTGATTTCTTGCTCTTTCTTTTGTGTTGCCAAATTCACCTGCAACTCCGTTGATTGCTTTCTTCTTTCCTCTTCAATCAGCTCATTGGTTAATTTGGTGTGTTTCTGAAGGTATTCGGTTGCTATTTTATAATCTTTACGATCGATATAAATATCTGATAATAATTTATAGGTATTTTTTTCACTTTCTCGGTATAAGTTTTCCGTGCTGATAGTTAATGCGGAATCTGCATACTCCTGAGCTTTCCGGTAATTATTTTCCTTGTAATGAATAAAGCCCAGCTTATTATAAACCTGAGCCATCTTATCTAAAATATCATATTTCTTGTATATTTCAAGAGATTTAAGCAAATTCTCCCCGGCTTCTGTATAATTTGCTTCGGAAATAAAACGTCTTCCCAAACTAAAATAAATATCGGCTACTTTAATTTTATTATTGGTTACACGGTATTTATCCAAGGCTTTTTCAAGAAATGCTTCGGCCTGTTTGTAGTTTTCATTGAATAAGTGTGCATTAGCAATATTTTCGTAGGAAAGTGCTATAAGTTCATCGTCTCTGAGCGATCGACGCAACAAAAGAGCGCTGTCTAAATATTCCATGGCCGTTTCCTGCGAGTATTCATTAAGCTTAATTTCTGCTATTCTTTCATAAGCATAAGACAAACCTTTTTTATTATCTTTTTCTTTAAAAATCTGTAAGGCATTATAATATTGTTCGGCAGCATTGGTTTCCAGATTTTGAGCCAAATAGGTATCCCCTATTCGCATCATGGAGTAGGCTTCTTGAATTTCATCAGCAATGGAACTGTACAAATCATACGATTTGGCATAAGAATCCATGGCCATATTATATATCTCGCGGTCAAAGTAATTATCGCCGATATATCTGTTCATGAGTGCGATATTAGCCGTATCGTCTTCCATGCTGTATATTTCCAGAGCACGGGCTGCGTATTGCAATGAAGCGAAAGGGTTTGAACTTTTACTTTCATTATAGAGTTCGGTTAAAATCTTTGCGGTACGCAAATCATTCCCATTGTCCTCAATATTGGTTTCAAGTAAATTATTCAGGCTGTCGATTTGGCTCTGTGCCTGAGTTGCATAGGCAAAACCAAGGCTTAAAAGCAAAATACTGATTATTTTATACATTCTCATGGCTCAAGTTATTAAAATTATCCTACATATTTCTTGCCGGTATCGCATAAAAATATAAAAAAACACCAACTTAAAAAAGCAGGTGTTAATAAATTGCTGCAAAACTTCAAGTACAAGCCCCCTTCTCCTGTCAGTGGCGATTATTAAAAAAAATAACGGAAAAGAGGGCCTGAAATAAATTTTAAATAGCAAGCCTTATTTTACTTTTTTCGCAAAACGAGCCCCTAAGTAATAGCTAATAATAATCATAAGAGGCCATAACACTAATGTCAGTAATTCTGCTGTGTACATATCAATTGTTTTTTAAAGTTTAATACGAATGACTGTCCTGTTCTATTTCTTCTTCGGTCAGTTTGGTTTTGTTCATAGAGCGCCAAGCATACCAAATGTATGCAAGAACCAAAGGAACCATTATGGAAACATAGCTCATTACTTTTAATGTAAACGGACTGGATGAGCTGTTAAAAATCGTAAGCGAGCTTTGAATATCGAAAGTTGAGGGATAATAGGCCGTATTGTTGTATCCGGCAATCAGGAACAAAGCCAGAACTGTCAGTACCGTGCCTGGCCCGGTAAAATGAATGCCCTTGTCGCTGTCTTTAAACAGAGCCAATGCAATGCCGACCAGCACGCCTACTACTCCCAAAAGGAACATAATTAAAAGAATTGGTTGCTCTAAGAAATTGTTCAGGTATTTATATTTCTCGGTGTAAATTTGCCCGGTTTCGGGATTCAAAGCATAACCTTCTGAAATCAACAACATTACTAACCAAAAAAGAAAGAAAACCAAAAAGAGTACTGAATTTATCAATAAACTCTTTTTTGAGCGCTTCATGATTTCAGTATGCTCAATATTTTTTTGAAAATATAAATTTCCTAAAATTCGAGCCAGAAAGAAAACACCCAATCCAAGAGCTAAGTTTCGGGCAAAGGCCATGTTTTCAAGCGTCCAAAGGGCTTCCAGACCGTGGTAAGGCGTTTGCCACTGAGAAATGACCGTACTTTTGCCGACTAAGTCGACAATACGCATTTTTTCCATAGAAAATTCAGCTCCGGTAAACAAAGTGGAAACAATGGCTCCCAAAAGAATGGTTCCTACAACTCCGTTAATTATAAGGAGTGTTTCATAAAATTTAGCTCCGTAAACATTGCCTTTTTTTCTGCGATATTCATAGGAAACAGCCTGAATAATAAAGGCAAACAATAACAACATCCATACCCAGTATGCTCCGCCAAAGCTGGTAGAGTAAAACAAGGGGAAAGATGCAAAAAAAGCGCCGCCGAAAGTAACTAATGTGGTAAAAGTAAGTTCCCATTTTCGACCCAGTGTGTTTAATAAAAGGTTGCGTTCGCCTTCCGTTTTGCCCAGCTTGTATATGAGTGTTTGTCCGCCCTGTACAAACAGGAGAAAAACTAAAATGGAAGCCAGTACCGAAACGATAAACCACCAGTAGTGCTGTAATAATTCATAAGATGTAAGTGATTCAAACATAATAATTTCCTCCTGTTTTATTGATTTATGGTTTCAGAATCTGATTCTTCGGGTAATTCAACATCGGCCTTTTTAATGGCTCGGGTCATAATCTTAATTTCAGCAATTAACAGTATTGTAAAAATTGCCAAAAATAAGAAGAATGTGATTTGAACCGTTGATGTATCAATATGCGAAACTGCTGCTATGCGCGGCAAAAGATCTTGGATAAGCCAAGGCTGCCGGCCTACTTCAGCCACAACCCAACCGGCTTGCGAAGCAATATAAGCCAATGGAATAAATAAAATACTGATTCTCAGCAGCCACTTATATTTTTGGAGCTGATTTTTCCAGGTCAGGTAAATGAACACTAAAAAGAAGGCTACAAATGCAAAACCAAGAATTACCATAATGTGGAATGAGTAAAAACTCATGCTTACATTTGGAATTAGCTCGGTTTTATCTCTTCCGAAATAATAACCGTAACCGAAATGCTCAAAATTAGCATCCAATATGCCTTTTTGTTTTTCAGCCTCTTCGGTATCTCCGGCTTCTTTGGCATCTTTATATGCAGCCAGAGCATCAATGGCCATCTTGCCGAGGCGGGCTCGTTCTTCCACAGAAAGAATTCCCTGCTCTTCATTGCCTTCCACCAGGTCTTTTATGCCGGGAACAAACGCATTGACATCTCGAAAAGCCAAGATTGATAACATGCCGGGAAACTTCAAGTCCATTCCGAGCTCGTAAGGCTTTTCGGCGTGATAGTCGTTATTTTTCAAATATCCCATTCCCACCAAAGGCGCTTCGGTTTGTCCTTCGTAAAGCGATTCCATGGCAGCAAATTTCATGGGTTGGTATTTAGCTACATCCTGTGCACTGGTATCACCGGTATAAACAGTAAAAATAATGGAAATAAACCCAAAAACCGAAGCCATGGCGATGCTGCGTTTAGCCATAAGTATATTCCGATTCTTAAGCAAAAACCAGGCACTTACGCCTATTACAAATATGGCGGCCAATGCGTAGGAAGATGCAATGGTATGTAAAAATTTATCTACCGCAGTCGGCGATAAAGCTACGTCCCAAAAATTAGCCATTTCGTTGCGAACGGTATCCGGGTTAAAAGAAGTCCCCCTGGGATTTTGCATCCAAGCGTTGGCTACCAGAATCCAGAGTGCCGAAAGATTAGCTCCTACGGCAACCAACCAAGTGGAAACCAAATGAAACCTTTTACTGACCTTATTCCAACCAAAGAACATAATAGCCAAAAATGCCGATTCCATAAAGAAAGCCATAATACCTTCAATGGCAAGCGGGGCTCCGAAAATGTCTCCCACGAACCATGAATAGTTTGACCAGTTGGTTCCGAATTCAAATTCCAAAATAATTCCGGTTGCAACGCCTATTACAAAATTAATTCCGAAAAGGGTCATCCAAAATCGGGTAATCTTTTTCCATTCCGGATTTCCGGTTTTCACATAAATGGTCTCAAAAAAGGCCATCATAAACGCCAGACCCAATGTAAGCGGCACAAAAAGCCAATGATACATTGCGGTAAGCGCAAACTGGCCCCGGGACCAATCCACTAATAATAAATCAACGTTCTCCATCTGTGTTTGTATTTTTGTTTATGTTTATTAATTGCTCATGCACATGGTTTGATTTTTCTCTGTCAGCATCCTATGTTGTTTATCGAAAAAGAAAAAAGCTTCAAAACTAAAAACAATACAGCTGATTTTATGCTAATGATTGACCGAAGCTTTCTACCGGTTTTATTCATGTTTCGAAAGCCTTCGACCTAAAACTTAAAAACTCGCATAAATACCTTCATCTGTTATGCCTTTCTCCGGTTATAGTTTCAGATTTTAAAAATAAATACTTTTTTTTTCTTTACAAGAAAATCGGCTTAGAAACAAGAACAAAAGCCCCCAAAATTACACTTAAAAAACTAATTAACAGAAATTTACCGAACTAATTAAGAATTCATACAAATTAGATATAAATCTATTAATCTATTTTTGTAAGCTTTATGTTTTTCTGTCTGTTAAATCAAAATAGGCTCAAGTTAGCTATGTTTATGCTTCAAAATACGGTTCAAACTTACCGGCGGCTTTATCTGTATCTTTCAAGTTAAATTGACCTTGTTTTCGGAATAAAAACATGCCGGTTTTTGACAAATGCTTAGCCAAGTACTCCTGTTCGGTTTGTCCGGGCGTGGGAATTAACACGGCTTTTTTTCTGAGAACAAACAAATCCATCACTGAGCTGTAGCCCGCCCGGCAAATCACGTATTCAGCTGTGTGAATTGCATGCGACATCTGCTTTTGGCTTAGGTGATTCACTACTTGCAGATTATTGTTTATGTATTCGAAAGCTGTTCCCGGCTTGCCTGCAACCACAAATAGCTTTTTCGATAAATTACCGGCTTGCGCCACTATTTTTTCATAAAAAATACTGCGCTGCGGCTCCGGACCCGATATAATAACCAATACTCCGCCGACAGACTTATTTTCTCGGCTGTCGGATGAATCAGAAAAACGTGACAGCGGCCCGATAAATCTAAATTTCTCGGATAAAGAAAATCCGTGCGATAAGCTCCCGGAAAGGTTAAAGCTTCCTTCAAAATCCGGAATTAAGCATTTCGAAAACGCTTGTATCATCCGAATGTGCAGCCCTCGAATAGGCCTCTCAAACAGTTTCAAACAGTTTGGAAGCTGCGGCGATATTTGATGTGTAATAAAAACGGAACGGCAATGTTTGGAATAAAAGCCGTATCGATTATCGGAGATAATCAGTGAGGGTTTGTATTTTTGGTAAAGCTTTTGTGCGGCTCGCCGTTCCTTATGAATGTTTTTAAAAAATTTAGGCAATTGAAAAACTAATTTCCAAAGCGTAAATCGGCTTTTTGAGTAGGTATAGGGTTTTGTATTTATGCTTCTGAACTCTAATTTCGGAAATTCGGCCTGCAGCATTTTAAGGGAAAGGCCGGAGCCGGCTATTATCACCCGAAAATCATTTTGAATTAATTCTCGAATAACAGGCACACAACGAGCGGCATGTCCCAAGCCCCAATCTAAAGGCGCAACAACCGCTGCAGGATTCTCGGAAAATTCTTTTCGGTCAATCCCTAAGTATTTCACAGGCAGTCAAATAATGAATTCATTTCAATCTAAAACTTAATTCTTCGGTGTCAAATTTTTCTCATTCCTTCGTTTGGTAATTTTTTCCGTAAGGACATAAATAAATGTTGCAAAAACCAAACTAAGCCCGATAAACAGAGCACCGGAAAGATATTCCCGGAAAATAATTCGTCCGATTCCGTAAAGGGTAAACAAAACCGTAAAACTGCCGGTGAGCCAAGCTACAAACAACAAATCGAACCCTTTATCGCCTTTAACTTCGGGCAGCATGCGGGCTATGCGCTTCCAACCTCTTCCGCCCGGATGCACTTTTCTGTAAAAAGTACGCAGTTTTTCGTCTTTCACCGGAGGGGTCAAAAATGTTACCGTTATCCAAACAAGATTAGCCCAAGCTGCAATAACTATCAGACTAATCTCAAAATCGGCATCAATTACATCCCAACCGAAACCGAAATGCAGAACGGGATAAATCAGATAAGGAGCAGCCATAGCCGAAATCTCTGACCAAGCATTCAGTCGCCACCAGAACCAACGCAAAAGCAGAACCGGCCCTATGCCGGCACTCATGGCCAAAACGAATTTCCATGCGCCGCTGATTTTTGTAAACTGTGTGGTTACAATAATTGAAATAAGCATTAATACCACCGTAATTACACGCGAAATTGCTACGTATTGTTTTTCGTCGGCATCCGGTTTTATGAAAGGCTTGTACAAATCATTGGTGATATATGAAGTACCCCAAACAGTTTGGGAAGCCAAAGTGGACATATATGCGGCCAGAAAAGCTGCCAACAAAAGGCCGGTAAGCCCTACGGGAAGCACATCTCGAATGAGCATAACGTAAGTTGCTCCTTTATCATCGGCTTGCGGATAAAGCACGAGTGCAGCGAGAGCGGCAACAATCCACGGCCAAGGCCGTACGGCAAAATGAGCCACCTGAAACCAAAGCGTAGCCCATAACGAATGTTTTTCATTTTTAGCCGACATCATGCGTTGGGCAATATAGCCGCCGCCGCCGGGTTCGGCTCCGGGATACCAACTGGCCCACCATTGAACACCAAGATAAGCAATGAATGCAACAATTCCCAGACGAAGTACATTTGTTCCGCCTGCATCAGCCGTTTCGGAGGATGCCAATGCCGGAAGAAAATCAAAAATACTTTCGGGAAGCTTTTCCTTTAGGCCGGCTATTCCGCCTACATCAACATGATTAACGGCAAAAACAGCCAAGACAATACTGCCCGTCATGGCAATCAAAAACTGAAAACTGTCGGTAAATGAAATACCCCAAAGGCCGGAAAGCGCGCTGTAAACTGCCGTAAAAACCATTAAGCCTCCTACGGCCAATAAGTGTGCGCTGAATTCCATTCCGAGCAAACTAAATGATTCTTGTCCGAAAGCAGTAAAATCCGGAAACATGACGCTTAGAATTTTCACCATAGCTAAATTTACCCAAGCTATAACTATTACATTCATAAAAATACCGATGTACACCGCTCGAAATCCGCGCAAAAAATTAGCGGATTTCCCGGAATATCGAATGGCAACAAACTCGGCATCAGTAAGAATGCCGGCACGCCGCCATAATTTAGCAAAGAAAAATACGGTAAGCATTCCGCCAAACAGCATATTCCACCACAACCAGTTTCCCGCAACACCGTGTTGAGCTACCAACTCGGTAACCGCCAAGGGCGTATCTGCTGCAAATGTAGTAGCTACCATGCCGGTACCGGCTATGTACCAAGGAAGTTTTCTGCCGCTGAGAAAAAAATCGCGCATACCGCGCCCGGCACGCTTGGCCATGTATATCCCAATACTCAGGCTAATAGCAAAATATAAAGCAATTATTTCCCAATCAAGCGCTGTAATATTCATATCTCTTTTTATTTATTTTTCCGAAAAAGGGTAAATTTAGAAACTATATCGGAAAAAATACAGAAAATATTTAGCTCTACTTTACAGCTTTATAAATAACTGACTATTAAATAATTGTAACTATTCAGTATTGGATCGACTCCGAAAAGTACAAATAAAAACATGAGACATGTTTAAGCTACTCATAAACAACTCGTTCCATAACCGACGGGTCAACCCGTCGGTTACTGATTATTAGGTACTTACAAGTTTGCCGGCAAAAAAATCGACTTTTCGGAGTGGACTCAATATCGCAAAGTAGAACTATGTGTATCTTTGTGTCCTATGTGGTTTATTCATTCTTTTTTCTTAATTAAAAAAAAAGTATTGATATTTGAGTATCAATTTCACCTAACAAAAAATAAAAAACATGAGAAAACACTCAATTTTAGCATTACTGCTTTTAGTATTGCTAAGTTTTTCGTGCAAACAAACGGAAAGCTACAAAACCCTTACAAAAACCGATGATAACGGTTACAGTTACGAAATTGTTGAAGGCGATGCACTTGAAGCCCGAGTTTACGAACTTAAAAACGGACTTAAAGTATATATGGCCAACAACGATGATGCCCCTCGAATAATGACCATGATTGCCGTAAGAGCCGGCTCAAAAAATGACCCTTCGGACAATACCGGTATGGCACATTATTTTGAACACCTTATGTTTAAAGGCACAGACGAAATAGGTACGCTGAACTGGGAAAAAGAAAAAGAGCTGATTGATCAAATTTCTGATCTCTATGAAAAAAGAAAGCAAACGGAAGATGAGCAAGAACGTCTGAATATTTTTAAGAAAATTGACTCTCTTTCACAAATTGCTGCTCAATACGCCGTACCAAACGAATACGATAAGACGGTAAACATTATGGGAGCAAAAATGACCAACGCATTTACATCAAAGGATGTTACGGCTTATATGAACGATATTCCGAGCAATGAACTGGAGCGATGGTTGCAAGTAGAAAACGAGCGTTTTGAAGATCCGGTTTACCGCCTTTTCCACACGGAACTTGAAACGGTTTACGAAGAATTTAACATGAGCCAAGACAATGACAGGCGTCAGGCATACTATACGGCTTATGCAGAGCTGTTTAAAAATCATCCTTACGGCATTCCGGTACTCGGCAAAGGTGAGCATCTGAAAAATCCGTCGATGGTCAGCATTCGGCAGTTTCAAGAGAAATATTATGTACCCAACAATATGGCTGTATGCTTAATGGGCGATATAGACTTTGATAAAACCATACAACTCATCGACAAATACTGGGGCAATATGGAAGCAGGCGAAGAACCAAAAGAAATTGAGTTCCAAGCCGAAGAAGAAATATCGGAGCCTATCGTTAAAGAAGTGTACGGCCCGGATGCCGAATTTGTCAGCGTGAGTTTCCGCACACCCGGCAATAAATCCGACAAAGCCAAATATTTCAGTATTATGAGATCCATATTGAGCAATTCGCAAGCCGGTTTGTTTGATTTGAATTTGACCAAAAACCAAAAAGTACAAAGAGCCTATGCTTCATTCAGCGAAATGAATGATTACGGGGTATTCACACTGACCGGATACAATCGTAAAGATCAATCACTTGAAGAGGTTAAAGACCTGCTGCTGGGTGAATTGGACAAACTAAAAAGCGGAGCGTTTGATGATTGGCTCAGAGAAGCCGTAATCAATGAGAAAAAGCTTAACCGTATTCGCTCCTACGATCAAAATTGGGCCGTTTATAACTTTATTGACGCTTTTATATCGCAAAAAAAGTGGGAAGACGTAGTCGTCGAATTGGATGAAATGACAAAACTCTCCAAAGACGATATTGTAAACTATGCCAAAGATTTTTTTAAAGATAACTACGTAGTGGTTTACAAGCGCGAAGGCGAAAACAAAGATAAAATGACGGTTGAAAAACCACCAATTACACCTGTAGATATCAACCGAAATGAGAATTCAGAATTTTTCAAGGAAATCTCAAGTTTGGAACCGGAAAATATAGAACCTGAATTTATAAATTTTGATGAGAAACTGAAACGCGCCAAACTTGCGGAAGGGCTTGATTTTTTCTACACAAAAAATCCTTCAAACAATTTAGCTTACGTTTATTATATGGCTGATATGGGCAAAAATCACAATAAAATGATACCCGTTGCCATGGAATATTTGAAATACATAGGCACAAATAAATACTCGCTCGATGATCTAAACAAAGAATTCTATAAAATCGGAATAGATTATTTTGTTTCTTCATCCAATGATCGTTCGTATGTTTATATCTCGGGGCTTGACGAAAATCTGGGAGCAGGGATTGAACTGTTGGAACAAATGCTCGCAGATGCCAAACCGGACAAGGACGCTTATGAAAAGACCGTGGATAAAATCCTTAAAGATCGTTCCAACATGAAGAAAAACAAAGGCACTGTACTCTGGAGCGGGCTATACAGTTATGCCAAATACGGTGAACTTTCACCCTTCAACGATGTATTGTCGGAAGAAGAGTTAAGAGCCATTGATCCGAAAGAACTTACCGACCTGATAAAAGAAATATTTACACACAAACATAAAGTGTATTATTACGGCCCGAAAGAAAAAGATGACGCTCAAAACTTAATTGCCGAACTGCATAAAGTACCGGAAAAGCTTAAAGATATTCCGGAAGAAAAACAATACCCGGAAAAAGATACCGAGGAAACAAAAGTGTATTTCTGTGATTATGATATGGTACAGGCACAAATTATTTTGCTTTCAAAAGACAAAACTTTTGATAAAAGCGAAATGCCGATTATCAGAATGTTCAATGAATATTACGGCGGCTCCATGGCATCCGTTGTGTTTCAGGAAATGCGCGAAGCTGCCGGACTGGCCTATTCTGCTTTTGCCGGCTATTCAACCGCAAGCGAAAAAGATAAATCAAACTATGTGTTTGCATACATTGCCACACAGCCCGACAAAATTGAAATAGCCATGAATCGTTTTAATGAACTCTTAAACAATATGTTGGAATCAGAAAAAGCTTTCTCTCAATCCAAAGAATCCATCATCAAAAGTATTAATTCAGAGCGCATTACAAAAGATGACGTATTTTGGACCTATCTTAATAACAAAGAATTAGGTATAGAAGAAGACATCCGAGAAGATGTGTACAAACAGGTGCAGGAATTTGAATTGGAAGATTTAAAAGGATTTTTCAATAAGCGGATTAAAGATAAAAATTACAATATCTTAGTTATAGGAAGCAAGGATAAAGTTGATTTTAAAACTTTAGAAAAATTCGGGCCAACCGAAGAGTTGACTTTAGAGGAACTGTTTAATTATTAGATTTTAAAATTACACAAACAAGCCGGACATTTAGCTTCTCAAAATGTCCGGCTTGTTTTTAATTTGAACGAATTATTTTATAAATATTTCCAATTGCTCACGAGCGCTGTTGCCCAACAGATCATGCACAATAATTTCTATTGTATTGCGGGCATTAGGTTTAAACCCGCGAATCATTCCGGTATAAGGCTTTAAAGTACTGCCGTTTAATGAGTAACTAATGCTTTTGATACCGGTATCTTCATCGGCGGCAGCAACGAAAATGCTCGTATAGCTCGGGTATGCAGGCAAGCCCTCCTTTGTCCCTGATTGTTTGGAACCAAAGGACACAGCAATCTCCGGGCCTTCTTTGTCAAGAAAAAACTCCAACTCATCGATGTTTCGGTTATTTACATTATCATAAGCAAAAAAATCAACGCGATTTTTTCCGTGCTCCAAGTCTTTTACGGATATTTCTTTTTCGTATTCTCTTTCTTTTACTTCATCATTATAACAATAAGCCGCTGATTTTATGCCGCTTTCGGCATCATACATTTTAAGTGATATTTTGGCTTCGGGCGAAAGAAACAGGATACTGTCTGCTTCGAGGCGGTCTCCTTGTATTTCGTAAGCAATCTCGGGCCCCGTAAGGTCGATGTAATAATTCTCCAGTTCATAGGTGTATTGATTAGGCCTTTTGGCATCTCTTGAATCGTTTCCGGTACTGTCTATGGCATAATAACTAACTGAATGCTTGCCCGGCTGGGTTGATAAGTAAACGGGTTTATCTTCGTAATCTTGATATTCGCCTCCGTCAACAGAATAACGCACGGTTTTAACACCGGCTTTATTATCAATGCCGGTAAATTTCAGCTGAGTTTTTCCGGAGAAAAAAGTTTTTCCGTCTATTTCATAAATATCTCCGATAACGCGTGAAACAACCATTGGCGGGCTTTTATCCAAATAAAACGAAAAGCTTTTCTCTTCCTCTTCGTTTCCTACATAATCTTCTGAATAATACTGAATTGTGTAGTCGCCGGACTCAAACTTGTCAAATCTCAAAGGCCCGGAATAGACTCGAAAATCTCCGTCTGAAATCTTGTAATAAATTGTTTTTACACCGCCGTAATCATCTTTTGCGTCAAGCAATACAAGCGTTTGTCCGGAAAAAATACTTACATCGGCCATGGGAGAATTCTCAAGCACGAGCTCCGTATTAGGTGCCGAGTAATCCAACGTAAAATCTACTTCTTTTATTTGTGAACTGTTGCCCACATTATCTGTGGCATAGTAAGCAATTGTTTTCTGTCCGGAAAGTTCAAAACTCAATGTATCATTATAAACAGAAAACTCGCCATTATCAATACTCATAAAAATATTAGCCGTGCCGCTGTATTTATCGGAAGCAGTCAATATAAACTTTGCTCCTTCTCCCAAAAAAGAGCTGTTTTTATAAGTTTTTGTATTTAAAAATTTATGCGAAATTAGAGGCGGGCTGCCGTCTGCATATATTGGAAAGTTTACGGTTTGCCTCGGATATGCTTGCTTTTTTGTTTCTTTATCAATAGCCCAAGGTGTTTTAATATAATTTAGTCCTTCCACCGTAAAATAGAACGGTAAACTTTCTTCTCCGTCATAAAGCAAAGGCTGTCTTTCGCCCTCAGGCGAGCCGGAAAGGCTTAGATACACCGGTAAATCCATGTTCCAATACAATTTTCCTTCCGGAGACTTGTAATGCGTTTTAGTATGCTCCAACTTAACTTGAACAAAAGCAACGGATGAATGAAGCATAAATCCTGTAAACACTACAATGAAACACAATACATACCTCATAACTGTTCAATTTATCTAATGTTATAATCTTCAATTTTTCCGGCTATCAATAAAATATCATCCGTTTGTTTTGTGTCGCCTCGCCATTCTTTAAACATTCTTGCAATTTCACTTTTTTGTTTTTCGGCGGGCAGATGATTGGTTTGTTTTAGCATTTCATAAAAGCCATGCTTCATCAGGCGTTTGCGATCCACTTGGTTAAATTGATCCACCGGCCCGTCGGAATGCATATAAAAACTAAAGCTACGCGGCATATCAATGGTTTGCGTTGTAAATTTCTTCACATTTTTCTTAGAAAACATCAATAATGAAATTCCTCCAATGGAATAATAATCGGGTTCAAGCACACTAAGCTCTTCATTTTCAATAATAACCAAAGGACTTTTAGCGCCGCTGAAATGCAATTTTTTATTTTTGGGATCAAGCACACAAACGGAAATATCCATTCCGTCCATATTCTCCGAATAATCTTGATGCAATGCATGCGAGAACTCTGTTTCCAACTCATGCAGCACTTCAGCCGGATCGGTAATTTTGCGGTATTGAATAATTTGACTGAGCAGGTTGTGGCCGGTCATGGTGAGGAAACCACCCGGAACCCCGTGCCCGGTGCAATCACCGGCAGCTATAATCAGTTTGCCGTCTATTTCGGTGTACCAATAAAAATCTCCGCTTACCACATCACGCGGGCGATACCAGATAAATGAATTGCTGATGTAATCCGTAAGTTTTTTTCTTGGGTTTAATACCGCACTTTGTATAAGTTGGGCATATTCAATACTTGACGTAATTTGACGGTGTTTGGTTTCTATTTCTTCTTTTACTCGGCGCAAGCTTTCAGCCTGAGTAAAAATCTCTTCATTTTTCTGATTAATTTCCGTATTCTTAAAGGTAAGAATATTATTGATGCGTTTAATGTGGCGCGAGGAATACCACATATATACCAGAAAGCCTATAACAATAAGCAAAGCCAGAACCGCAAAAGCGGTGTATGTTTTTTGAACCTGCTTTTCTCTGAGCAATTGTTTGTTTTCAAGTTCCTTGGTAATTTTCTCCTGACGTATCAGCTCCAGAGCGAGTTGACTGGCATCTAAACTGTCGGTTAAAGCTTTGTGCCGATTACTGATGTATTTAATTTCTTTTTTGGTTTCCGTAAGTTCTTCCTCGGTTTTGCGGAGTTCCATTTCTTTAATTCGCTTGGCATTTTCGGCATTTTCGCGTCTCAAGCGTTCATTCTCCGAGGTTTGAACCGAACTTCTGTATAATTCGTTTTGGACATCATCGTACAAATTGTAGTATAAGCCGGCTTTCTCTTTATCGCCCATTCCGGTGTATAAGTCGGCTAATTCACCGTAGCAATGCGCCATTTTTTCCCGCAAATCATTAGTGGAAGCTACATCTAAGGCTTTCTCAAGAGTTATGGTTGCTTCCGAATACAACTTAAGGCGTTTTTGTGCCGTAGCAATGTTCAAATAAGCTTGAACAATTCTGCCGGGATCTTTAGTACTTTTCACATAGACAAAGTTCTCTTTCAAATGCTTAAGCGCTTCCCGGTAGTTGCCCAACTCATTATACAACATCGCCAAATTATTATGGATTTGAGCAATGGCATTTCGGTTATCTATTTGTTCGTTAATTTCTAAAGACTGCTGAAAATAATCAATGGCTTTCTCATAATGCGAATAGGTCCAGTATATTTGAGCGATATGATTCATCGCTCTTGTAGCCTGCATTTGTTTTTCCTCTTGTAAGTATGACTGAAGCTCTTCTTGATATTCCGCTACCTCACCCTGCGCTTTTTGCGGCAGAGCCTGCTGGGCAATTGCCGGCAATAAAGCACTCAGGATAAAAATCAAAATCAGTAACAAAAATTTACGCATAACTTCCTTGTGAATAAAAATGTAGGTTTACTAAGTACAATTTTTATACCGGATTATTTCTTGAAAAATCATACAGGCAATATACCTGCAAAACTAAAAATATTTTTCATTAATTTACCATTGAATAAAAAATCTAATTGAATTAGAGTCTGTCTATAATGCCCAATTTCATCGTTATATTACATCCAAGCATTTCTCACCGGCTTCGGCAAGCTCAGCCTCCGAAGATGCCGATACTCATAAAAAGCAATAACTGAAACAAACTCACCTGTTAAAGCCGGAAGGAAAAACATCCGGCTTCATATTTTAAGCCAGATGTATGGCTTCATCATTAGCCGCAGCAGCAGCTTCCATAATGGCTTCCGACATGGTGGGGTGCGGATGTATGCTTGTAATCATTTGATGCAATTTGCCTTCAAGTTTGCGAGCGGTAACGGCTTCGGCGATCAACTCGGTAACTCCGGCTCCAATTAAGTGAGCGCCCAACATTTTATCCGTTTTTTTATCATAAATAAGTTTAACAAAACCGTCGGATGCCCCGGCTGCAGTAGCTTTTCCGGATGCTCTGAAGGGAAAGTTTCCGATTTTAAGTTCATAACCGGCTTCTTTAGCTTTTGCTTCGGTTAAACCTACAGAAGCCACTTCCGGATCGGTATAAACACCACCGGGAATGTTGTCATAGTCAATCGGATCCGGTTTTAAACCGGCAATTTTTTCCACACAACAAATGCCTTCGGCCGAAGCTGCATGAGCCAATGCCGGGCCGGTAGTTATATCTCCTATTGCATAAAGGTTTTCAACGGATGTGCGATAAAACTCATCGGTTTTTATTTTGCCGTATTCCTTATCGGGTTGCTGAGTTCCCTGTACAAGGTTCTCAATATTAGCCGTAATGCCTACCGCCGACAATACCACTTCGGCTTCGTGGGTTTCTATGCCTTTTTTTGTCTTAATATCTACTTTGCATTTACCGTTTTCAACCGTTACATTCTCTACCGATGCTTCGGTCATCACCTTAATTTTTTGTTTTTTAAGCGAACGTGCAATTTGCTTGGAAACATCAATATCTTCATTGGGCAAGACTTGCGGCAGAAATTCCACCAAGCGTACTTTGGTTCCCATACTGTTGTAGAAATAGGCCAGCTCCGTACCAATGGCTCCGGAGCCCACTACAATCATACTTTCAGGCAATTTGTCCAAGCTTAAGGCTTCTCGATAACCGATAATGTGTTTGCCGTCTTGTTGCAAATTAGGCAATTCCTTCGAACGCGCTCCCGTGGCAAGAATAATATGTTTCGCACTATATTTTTGTTTGTCGCCTTCTGCAGCAATAACTTCCACTACATTTTTGCCGATTACTACGGCTTTGCCTTTCAGAACCGTAATATTATTTTTTTTAAAAAGATATTCAATGCCTTTACTCATGCGCGCTGCCACATCTCTGCTTCGTTTTATAACGGCTTGAAAATCAGGCTTCGCATCCGTTACATTTATGCCGTAATCAGCAGCATGCTTGGCGTAATTCAAAACTTGAGCACTTTTCATTAAAGACTTGGTAGGAATACAACCCCAATTTAAACAAACTCCGCCAAGCTCACTTTTTTCGGCTACTGCTGTTTTCAATCCGAGCTGGGCTGCCCGAATAGCTGCAACATAACCTCCGGGTCCGCTTCCTATTATTATTATATCAAAATCCATGGTATTAGAGTTTTAAATTTATATATATTTGTAATATGCAATAGGCATCTGCCTGTTGAGTTGGCTAATATATAAATTTTTCAGCTCGAATTATAATAAGCCGACTTAAAATTCGAGGCCCGGATGCAGCTGCTTTATAAAAATTTTAAACTTTATAAATAAAAACAATAACTTCATGACCGCTTACAAAAAAATACCCGTACGTACTTACTTTTTAGAAAAAAAAGCGCCTTTTGAATGTGAAAATACTCCCGAAAACAGAGGTTTTGCGATAAGAGAAATAAAAGACATAACAAGCAATGCCTATTTAAAAATTTATAAAAGTGTGGGTGGGAAATATGGCTGGACATCTCGACTCATGCTTTCCGAAAAGGAACTGCAAAATATTTTGAACCGAAAAGAAAATCGTTTATACTTTTTAGAAAAAAATAAGGATTTTGCAGGTTTTTTTGAAGCTGAAGTATGCGAAACTAAAGCAGAATTGTTATATTTTGGTTTAGATGAAAAGTATTTAGGCCAAGGTCTCGGTAAATCTTTAATGCAAAGCGTTTTTTGTGCGGCAGACCAATGGGGCATCGAAAGCCTGAGTTTGCATACTTGCGAGTATGACCATGCAGCGGCTCTGCCCTTTTATAAAACAATGGGCTTTAAGCTAATCGGCGAAAAAATACTGAATGAATATTATCCGACAGATTTTCCGGAAAACAAAACCGGATAATATGCTAAACAGCTTTCAGACTTAAGTCCAAGCTCTTAATCTGATGCGTGAGAGCGCCAACCGAAATAAAATCGACTCCGCACTCGGCATAATCTCTGAGCGTTTCAAGCGTAATGCCGCCGGACGATTCAATTTCGTATCTGCCGTTTATCCTTTCAACGGCTCTGCGTGTATCTTCCGTACTGAAATTATCGAGCATTATTCGATGAATACCGCCGGTTTCTAAAACTTCATTGAGCTCATCTAAATTTCTTACTTCTATTTCTATCCGTAAAGATTTTCCGAGATTTCTCAAATAGGCTTGTGTTTGCTCTATGGCCGGTTTTATGCCGCCGGCAAAATCTATGTGATTATCTTTAAGCATAATCATATCATAAAGCCCCATGCGATGATTTTGTCCGCCGCCAATTGCAACGGCCATTTTTTCTATGGCTCGCAAGCCCGGTGTTGTTTTACGAGTATCGAGCACTTTCGTTTTCAGATCTGAAATTTTATCGGCATAAACAGCCGTTTGGGTAGCAATACCGCTCATACGCTGCATGAAATTCAGAATTAGGCGTTCGGCTTGTAAAATTGACCGTGTTCTGCCCTTTATTGTAAGGGCAATATCGCCTTTTTTTATCTGTGTGCCGTCCGGAATATTAACTTTCAAAACTAATTCAGAGTCGATTGCGGCAATTACTTTCCGCGCAATTTCGGTACCGGCCAACACCCCGGCTTCTTTAACCAAAAGTTGTACTTTGCCTTTGGCATCTTCCGGTATGCAGGCCAATGAGCTGTGATCACCGTCACCAATATCTTCGGCTATGGCTTGTTTTATCAATGCGTTTATTTGTTCTTCCATAAGATAATTTGTCTTATTAAATATCCGATAAAAATACATTATAATTATTGGCTGTCCAAATACAGACTAACCAAAGCGAGTCAGTAAACAAGAGTTTAGGGCTAAGTATTATTTTGAGCTGTTGTTATCAATTAATCCAATTTTACGGACTTATCACTCTACCCGGGTTTTGAAACCTCGCAGAGCAATCCGCTACATGATTCGGAATAATGATAATTAAGCAACTGCTTATAATGATGCCGAATTATTCCATAAGTTGAATATCCAGAAAATTAATCTGTCTGTGACCCGGATTGACTGAAAGTTGATAATAAACTCGGAAGGTTCTTTCTTCGGTCTCCATGCTTCCGATAATGATGGTGGTGCCTCCGCTTTTTCTTTCAGAGGTGATAAAGTAATTCGTTGGCCGGTTGCGACCGAAGAAATCATTCATAATAACTTTCGCTTGGTTGCGACTGTAGATATAATCGTTTTTATCAATCTTCAAACGAACATTGCTGTTAAAGTATTCACTGAGTTCCGCAGCATCGCCGCTTTTTATGGCATTGCTGATTCTTTCCGTTACATCATCGGCAGTGTGAGCACTTGCAATAACGAAGATTGCCAATACAATGACGAAGATATTTTTCCTTATAATCATTCCGGTAACATATTTAAGTTCTTGTATTTGCTAAAAACAAAAACTAAACCGGACTTACCCAAATACCGAAAATAGTAAGATAAAGCAAGTTTTTTGTAATATTTTAAAACTGTGTTTTACTATATTCTGCTGAACGACAGAATTTCAAAAACGAAAAAATAGTATTTTTAACCGGAAATATTTAGTTTAGCATAATTGTTGTTTGAAACCTTTGAAATTTGCAAAATATGACCATTGAACTGGCCGTTGTGGGGAAAACCGGACAAGCATTTGTTGATGACGGATTGGAATTATACATTAATCGCATTAAACGCTATGTGAACTTTTCGCTCAATGAAATAAAAACATCAAAATTTTCCGCCAAAACGCCCGTAAAAGAAATAAAAGAAAAAGAAGGTGAACAAATATTAAACCGTGTGGGAGATAAAGATAATTACTTGGTTTTATTGGATGAAAAAGGTAAACAATTGAATTCGATAAAATTTGCTTCTTTTTTACTAAAGAAAATGCAATCGGGAAAGAAAAAGCTTGTGTTTGTGGTGGGAGGCGCCTACGGGTTTTCCGCTGCAGTTAAACAAAGAGCCGATTATGCGCTGTCTTTATCCGAGATGACTTTTTCGCACCAAATTATACGTGTCATTTTTGCCGAACAATTATACCGGGCGTTTACCATTATAAATAAAGAGCCTTATCATAACCAATAAAATATGATTTTGTGAAAATTAAATTTCAAGACATAAAATATTTCATATTTGCCGCCATAGTTTTCACACTGGCTGTACAAGGGCATCAAATACTGCTAAAGCCCACTACAACAAAAATCAATATTGCCGAAGTTGAAGAAACTTTGGTAACTATGGAGAAGGATGCAGAAGCACTTCTTGACAAAGCCGCTAAAGACCTCAAAAACAACAATTTCATATATGTTTCTCAAGACTCCATACTTATTCATAAAAATACACAAATATATAACAAAAGTCCGCACACCTTACTTATATATAAAAATGACTCTTTAAAGTATTGGTCGGATAATCATGTGCAAGCTCCGCACAAATACGCAGCGGAACTGTTCAAACCATACAAAATCACACTTATCGCCAATGCATGGTATGAATCGATAGTAAAAGAGTACGGAGCCTATAAACTGATTGCTCTTATTAAAATAAAAAACCAATTCGATTACAAAAATAAATACCTCAGCAATACCTATAACGAAGCATTTGACATACCCGCATCAACCGACATATCGCCACAACCGGCAAGAGGAGCGGTTAATATCAACGGTAAAACCGGCGACATTGTCTTTTCTTTGAGTTATTCAAAGAGCGTAACCATCGTTTCGGAAGTCAAAGGCATTATCAGTTTATTATACTTTTTATCTTTTGCTTTTTTATTGCTCTTCTTTAACCGGCTGTTTATTCTCATTTCTCATAACAAGCATTCGATACTGTACTTGCTGTTATTTTCGGCTGCCATACTTGCTTTGCGCTGGGTAATGATAGAATATAAGGCTCCTTATTTTATTTATGCCTTAAGTTTTTTTGAACCGGAAATATATGCGGGAAACAAATTATTCCCGTTTTTAGGCGACTTCTTCTTTAATGCCATGCTTTTGTTCTTTTTTGCCGAAAATTTCTTTCGCATATTCAGCTTAGAAGAACTCATTCATAAACTCAATGAGAAAGACCCTCGTTGGCTTTACCCTTCGATAATTGTGCTTATAGGGCTGGGTGCATTTTTTCTGTTGGGAATAGGCGTACTATTTGAGACGCTGTTATTTAATTCCACCATCTCATTTGAGCTGTACCGCCTGCAGGAAATATCCGTCTTCTCAGTTTCGGCCTATTTGATTTTTGGAATTCTTACAGCTGCATTTTTACTCTTTACCGATAAGATATTCAAAATACTTTGTTTTGTTGAAAATTTCAGAAAACTGATAATCCCGGTTGCGTCCTCGGCACTCGCAGCTTGCATATTGTTTATTCTGTTCTCTCCGGCCGACTATATTACGATTATATTCTTTTTAATTTCCGTTTTATCCATTCTGAGTGTGCGCTCATTCAGTAAAGAATACAGCATATACACACTGATGCTGCTATCCGGACTGGCAGCTTTTTACATTGTGTGGTTTATTGCCGAAAAAGATTTGGAAAAAAACAAGCAGATACAAAAAATATTGGTTACTCAACTCTATGACGAGCGTGATGATGTGGCAGAACTCCTCATCAAAGAAACAGACAGCCGATTGGAAAACGACACCGTGCTTACCGGTCTTATTACCAATGTTTCGCCAACTCACAAGCTGGAGATTCATGATTACCTGAGCAGAAAATATTTTTACGGATATTGGGATAAATACAAACTTTCCATTACCCTTTGCGGAAACGTTGATATATACTCTGAAGCCAATCAGGCCGAATACTGTGCCAACTACTTCAAAGATATACTTAAAGCCTATGAGCAAAAATTAGATAATTCAAATTTCTACTACATAAATAACAGCGACGGCACCATTACCTACTTCACATCCGTAAGCATACCGCCGACAAAAGATGAGCGTAAACTCACCCTGTATATCCAACTGAAAGAAAAGGCCAACTTAAAGAAAATAGGCTATCCGGAATTGCTGGTGGATGATGAAATTAAGCTAAATTCTATTTTTGATATTTATTCGTATGCTAAGTACAATAATGGGCAGCTCGCTGCTCGTTCCGGTGATTATACCTATAAATTGTCAGAAAAAACTTACCGAAAACAATTGGAACAAGGCAATTCCTTTTTTAAAGAAGACCAATATCTCCATCATATCAACACCGTGGGCGACTCCAATATGATTATTCTGAGCCGTAAACTGCCTAATATTTTGGATTACATCATTGCATTCTCATACCTGTTTGTTTTCTATTCACTTTGCCTGTTGATTGCTATTGTTTCGGTGAATTATAAATTCTTGATAAAAAAATTAAAGCCTGATTTTAAAAATAAAGTACAATTTGCCATCATCTCATTTTTGGCCGCCACATTTATATTATTTGTTGCCGGTACGGTGTATTATGCCACCGAACAAGACAAACAACGTCGCCAAAAAGCCATGACCGAAAAAATACAATCGGTATTAATAGAGTTGGAACATAAATTTGAAAACGAAGAAGAACTTACCCCGGGTTGGTCGTCTGAAAAATACGACCACTTAGACGAATTGCTCATAAAATTCTCACAAGTATTTTTCATCGACATAAACCTATACGACACCAAAGGATACCTCTTAGCCACTTCGCGCACCGAAGTTTTTGAACGCGGACTGCTTGGCAAACAAATGAACAGCACCGCTTTTAAAGCACTTGCAGGGGATAAGAAAATGCATTTCATACAAAAAGAACACATCGGAAATTTTGAATATGCATCCATATATGTCCCTTTCAATAATAAAAACAATAAAATAATTGCTTATCTGCATTTGCCGTTCTTTGTTCAAGATAAAGATTTGCAGAATAATATCTCGGCATTGCTAATTTCCACCGTAAATATTTACATTCTGTTTTTCCTGATTTCGGTTTTTGTTGCAGTAATCATAGCCAACAGCATTTCAAAACCCTTACGCATGCTGCAAAGCAAATTTAAGAATGTGCAACTGGGCAGAAAACACCAGGAAATTAGCTACACAAAAGACGATGAAATTGGCGACTTAGTGAAAGAATACAATCGCATGACGGAAGAATTGCAAGAAAGCATCGGTAAGTTAGCTGAATCGGAGCGAGAAAGCGCTTGGCGCGAAATGGCCAAACAAATTGCGCATGAAATAAAAAATCCCTTAACTCCCATGAAGCTTAGCGTACAGTTGTTGCAACATACTTGGACCAATAAAGATGATAATTTCGGGGAGCGCTTAAAAAATGTTTCCAATACACTCATAGAGCAAATTGATACCCTTTCGGCCATTGCTTCGGAATTTTCGGCTTTCGCCAAAATGCCTAAAGCCCGCAACGAAGAAGTGGATCTGGTTTCAAAATTGCAAACCGTAGTACAGCTTTTTGATAATGAAGATAAAACAAAAATTCATCTGCAAACCCACAATTTGGAAGACGTAATAATACTCGCCGATAAAGAGCAACTTTCGCGCGTATTTATAAACGTTATTAAAAACGGTATTCAATCGGTGCCCGAAGGCATTACCGCCCAAATTTATGTAGAGCTGACCATATACGGCAATAATGCCAAAGTAACCATAGAAGATAACGGAAGCGGTATTCCCGAAAACAAAAAAGATAAACTCTTTAAACCCAGCTTTACAACAAAAACCAAAGGCATGGGAATGGGCTTGGCTATTGTGAAAAATATCATTAATAATGCCAACGGCGAAATATGGTTTGAATCCGAAGAAGGCAAAGGTACCAAATTTTTTATTGAATTCCCTTTGATAAAAAACTAATAATCAAGCAAAAACAAAAACCCCTGCAACCAATTTCATCTCATTAAGGTCTGAATAACAAAAAAATATGTATTTTCGTATCATAGCTTGATTAATCAAAAGTTCGCCACACAATATCAAAAAAAGACAATTTATTTAGCCAATATCCGTCTGATATACAAACTGTAATATTTTTCACTTATGCGAATACAACTTAAACCGGAAATCAAAAAACTATTTTTCTTATTGCTCCTCTTTGCATTTTCTTTTACTACAAATGCTCAAAAATTAACCCTCTACAATACTTTAAACTTCCCCGATGAAACAGCCAACACTGTAGCACTTTCACCCGACGGGAAAACACTTATTTGCGGGTTTGATGACGGGCAAATAAAAGCTTTTAATATTCACAGCGGCAAAGAGCTATATGCATCCAACCGCCACAGCGGAACCATTCATACGATTAAATTTACCAATGACGGTAAATTTTTTCTTACCGGCTCACAAGATAAAATTGCCGTTCTTTGGCGTACCGAAGACGGAAAAATACTCAAAAATTATTCCGGCCACAACCACGGCGTATGGGCCGTAGCGTTTTCACCGGATAAAACCTATGTATTTACCGGCGGAGGCGATAATGCCGTTATGGTTTGGGAATCGGTATCTACCAAACGTTACCGTTATCTGTGGGGCCACGGAGACAGAATCTATGATATAGAAATTACACCAAACGGACAGTATGCCGTAAGCAGCTCAATGGATAAAACCATAAAAATATGGGATTATAAACGCAAACAAGAAGTGAAAAGCTTGAAAGGCCACATGCATACCGTCCGGACTCTGGATCTTTCACCTGACGGGAAATACATATTATCCGGTTCGCAAGACAATAGCATTCGCTTGTGGAATTTTGAAAGCGGTGAAAATATCCGTACCTACCGGATTAATCATTGGAATGTGCTTTCGGTAAATTTCAGCCCCGACGGCAAATATTTCGTAAGCAGCCACTGGGACAAAACCTTTGTACTTTGGAAAACAGAAAGTACTACGCACGTTACCAAAAACCAAGAGCATACCGGAGCCGTTACCGAAGCAGTTTTTAGCGATTCCGGTAAGTTTCTGATTACTTGCTCTGCCAATGAAGTAAAAATCTGGGAAACCGGCTTAGCCGTTATGGAATCGGCATCATCCGGCGAAAAATAAATCAATTTGGGTCAGACAAAACAAATACAACGCTAACCATAAGAAAAAACAGATGAAAAAAACTTTCATTAACGGAAGTCTATTATTGTTGTCCATGCTGTTGATTCAATGTGCGGATGTTAATAATGAATCGGTCTGGAATCATTACACCACCGGCAGAGCAACTTGGTACGGCCCCGGTTTTCACGGCAGAACAACCGCTTCCGGTGAAACTTTTAACAAATACAAACTCACTGCCGCACATCGCACACTCAAGTTTGGAACTGAAGTACGCGTTACTAACTTAAGTAACAATAAAAAAGTTATAGTACGCATCACCGACCGCGGCCCGGTATCGAAAAAATTTATAATTGATTTATCCGAGAAAGCAGCCGAACGACTTGATATGAAAGAAGCCGGCGTAGTTCCGGTTAAACTCGAAATACATAAAACAGATTAACCATGCCTGACAACAGAATAGAGCTTAAAAAAGCCGACATTACCAAAACAGAAGCCGATGCAATTGTAAATGCCGCAAACAAAACCCTTTTGGGCGGCGGAGGCGTTGACGGAGCCATTCATAAAGCCGCAGGCTCCGAATTGCTTGAGGAATGCAAATCATTAGACGGCTGCGAAACCGGGGATGCTAAAATAACTAAAGCTTACAAGCTTCCCGCCAAATATATAATTCACGCAGTAGGCCCCTACTACACCAACGGCCAACGCGATGATGACGCACTTCTGGAAAGCGCATATAACAAAAGTCTTTTCCTTGCAACACAAAACGAAGCTAAAACCATAGCTTTTCCGAACATTAGTACCGGGGTTTATAAATTCCCAAAAAAAAGAGCGGCTGAAATAGCTATCTCAACCGTTCGTAATTTTTTGAAAGAAAGTACCGGACTTGAAAAGGTGATTTTTGTAACTTTTGATGATGAAAATTATCAAATATACAAAGAAATGCTCTCCGAATAAGCCTTTATTCATTCATTACTGAAGTTAGGAAACAAAATTTACGTTTATCGGAACTTTAAACAGAAATAAGTCCGTTCAAATCGTTTTGCGGGTCTTTTGAGAAGATAAGCCCCGAAGCGCACAAAATATAAACAGCCCCGTGCTTAGCACGAGGCTGTCTTATTAATAGCAATAGCTGTTTTTGCTGTTTATTCTATCTCATCTTCAATTATTTTGAT
>CAYYQW010000013.1:0-65290 GCA_964472505.1 uncultured Bacteroidaceae bacterium | reverse complement strand
CAACGCCTAATTGATATTTTTGGATACTTTCCTTGCGAATGTTTAGCTCTTTTGGCTTTTCTCTAAACACAAAACCGCATGTTTCGATTCTGTGAAAAAGCGGAAAACTTTTTATGTAAAATGATTTTTTATCAAGAATAATATCTTCGCCCTTAGGGTTGAGGGCGTGGAAAAAAATCGGAAATTTTGCTGTTTTGTATTCGGAAACTATATCTAATTGCTGTTCCAACTCTTTGTGTGCATATATGTTTAGAGCGCGTTTACGTCCTAACAGTTCAAAACTTTTAATTAGACCGAAAATGCCGTAATAGTGATCGCCGTGCAGATGACTTATGAAAATATGATCCACGGCGGCAAATGAAATTTTATTTTGCCGTAAACGAATTTGAGTTCCCTCAGCGCAATCAAAAAGGAAATATTTGTTTTTGTACTTTAGTATTTGCGCAGTTGAAATTTGTCGGCTGTCGGGTAAAGCGGCTGCACTGCCCAAAACCGTTAGTTCAAAACACATAACAATTATGATTAATCCAGTACGCTTTGAGCTTTTTCGGGGCTGTGTTCAATGTCCAATACCGAATCTAATTGCGATATGGAAATGAGCCTTTCTACGGCCTGATTTAGGCCGGTAAGAATTAATTTACCTTTGGCATTACTGCACAACCGGTTGGCAACTAAGATGGAGCTTAAACCCGATGAATCACAATACTGCGTATTACTTAAATCCATAATAATATTTTTTTCACCGTTGCCGGCAATCATAACCAATTCCGATTTAAAATCAGGCGCTACACTGGTGTCCAGCTTTTCAGCCAAAACTTTTATGTAGGTATGATTATCATTCTTTTTAATCAAGTATTTTTCGCTCATATGTCTGCATTAAAGTGTCGTAATCAATCTTTCTATCTACGAATATATAAAAAATAAACGAATGGAGGTAAAAAATTCCCCCATTCGTTAAAAAAATTACTTCAAAATCTGTTTATTCATTATCTTCTTTCGAAAGCTGGTCTTTTAGTTCCGAAAGATCAGAAATATCACCTAATGTAGTTGATTCAATATCAGGCTGTTTCTTGCTGCGTTTTGTCGGCTCGATATCTTCTTTGTAGCTGTGTGAATGTGAAACAACAATTTTCTTGGAATCTTTTTTGAATTCCAATACTTTGAAGTTTGCTTTTTCATCTGTTTCCAAAGTTTCGCCGTCTTCTTTTTTCAGGTTTTTCAGGTAGCAAATTCCTTCAACACCATACGGAAGCGCAATTGTGGCCTCTTTTGCTCCGATATTCAGAACCGTACCTTCATGCACGCTGTTTTCTTTGAAAAGAGTTTCGAATACATCCCACGGATTCTCTTCGAGTTGCTTGTGTCCGAGACTTAATTTTCTGCCTTCGGAATCAACATCAAGAACCACTACTTCAATTTCTTCACCAATTTTTGTAAATTCTGCCGGATGTTTCACTTTTTTGGTCCATGAGAGATCAGAAATGTGAATCAATCCGTCAACACCTTCTTCAAGCTCTACGAAAATACCAAAGTTTGTAAAGTTTTTCACAGTCGTTTTGTGCTTGCTTCCTACCGGATATTTTTCTGCAATATTTTCCCACGGATCGGGTTTTAATTGCTTCATACCCAATGACATTTTACGCTCTTCGCGGTCCAATGTAAGAATTTCGGCTTCTACTTCGTCGCCTACGTTCAAGAAGTCTTGAGCAGTTCTGAGGTGTTGTGACCAGCTCATTTCCGAAACGTGTACCAAGCCTTCTACGCCGGGTTTGATTTCGATAAATGCACCATAGTCGGTAATCACAACTACTCTGCCTTTTACTCGGTCGCCCACTTTCATTTCGGGGTCTAAAGAATCCCACGGATGAGGCTCTAATTGTTTTAAACCAAGTGCAATACGTTTTTTGTTTTCGTCATAGTCAAGAATCACAACATTGAGTTCCTGATCAAGTTCTACAACTTCCTCGGGGTGGTTAATACGACCCCAAGACAGGTCGGTAATATGGATTAAACCGTCCACTCCGCCTAAGTCGATGAATACACCGTATGAGGTAATATTTTTAACGGTGCCTTTAAGAACTTGTCCTTTTTCAAGTTGTTCAATAATTTTTTGTTTTTGCTCTTCAAGCTCAGCTTCAATAAGTGCTTTGTGCGAAACAACAACGTTTTTGTATTCTTTGTTAATTTGCACCACTTTGAATTCCATGGTTTTATCCACATAAGCATCGTAGTCGCGAATGGGTTTAACATCGATTTGCGAGCCCGGCAAGAATGCTTCTATTCCGAATACATCCACAATCATACCGCCTTTAGTACGACATTTAATGTAACCTTTAAGGATCTCATCACTTTCGTAAGCGTTATTGATATTTTTCCAAGCATTAAGCGTACGTGCTTTTTTATGTGAAAGAATCAGTTGGCCTTCTTTGTCTTCCTGACTTTCAATGTAAACTTCTACTTTGTCGCCTTTGGCCAGATCCGGACGATAACGAAACTCGTTGCGGTTTACAACACCTTCGGATTTGTAGCCAATATTTACTACAACTTCACGGTCGGATACGGATATTACCGTTCCTTCTACAATTTCTTTTTCGTTTATGGTAGATAAAGTTTCGCCATAAACATCTTCCATAGATTGTCTTTCTTTTTTCGAATAGTCATCTACATCTGTCGAGGCTGCATCCCAGTTGAAATCCAAGGTTGATTCATTTTCCGAAAACTGATTTTCTTCAAAATTCTCTTTTTGGGCTTCTTCTTCAGTTTGTTGCGTCTCCTCTTCTTTTTCCGTTGTTTCTTTCTTCTCCTGCTCTTCTTGTTTTACTTCTGAAGAAGCCTGAGTTTCCAACTCTTCTGCTTGGTTGGTTTCTTCGTTTTGATTTTCAATTTTTTCATTCATAATTTAATTCCTTAAAATTTAATAAGTTAGACATTATTTTTTGTAATTGCGGGTGCAAAAATAGTATTATCTTTTTGAAATTCCTCTGAATTTCTCTGTTTTTTAAGCTTTTAGAGCAATTTTTTTACCTTCTCAGTGTCGATTTTTTTCTATATATGGATAACATGCTTATTTTCAACAATATGAGAAATTATATTTTTTAAACGAATTCTTTGCTTTGCAAACACGAGGAAGTATTAGTTTATGCTGCATAACATGCTTGCGGCTTTCTTAGTTTTTTGAATTAGACAGATTACTAATACTTATAACTCTTTCAGTTCCAAATGTTAGGTATATTTACTGATAATTATTTCGGCAATCGGAAGCGCACTCGGTTTTGACAAGTTTATTCTAAGAAGGCTTTTTTAAGGCAGAGCTTGGCGGTACCGGTGATAAATACTTGGATGGAATATAAGAGTTTGCAGAACTCATGGGCTCAATTCAATTAGTTTTTATTCAAAATATTAAGTGTAGCTGACATTTGTCTTTTGCGGTTATCCGAATAATTTTTTAATTTGTAAAAAATTTCAAACATTTTAATCAATACAATATGAAAATATCAGTAATTGGTACCGGTTATGTCGGTTTAGTTACGGGAACCTGCTTTGCAGAAGCCGGCGTACATGTCCATTGTGTCGATGTTGACGAAAAAAAAATAGAAAATCTCAAAAATGCTAAACTGCCAATTTGGGAGCCCGGCTTACAGCCTATGGTTGAAAGGAATATCAAAAACGGCAGACTGTCATTTACTACTTCCGTAAAGGAAACTCTTGAAGAGTGCGAAGTCGTCTTTTCAGCCGTTGGAACTCCTCCCGACGAAGACGGAAGTGCCGATTTGCAATATGTCTTACAGGTAGCAAAAGATGTAGGAAAGCACATGCAGGATTATATGGTATTTGTAACCAAAAGTACCGTTCCGATAGGAACGGCCAAAAAAGTAAAAAAAGCCATACAGGATGAGTTGGATAAGCGCGGTTCTGATTTAACTTTCGATGTTGCTTCCAATCCGGAGTTTCTCAAAGAAGGAAGTGCCGTTGATGATTTTATGAAACCCGACCGAATTGTAGTCGGAACCGAATCTGAGCAAGCCATAAAAATAATGAAACGCTTGTATAAACCTTTTGTTTTGAACGGGCATCCGGTTATTTTCATGGACATTCCTTCTGCCGAAATGACTAAATATGCCGCTAATGCCATGCTCGCTACAAAAATCAGCTTTATGAATGATATTGCCAACCTGTGCGAAATTGTAGGAGCAGATGTTACGAACGTTCGCAAAGGCATAGGCAGCGATTCACGTATTGGCTATCACTTCATATATGCCGGAACCGGTTACGGTGGCTCCTGTTTCCCCAAAGATGTTAAAGCCCTCATTAGAACATCCGATGAAAAAGGATATTCTCTGGATATTCTTAAGGCAGTGGAATCGGTCAATGAGCGACAAAAGTCGGTAATGGTTAAAAAACTTAAAAAGTATTTCAACAATGATTTGAAAGGAAAACGTATTGCCATGTGGGGTCTTTCCTTCAAACCCAATACCGACGACATGCGTGAGGCTCCTGCCATTGTTATTGCCCAACAATTAAAAGATCTTGGTGCCGATGTTTATGCATACGACCCGGTTGCTATGGATGAAGCGAAAGAGCGTATCGGCAATCTGGTAAAATATACCGAAGATAAAAACGAAGCTTTGGTAGATGCCGATGCATTGTTGCTGGTAACTGAGTGGAACGAATTCAAAGTGCTTAATTATAAAGTCATGAGTAAATTATTGAAAAATAAAGTCATCTTCGACGGACGCAATATCTATGACCCGGCTGAAGTAGCAGAGCATGGTTTCGAATACTTCGGAATCGGGCGATAACTATCTGTTAAATTGATAATTTAATTAAAAACTCTTCTTTTCACAGCTCAGAAAGGGAGAGTTTTTTTATTTTGAATAAATCTGCATAGAGGCAGCGAAATTAGATTCCTTTTTCCGACGGCCGATTAACTTTGCACTAAGAAAAGAACTTATTTATATTTGCAACTTTAGGACATCGCTTGCCGTTTGTTCGATATATTTGCTTATTAAAAAACAGGAATGAAAAAGACTATTTTAGTTACCGGCGGTGCCGGTTTTGTAGGATCACATTTGTGCGAACGCTTGCTGAATGACGGGCACGAAGTAATATCGGTCGATAATTACTTTACGGGAAATAAAAGCAATATTGTTCATTTACAAAAAAATCCGTTTTTTGAAATAGTAAGGCATGATATTACCATGCCGTATTTCGCCGAAGCAGATGAAATATACAATCTTGCCTGCCCGGCATCACCGGTACATTACAGCCACAATCCCATAAAAACCGTAAAAACATCGGTAAGCGGAGCCATAAATATGTTGGGTTTGGCCAAAAGAAAAAAAGCAAAAATTTTGCAGGCTTCTACCAGCGAAGTCTATGGCGATCCGGAGCAGCATCCGCAAAAAGAAAGCTACTGGGGTCATGTAAACCCTATTGGTGCCAGAGCATGCTACGATGAAGGAAAGCGAGTTGCAGAAACCTTATTTGTCAATTATCATAAACAAAATAAGGTGCGCATTAAAATTGTTCGTATTTTCAATACATACGGCCCGCGGATGCATCCGAACGACGGGCGGGTAGTATCCAATTTTATTATGCAGGCATTAAGCAATGAAAACATTACTGTGTACGGCAGCGGAAACCAAACCCGAAGCTTTCAGTATGTAGATGATTTAGTTGAAGGCATGATACGCACCATGAATACCCCGGATGATTTTACAGGCCCCATAAATATTGGAAATCCCGGAGAATTTTCAATTTTGGAATTGGCTGAGAAAATTATTAGTTTAATCGGTTCAAAATCCAAACTGATATTCAAAGAACTACCCGAAGATGACCCCATGCAAAGAAAACCGGATATCAGTTTGGCAAAAAAAGTAATAGACTGGGAGCCCAAAGTACATTTGGAAGAGGGATTAATGAAAACCATTAAGTATTTTGAAGAATTAATACAAAATAATAAAATATAAACATTTAACTTATGAAAGGAATAATACTCGCCGGCGGATCCGGAACACGATTGTATCCCATTACAAAATCCATTTCAAAACAAATTATCCCAATTTATGATAAACCGATGATCTACTATCCCTTATCAAACCTTATGATAGCAGGTATTCGTGAAGTTTTGATTATTTCTACGCCAAGAGATATACAACTGTACGAAGATTTGTTTGGTGACGGAAGCCGGCTCGGAATGGATATTCAATACGCAGTACAACCGTCGCCCGACGGGCTTGCACAGGCCTTTTTGATTGGTGAAGATTTTATTGGTGATGATTCCGTATCACTTATTTTGGGTGATAACTTGTTTTTTGGACACGATTTTAGCAAAACATTGCAAAAATCTGCAGAAACTAATGACGGTGCTGTTGTTTTCGGATACTATGTAAATGATCCGCAGCGATACGGTGTAGTTGAATTTGATGAAAAAGGGCAGGTAATATCGGTAGAAGAAAAACCGGATAAACCGCGCTCCAATTACGCAATCACCGGTCTGTATTTTTACGATAACACCGTTGTGGAAAAAGCAAAAAAACTAAAACCTTCCGCAAGAGGAGAATTGGAAATTACCGACCTTAACCGATTATATCTTGATGAGAAAAAACTAAAAGTAGAGCTGCTTGGACGCGGTATGGCATGGCTTGATACGGGAACACACGAAAGCTTATTAAAAGCATCTGATTTTATAGCTACCATTGAATACCGGCAAGGCCTCAAAATAGCATGCCTCGAAGAAATAGCCTATTCAAAAGGTTTTATTAACCGCAAACAGCTTACAATATTGGCCGAAGACTTAAAAAATAATAACTACGGTAAATATTTAATGCAAATTGCAGAAGGCAAAATTCAAACCTTTAATTATTAACAATGGCTCGTTAAACTTTGGCAAAGTTCTCATTTTCAATATACTGGAAAAGCATAACGAACTATTATATTAACAGACATATAATTTAATTCACCGATAATTAAGAAATGAACTTTTTGAAAACTCCCATCGAAGGGCTTTGGGTAATTGAACCCGATATTTTTAAAGATAAACGCGGATATTTTTTTGAAAGCTATAACAAGCAGAAATTCGCCAAAGTCGGCTTAGAATATAATTTTATTCAAGATAATCAGTCCCTTTCTCAAAAAAATGTGGTCAGAGCATTACATTATCAGCTTGCACCATACAGCCAGGCAAAATTGATTCGGGTATTGCGCGGCAAAGTTTTGGATGTAGCCGTGGATTTGCGGAAAAAATCTCCAACATACGGCCGGCATTATTCCATAGAACTCTCTTCCGAAAACAACTTACATTTTTTGATACCTCGAGGTTTTGCTCACGGGTTTTCTGTTTTGAGCGAGGAAACTTTACTGTTTTACAAATGCGACAATGAGTACAGAAAAGATGCCGAACGAGGTATCTTTTTTAATGATCCAAAATTGGCTATTGATTGGAAAATAAATCATAAAGATGCCGTTATATCAGAAAAAGATGCCGTCTTGCCCAATTTTGCAGAGGCTGAAAAAAACTTTGAGTGAAATAAATAGAGTAAAACTTTCGTTATTAAACAAGAAATTTTACAATTTATTAGTTTTTGCACTAAATTTGTATGAGTCATCAGAAGAATACGCTAATTATAATATGAAATAAAAATTTAAACCATGAAACTATTTACTTTTTTGTCAGCCTTGCTATTCCTTTCCGGCTTTGCGTTGGCTCAAGCCGATTTAAAACCTGAGATGCTTTTGGTGGAAGGCGGGACTTTTAGAATGGGAAATGACTACAGCTCCAGCTCTGATGAGCGACCGGAACATGAAGTAACGCTGTCTTCTTTTTATATGAGCAAGTACGAAATTACAATAGCCCAGTACAACCGCTTTTGCCGAGTTACGGGAAAAAAGGAACCGAAAGGTGAGGATAATCAGGCTGTTGTTAATGTCAATTGGTACGATGCAGTAATGTATTGCAACTGGCTGAGCACTACACAAAACCTCGATAAATCCTATACTATTACCAGAGACAGCAACAGATTTGTTGTTGAGTTTGATCAATCGGCCAACGGATTCAGGTTACCTACTGAGGCTGAATGGGAATATGCTTCCAAAGGCGGGAATAAATCCAAGTTTTATGCTTACAGCGGAAGCAATGTACCCGATGAAGTAGCTTGGTTTATTACCAATTCCAGCAACAAACAACGCCCGGTCGGTGAGAAAAAGCCGAATGAACTGGGACTTTACGACATGACCGGAAATGTTATGGAATGGTGCTATGATTGGTATGATGAGAACTACTACAAAGAATCTCCCGAAGATAATCCCAAAGGTCCGGAAAGCGGCATTGATAAAGTATGCCGCGGCGGAAACTACATGTGTCGTCCGGATGTGCTTAGAAATACTAAACGTTTTTATTTAGATCCAACCAGCGAAGACGGACTTGCCGGCATTCGATTGGTTCGAAATCAATAATCCGATTCAGAGATAAGAAGAATAATAAAAACCGGTACTTAAGGTTCCGGTTTTTTTTGTAATAAATTTGATTATTGAATTAGGCGTATGAATACGACAAATATTAAAATTACAGCACAACGGCTATTTTCGGATTCCCCTTTGGAGAAGTGCCTGTTCCGATTATTTCGGAAGGATAGGGGAATTGAATGCTGCGAAATGCCGGTTTGAGTTTATATAATAATAATTTTGTAAAAAACATATCTGAATAACACGCCGACGAACTTACAAAACGCTGCAAACTCTCTTATATGCAGCCCGATTACAAAATTGTCTTACATCTTAATACTTATATCTTATATCTGACCTCTGATTAAAGCAAATTATGCTGCGAGACTTCAGTTAAAACTATTAATAAAATGCCTAATTCAATTTGATTATTTGTATCTTGTAATTCCAAAACATTAAAAAATTAATACAATGAGAAATTTTACAATACATAATCCGGTAAAGCTGCATTTCGGCAAAAATGTATGCGACACTTTGGGAGAATCTGCAAAAGCTTATGGTAAAAATGTCTTGCTTTTATATGGAAAAGGTTCGGTTCAACGATTTGGTTATTATGATATAATTAAAGATCAATTAGAAAAATCGGGTATGAATATTACCGAATACTCGGGAATAAAACCAAACCCCGAAAGCACTTATGCCGATGAAGCCGCTGAACTCGGACGAAAAGCCAAAACTGACATAATCATAGCGCTTGGCGGCGGCAGTGTTATTGATTCGGCAAAATATATTGCAGTCAGCATTAAAGAAAATAAGCCGGTATGGGATATTGCCAAAGGAAAAATTAAACCCAAAGCCGGTGTACCTTTGATAGCAGTACTTACAGTAGCCGCAACGGGTACTGAAATGAATCAATTTGCCGTAATTCAGAATAATGAAACAAAGGAAAAAGTAGGCTATGGTTGTGAGTATATGTATCCGAAAGAATCTTTTCTCGATCCGCAATTCACTTACAGCCTTCCGCCTACACATACAACTTATGGAGTGGTTGACTTAATAGCGCATTCTCTGGAGAATTTTTTTGGTATTGGTGAATCACCGCTTGCCGACAGAATATCTGCTTCAATAATCAAAGAAGCCATGCATTACGGCCCGAAAGTATTGCAAGAACCTGAAAACTACGAATACCGAGCAAACATTATGATGTTGGCTGCCATGGCGCTGAACGGAACAACCGCTTGGGGAAAAAACGGCGGCGATTGGGGCGTGCACGGCATAGGGCATAACTTATCTGTTTTGTTTGATACATCCCACGGAGCCAGTCTTTCAGTGGCTTATCCCGCATGGTTTAAGCATATTAAAAACACACGCCCGGAGCGCTTGCAAAGGCTTGGCGAGTTAGTATTTGGTACATCGGATGTTGATGAAATGATTCACAAATTTGAAGAATTTTTTGAATCAATAAATGCTCCCCTTAAGCTCACGGAAGTTGGAATAGGACGCAGTCATAAGCAAGAAATAATAGATTTGATGGCAGCCAATAAAGTAAGCGGCAGTAATTATAAGCTAAGCGATGATGATTACGAATCCCTCACGGAATTGATGTACGGAGCGTAATCTTCTATTCCTGTTTTTGGGAGGAATTTTTATCAGAAAGCAAGCCGGGACGCATGCGGCGTGTTTTCTTGAGGGCTTTCTCTGTACGCCATTCTTCAATTTTTGGAAAGTTTCCGGAAAGTAGTATTTCCGGAACTTTTAAGCCTTTGTATTCCGCCGGACGGGTATAAACCGGCGGAGCCAGCATATTATCCTGAAACGAATCGGACAGGGCAGAGGTTTCATCGGAAATAACTCCCGGAATCAAACGAATTATGCTGTCGGCAATGGCGGCAGCAGCAATTTCGCCGCCTGTAAGCACATAATCGCCTACTGAAATTTCTCGTGTAATGAATTCATCCCGTATGCGTTGGTCAATGCCTTTATAGTGGCCGCAAAGAATAATAATATTTTTGGCCAGAGACAACTCGTTGGCCGCGGACTGTTTAAATAATTCACCATCGGGGCTGGTATAAATTATCTCATCATACTTGCGTTCGGCCTTAAGTTTGCTTATGATTTTGTCAACCGGCTCTATCTGAATGACCATACCGGCACCGCCTCCGTATTGGTAATCATCAACACGGCGATATTTATTGCTTGCATAATCCTTTAAGTCATGCAGATGAATTTCGGATAGACCTTTGTCTTGCGCTCGTTTTAAGATGGAATGTTCAAACGGGCTGCGTAACAAATCCGGCATGACGGATATAATATCAATGCGCATGTTATTTTTTTTTACAAAAGTAATTAATTATGCCTAAGTAGTCTAAAGTCAATCGAAATAATGTTGCAGATGGGCTGCAAATTCCATGAGCCACGCAAGGCCGATATGTACAATTATTCCGCCCAAAATGTGTTTGGAATAATAAGAATGGGCTCCAAGAATAAAACCTCCGAAAAATGAGCTGATGGCTTCAAGCGGCGGTTTCCCAAAATGAATTATCACATATAAAGCTGCCATGGGCAAAACGGAATCTTCTTTCAGGCAGCGCGCCATACCTATAACCAAAGCACCTCTAAACATCAGCTCAATGCTGACAAAATCTAATCCGTAAGCCATTTCAAACAAGAAAATTTTCTCAAAATATTCTAATTCGAAAACATCCGGATACTGCCAAGGTTTCATTCGAGGGTAAGCATATTGGAAGCTGTCGGTAAAAGAAGCAAAAGTTATTAGGGGAATTAGCAAAAGTAACATGATAAAGTACGGACGATAATTGGTTCGGGCAAATTGCAGGCCGTACAAATGCTTGTCTTCTTTATCATAAAAATATTTTACAACTGCAAAAATGATTATGAAAGGCAGTATGCGTTTTAAGTTTCCCAATATCTTAAGCAGATAATTATATTCTCTGAAATCAGCGGAATAGGCATCGGCTATAGCTTTATGGTGATGAAAAGCGGTCATAAATGCAAAAACGGCTATAAATACAAAGCTTTTTACGATAAATTCTTTTTGGCGAATTTTATACAGCCTCTTCTTGAAACTTAGGGTAATAATAACAATAAAGATATAAGGCAAATAGTAGTAGAGAAAATAAACCAAATAGCCGATTGGTTTGGCATAAAAACTGTTGATAACGGTTTTTTCAAAATTATAGTGAAAATTTAGTGTCAGCACAACTGCCAGAAATATAATCGTAAAACCGTAAGCCGGCAGATTGAAATCTTTTCGGATAAATAGTTTGAGTTCGCTGACAATTTCTTTCATAAGCTTAATTTTTCCAAAAAGCAGGTGCAAACAGAACCAATACCGTAAAAAGTTCCAAACGCCCGATAAGCATTAAAAATGAAAGGAACCATTTGCCGCCGGCAGGAATGTGAGCATAACTACTGCTCGGGCCAACATCCCCAATACTCGGGCCAACATTTCCAAGCGCTGCAATTACTGAGCCCATGGCCGTTATGAAATCTAAGCCAAAGGCCGACATAACAGCTGTTCCCAGTATAAAAATGCTCATGTACAACACAATGAAAGCCAAAATATTGGATACAATTTGCGGGCTCAAAACTTTATTACTAAAGCGCACGGGAACAACTGCATTCGGGTGAATTAAGCGTTTAAATTCCAATACGCTGTTTTTAATTAATACGGCAATACGCATAATTTTTATTCCGCCGCCGGTTGAGCCGGACATTCCGCCAAAAAACATCAGCATAAATATCAGTAACCATAAAAACGGCGGCCAGAGCAGATAATCGGCCGTTGCATAGCCTGTAGTTGTAATAATGGAAATAACCTGAAAAGCCGAATCTCGAAATGATTTTTCCAATGTTTCATTGCCGCCGGTATATAACACCGCTGTAGATATAATGGTAAAAATAAAAATGAAAAACAGATAGAATCTAAGTTCTTCGTTTTTTAGTATTTTTCGAAACTTAAGTTTAAATGCAAAATAGGAAAGCGCAAAGTTAACTCCGCCCAACAGCATAAATACAATGATTACATACTGAATAAACGGTGAATTAAAGTATGCAATACCGGCTTGTTTGGTTGAATAACCGCCGGTTGCCATAGTGGTGAAACTGTGGTTTACGGCATCGTACCAGCTCATGCCGCCAATTTTAAGAAGCAAGGCTTCCGTAAGTGTAAAAATAACATATATTGCCCACAGCCTTTTGGCTGCTTCGGTTATGCGCGGATGTAATTTGTCGGTGGTAGGGCCCGGCGATTCGGCCACAAAAAGTTGCATACCGCCTATACCCAATATGGGCATGATAGCCAGTGACAGAACAATTATTCCCATTCCGCCCATCCACTGCATCATGCTTCGCCAAAAGAGAATACCTTTAGGAAGCTCATCAATAGTATTTAAAATGGTTGATCCGGTTGTGGTGAAGCCGGACATGGTTTCGAAAAATGCATTTGTAAAGTTGGGGATGCTGTTGCTGTGCACAAAAGGAATACTGCCTATGAAAGAAAACATTATCCATACAGAGCTGACAATAATAAAGCCTTCGCGCTTATGAATGCCTCGTTTTTCATTACGAGTAAAATAGATGGCCAAAACTCCGGGTATAAGGGCTGCTGAGGCCGAGAGCAAAAAAGATTGATACGAACTTTCGGAATAGGCCAATGATACTCCGCCCGACAATAGCAGAAAAAAAGCTTCTATCAGTAATAAACTTCCCAAAACGCGGATTATCGCTGCATAATTAATGAATCGCATGCGCTTATATTTATTTGTCAGGCCTTTGGGTTTCTTATGGTTTGCCTGTTATTTTTTTTGTTTGAAAAAATTTGCTGCTTCAGTTATAGCTTCCGGCATGGCACAGACTATAACTTTGTCGCCTGCTTTAATGCGGCTGCTTCCTTGCGGAATTATCGATTCCTCATTTTCTCTCATTATGCCCCCGATAATGGCAGCATCCGGAAACTTTAAATTAGATAAATTGGCTTTGCTTATGGGAGCATTTTCAGGAACAATAAATTCAAGTACTTCGGCATCTATATCGGACAAACACTGCACCGAAGCCAGATGCTGCGATAATACATGCGTATAGATATGGCCCGCTGCTATCAATTTTTTATTTATTACGGAATTTACACCCATATTCTGTACAAGTGGTAAGTCATCCATGTTTTCTATTTCGGCAATTGTTTTTTTGACACCGTACTTTTTGGCATGCAGGCAAGCCAGTATGTTAGTTTCCGAATTGCCGGTTACGGCTATAAATGCATCGGTATTTTCGATACCTTCTTCAATGAGCAAAGCCGTATCTCTCCCGTCGCCGTTTATTATCAAAGTATGATTAAGTATTTCTGAAAGTTCATGGCATTTCTCTTTGTCGCGTTCAAATAACTTTACATTATGTGTTTTTTGAAGCGCAAGTGCCGTTTTGTATCCGATACGGCTTCCGCCCATAATCATAACATTTTTAACGGTAAAAGAAGGGTTGCCCGATTGTTTCAACAAATAGTCAACCATTGGTTTTTTGCATATTGTAAAAACCAGATCATCGGCTTGCATTTTGTTGTTGCCGGAGGGTATAAATGTTTTTCCCTGCCGTTTTATGGCAATACTCCTAAAATTGTTGGCATTTTCTTCTTTTTTTAAATCGGAGAATTTTATGCCCGAGAACGCTGAATCTTTCTTTATTTTTAATACTACAATTTGCAAACTTCCGTTTGCAAATTTCACAAACTGTTTGGTTCCCGCTCGTTCGAGAATGTTTACAATTTCTTCACTGGCCAGAATCTCCGGATAAACCAGTGAATCAATGCCTAAACCTTTAAAAAGCTCATTTCCGAAATCATCAATATACTCTTTATTTGATATACGTGCTATTACTTTTTTGGCACCTAATTTTTTAGCCATGATACACGAAAGCAGGTTGCCCTCTTCGGTATCGGTCATGGCTATAAACAAATCGCAAGCGGAAATACCGGCTGACTTTAATGTTTCAATTGATAAAGATGAAGCTTTTAGAGATAAAAAATCATAATGTTCGTCAATATATTTTATACGGGTTTCATCGTGATCGATTATGGTGATGTTGTCTTTATTATCATACAGTAATTGGGCTAAGTATGTCCCTGCTTCACCGGCTCCGGCTATTATTACTTTCATTTTTTTATTTTAAAAAGAATTCTGCTTATTATAATTCGGATATGAAATTTGGGCGCAAATTTATACAAAAAACAATATCTAATTCCCGACTGATAGAAATACTTTTTAATATGAACCCGAATACTTTCGTATAAACCACTCTGCCGCCAACAAAAGTAGTATTAAGAAAAACAAAAGTTTGGCGTGTATGATTTTAAAACTGTTCTTTTCACTATGTGCAACGGGTTTCATTCGAACGTCTTCAGTCAATCGTTTTATAAGTTCGGAACTTTGCTGTAAGTTGAACATTTGACCTCCGGTTTTTTCGGAAATATTATAAAGCAATTGATGATTTGCTCGGGTATTACGCGCTTCCGTATTTAGTGTATGAATACTTATTTCGCCTTGTTTGCTAAGTTTTTTCCCGTCAATATCTGTTTCGGCTTTCCAACGGTAATCACCGGCAGCCAACTTGCCGAGGTTTAGTTCATAGCTTTGTCGGGTTTTGTCAAATACAAAATCGTAGGTATCTCCAAGCGAATCAGTCAATTGCAAGTTGACGTCTTGCTCATTTATAAGTTCATAGCTTTTGTTATAGCGCTCTGCCCGAAAGATAACATCTTGATTTTCGGCAATTATATTTTCAACCTTAACCCTAAAACGATCCTTATCTATTTTTAAACTTAAATATTGGCAGGTTTTCTGAATAAATTCATTAAACAAGATATGATTTTGGTGCAATTTGTAATCATAAATTTTCCATCGCCAAAGACCTTCTCCGGTAATCACGGCTGATTTTGCGGGGCTTTGATTATTACTGAAAACGACCAAAGGGCTTTCGGTTTCAACATCTTGTATTTTTCTGAAAAACAATACATTATTCGGGCTATAATTACTGTATTTTCCAAATGGTGTTTCTAAAGGCGGAGCATTTTGCAATAAATTATCAATTTCCGGCAGAAGCTCAAACATTGAAAAATTAGGATTGAAAATGCCGGTTGCAGGGTCAAAAGAAGAAGCTTGAGATTGAATCTTAAGGCTGCTTCCCGTTGTATTAAACTTATCAGTAGCCGTTTGTTTGCCTATTATCCACAAAGTTGGAATTTGATTATTCCGTAAACTTTCAATTTCTCTTAAAGCCGAATGACTTACCGAGGGTAATTGGTGCATAATTACTAAATTGTATGATGAAAGCGGTTTTGTGTTTTGTCCGATTATGGAAAATTCAGTTTCAAAGTTTTTATTTTTATCCAAACTGCTTTTAAGGGCTCCTATATCAGGATGCGGTGAATTGCCCAGAATAAGTATTTTTTGTTTACTGTCAATAACTTCAAAAATAATTTCTTTGCGGTTATTCAGACTGCTGTATTCACCCTCAATGGTTTCAAGCACAAAACGCAAGCGGCGAACACCCGTAGTTTCAGCTTTAGCTTCCAGCTCAACCGTAGTATAAAAATCATCGGAAGTAATTTGTATATTTCGGGTTTCTATTATTCTGCCGTTTTCATATACTGAGAGTTTTGAATTTTCTCCGGCCAATTTTTTAGCTTCTATATTGACATGAAGCGGATAAATATCGTTTAAAAATACGATTTTGTTATATTCGGCATCTTTAAGTATCAAATCTTTTTTGGGCTCAGGGTTTCCGACTGCAATGGTATGAATCGGGAAACCAACCTGAGAGGCTGTATAAATAGGATTACTGCCGCTGTTATAAATTCCGTCGCTAATTAATATCAGCGCTCCAATGTTGCGATTGAAATATTGTGCCTGAACTTTCTGAACAGCTTCGGAAATATTAGTTTGTTTATCTGAGAATTCATATTCAATACCCGGACGGAAAGACTCGCCGAAACTGTATATTTTTGTATCATAGTTTTCGCTGATCGAATTAAAAATTTCATCGGTATTTTTTATCAGCGGAGCAAGTTTCGTTGTATCCGACACCATCGATTCCGAAACGTCTTGTGCAATAACTACAATGGGTTCTTCAACATATTGACCGGTGCTGTGGATTACCGGGTTCAAAAGTAAAAAAGCTATTATACTCACTGTCAGAGCCCTGAATGAAAATAACAATATTTTCAGATAGTTTGCCGCATGCTTCAGCTTTTCATCTTTGCGATATAAAAAAAAGGCATAAGCCAAGCCTAACACAAGGCAAAGCAGAAGAAAACCGAGGGGGTATTCTGTTGTAATGAGTGAATAATCCGGCATTAAGTCAGACTTTTAAACGCATTATAAAAATCTTTGATGTAGTTGCCGTATCGTACGGCTTGTCCGGCACCGTTATAGTAGCGGGCAAAAGAGGTGAAGTCTTTATTTTGCACGTGTTTAATCATTTGCGGGCTAAAAAAGTCAAACAAAGCAAATACCTGAAAGCGTACATCGTCTGAAAAGTTTTCCAAAAGTTTTTCGGGAGAGTCATAGCCTATTTTCTTGTAGTTGGTACCCAGAATTTGAGGAGCTCCGTAGCTCGCTGAAATATGAGCAGCGGTAGAATCCAGTTTTTGAGCAAACTCAAATACTTCCCATTCTTTCTTTTGATTACCGTGAAAGTTTTCCCATTCGGCTTTTTTATTGCTTCTGAAAAAATGATTGGTCCAGTACTTTCTTCTGTCAAACTTAAAGTGGTCATTAAACACATCTAAATTCCTTTTACCCCAAAAACGATAAAATAAGTGATTTTCAAAACGAATGAGTACACGGCCGTCATTGCCGTATGCTTTTCCGGCACTTTCTACCGCAAGCACGGCAATGGCCGCTGCCGGGTCTATTTTTAATTGCTTGCTTATGACATCGGTAAGCCCGCCAAAATTATTATAGGTTTCAGCTGTAATTCTTTTGGAACGCGGGGAAGAAGGTACGCCTATTTTTTTGTCGGGTTCAATTTTTACATTAAGCAAAAGCGCATTGTCTTTAAGCAATTTACTCTCGGATGTACCGGCTGATTCGGTATCGTAAATAAGGGTAACATACTTGGCATATACATAAGCAAAGCTTTCATCATATATTATTTTATGCCACTTATCCTGAATATGCGCAACAGTTACCACGTCATTGCGTTTCAATTGTCCCACAACTTGATCCTTTGTGGAAGGGCCTTGCCGTATATTCAGCACGTTGGCATTTATTAGACCTTTTACGATGCTTACAAATTTAGCATAAACATAAGCATCTTGATTGTTATATTTGAAGCGATACCACTCATTATCCACATGCTCCAAAATGCTGATAAGGGCTCCTTTTGTAAATTTTCCCAATTTTTGACTGTTAAGTGTAGGCGCAGAGCGTATATTTAGCACGTTGGCATTAATGACTCCTTGTAGTTTAACATCTAATTTTGTCTCACCGGTTTCGGCAACATTTTTTAGCACCGATTTACTGACTTTTTTCGCTGATTTTTTTAATCTGTTGAATCCAAAAAGTGGCATGGTATCAAATTTTAGGTGAATAAGAAAGCCCGACCGTCCAAACGGAGATCGGGCAGGGGAGCTGCTTATGTGTTCATTCCGCCGCATACGTTAATTACCTGTCCGGTAATGTAAGATGACATATCCGAGCCGAGATAAATACAAAGATCGGCAACGTCTTCCGGGGTTCCGCCGCGTTTTAGCGGTATGGTTTCTGTCCATTGTTTTTTAACTTCTTCGGATAGTTGGGCGGTCATATCCGTTATGATGAAACCGGGAGCTACGGCATTTGAACGTATGTTTCTGGCGCCAAGCTCTTTGGCTATGGATTTTGTGAAACCTATAATACCGGCTTTTGAGGCTGAATAATTAGCTTGTCCGGCATTTCCGCTTACGCCTACTACGGAGCTCATGTTTATTATAGAGCCTGAGCGTTGCTTAAGCATAATGCGTTGTACGGCTTTTGTCATGGCAAATACCGATTTTAAGTTTACTTTCAAAACGGAATCCCATTGTTGTTCCGACATTCGCATAAGAAGCGTATCTTGCGTGATTCCGGCATTGTTAATTAAAATATCTATTCGTCCAAATGCTTTCTGAATTGCCTGTACCGCTTCTTCAGCCTGCTGAACATTGGATGCATCAAAACCGTATGCTTGTGCTTTTACGCCTTTGGCTTCCAATTCTTTTACCAATGCATTGGTTTGCTCATTGGTTTTTAAATCGGTGAGGGCAATATTGGCACCCTGATCGGCATATTTTTCGGCTATGGCTTTTCCTATACCTCTCGCTGCGCCGGTTATTAAAGCAGTTTTTCCTTCTAAAAGTTTCATGATTCTTTTGTTTTGTTAATACAAATAAAACCGGATTGAATTGCCCGGTTGCAAAGCAAAAGTACAATATTTTCTTAGAATACGGAAATTTTATGCTTTCTGTATTCACCGACCTCTTACCGTATAAAAAAAGCTGCCCGAAACAGGCAGCTTTTTTATTAACTGTATGCGTTACGCTTTATCGTTTTTCCACTTTTTTGGGATACGAGTTTTTGTTTACGTATTGCATGGCTTTGCGTTGAATGTCGCCGGTTTCTTTACGGTTTTTAATCATGGCCGTAATTTCTTTAGTTGTGTAGGCATTCAAATTCTTCTCGGTTCGTACGGTTGGTTTTTCCGAAGGGCCGAATTTTTTGGGAGGCACAACACCGGATTTTGAGTTATCCATTAATGGGTCTTGAATTACACCATTGGTTATTTGAATGGGCTCACCGTTTGTATCCGTTAAATAGAAGTAGTTATTTTCTTCGTTAACTTCTTTGAGTACATCATAACCGTCGGCTATAATGACCAGATAGTATTCGCCGGTGATCTCGGGCATCGTGTAATCCCATCTAAAGCGAGCATCAGGATCGTCATATAGAGCTTGGGCCACACTTTGTGATGCCGGAACATCTACATAGTTGTACCAGTTTCCGACTCCGTCTCCATCTGAGTCTAAACTCCAATTATCAGGCATTCCGTTAGCTTGATCCGCATAGTCATCACTATAGTAGTCGTATAAAATAATGCCATAATCATTGGCATCATAAGCATTATAATATACATACAAGATATTCCAATCTTCCGATGCTAAAATGGGTTCATTTCCTGAGTTGTAGACATCATACCTGGCAGTCCGGTTTCTGCCATCCGGATCCGGGTTATCAACATTTAATTCATCAGAAAGTTCCCAAGCCATTACATCCATTCCGTCTTCAGGATCGTCCAAGTCCGGAGCAGTATTGGCTGCATTTTGAGCTACGAATGCACAAAAAGCAAAATCACCGCCGCTGCCTACAAAGAAATTCTGATCCACCCAGATATAACCGTTATCGCCCCAGCCGGTTCCCCAAGAGTTCAGAACTCTGAACGCTCCGTTGGTACCTTTGCTGTCATCGTATCCGGTTAAAATCATGGCGTGATAGGCGTGTTGTCCGGAATAACCGTAGGTGTCGGAATAAAGGATTGAGCTGCTGTTCCAGTTCATAAAATCATCGCCCAACTTGGCGCCGAAAACCACGGCCCGTCCTTGTGCAAGATATTGTTTAATGGTGGCTTTATCTACATCAATTTCTCGGTAGTTTTCAATCAAGTAATCATCTGCATTGTTATCCCATGCTGATGTAGTTGAACCGGAGCAGTCGCCCAAGTCGGTATAAGGCACTACACTTTCTTGAGCAATACCTTTGCTCAGCATCACATCATAAGCGGGTTGAAAACCGGTTCCGTTGCAATCGTCATTTTTGCTTCCGGAGGGTATGGCCCAAAAAAGGTATTTGGGGCTGAATTGGTAAGCCGTGTTTGATAAATCGGCTGTGGTTCGGTTATTTTCCACGGCTTCCATATAGGTTTTGTGTCCGTATCCTACGGCCCAAGCTACACAAGTTCCGTATTGTCCTTGGTTTCCAACCGGAGGCATGTTACCGGAGATATCCACTTTTGAGGGTAAATCACCGGAGCCAAAGCTAATGCCATCTTCGATACTTTCGGTATCTTCATCTTCCATACCCCACCAACCGAGGTTTTCATAAACTTGCTCAACATCTTCATCATCTAAATCGGCTAACAGCTCTTCGCAAGAGCTTGCCATAAAAAGAAAAGGAAGAATAAGCACGAGGCTTGCAATAAATTTGAATTTGAATTTGAGTTTCATGTCTTTAAAGTTTAGATTTCTGACTATAAATGTATAAATAAAACGCTACACTATGGATATTATTTGATTATCGTATGGGTACCTTTGACCAAAGGCTGCGTTTTTTGATATAAAAGGTGCTTTGTTTTCCGATATGCTTTATTTTACTATACGTAATGTTAAAGCATTTTGTTTCCGGAGCCGTTTAGTCAATAATAAAACGACTGTTTTTCAGGGAAATCATATCCGTCAAGTCGGTAGTCTCTGATTTTGGACGCTTGAGAAAGACTGCATTTTCAAAAGTCAGAATCTCTCGTGTACTCAAATCGTCCATTTCTACACGGCCCCCGAATTGAGAATGATTGAAGCTGCAGGGCGCCTCAAAAGTAGCATATCTGAAATTTGCTTCGCCTCGATAGCTGTTTAATGAAAAATCAGATTTTTTATATAAATGAATCGCTCCAAAATTAACGGTTTCATAAAAAACAGCCGACTGGAAAAGCAGGTTTCCCCGAAATTCTGATTTCAAAAAAGAGCTTTCTCCTTTGAAAACGGTTTCGGAAAAATCGGTAAAAGCCATAAATTTACTGTTATGAAAATAATTCTTTTTAAAATTAAAGCTTGCACCGTTAAATATTACACTGTCTTGGTATATATTTTCTCTGAAAAGAGCCAAATGGTCAAAGCGAGTTTCCGAGAAATTGATTTTACTTTGAAAGGTACAGTTCAAAAAGCTAACATTTCTGTCAAAATACAAATAGTTGTGTTTTTCTTTATCTTTACGAGCGGCAATAATTTCGCCCTGAAAGGTGCAATTTGAGAACAACACTCCGGAGTTTCTGTAGTGCCTCATGATTGAGGGTGATTCTATGGATATATCCGGGCTTAGTGTAAAATCGATATCGCCTACAATAACGGCATCTTCATAATAAATTTCTTTGCCGGATTTAACTTTATCGTTGATTTCATCGGCATATATTATGGTGCTGCGAGCCTCTTTGTCTGTAGGGGCGGAGTCTCTATGATTTTTGTCGCAGGCTGAAAAAATAAGTGCAAAAAGAATAAGGCTAATGTGGTATTTCATATATCATTAATTTTAAAAATTTCTCTGTTTATACGCAAATTTAATAAAAATACGGATATATCATTATATATCGTTTGTCAGCCGTTAAAAAATCAAGAAAACGATTAAGCTGTGCCCAAAAGAGTTTTTACAATAAAAAAGGCCGTCCTTCCGGACAGCCTTTTCTCTCAATAAACCAAAATTATGAAAATTTAATTTATTTCTTAGCACAATGTTGTCAATGAGTAGTCTGAAATATTTGGTACGAATAAAACTTAAAACTCTTTGTGCATATTATGCTAACTTTTAAAAAATGTTTGTTTGCATTTAATGTTACGCTGTTTTTTAAGAAAAGTTTCAAATTACTAAGATATTTTTGTTGTTTTTTTATAAGTTATAAAAAAATATTTTTTTTCATTAACCACCTATTATAAGTTTCGCTTTTTGAATGGATTAATAAAACGAATATTTTTGTGTTTCACATAAAAAAATAGTGTTTATTAAGAAAAATAAATTTATTTCTTATGCTTTTGGATGGCAAGCTGTAGATGAGTATATAAACTTATTAAGAGTGCGATTGCCCCTGTTTGTCTGTTCTTTTGTAGAAATGTTTAGAGTTTCCCTGTTCTCCGTAGCCTATCTCGTCGCCGGCCAGGCTGATGCGAGCTTCAGTGCAATGAATGCAGTCTTCTGCACTTTCATCGATACAAGGTTTGTTCTCGTAGAGCCTATAATTATTGCGGTTTTGACTTGGTGTAAGGTTGGGCATAAGCACATTGGCTCCGCACTTGATGGCTTTTTCTCTTCCGGCCGGGTCTATGGCTTGTAAAGCAGTAGCTGCGGCTATGTTGATATCTTTCATCAGAATGCGTAAAAGGGCAGTCATTTTAAGTGCCAGAAAAAAGCGTTCGGAAAGCGACAGCCGGTTTTCCAGATTTGCCATTGGTGTTTCCGAATGGCTGATGTATGGCCCCATACCAACCATATCAATATCAAAATTTTGAAAAAACAGTAAATCGCCGGCGAGATGCTCATAAGTCTGTCCCGGAAGTCCTATCATTACGCCGGTTCCGGTTTGGTATCCCAAATTTTGAAGGCTGCGCAGGGCTTTTATGCGATTCTCAAAACTGTGTGTTTCATCATTGGGGTGAATGCTGTTGTATAATTCTTTATCGGATGATTCTATGCGTAACAGATAGCGAGAAACATTATTTGCTTTCCATTCTTTGAAAACAGCTTCGCTTTGTTCGCCCATAGACAGTGTTATGCCTAATTTATGATTGGTGGCTGCATTAATTTTTTTCAGCAGGCGGGTGATTCGGTTAGTGAATTTTTCATTATCTAATTCCCCGCTTTGTATTACTATTGAGGCATAGTTTTTTTCGTAAGCATATTTCGCCGCTTCAACTACCGCTTCATCGGTCAGATTATAGCGTTCAACAGAGGTATTCCCTTTTCGTATTCCGCAATATAAGCAGTTCTTACGGCAGATATTTGAAAGTTCAATTAAGCCGCGCAGATAAGTAGTATTGCCGACGTATTGTTGTTTTATTTCAGCGGCTTTTTCAAAAATAAGATTTGCGTGAGTTTTGTCTGTTTGTAGCAGAAAGCTTAGTGCATCTTTATCAAGTATTTCCTTGTTCAGTAAGTCTTTTATGATTTTTGATTTGTTCATTGGGCTTAAATGCTTTGTGCTGCTATATTTTATCGAGAATTGGAAAATGTTTATCCGTTATTTTCTTTCGAAATTGTTTTATTCAGATGCAAATATCGGATTTATTTTTGTGAAAAGCTATGATACAAATCATAACTGCTTGAAGCGACTGTTTATCAGGCTATTTACTGAGTTCAATTATTTCTTGGCGGATCAAATCGGAAATTTCATTTTCTGTCATTTCCTGTATTTTTTGGTGAGGAATTGCCTCTCCAAAATTCATGTATAATTTGCCGGGGTACAGAAAAAAGCTTTCGCCTCCGCAGACTTTCCACATACCTTTTATGCCTATGGGAATAATATCGGCATGTGTTTGTTTGGCCATAGTGAAAGGCAGTTTTTTGAAAGTACGTAATTTGCCGTCGCGCGTTCGGTGGCCTTCCGGAAAAACGATGATTGAAGTACCGCTGTTTACTTTTTGAGAGGCTAATTCAAAGCTGCGCACAGACTTTTGAGCACTGGAGCGATCAATGGGTATCTGCCCGTAAGCTTTGATTAAATGGCGATAAAGAGGCCATTTGAAGTGCGAATGTGCCTCAAGCGCATTAGCAAATACCGGCAGGTAAGCACCCATAAGCGGAACATCCACCAAACTGGTATGATTGGCCATGAAAATGTAACTTTTATTTTTATCGTATTTCCCTTTACGCCTGCGCTCAACTCGTATGAATGAGAAAATAAATATCAAGCGCAAAAAACGGCTGTAGGGATAATGTAATTTTTTAGCCGGGATAATATTAAAAAGTATAATCCCGATAAGAGTCGCCACAAGAAAGATACCGCCGCCTACTAACCAGATATATAATGCACGAATAAATGCCCAAACTTTTATCATACTTTCTTTTTGCTTAAATTGCAAGTGATTCGGCGTACTTCCTGTGCCCACTCAAGATGCGTTTTGTCATCGGTAAATGTTGAGTAATGAATGGGTTTACCAAAATATATGGGAATGGTTTCATTGTATTTCTTGAATTGTTCACCGATTATGAAAAACAGTTCAATATTTGCTTTAATTCCTAAAAATGTACGCAGGCGGCCGATATTGTAAAAGAATTTCGAATTAAACGAATCAATATACACCGGAACTACTTCTCGCTCATACTGTATAGCTTGCCGAATAAAACTGCGATGCCAGGGCAAATCCTGTATTTTGCCGTCGATTTTTCTGGCTACGCGCCCGGCCGGAAAAGTTAATATCTGATGTTCATCATCTGACATTATTCTCTCAAGTCTTTCTTTGTCTTCTTTGTCGGTTTTCTCAAAAACTCCAACGGGCAATAACATTTCGCGAATATTGGCCAAACCGGTTAGTATCTTATTGGCAATGACTTTAATTTTTGGGAACTTATCGCTTAGCACGTATATAGCCGATGAAAAATCTAAGCCTCCGATGGGGTGGTTACAGGCAAAAATGTAACGCCTGTTGGGATCCAACTGTTCTAAGCCGTATTGCTCTACATCTACATTAAAATATTCTTGTGAGCCTTTAATAAAATCAACATTGAATTTGTCTCCGTTGGCTTCAATGAATTTATTGAGCTGCTTTTCTTTAAGTATTCGTTTTACAATATTAATAACGAAATTCGGAAGGTTTCTTACCGTTTTATTTTCTTGGCTTCGAATAATTTTTTTAAAATCAATCGGCTCTAATTTTTTTTTATTTTCGTTCATCCTTTTGTTTGTTTATTGGAATGAAAAGTTTAAATAATATATGTATATATACGAATCTTTGACTCGTAAAAACGCACAAATAAAAGCATTTTTTTTAGAAGCAGCAAAAACTTCCTTGCCGGTTAGCGAAGCATTTTAGCATTATCATTGAAAACATGAAAACCTAAACCCAGAGAAAGATAAAAATCATGTGAGTAATTCTGAAAATAATTATAACTGAGATACACAGGACCCACCATGGTTTGATACACAATGGCCGCACGCCCCGAAAAATAATGATATTGGAAGGGTTTTTCGTAAACAGCAGAGATAACTTCACCGGTAATTTTTGCCGACAGCTTTCGGTAAGGCTGAAATATCTGTCCTTCCAACCTGAAAGACAAATCATCGGTGAAATGTAAAATGCTTTTTATGCCTAAAGCGGCATAATTATGAGCGCGATACTTAACATTAAATAAAGAGCGTGCATAAGGAAACGGATTATATGCCGGAGCATCAGCCACGGTTGAGGTATAATTTGAGAGCGGCTCTTTATCCGACAATACTACGGAAGCATCCAATCCGAGTGTTATGCTTTTACTAATGGGGAAGTAACCCTTGTAGTCTGCCTTAAATGCAAAATAATCAAAACTAAGATGTTGAATTTCCTCAATAAGTCCGGTGCTGCCGGGTGTATGTTTTTCTTTACCGTTTATATACGAAGCACGTATTTCCAATAGTTTCCCTATATGGGCAAAGTTCTTATAATTAAGTGAATTATATCTGTAGCCGAGAAAACCGAGCCAATAATTTATTTCTGATTTATCGGTGCTGTCATCCGAGCGAAAGCCGGTTCGCTGATAATAGCGGTTCATATCTTTAGCCAAATTAGCTCCCGCAAACGCATAGCCGTTGTTGGTAAGCGGAAGGCCGGTTGATAAGCCGGTAAATAGTTGATTTTTGATAATGTAGGGTGATTTTTGATCTTCAAAAAAATTATTGGCTTTTCCGTTAGAAAAATTCTTGCGTGAAAAATTTAGAATATAATCCGTGAATATTTGGCTTCGTACCGGGAAATATACACGCCCGGTTAGCTGTGCGGAATTATATAAACTTCCGAAATACAGATTGGCATTAACACGGTAGGCTCGTCGTCCAAAAAAGCGGTAACTTCCGCCTAAATATGCTTGGTTCATATCTGTTAAACTAAAATTACCGCCTATGCCGGCTTTGAATTTTTTGGCTGTTTCTACCGGCAGTCGTAAGCTAAAAAAAGAATCATTTGTTTTTTTTTCGGCTATCGGATACATGTTTTCAATATGCTCTGAAGCTACTGCTTTGTTGTATTGTTCTTTAAGCTCATCAATACCGATAGCTTCACCCTTTATGCCTATAAGGTTTGCGATATATTCTTTTTGTTTCGGTTTGAGGCCTTCTACTATAATGGTATCAAAAATTAATTTCGGATATTTTTTTCTAAAGTTTAATCGGGCTCTGTTTCGCTCGTATGGACTTACGCGACGTTCTACTCGGGAGCTGATTGAGTCCATGATGTCTGTTGCTGCTTTATAGCCTTTTTCTTCAATGGCTTTTGTGGAACTAAAATCCATCAGTTTTACATTATCTAATTGTATATCAATAAGTATGCCTTCTTCTTCACATAAAGAATAGTCGCTGTGGCCGGCTATCATGCTTTCTATTTGGCTTATTACATCATCTTTATCGGGCATGCCGTAGTTTGAGGCTACTTTAACACCAATAATTATATCCGGATTAAAATCTTCTTTCATTACTTTTTTGGGAAAATTATCGTAAATGCCGCCGTCAAACATCAATTTGCCGTCTATTTCTATGGGTTTGAAATAAAGAGGAAATGTCATGGAAGCCCTTACTGCCGAGGGCAAGTGGCCTTTGCTGAAAGCAATGGATTTTCGTTCATAAATATCGGTAGCCATGCAGCGAAACGGAATATACAAACTGTCAAAATCATAATTAGCAGCAGCAGCAGGTGCCGAAAGTATTTGCATGAAAGCAAAATCCATCTGGTGCGGAGAAACCACACTGGCCGGCAAATAAGCTTTTGTTTCCAATGAGTCGGCTTTGAATTTTACAGACAGCATTTCAGCCGATTCTTCACGCATATATGAATAATAGTATTCGGGATCAACCGCACCGGCTCGCCACTGTTTAAAACGCTCCGATGCAAATATCATTTCAATCTCATCGGTGGTATAGCCGGAAGCATATAAACCTCCTACCATTGCTCCAATGGACGAACCCGAAATATAGTCAATGGGAATTCCGTTCTCTTCCAAAGCACGAATAACTCCAATATGCGCCATACCTTTGGCACCGCCTCCGCTGAGGACCAAGCCTACGCTCTGCCCCTTGGCGGAGTAGGAGAGTCCCCCGCTAAGGATTAATACAAAAATGGTGATTTTAAGAAATATGATTTGAGTATCGGATGTTTTCATCTTTTTGAAATAAAATTTTTAACTTTACCTGATACAAAAAACCAATTTTTGGCAAGTTTATTATATAAAAGCTTTCCAAATTTATACAAAAAAATTGAACCATGCACAGAATATTTTTGATACTTTTTTTATTTGTTTCGCCTTTTATTTACGGGCAAACCGATAATTACGATAAGGCCGTTGAATTGTTTCGCGATGCCGGACGATTACAGTCAACTTATGATTTTAAGAATGCACAGATAAAATTCTCACAGGCAGCAGACTTGTTTAAACAAGCGGATTATCAGGGGAATTATTTACAATGCAAAATATCCGAATCACTTGTTTTGATAGCTCAAAATAAATATCAACAGGCAGAAAAAGTTTTGAATATTGCAGAATCAGATGCCGTGGAATTTTTTGGAGATGAAAATCGTTATCAGGTTTTGCTGTACTTTGCCAAAGGGCGTCAAGAATTCGGCAGCGGAAATATGCAAGAGGCTTTGGATTATTTTCAAAAATCGGAACAACTGGCAAAAAAATTCCCCGTAAATGATCCGTTTTTTGCAGCTAAACTGTCTGCTTCTTTTGGCAATATATATTCAAACTTGGGTGAATACAAAAAAGCACATGCGTATTATTTGCAAGATTTGAAATTACGCTTGGAAATAGCCGGTGCTCAAGCGCCGGAATTAAGTGCGGCATACAATAACCTGAGTATCACAGCGCGCAGCCTGGGGAATTTTAAGGAAGCCTTAGCATATCTTGACAAAGGCCTGGAACAGGCCGCTAAAACCGGACAGAGCCAAAGTCCGAATACCGCTCTGCTGTATTCAGGAAAAGGCAGCGTATATTATACCATGGGGCAGTATAATACCGCTTTACAGTTTATGGAAAAGGCTTTGGAAATCAAACAATCATTTTGGGGAGAAAATCACCGCTCAGTGGCGGATGAGTATAATAACATCGGCTTGGCATATAAATCGCTTAATGATTACGCAAAGGCGGTAAGAGCTTTCCGATCGGCTTATGAAATTCAAAAGCGTGTTTTGGGCAACACACATCCTTCTATTGCCATGACAGCCGGCAATTTTGCTTCGGTTTTGTTTGCCGATGAAAAATATGAATCGGCAATATCGTATTACCAAGAGGCTATTAAGGTCATACGCACTAACTATGGCAACGAGCATCCGGAATTGGGAAGCTACTTTCATAATACGGCCAATGTTTACAGACGTAAAGGCGATTATGACAAAGCGCTTGAATATTACCGAAAAGCAGAAGTGTTGTACGGCCGTTCCGATAATTATATATTGCCGGCACTTGCTTTGACTTATATTAATATGGGCGAAACTTATCATCGCTTGGCAAAAAACGATTCATCGCTGTTGTTCTACCAAAAGGCTTTACAGGTAAACGTGCCGGAATTCAGTCCGGATTCGGCCGATTTTTTTTCCAATCCGAAGCCCAAAGAATATGCTGACCTAAATTATTTGCTTTATGCATTATCCGGTAAAGCTCGTGTGCTTACGGCCGTATATATGCAAGACAGCACATACGCTTATGCCCGGCATGCTTATGAAACATATCTTTTGTCTGATTCTCTTATTGCCGCCAATCGGAAAAGCATACGAGGCGAAAGCGATAAATTGCGATCGGGTAATCGTAATCGTGATATTTATGAGGCGGCTGTTTTGGCCGCAGCAAATATGGGTAATTTGCAAAAACAAGCGGATAAAAAGAAAGTGTATTATGAAAAAGCTTTTTATTTTTCCGAAAAAAATAAAGCCGCTTTATTATCGGATGCTGTTTATGCTTCTGAAGCTAAGCACTTTTCCGGAATACCGGATTCTTTAATTCAACAGGAAAGGTTCTTGGATAATCAAATCTCGGGTATCAAAACTAAACTGCTGCAAACAAACGATAAGCAAAAAGAAAAACAACTTCAAGATGACTTGTTTAAATTTAATCAAGGCGCAATTCATTTAAGTAATTATATCGAAAAAAATTATCCGAATTATTATCAGACGGCGCATGCTCAGGAAGGCATAAAGCCTGCATTAATACAACAATATTTGGCTGATAATCAAGCCTTCAGAAGTTATTTCTTCAGCGGAAGCCAGCTGATTATTTTTACCCTAACTAAAGATAACATTAAAATAAGTTCAGCGGATGTACCCGTGAATTTTGAGGAACAGATTATTAGTTTCAGAAAATATCTGACTTCCGGATTAAAATCCGATTTTCCGAAATACTTGGCACTCGGCCGCGAATTGTTTGCCGTATTATTTCCGGGCGACATTCCCGAAACAACAGAACAATTAATAATAGTTCCCGATCATATCCTCGGAATTATCCCTTTTGAAGCTCTCATTACCAAAGATTTCACGGGAGAATTATTGCGATTTTCGGATTATCCTTTTTTGATTAAAGATTATAGGATCAGTTATTTTTATTCAGCTTCACTTTTTGCTCAAGCAATGGAAAATCCTTATGAAGCCGGGAATATTTCCGGCTGGTTAGGTTTGGCACCTGTTTTCTCGAATTTGCAAACTCAAAAAATGGAGGGTTTTTCGCTTAGCGAATTACCGGGAACCCAAAAAGAAATTGACAGCATATACCATAAAATAGCAGACTCGCTCGGCCGGTATGATAAGCTTACCGGCAATGAAGTTACAAAACAATATTTTCGTAACTTGCAATTGTCCGATTACAACATCATACATATTGCTACTCACGGCCTTGTAAATACACAGCATCCCGAGCTTTCAGGTTTATTATTTTACCCGTCCGAAAACAGCTCCGAAAACATTCTGTATGCCGGTGAAATTTATAATTATGCGATGAATTCCGACTTAGTAGTCTTGTCGGCCTGTGAAACGGGTTTGGGTAAAATTTCGAAAAGCGAGGGCATAATCGGACTTACGCGTTCATTTATTTATGCCGGTGCAAAAAACATTATCGTTTCTCTCTGGATGGTTGAAGATGAATCTACCGCTTTGCTTATGCAATATTTTTACGACAGCATTTTATCCGGTAATAATTATGCCGATGCTTTACACAACGCAAAGTTGAAACTTATTAACAGCCGTGAAAAACATGCACATCCGTTTTTCTGGTCACCATTTGTTTTGATTGGCAACTAAGAGTTTCTATTTTTGCACCGGAAATCTTTTGTATGAAACAATCTTATATTTATTGCAGAGGGCGGCTGATAGAATTGGAAAGGCCGCTTATAGCCGGCATTTTAAACGTAACACCCGATTCATTTTACGACGGCGGACGTTATACTACGGAAGATGCCGTGAAAGCTCAATGTCGCAGGATTATTGAAGCCGGAGCGGATATTATAGACGTGGGAGCTGCATCAAGCCGACCGGGAGCTCAAATGCCTTCGGAAAAAGAAGAAAGTAAACGCTTGCTTTCGGCACTTGAGTTTATTCGAAAACTCTACCCTGATGTGGTTATTTCAATAGATACATTCAGATATGAAACGGCAAAATCGGCTTTAGAAAACTTTGATATTGACATAATAAATGATATAAGCGCCGGTGAAGAAGATTCTCGATTGCCCGATTTGGCAGCAGAAAACAACTTGCCCTACATTATGATGCATAAACAGGGAAAACCTGAAAATATGCAAGTAAATCCGCATTATGACAATATTGTAAAAGAATTAATTTATTATTTTTCTCAAAAACTGCAACAATTCAGAGCAAAAGGCATACAAGATATCATCATAGACCCAGGTTTTGGTTTTGGAAAAACCCTTAGGCATAATTATGAATTGTTGGCCAATTTAGAGCGGTTTGACGTATTGGAAACACCTATAATGGTAGGACTTTCGCGTAAATCAATGATCTATAAACTGTTGAATATTAGCTCCAAAGATTCACTCTCAGCTACAAATGTGTTGCACAAAACCGCTTTGGATAAGCATGCTGATATTCTGCGTGTTCATGATGTAAAAGAAGCAAAGCAGGCCATTGATTTACATATTCAATTATCACAATATAACAAGGAATAGACAAGTGGAATTTATACAACTCACGATTTGGGACATACTCGATATTTTTCTTACGGCATTTTTATTTTATAATGTGTATTTGCTGATAAGAAATACGGCTGCCATAAAGATTTTCTTCGGACTGGCTTCCATGTATATCGTTTGGATTATTGTAAAAGCTTTGGATATGAGGCTGTTGGGCGGTATTCTCGGGCATGTAACGGGTTTGGGAGCTTTGGCTATTATTATAGTTTTCCAACAGGAAATCCGAAAGTTTTTTCTTTTGGTGAGCAACAAATACCTGTCTCGTATTGAAGAAAAAATTAAAAGTCTTGTTGATAAGCAAAAACAAAAATCAACGAAGCTTAAAATATGGGCCATTGCTAATGCCTGCGTTAAAATGTCAAAAGAAAAAACCGGAGCGCTTATCGTTATTCAAGACGGGTTTTTGCCGGAGCGTATTATAGAATCCGGAGCCGAAGTTGATGCGCTTACAACATCACTTATGCTTAGAACCATTTTTAAGAGAAACAGCCCAATGCATGACGGCGCAGTTGTTATTCGCGACGACAGAATTGTGGCTGCAAAATGTATTTTGCCCTTATCACATCGAAGCGATTTTCCTCCTTCTTTTGGTTTGCGCCACAGAGCGGCAGCTGCAGCTGCCGAACAAAGCAACAGCTTTGTGGTAACCGTTTCGGAAGAAACCGGGCATATATCTTGGTTTTATAAAGATAATTTTGCTACGAAGCTTACAATTGCCGAGCTAAGACAGAAATTGGAAACGCAATTTGAAGTTGCGGAAAAAGAAACACAACCCGCTTAAGTCAGAAAAAATGAACAGTTTTGGAACCTTATTCAGAGTGCAAATATGGGGTGAATCACATCAAAAAGCCGTAGGTGTGGTCATAGACGGTTGTCCCGCAGGAATTCCTCTAAGGCTTAGTGATTTTGACAGCGATTTGCATCGGCGCAAAAGCGGTGCAAAAGGCACAACTCCCAGACGAGAATCTGATAAACCCGAAATTCTGAGCGGCTGTTACAACGGATATACTACAGGAGCACCGATTCTTATTCGCTTTGAAAACAGCAATACACGTTCACAGCATTATAATTTTCGTGAGCATCCGCGTCCCGGCCATGCTGATTTTACGGCTCATAAAAAATATGCCGGCTATAATGACGAGCGCGGGGGCGGACATTTTTCCGGAAGACTCACCGTGGGTATTGTCGCTGCCGGGGTTATTGCAAAAAAAATAATTCAACAAGTAAACATATCGGCTCAAATAATTGAAGCAGGAGGCGACAAGAATATTCGTGCTGCCGTAGATAAAGCACTAAAAACAAGAGATTCAGTGGGCGGCCTGATTGAGTGCAGAGCACAGGGCATACCGACAGGCTGGGGCGAACCGTTTTTTCACAGCATTGAATCGCTCATCTCGCAAGCGGTTTTTTCTATTCCGGCCGTTAAAGGAATTGAGTTTGGAAGTGGTTTTGAAGCTGCAAAAATGTTCGGATCCGAACATAATGACCGGCTCATTGATGCCGAAGGTAAAACCGAAAGTAATCACAGCTCCGGAATTAACGGCGGAATTTCCAACGGAAACGAATTGGTTTTCAGAGCCGCTGTAAAGCCAACCTCCAGTATTTTTATCGGACAGGAAACTTACAATTTTAAAGATAATCAAATTAAAGAATTACAAATCAAAGGCCGCCACGATGCCTGCATTGCTTTGCGCGTACCGGTAATTATTGAAGCCGTAACGGCAATCGTCCTGGCCGACTTAAAGTTAAGACAAGATGCCAAAAATTAGACAGGCCCAAAAAGAAGATGCAGAGCTCATTATTGATTTTCAACTTAAAATGGCAAAGGAAACCGAGAAGTTAGAACTCGACAAATCTCTTGTTAGCAAAGGCGTGAAAGCCGTTTTTGATGATCCGGGAAAAGGGGTTTATTACTTAGCCGATTTTGATAATAAAACAGTTGCCTCGCTCTTAATAACCTATGAATGGAGCGATTGGCGCAATGCATGGGTATGGTGGATTCAATCGGTTTATGTGTTGCCCGAATTTCGCAGAAAAGGAATTTTCCAAAGCATGTATCGGCACATAACAAAACTTTCCGAAGCTCGCTCCGATGTGGGCGGCATTCGTTTATATGTTAACTTAACCAACTCGCGAGCTCGTAAAGTCTATGAAAACATAGGCATGAACGGCGATCATTATCAACTTTTTGAGGCCATGAAGTAATGTTAGTGAATATTGACAATTATTCCTTGAACCATTCTTTGGCTTCATCTAAATTTTTGAAAGCTTTAAAGGGCATTCCTAAGGTGTTGAGAGTTTTCATAATGTGGTTAATATAATAGCGTTTGAAAACATTTGTATTCATAACCACAGCTCCTTTTCTCAAACCTTGACTTTGAGCTTTCGGAGCTGCCACATCTTGAAACCATTTTCTGTATTTTGGTGATATGGTTCCTTGATTTCGGGTATCGGATATAAAATATCGAACTTCAAATTTCTTTTCAATCTGGAATTCAAGACTTCTTTCAAAAGGATACTTATATTCATCAAAAGTTAATACTCTGTCTTTGTCTTTCCAAGTTACAATAACTAATTGTCTTTCCGGATAATAATCGGCTTTTGCCCAATCTGTTTCAAATATTTGTTCCATAACTGCTAATTTTTTACGTTCATAATTGTTAGTTCACTCCATTTTGTGTTTCACGATATAAAAATATAGCTACACCGCTATGTTTTTATACGAAGAATATACGAAAATATTGCAAAACATAATTGATATTAAATCAGCTGTTTTTTGCAGGCTAAGTTAGTGCTTAGAGAATTAGGAAGACTGATTTGTTTAGAAGGATATAAACCATTTTATTGCTTCCTCATAATTATTGAAAGTTTTAACCGGGATATTTGCTCCTGTAATATACTTTATTACTTTGTTGATATAAAAACGTTTAAAAGCATTGGCAGATAATATAATACCAATATGCTTGATATCTAAATCGGAAGCTTTTGCCAAAATTTCAGTTTGCAACCATTTTTGATATTTGGGTGAAACGGTTTGTTGGTCCCGAATATCCGACAAAAAATTATCCGCTTTTTTCTGAAGACCTACTTGGTATTCCAAAGTTTTAAGAAATGGTTTTTTATATTCTTCTAAGCTCATGGGGGCATCATTATCGCACCATTTTATAAAAAGGGTATTGCTGTCTTTCAAGTGCGTTACACTGCCAAATTGATTTTTAAAAATAACCGGATCCATAGAGTTTTGTTTTATAAATTATTCTTATAATTACAGGCGAAGTGTTTTTGGCGGAGTTCCTGATACTATAGTAGCTTGTTGAGCATTTATTATTATTTTAATTTTATTTGATACAACTCCTCTTTCTGTCTTAAATGTTGTATAAATTTCTTCTATATGATTTTTATCTATGCAAAAATCATACACAATATGACCTTTTTTATCAATTTTTTCGACATTAGCACTTATTTGTACTCCGTTGGCATATTGATGCGCAATGACAAGCTCATTGGGCTTATATGAGCTGACTGTATATTTCACCCTAACTAAAATTGTTTCCGAGCTGCTGCAGCCGGAACTTTTCGAAAAATATGAAACGCTGTGCATCTTTGCTTGAAAGCTTTGTGCTTCAGCCTGTGCCGGCAGGGCAATTAATAATGCTATGCTCAGACTTGTAAAAATGAGTAGTGATTTTATCATAATAAAAAAATTAATGTATCTGCTAATGTACGAAAAATGTAGTGATTAAGTTTCCGGATTCATATGATGTTTTTGATATAATTGCTGCAAGTTGCTTTGTAAAGCATCGGCAAATGATGAAATACATTGCTACAAAGCTTGTCCGGTAGTCTAAATGTTATTTTAAAAAATACATTACCCGGTATACAAAAGTATTCCGGGCAATGCGTTATTTGGGTATAATTATTTTTTCTTATTTTTATTCATACGCTCTTTTTCCTTAGCCATTTTTTCTAAGCGCTCTTGGAATTTTGATCGTTTTTTGGGTTTCTTTTTATTTTCATTAAGCTTTCTTAAAAGCTTATCTTCATCTATCATGCGTCTGATGACTAAGGTTTGCCCGATGGTTATAACATTTGACAGGAAGTAATAATAACTTAAACCGGCCGAATAATTATTAAACCAGAACAACATCATAAGGGGCATAATATACATCATCATTTTCATGCCCGGCATCTGTGCCGATCCGCCGCTCATTTGGTTTTGATTTAACAGCGTACTGAGCATCAACGCTCCGGCCATAAGTAAAGTAAACAAGCTTATGTGATCACCGTAGAAGGGAATTTCAAACCCTCCGGGGAATGTCCAGATTGAGTCATAAGTAGAAAGATCGTCTGCCCACAAGAAACTTTTTTGCCGAAGTTCAATAGAGGCCGGAAAAAATCGGAACATGGCAATAAGAAACGGGAATTGAATAAGCATGGGCAAACAACCGCCCATGGGATTAACTCCTGCCTTTTTGTATAGACCCATGGTGGCTTGCTGGCGCTCCATGGCTTTGTCTTTTGGGATTTTTTTATTTATCTCGTCTATTTGCGGTTTCAGTACACGCATTTTAGCCGATGACACATAAGATTTATAAGTCAGCGGAAAAAGTACCAACTTAATGATTACGGTCATTATCAGAATAATTATTCCGTAATTACTTATAAATGAGCCTAAAAAGTCAAACAGCGGAATAACAATAAATTGATTTATCCATCTGAATACGGACCAGCCAAGCGGGATAATTCGTTTCAGATTTAATTTATCGTCCTCTTTCAATTTTACGTCGCTCAGAATATCATAATCATTCGGACCAAAATAGTAAGCCATTTTCATTGGCTTTTCGGTCATTTGACTATATTCAGCGTCAATGGATGAATAAAACTCTTTAAGGTATATTTCCTGGGCTTCATCTTTTTCATATCTGATTTCGGCTGACTGAAAAGCTTCTTCTGCTATCAATGCTGAGGTAAAGAAGTGCCCTTTGTATGCAATCCAGCGCACGCGTGTTTTGAGAAGCTCATCTTTTTTATCCGAAGTTTCGGAAAGATAATCAACCTCGTCTTCAAAATACTTATAATATACCGTGGTATTTTGGTTTTCCCAGTCGGTTCCTTTTTCATGCCGTCTGGCTTTAGATTCCCAGTTGAGATTGGCATAAGGATTATTTCTCGGAATAATGTCATCCATGCCGTGCATGCTGATACTAAAATCAAGCAAATGGCTTTCGGGTTTTAGGCTGTATTTAAACTCTATGTATCGGTTGCTTCCGGCATAAGCTCTAAATTGTATGGTTTTTTCACTTTCGGAAGCATTGAGTTTTGTTTGACTTTGCACGGGCTCAAAATACAAATCCAATGTGCTTATTCCCACATTATCGGCATTAAAAAGCAACTCAAAGCGGTTGTCTTTGCCTTTAAACAGATACAAGGGTGAGCCGTCGTAACTCTCGAAGTCTTTCAATTCGGCATATAAGGGATAAGCTCCTTTATTGCTGAACTTTACAATTATGTTTTGATTTTCGATTGTATAGATTTTCTCTTCGCCGTCGGCTGCTTGGGAAAAACTGCCTAAATTCTTAGCAGGTGCTTTCTTTACAGCACTGTCGGTACTCAAACTGTCTTGCGAAATACTGTCCTTTTTAAAGGTATTTTGAGTTTCACGCTGTATTTGCGCCAAAGAATCTTCTCTTTGTTCTTTCTTGTATGCGAGTTGAGCAGAATCTCTTTTCATCTCCATGGCCTTTTGTTCTTCTTCGGTGGGGCTCATCCACCAGGAATATCCTACAATAATGAGGAAGATTAATATAAGGCCTGTTACTTGGTTTTTGTCCATAACTATTTTTTGTTTTCTGCAGCTTTAATAAAATCAATGAATAAAGGGTGAGGGTTTTCTACGGTGCTGCTGTATTCGGGGTGAAACTGTACACCTATAAACCACGGATGATCAGTTAGCTCCATTATTTCAACTAATCCGGAATTGCTGTTGGTTCCTGTAGCAATCATTCCGTGTTTTTCAAATTGGTTGAGATATTGATTGTTAAATTCATACCTGTGCCTGTGACGTTCTGAAATAATATTGGTTTGATATATTTTTTTTACTTTTGAGCCGGTTTTCAGGCTACATTCATAAGCTCCTAAACGCATTGTCCCGCCAAGGTTTACCGTGTTTTTTTGTTCCTCCATCAAGTCAATAACGGGGTGGGGGGTATTTCGGCGCATTTCTGTTGAATCAGCTCGTTCAAGCCCAATTATATTTCGAGCAAATTCAATAACGGCACATTGCATACCGAGGCATATTCCAAAGAACGGAATATTATTTTCGCGTGCATACCGAGCGGCTTTAAGTTTGCCGTATATGCCTCTGTCGCCAAAACCCGGAGCCACCAATATGCCTTTATAATCTTTTAGCATGTCTTCCGCCTTTTCAGCTTCCAGCTCCTCAGAATTTACTAATGTTATTTCCGGCCGTGTATTATTTACGGCTCCGGCATGCAAAAGCGCTTCATTTATTGACTTGTATGCATCCGGTAATTCGGTGTATTTTCCTACCAAAGCTATATTGACTCTGTTTTTGGGCTTTTTTATTCGGTCTGTAAAAAGTTTCCAATTCGTTAAGTCAGCCTTTTTTTCACACTTAAGATGAAGTTTGTCAAGTACTACCTGATCCAACTTTTCTTTTTGCATCAGCAAGGGGACTTCGTAAATAGATTTTGCATCGGCTGATTCTATCACCGAATTCAAACCAACATTACAAAAGCGCGATACTTTTTTTCGGATTTCCGAATTCAGCGGATGCTCGGTTCGAAGCACTAAAATATCGGGTTGTACACCGTTTTCAAGCAGCAACTTAACCGAATGTTGTGTTGGTTTTGTCTTAAGCTCTTGAGCAGCCGATAAGTAAGGAACGAGGGTCAAGTGAATGACTAAACTGCTTTGGGGTAAATCCCAGCGTAATTGCCTGACGGCTTCTATGTATGGAAGAGATTCAATATCGCCGACAGTCCCGCCGATTTCGGTAATTACAAAGTCAAAATCTTCATTGCCGAGCAGTTTTATACGGCGCTTAATTTCGTCGGTGATATGGGGTATTATTTGAACCGTTTTTCCTAAATAATCGCCGCGGCGTTCTTTATTAATTACCGATTGATAGATGCGACCGGTAGTAACATTATTAGCTTGGGAAGTTTTTATATTTAAGAAACGTTCGTAGTGTCCCAAATCCAAATCCGTTTCGGCTCCGTCTTGTGTTACGTAGCATTCACCGTGTTCGTAGGGGTTTAATGTTCCCGGGTCAATATTTATGTAGGGATCAATTTTTTGAATTGTAACGGAGTAGCCTCTTGCTTGTAAGAGCTTTGCGAGTGAGGCAGATATGATGCCTTTTCCCAATGAAGAACTAACACCGCCGGTTACAAATACAAAATATGTTTGTTTTTTGCCCATGAGAGTAGTAAAAAAGTGCTTAGAGGTTTTGCAGTTTGTCAATCATAGCTTTGTACTCGGCTATTTCTTTTTCACCCCGCTCAATCCTTTTTATATATTCAGCTTTCATCTTTTCGGAGCTTTTGGTGTTCGCAAAAAAGCCAAGATTATTTTTCCAAAGATTAATTTCTTTTTCGCGTTCATCAATTTTAGCACGCAATTTACCTATTTCAGACCATATACGTTCTTCGTCGGCATTTTCAAGTCCTTGAATTTTATCATTGAATTTGATGTTCACTTTTGTGCTTTTATCAATCTTAAGCCGTTCAAATAAGCGGTCAATGGCTGTGTTGTACTCATCAATAATTCTGTCTTTTTCTTTAATGGGCACAAAGCCAATTTCTTGCCAACGATTTTGGAATTCTTTAATTTTCTCTAAGTCACTTTCTTTATCAACTGAAGCGTAATCAGAAATTTCTTTTATGAGTTGCGCTTTTAGTTCTAAATTTTGTTTCTCGTCTTCTTTGCGCTGATTGAAGTGTTCGCGCTTTCGATTAAAGAATGTGTTGCATGCACTGCGAAATTGTTTCCATATCTTATCTGAATGTTTGCGCGGTACCGGGCCAATTTGCTTCCATTCATTTTGAATGTTTTTGTAGAATTTAGTGTCTTTCGACCAATCGGTACTTTCCATTCGCTCCTGAGCTTTTTTAAGAAGCGCTTCTTTCTTGGCGAGATTATCTTGCCTTTCTGCATTTATTTTTTCAAAATGATTGCGCATTCTGTCAAAAAACTTATCGCAGGCGGTAGAAAAGCGTTCGTATATGGCTTGGTTGTGCTGTTTTGGCACATAACCAATACTGTTCCAAAGCTTTTGATATTTCTGCACCATGGCAGATGCTTTTTTCCACTCTGAATTCGTTTTATATTCTTTTTCTAAAGCTTCTTCAGTTTTTTCGCAGAGATATGTTTTTGATTCTAAGTTTTTCTCCTGTTGTTCTTTTATCAGCTTCAGACGATCCTGATGTTTGTCGTTGATTGTTTTGGTAGGTCTTTTGAAACGCTCCCACAATTCTTCTTTTATTTCATTATAAACCGGTCCGGTTTCACGCCAACGGTCATGAAGCTTTTGCAGTTTGCGTTGTGCTTCCATAACATCTTCAATTTCGAGAAGTGCTTCAGCTTCTTCGCAAAGCTTTTTCTTGGCTTCTGTATTTTTTTGAAGATCAAGATCGCGTAATTCTTTATTTATCTGAACATAATTGTAAAAATTTTCAATTACGCGATTGTATTCCGTCCAAATATTGCGATTTTCCGTATTGGGCACCGGGCCTGTTTCATCCCATTGTTTTTGAAATGCTTTGAACTCATTGAAAGTCTTTCCGAATGCTTCCGGTTTATTAATCAGATTTTCTATATTATTGACTATTTGCTTCTTTATCTCGAGGTTTTTTTCGCGGGTTTCACGCTCTTTTTGTTTTTCCTCTTTTTGTTTTTGTTTGAGTTGCTGTAATAAGTTATCAAGCTTATCCGCGTATTCATCTTTGGGAAGTTCATCCTGAAATTCTTCATCTTTTCCTTCTTCTCGCAGTGCTTTGCGCTCTTTTTCTCTTTTTTGAAGCAGTTCAGCTTTATGCTCGGCTGTTCTTTTTTCAAATGCTTGCTTTATGTGCTTCAGCTGTCGATTAGTTTCTTTTACGGTAGCATTTTCAATCAAATCTTTCAGTGCCTGAAGCAATTCATCTCTGTTTTTTTCGCTGTAGTCGGGAAACTCTTGCTTGTCGGTATCTTTTTCCGGCTTTTCTTCTTCCGAAGACTCCATGATAGAATCAGATTCTCTTTCACTTTGTGTCAGTTTTGAAGCGTCCGGTGTTTCCTCCGAGTTTTGTTCTTTCTCAACAGATGATTCGTGAGAATTGTCTTGAGAATTGTTATTCTCTGCAGTATGCTCGTCTATGGTATCATTTTCCGACTTTTCTTCTTCCGAAGACTCCATGATAGAATCAGACTCTCTTTCACTTTCTGTCAGTTTTGAGGCGTCCGGCATTTCTTCCGATTTTTGTTCATCCTCAGTTGATGATTCTTGAGAATTCTCTTGCGAATTATTATTCTCTTCAGTATGCTCGTTTACGGCATCGTTTTTTTCTGAATATGCATTCTCAGTATTTTCAGTATCGGACGTAAAATTTTTCTTGTCAGTCATCACCTTGTTGATTTAATTGTTTCAGAACATATTGTAGCTTATGCAATCTTTAAGTTGGCGAAAGTAATTATTTAACTTAAAAACCTCAAAATTTTTTAATATTCCTTATATTTATAAGGTAAAATTACATAAAAATTATTTCATGCCAATAAAATGTAATTTATTTGCAACTTTTTTAGCACAAACTCGTAACAGCAGAAAAATTGACCGTTGCCAATAAAAGTGCATGATTATTGCATTTCATATAGTCTGTTTACGGATTTAGGTGATATACAGCATTTAGTTTGTGGATTTTCACCATAGAACGTTTTATTTTTAAAAAGAAAAGACGACAATGAATACACGCCAAGTAATTTTTAGCTTATTGGTGTTTTTTTGGGAGCTTCATTCGCCCAAGGGCAAGAAGTTTCGGACAAAAGAGCTGAAGAGTTAATATTTTCGGGAAATATTATAGCAGCCTCAAAAGCATTTGAGATAAAAGTGCAAAGTGACCCGAATAATCCGGATTATCTGTTAAAATTGGGTTATTGCTATATGAATATGGCCAACAATAAAGAAAATGCAGTTGCTCCTTTAAAAAAAGCAATCGAATTATATTCGCAGCAAGAAAACGAACGCGGAGCATTTGACGCAAAGTACCAATTAGCACGCACATATCGCAAAAATTTGCGTTTTGGCGATGCTCTGGTTTTGTTTAATGAATTAAAAATAGAATCGGACAGAAAAGATTATGAAGCTGTCGATATTCTTCAACGAGAAATAGAGTACTGCGAAAATGCCAAAATTTTGCTCAACGTCGAAAGTCCCATACAAGTCAGAAATTTCGGAGAACCCATAAATTCAAATTTCTCAGAGCATTCTCCTTTTTTAAGTTATGATGAAAACGTGATGATTTTTACTTCAAGGAGGAAATACCAAACCGAAGAACAACAACTTGACGGGCAATACGATGAAGATGTATATATAACAACAAAGGATGACCGGGGAAATTGGATAAATCCCCAACCCTTGGGAAACCGAATAAATACATCGCAAAACGATGCCAATTGCGGGCTGTCTGCTGATGCCAAGAAAATTTATATTTATCGTGACGGAGATATATACCAGAGTGAACGAGACGGTGATCGGTGGACCCGAATTGCCAAATTGGGCAAATATGTTAACAGCTCACACAGAGAAGTCCATCTTTTTGTAAGTAAAGACGGAAATACCATTTATTTTTCAAGCGATATGCCCGGCGGATACGGGGGAACCGATATATATCGGATCACTAAAGAAGGCGAAAAATGGTCCAATCCGCAAAATCTTGGACCCGATATTAATACGCCTTATGATGACGACAGCCCATTCTTGCATGAAAGCGGCGTCTTTTATTTTAGCTCAAAAGGACATAATTCAATCGGAGGTTTTGATATTTTTTCGGCTGAGATCAGAGGTTCAGATTTTAGTAATGTTCAAAACTTAGGTTTTCCGGTAAACTCCGTTGAAGATGATATTCATTACTTTCTCAGCGATGATACCGAAAGAGCTTACTTTGCTTCACGACGAAGCGGAGGATTTGGACGAAGTGACATTTATTTTATTGATTTTACCGACACCATAAATTACTATGTGGCCGTAAAAGGGCATATCAACAGCCCGGAAGAAATTGATGAAAAACCTACGGTTACGGTATATGAAGAAAGCACAAAGGCGCTTTATAAAACTGTTTCGCCTGACACTTCGGGAGCTTTCAGAATCTTATCAAAGCGCGGCGAATCGTATTTTGTTCATGTGCAAGCACCCGGCACATACTTTGAAGCATTTAGCTATCCGGCTCCCATTGATAATGTAATGGAATATAATGTAACAGAGAAAGAACTAACGACTGTAGAGCCCGCTTATGTTAACAAGAAGTACTTAATTATATTTGAATCCGGCAAAAATAAACTTAACAATGAATCTGAATTGTTGTTGGATGTAACGACAGCATTTTTGAAACAAAAACCGGCACTCGAAATAGATCTCTCCGCTGCCGGGGATGAAGATGATCGACGCGCAAAAAAACGTATTCAAGCAATTTCCGCTTACTTAATATCTAAAGGGATTAGTGAAAGCAGAATTAATATTGGCATTGAGTTGGCCAATCCGGAAAGCGATAACCAAATTATAATGACGCTTATTGATGAGCCCATGAAGGAGTATTTAGTCTCAGGACAAATTGTCGGTGTTGATGAAATTGATACGGATGAGGTGCCTTCCGATGAAAGCGGACATGTGTATAAACCCAAGGGAAAGCAAGCTTTGAGCGGTGGTGCTGTTTTTACTATTGTATTGGGTAATTATAATAAAAGCCAAGCCGAAGAGCAAGAATTTTTAGACCGCTTTCAGGGTCAAGTAAAGAAAACCAAAACTCCCGACGGAAGTATTGAATATACTTTCGGGAAATACACCCAAAAATCTTTAGCTGAAGATAATTTAGCGATGATTAAAAAAATGGGTTATCCGAATGCAGAAGTTATTGAGTTAGACAATTAGAACAATTGCGGGTGGTCTTTGGTTTTAGGGACAAAAAACTCTATTCGAATTTCAGTATAGAGTTTCAAATTCAGCAGGCGCATAACTGCTCCCTTATTTATGGATATTTCGAGTAAATCCATAGAGTTAAATATAGCCAGCAACTCACCATGTTGTGATTCAAGATGTGTTTGATTAATTGCGTGAATCTTATTGGACATGCTTCCTGCATATATTATAAAGTTACGCCCTTTTCGGCTTTCTTCAAACAGGCTGCGGTCAATATTGGTTATGGCATTTTGGTAGCTGTCCACATAGATAATTTTTCCGAGTAAAAGGGCTTCTTCCTGCACCGGGCGCGAGCTTAACTTCTTTTTGTAGTTTGTAGCGGGTTTTAAAAATTCTTCACTCGAAACGGCATTAATAATTTTTTGAGCCAACAATACAAAGCGAAGCATAGCCGGAAGGCCTTCATTTTCACTGCTTATCGGTTGGTATAATTCCGAAACCTCATGCGCTTCAAAAATTAGTGAAATAATTCCGTTGTCGGCACAAATGAAGTATTGGTCAAAGGCTTTGGCTATGAGATGTCGTTGGCCCGGGCCTTCTTCGCTGTCAATACCTATAAAGTGTATGGTTCCGTCCGGAAAATTTTTGTAGCTGTTTCTGATTATAAATGATGCGTAATCTATATTAAAGTGAGGCAGATTATGAGCTAAATCTATAACATGCGCCGAAGGACACAGCTTTGCTATCTCCCCTTTTACTCTTCCTACAAAGAAATCATCACTTCGTCGGTCAGTTGTTAAAGTTATTACACTCATTTCTTTAAAAAAAATTATTTTTGCATCATATTTTAATTCTATTCTTATTACTTTGCAAAAGTACTTAATTATTAATTAAGAAAATAAATGATTGAAAAGAAAATTTCTGTTGATACTGAGATGCCCGTAGATTTTTTGGGAGTTCAAAATGAAAATTTAAAACTCATTCAAAAACTTTTCCCAAAACTTATCATTTCGCACCGAGGCGATGAGATAATGCTCAAAGGCGATGAAGCTGAAATTGCCCATTTTATGGCTTTTTATGACAGCGTGAATGAGCATCTTGGTAAATATAAACTTTTGCGACCTGAGGATATAAATAATATATTTTACGAACGCTTACCTACCGGTAATAAAAGTGATGTAGTAATATACGGAAATCACGGAAAAATTATAAGACCCCGTACCAAAGGGCAGGAGAGGCTCATCGAAGCCTTTGGTAAAGACGATTTACTATTTGCAACCGGACCGGCCGGAACGGGAAAAACATACATGGCCATTGCCCTGGCGGTTAAAGCTCTTAAAGAAAAACAAGTACAAAGAATTATTTTAAGCCGCCCGGCTGTTGAGGCCGGAGAAAGCCTCGGTTTTTTGCCCGGAGATGTCAAAATGAAGCTGGACCCATATTTGCAAGCACTCTACGACGCACTATACGATTTGATTCCTGGAAGAAAGTTAAATACGCTCATAGAAAACGGCACCGTCCAAATTGCTCCGCTGGCATACATGCGCGGACGTACATTAAATAATGCCGTGGTGATCCTGGATGAAGCACAAAATACAACCCTCGGACAAATAAAAATGTTCCTTACACGTATGGGGGAAAATTCAAAATTTTTTGTAACCGGTGACATTACGCAAATTGATTTACCCGATAAAAGTGCATCCGGCTTGGTAAAAGCCAAACACTTGTTAAACAATATTGAAGGCATTTCTTTTATAGAATTTTCAAAGGATGAAATTATTCGTCATCGCTTGGTTACTTCTATTGTTAATGCTTTTGAAAAGGGAGACACGAACTAACAAACTAAAATTAAATTTTATGAAGCCGCTGCTTAAATCGGATTTGTCGCTTCCCGGCCTAAAAAAGAAGTACCAAGGAAAGGTCCGTGATGTATATTTTTTGGAAAATGACTTATTGGTAATGCTGGTAAGCGACCGTATTTCGGCATTTGACAAAGTATTAAACCGCGGAATTCCGTACAAGGGGCAAATATTAAATCAAATAGCCAAAAAATTTCTGGATGAAAGCGTATCGGTGGTTCCAAACTGGAAAATTGCCGATCCCGATCCGGTCGTTATGGTCGGTCGCTATTGCAAGCCTTTTCCGGTTGAGATGATTATCCGTGCATATCTTACGGGAAGTGCATGGCGTGCCTACAAAGGCGGAAGACAATCCGTGAGTGGTGTTGTTATTCCCAAGGGCATGAAAGAACATCAAGCTTTTGAAAAACCAATAATCACACCTACTACAAAAGCAGATACCGGCCATGATGAAGAAATATCCAAAGAAGAAATCATTCGCCAAGGCTTAGTCAGTGAAAGCGATTATACCAAATTGGAAGAATATACTCATAAGCTTTTTCAGCTTGGATCAAAAACTGCCGCAAATCAAGGCTTAATTATGGCAGATACAAAATATGAATTCGGGAAAAAAGACGGCAAAATATATCTCATAGATGAAATTCATACACCGGATTCTACCCGTTATTTTTATGCTGATGATTACAATGAGCGTTTCGCAAAAGGATTAAGCCCAAGACAATTATCAAAAGAATTTGTTCGTGAATATCTTATGAAGCAGGGGTTTTCAGGTGAAGATAACCAAGCTGTTCCGGAGCTGAGCGAAGCATTTGCAAAAGAAGTATCGGAGCGTTATATAGAGCTTTTTGAAATACTCACCGGGGAAAAATTTATACCTGAAAAATCACAAAATCCGGAAGAAAGAATTCAAAATGTAATGGATAATTATTTCCGTTCGTCAAACTAAATTTTTGAATTTATTCAAAAAGCATTAGATTTGAAAGAAATAAAATTAAATTGTAACTTATGAACAAAAAGCACTTTATTTTACGAAAGAATCTCGGCAGATTACTTCTTTTGTTCATTGTCTTTTCTGTGTTTATGTATTGTAATCCGGGCACTGAAGAAGAAAGCACGGTAATTACGGACGAAATTGAAACAGAGGAACAACTTGCCGGCAATGTTATGTATTCAGTACCGGCTCCGTCCGATATGGCCGGGCTGCTAATTGATAATCCGAACCTTATTTTTAATCCGGAGTTTTTAAATCCGATCTCCAACCACCAACGCTACAATACCAATAAAAAATTGGCGCTGAATTTAGGTATATATATAGCCGATCTAAGCTATGCCGGATATTTTGAACAGAATCAATTTAGTAAAGAATATTTCGATATCACCAAGCGCATATCAGAAGAACTGGGCATAACCAATGCTATAGGAGAAAAAAATGCCCAAACCATAATCGAGCAAAAACCTGATAAAGAACAACTGATTCGTATAATAAACGAAACCTTTATGAATACCGATGCTTACCTTCTCGAAAATAAACGTCATGATATAATGGCCATGATATTGGTGGGCGGTTGGATAGAAGCTCAGTATATTGCCACGGCATATACCGATTATAAAACAGATAAACATCCTGATTTAACACAAAGCATTTTAGATCAGGCCATATCAATTGATATAATGAAACGTATGCTGGAACAAGCCGAACAAGATGTTGACTTGAGCGACCTAAAAACGGATTTCAAAAAAATTGAAAAGCTATATTCGAAAATGGGCGATAAGCCTTCCGAAGATGAGTTTAAAGAATTCTGTGAGCTTATCAAATCAATTCGAGACAAGTACACGGCTTAAAAATATATTGTTAAATTTTTTCGTTAATTGAGAAATTTTCTACGTATGAAAAATATTAAATTACTTATTATACTGTTATCCGTTTTTGCTTTCACCGGCGGAAACCTTAATGCCCAATGCCTTAATTTTGCAAAAACTAAAGGCTTTACTGTTTTAGATACATCCATGTATATACCCGAAGGACGCTTGAGTGCTTTGCCTTTAAGCGAAGGTGATAATATGGATGTTTATAAATCATTTTTTAAAGGGAAAACCTACAAAATTGTTGTAGTAGGAGCCGATAATCTGCCGGCTCCAAAGTTTAAAGTAGTCAATTTTCAAAAAGAAGTACTCTTCGACAGCTCCGAAAATGGAAATACGCACAGTTGGGAATTCACCTCTCAGTCAAATCAAAACTTAATTATTTCGGCTACACTTCCTGATCCTAAAGATTCCAATAATACACAAACCGGCTGCTTGGTAGTCATTGTCGGTTTTAAGAATTAGCTGTATTTACATTTCGTAAACTCATTATTTTTTCAAAAGGCGGAACTGTCCGCCTTTTGGTATTTTAATACAAATAAAACATTCCGATTTCTCAGACTGTTTTTTAATTTTGCATTTTTATAATTATTTATATTACAAAAAGATGTGTTTTTCAAACCGACAAATTTCCATTATCGGCATCGTTGCCATAACAGCTTTTATGGGATCGTTTTTAATTTCATCCATAAACATCGCTTTGCCGGATATTGAAAAAACTTTCGAACTTAATGCGGTAACACTCAGTTGGACGGTTACTTCTTTTTTGTTGGCAACGGCTATGTTTCTTTTGCCGGTTGGGCGTTTGGGAGATTTAACAGGAATACGGCGTGTTTTTAAAATAGGCATTATAATATTTACGCTTGCATCTTTGGCTTGCGCAACAGCCGTTTCGGGATTTTGGCTAATCTTTGCCCGATATATCCAAGGTATCGGAGGTGCATTTACAAGCACCACCGGGCCGGCCATTTTAGTTTCTGCTTTTTTACCCAAACATCGTGGCCGGGTTTTAGGTATTGTCGTTGCTGCCGTATATATCGGCTTGGCCGTCGGGCCTTTTGCAGGCGGCATCTTAACCCAATATTTGGGCTGGCGTTCCATTTTTTATTTTTCTGCAGGTTTGGGTGTTCTTACAAGTATCATCGCGTTTCTTTATTTAGAAAAAGATAAAAAATCTGATAACGAAAACCGGAATATTGACTTAAAAGGGACTGCTTTTTATATGTTCGCATTGGTAGCATTGGTTTACGGTTCATCACGAATTCCCGAAACCATTGGTTGGTTGGCAATGGCTGCCGGGATTCCGGCGCTTATGGCTTTTTGGCTTTTTGAAAGCCGCTCATCCGCACCCGTTATACAAACCAAGCTGTTTACAAAAAACAGACTTTTTGCTTACTCCAATTTGGCTGCTTTAATAAATTACAGTGGCACATTTGCCATTGTTTTTTTGCTGAGTCTGTATTTGCAAAAAATTAAAGGACTGTCACCGCGCGATGCCGGAATTATTTTGGTAGCTCAACCAATTATGATGGCTATATTTTCGCCAAGTGCCGGGCGGCTTTCAGACAGAATTCAGCCGCGCTATATCTCCACTTTGGGTATGAGTATGTGTACGGTTGGTTTGGCCGCATTCGCATTTTTATCTGCCTCAAGCCCATTGTGGATAATTATTAGCTTGTTACTTTGGGTAGGACTGGGCTTTGCTCTGTTTTCATCGCCCAATATGAATACCATTATGGGTTCGGTTAACAAAACACAATACGGCTTGGCTTCGGGTTCGGCCGCAACCATGCGTGTGCTTGGCCAAATATTCAGCATGACCGTTGCCACACTATTCATTGCCGGCATATTGGGAGACCAAAGCATTAAAGCAGTTCCGGACGCTTTATTTATGAAAGTGATTAAATGGGGCTTTGTCAGCTTTTCACTTATCAGTATTTTTGGTATCTATTTTTCCTATTTTCGCGGAAAAATCCGGCGTCCGGATTAATGCGTTTCCTATTTTTATAAGTTTTCTGCCTTATTACGGGCAGTTTCCGTTATTTTATCTGCTTCTTTTTGGGCTTTTTCTTCTAAAACTATTGCCTTTTTATCGGCTTCCTGCTCTAATTTTTTTGCCTGATCTTTAGCTGTATTAACCAGTTTTTCAGCCGATTTTTCAGCGGCTAATTTTTGAATGGGGTTTTTAGCTTGATCAATTAATTTTTCACCTTGCTTTTCGGCTTCGGAAATCAATTTTTCTCCGCCTTTTTTTGCTTCAGCACGTAAATTGTCGCCTTGCTTTTTGGCAGTTGCTATTAATTGGTCAGCTTGCTTTTGAGCATCATCTATTATTTTTTGTGCTTCTGCTTTCAAGTCTTCTTTTACTTCTTTAATCTTTTCCTCTGCCGTATCTTTCAGTCCGTCGGCCAGATTATTATTAACGCCCGTAATTTTCGGATTGTCGGAAGTACCGCCTATGCTCACTTCAGTTTCAATGGTAGCGGGTAGCTTTTGAGCCGGCAGCTTGGCAAACAATTTATCGGCATATTTTGAAGGTACTTCAATATTCAAATCAAAATCAATGCTTTTATCCAAATTATGTGTACCGGCAATTTGCATTTTGGAATCTTTCACCTTAAAATCAGTAGGTTTCAGCTCCAAATTTCCGTTCTTTATTTCATAGTTCAAACTTACATCTTTGAGGGTCGGGTTTTTAAAGGCTTCAATCTTAGTTTTATCTCCTAAAGCAGTAAACAGGCTGTTATTTTGTATTCCAATTTCAGATGAGCGCAGATTTCCCGTACTGTTTAGGGTGGGGTAGTTCGGCATCATTTCATTATCGAGCGAGCTGTTAAATTGTATGTCGGCTGAAATATTGCCGGTGCTGTATTCGGCAATAGGCGCTATTTTTTGAACGGTAACGAATTGCTTAAATAAAGCCTGAATATCAATGCCTGACAACTTCATCCGGAAATCCGCAAAAGGTTTTTCGGGTTTTGAATCATATGAGCCGTCCATCCCTATTCGTCCGCCAAGGGTTTGCATTTGGATATTTTCCATAGCGAGTGTTCCGTTTTTTATCACAATTTTTCCTTTCAGATCATTAATTTCCATTCCGTCGTACAATACTTTGCTAATTTCGGAATTCAAAACAAAATCTATATTTTGCGGAACACGTATAATTTCCTCGCCCGATGCTGTTTCAGCGGTTTCAGGCTCATCCGTTTCGCTTGCATCACTTTGTTCGGACGTTTCATCAAGGCCGGCCAATTCATCGGCATCAATAAGTGAGGATTTGAATGTAAAACTTCCGGAGAGTAAATCGTCTGAGAAAACATAATTCAAAATATTATCCACTCGACCGCTGAGATTAAAGTCGCTCTTGCCCGACTGAGCTTTGAAGGTATTCACGGCTATATATTGAGGAGAGAGATTCATATCGGCTTCCGATATCAGTATTTGCGGATAATCCGGGCCTTCCATTTCAAAACCGGTAAGATTAAAATAACCTTGAGCTTTAAAATTTTCATAGTTTTCGTTTTCAATATCCGAAAGCATACCGTCGAAATTCAGGTCGGTTTTTAGTATGCCGGCTATTTTTGTATCTTCTAAAGGAATCAGGTCTTTTACGGAATTAAAATCGATGGTGCCTTTAATTGAACCGCGGGCATGCGTATCTTTCGCAGTCATGGCGGCATAGATTGATGCGTCAAAAGGATTTCCGGCTGATTCTAAATGCGCTTTTTGAATATCAACAGTTATATCATCCCCGGAACCTTCAAGGGCTTTCACGTTCATAACGACATTAATATTTTCCACGGACTCGGGCAAGTCGGGATAGCCGAAATTGGCCGATTCCACCAATAAATCCACACCATAGCCGGGCATATTCACACTGTTGTATGTTCCTTTCACAAAGCCCGTTAAACTAAAGATACCATTCGCCTGAACGCCCTCGAAATCTTTTTGGTAGATTTGAGGTATAAGCGAGAGGGCATTTTTGAAATTAGTATCCGGCGTGTTGAAAATAATATCAATTACTATATTGCTGTCCGGCATGGCTACTTCTCCGTTGAATTCCATGCGCACTTTATTCAGGCTTAAAAAATTTTCTTTAAAGGTATAAACGGAGTTTTTCAGGTCGGCATTTATAATGCCTTCATACTCAGTATTTATTTTATACAGATAAGCAATTCCTTCTGATTCTACGGTAAGTTGCTTTATGCTTGTGCGAATATCCAAATTACTTAAATCTTCAGTCAGATCACCGGATAATTCAAAATTTAGGCCTTCCGTATCGGCAAAAACGTCCGTTTCTTTATCATCATAAATAATTCTGCTGTCCTTTAAAACCAACTTTTTAAGTTTCAAAACCATTGGAGAACTGCTCGTTGTGTCGGGCTCAATACTTTCTTCTTCCTCTTTGGCCGTATCCGGAAGCATAATGTCCCAATTGGCGGTTCCGTCTTTCAATATTCGGGCATGAATGTTTGCCTTATCCAGTATTAATTTATTAATTTCTATCTGATCACCTGAAATTACGCTTTTTATATTCAGTTCAGCTTCAAAACTTGCAAATTTCACCAAAGTATCTTGTGCAAAAGTATCTTTTCCGGCAAGGCTCAAATTATATATTCGCAAATTGAAATTCGGAAAATCACGCAAAAGTGACAGATGCGCATCATCAAAATGCAACACGGCATTCAAATTATTATTGGCTTCCTTGTTAATGGTTTTTATAATTTTCCCCTTAAAAAGAAAAGGAAATGCTATTAGAAAAGCAATTATAACTACTAATATAATACCGATTATTTTAAGTGTTTTTTTCATGGTTTCAGTATATTTTTATTTACATCAAATTTACTAAAGTTTTTTTTAATGATTCGAAAAATGACAAAAAATCACAAATAAAAAAAATGTAATATTTCTTTGTTTATGAATTTTTAAGTTTTAATTTTGCAATCTCAAAAAAAGGGACCCGTAGCATAACTGGATAGTGCACCTGACTACGGATCAGGAGGTTGGGGATTCGAATTCCTCCGGGTTCACAAAGAGTATCAAGGCTTTACGCAGATGTAAAGTCTTTTTTATTTTCAATTCAACACAGCTGCACTCGAAGGCCAAACAAATGTAAACAATATAGAATATGCCGGTGCTCGTTTTTTTCAAAATACACCCAATCCGTTTATATCCGAAACAAAAATTCCGTTTTTCATTCCCGAAAAGGTTCAGGATGCACGTTTGGCAATCTTTGATATTCATGGAGTTAAACTTTCGGAAACACCTGTTAATGAGAGAGGAAACGGCTCTTTTACGGTAAACAAATCTTTGGTTTCATCCGGAACTTTCTTTTACACCTTGATATTGGACGGCAGAAAAATTTCTTCAAAAATTATGGTTAAAACAGATTAATTTGTCTTTTTTTAAAGAAAACTTGCTTTTTAATTTTTTATATTGTAATTTTGGATATTAATATCTTAAATAAAAGAGATGGTTTTTTAGTTTAGTTTTTTTTGGTTAATAATTTGGTTTTTTGCCCCTGCGAGAGCGGGGGTTTTTTCTGTACAAAACTTTTTTGTAACTTTTTACGGTGTCGGTTCGTTTTACAGATAGTTTATAAACAACCAAATTATAATATTATGACACACATTTTTTCTTCAATCAGTACGGTTATTATTTTTGCTTTATTCTATGCGGGCTCAATCTCGTGTAGCGATTCCGCTTGCGGACAAGGTGAAACAGAGCATGCAACCTACGAAACCGGCGAGTTTAGTAAAATAGAATTACGGGTTCCCGGTAAAGTATTCTTAAAACAATCCGATGAGTTCGCTGTAGAAATTGATGCTCCGGAAAAAATATTGGATAAAATTGAGACAGAAATCATAAACGGGGTCCTTACAATTTCAGTTGAACCTTCTATGTTTCAAAACATTAAAGATGTAAGCATGCATATTTCTCTGCCTGTATTAGAATCGCTTACAATCAGCGGAAGCAATAAGGTTGTGGGCAAAGGCACTTTTGCATCCGCTCAAACAGATTTCCACATCGACGGAAGCGGAACGCTTGAATTGGACTTAGATAACCAAGAAACCAATGTATATATCAACGGCAGCGGAAATGTATCGTTGACCGGAAAATCGGTTAAGCACTATATTGAAATCAACGGCAGCGGAAATGTAACTAATTATGAGTTTATTGCCGAAACTACCCGTATAGAAATTAACGGTGCCGGCAATTGCGAAGTCTATGCTTCAAAAACTCTAAGAACTGAAATAAACGGAGCAGGCTCGGTAAGCTATAAAGGAACGCCTTCAACTACCGATTTTGACAGAAACGGAATCGGCAGGATAAAATCAGTCGATTAATAAGTCTTCTCATAATACTTTAGCAGATTTTATCAGATAGTAACCGGCGGCTTTAGCTGCCGGTTTTTTATTGATATTGTTTTGCTCATTCAAAAAAACAATATACTTTTATGATTAAAAAAAAAATGTCAAAAGACAACAAAACAAAGAAAATCGGAGTCGCATTAAGCGGAGGCGGAACAAGAGGTATAGCGCATCTTGGAGCACTTAAAGCACTTGAAGAAGCCGGCCTGAAACCCGACACAGTTGCCGGAGTAAGTGCCGGAGCCATTGCGGGCGCATTATATGCTTCGGGATTAAAACCGGAAACTATTTTAGATATCTTTATGGATGCAAAACTATCCAACCAAGCCAAATTTGCTTTACCTCACAAAGGTTTATTATCATTGGGCGGAATGGAAAGTTTGCTGAAAGAGCATCTGAAAGAAAAAAAAATTGAGGATTTCCCGATTAAGTTTTATGCGGGCGCTACCAATTTGAATAAAGCAGAAATGCACTATTTTGATAAAGGTGAAGCGGTTCCGCGTGTAATTGCTTCGTCCAGTATTCCGATTTTATTTAGTCCCAAAGAGATTGACGGCGATTTGTATGTGGACGGCGGTGTGATGAATAATTTGCCGGTAGTTCCCCTGCAAGATGAATGTGATTTGATAATCGGTGTACTCGTTTCAACTGCACGCCCGGAGGATACAATCAAAAATGCAGTTTCAGTTGCCAAGCGAGTATTTCAACTGAGTGTACTTTCTACCGTAATTGAGAGTGTAAAAAACTGTGACATTGTGGTTCGTACCGAAAGACTTTCCAATTACGATATTCTGGATAATTCAAAAGCAAAAAAAGTTTTTAAGATTGGCTATGAAGCTACCAAGCAAGAGCTTGAAAAACAAGGCTATTAATTAGCTTTGAAAATTTAAAATTCTTTAGCATCATTCCATAAAAGCTCCATTTCGGCCAGGCTCATTTCTTTAAGTGAGCGGCCTTTTTCTTTTGCTTGCTGTTCAAGGTAGTTGAAACGTTTTATAAACTTTCGGTTGGTTCGTTCAAGAGCATTTTCGGGATTAACGCCATAGAGGCGAGCCGCATTTATCAGCGAGAAAAAGATATCGCCAAATTCAGCTTCCTTTTCTTTTTCATCGTGCTTTTCCGAGGCTTCTTCAAATTCGGCAATTTCCTCTTTTACCTTATCCCAAACTTGCCGGCGCTCATCCCAATCAAAGCCGGCATTGCGTGCTTTTTCCTGAATCCGAACCGCTTTTACCAAAGAAGGCAATCCGGCCGGAATGCCGCCCAGTATGGTTTTATTGCCGCCTTTTTCTTTAAGTTTTATTTCTTCCCAACCGGTTTTGATATCGTCTTCGCTTTGATTTATATTTTCTCCGTAAACGTGCGGATGCCGACGAATCAATTTTTCTGCCAAACTGTTGATTACATCGGCAATGTCAAACTGTTGTTTTTCGGAACCGATTTTTGCATAAAAAATGATATGTAAAAATAAGTCGCCCAGCTCTTTTTTAATTTCTTCCGAATCATCATCCATAACGGCTTCGGCCAGTTCGTAAGTTTCCTCTATGGTAAGCAGGCGAAGGCTTTCGTTAGTCTGTTTCTTGTCCCAGGGGCATTGTTCGCGCAGCTCATCCATTATAGTCAGAATGCGTTCGAATGCCTGTAATTTATCTTGCTTGCTGTTCATTATGTATTAAGCTTTTGGTATCAATAAAGAGCTGTCGCCGTAACTCAGAAACCTGAAGTTATTTTGCAAAGCATAGCTATATATTTCTTTCCAATCATCGCCGGTAAAAGCTCCTATGAGCATCAGCAAAGTACTTTTGGGAAGGTGAAAATTGGTAATCATTTTATTTATAGTTCGGAACTCATAGCCGGGAACAATAAATATTTGTGTGGAAGCTTTAAATGCATCGGCTCCGGAGTTTTCGGTATATTCAATTAATGCCTCAAAAGCAACCGATGCGGAAATATTTTGCGGTAAATCGTTAATCTCGGTTTGCGAAAGAAAATTCAAATGCTTATCGTTTTGCAAAACTTTTACACCAAACCAATACAAACTTTCCAAAGTTCTGACCGAAGTGGTACCTACGGCAGTTATTTTCCCGACCTTTTCGGCAATCTGTTTTAAGTTTTGAAGATCAACGGAAAACAGCTCGGAGTGCATGCTGTGCCCTTTGGCGGTTTCGGATGTTACGGGCTTAAAAGTTCCTGCGCCTACATGCAAATTTACAAAAGCCGATTCTATACCTTTCTGTTTAAGCTTGTTCAGAACTTCCGGGGTAAAATGCAGGCCGGCCGTTGGTGCAGCTACCGAACCTTTGATTCGCGAATACACGGTTTGATATGTTTGGCTGTCCTGCGAATTACTTTCTCTGTTAAGATAGGGCGGGATAGGGGTTTTGCCGGCTTGTTCCAAAATGTCACCGAATTGTATTTCGGGCTTATCCCAATGAAATTTTACCAAAACAGTATTTTCGTTTCGGCTTATTTTTTCTGCTCGTATTTCAATCGGATTTCCATCGTGTTGCATTTCCGAAAGAATAAATCCGGATTTCCATTTTTTGAGATTGCCCACTGCGCACTTCCATACACAGCCGCTGCCTGACTGAAAAGCTTGTTCATAATCAGAAGGTTGGTGTGGTTCCAAGCAGAATACTTCTATCTTTGCTCCGGTTGATTTTCTGAAATTTAAGCGGGCTTTTATTACTTTGGTTTCATTAAAAACCATAAAGTCGTCCGGTCTCAAATAATCACTCAAACCTTTGAAAACCGTATGTTCAATTTTTCCTTCTTGGTATATCAGCAGCTTGGATGCATCTCGCCGGGCTGCCGGAAATTTGGCAATTTGTGCTTCAGGCAGTTCGTAATTATATGCTTCCGTAAGAATCTTATCGAAATCTAATGTTTGTTCTTGGCTCAATTTTTAAGGCTTTTCATTAAAAAAATCACCGTGCAAAATTGAATTATTTCTTTACCTTTGCAAAAAATATTGAACAATGGAACTAAAAACAGGCGATAAAGTATCTTTTCTGAATGAAACCGGAGGCGGAACAATTGTAAAAATAATCGATAATGAAACGGTTTCCGTTCTGAATGAAGACGGATTTGAAATACCGGTTTTAAAATCGGAAGTCATTATTGACAAAGCGTGGAGCCCGGATGCTGTTTTGAAATCACGCAGCACACAGGAAAGCACGGAAACTACGCATCCGGCCAAAGAAGAACCGGAAGAAATTGAAGACAGCGAAGTTTTTTATACCGACAGTGGTGATGTAAATATTTATCTCGCTGCCGTACCCAAAAATCAAAAATTTCTGACCGATGACGGTTTTGATATGTTTTTGATTAATGACAGTAATTATTTTTTGCAATACAACTTAAGCCGTAAATCAAAAGATGATTTTTATATTTTGAAAGGTGAAGCCGAGCCAAATATTAAAATTTTCCTGAAGGAAGTAGCGCGCACAGAGATTAAAGATGATATGGATTATCTTTTTCAAGCGAATTTTTTCGACAAACGGCCGTTTAATTTCCGAGAGCCGGTTACAAATGATATTCGGCTTAAAGCGGCAAAACTGTTTAAAGAAGGAGCTTATAAACCCAATGATTTTTTTGATGAGAAAGCTTTGATTGTTACTGTTTTGGAAGATAATCCAATGAATAAAGCTTTGGAGCAACTCAAAGACAAGAAATTTGCCGAAGCCGTAAAACGCGAAAAACAACCGGCAAGAAAAGAAAGTAAGCAGAAAAGCGCGGAAGAGAATTCCAAATCTTATAAAGAAGTAGATTTACATATCCACCAATTACTTGATGATGAGACCGGAATGTCCGATGCCGATAAATTAAATTATCAAATGGACCGTTTTAGGCAAGAAATGGATGATGCACTTAAAGCGGGTAAACCAAGAAAAATAGTGTTCATACACGGAGTAGGCGGCGGCAGTTTAAAGCACAGTTTGCGCAGAGAATTGCAGCGCAAATATAAATCCTGCCTGTTTCAGGATGCATCTTATGCCGAGTACGGCTACGGAGCAACCATGGTGTTGCTGCGAAAACCAAAATAAGCTTTCAAAATATTATGGAACTTTTAAAACAACTAATTGGCGTAGCCTCTGTTTCGGGAGACGAAGCTAAGATGACTGATTTTTTGCAGGATTATTTTAGAGAAAACCCGGATTTAAAAAGCAAAGTAAAGCTTTTTTCAGGCCGAGAGTTACAAGATAATCTAATAGTACAAATCGGGGAAAAGCCCAAAGCAGCAATATTTGTGCACGCAGATACTACGGGATATACCGTAGGCTACAATAATCATTTGATTCCCATAGGCTCACCGGCCGGTAAAGCAGGCGACCGTTTGGTTGGCAAAGACAACAAAGGTTCCGTTTGCGGCGAAATCAGAAAAGATGAGAAAGATAACAAGTCCATTGATTTTTTTCGTAAAATTCAACCGGGTACTCAACTGACTTATTATCCGGAATATGAGCAAAAGGGAGACTACATAAAAGCTCCTTACTTAGATAATCGGGTAGGGATTTATACGGCTATACAACTGGCTGAATTGAGTGATGATTTTGTAATAGCATTCACATCTTATGAAGAACACGGATTTGGCGGTGCCGAAATTTGCGGCAGATTTATATATGAAACATTCAAAACAGACAATGCCCTTATTTTGGACAGTACCTGGATTACCGAAAACATTCATCACGGAAAAGGTCCGGCCGTTTCCATCCGCGACAAAGGCATACCGAGGCGCAGCTATTTAAAACACATTTTAAAGATTTTAGAAAAAACTGATTTAAAATATCAAATTGAAGTAGAAGCAGCCGGAGGCAGCGACGGAATGGCCTTGCAAAAAACGGCCTATCCCATAAGCTGGTGCTTCATAGGGCCGCCAACTAAAAATCCCCATTCAGCCAAAGAAAGCATATTCAAACACGATATCGACGATACCGTAGAACTTTATCGCTTTTTAATACAGAATCTGTCATACTGATTCGGGTACAGGTGCAAAATTCATTTTCTCGGTATTTTAGTTAATGAGATTTCAGATATCAGAAGTCAGATTTCAGACACTAAAAATCGCTCATCAAAAATATTTATCGTTAAGCTTGAAGCCGGAAGACAATTTTGCAATCCGTCTGCAAGTCGGAACGTTCACCCTTTTTCGACTTGTTTGCTGCAAAAGCCGCTTACAGGGCGCTGCTTTAAAAGTTAATTTAAGCCAAGAATTATACAACAAACCATTAATCTAAATTACTAATTTACAAATACTTGAAACCCCTGACACATGAGCTGCCAATTAATGTTTTTTCTTAAGAAAAATGTTTTTAATTTTGCCGGTAATATGAAACCGAAACGCATTATATCTCATTCCGAAATACGGAAAAATTAATTTAACCTGTCGTTAAAAAGCGACAGGTTTTTTTTTGTTCAAAACAAGCAATTCTAAACGTTATGAAAACCATGCAAAACAGAAGTCTAATTTCGGTAAAAGACTATTCCAAAGAAGAGATTATGGAGATAGTCCGACTGGCAGCCGTTTTTGAAAAAAAACCCCGGCAACGCATTTTGAGGGATCAGGTTATTGCCAGCTTATTCTTTGAGCCGTCCACTCGTACGCGGCTGAGCTTTGAGAGCGCCGTAAACCAACTCAGTGGCCGCATTGTGGGCTTTACCGAAGCGGGCTCATCCAGTGTAAGCAAAGGCGAGAGCCTGAATGATACCATTCGTACCGTAGCCAACTACTCCGATCTCATTATCATGCGGCATCCCTTGGAGGGCAGCGCAAAGTATGCTTCGGAAGTTGCCGGTATTCCGGTGGTAAATGCCGGAGACGGAGCCAATCAACATCCTACGCAAACTCTGTTAGACGTGTATTCGATTTACAAAACACAAGGGACATTAGAAAATCTTAATCTGTATTTGGTAGGCGATTTGAAATACGGACGCACGGTGCATTCCCTGATTATGGCCATGTCTGATTTTAATCCGAAATTTAATTTTATTTCTCACCCAAAATTACGCATTCCTTATGAATACCGTATGTTGTTGAAAGATAACCGGATAGATTATGAAGAACATTCCGAGTTTCCGGAAGATTTAAGCCAAGCTGATATTATATACATGACGCGCGTGCAACGCGAACGCTTTTCGGACCCGATTGAATATGAAAAAACAAAAGACAATTACATATTAGATCGCAGCATGTTGCACAATGCAAAACCAAGCCTAAAAGTCTTGCATCCCTTACCCCGCGTAAATGAAATCAGCACCGATGTAGATGATTCGCCCCATGCCTATTATTTTGAACAAGCCAAAAACGGGGTTTATACACGGCAAGCGATTATGAGCAAAATTCTCGGCATAGAACCCGAAAACGCATAGAATTACGAGTTTATTATATATTTTTATAACTGCAATTTTGTCAGACACAGAAAACTATTAAGAAAACTATACCATGGACAAAAAGAAAATACTGCATGTAAATGCCATAAAAGACGGAACCGTTATTGACCATATCCCTGCGGAGCGTTTATTTACCGTAATAAAAGTGTTGGGTTTGGAGCATATTGACAAGCCCATAACCTTCGGCACCAATATGGAAAGTAAAAAGCTCGGCCACAAAGGGCTGATAAAACTTTGGGATGTGTTTCTGGAAGAAAAAGACTTAAACCGCATAGCATTGATTACGGAAACAGCCGGAATAAACGTAATACGCGACTACAAGGTAGTTGAGAAGAAGCAGGTTACCGCACCCGATAAAATATACGGCCTTGCCACCTGCGTAAACCCCAAGTGCATTACCAATCACGAAAAAATCCCTACGCGATTTACAGTTGTAAACAAAGGCGAAATAAGCTTAAAATGTGACTATTGTGAAAAAATAACCGAAAAGTCCAATTTTAAAATTCATTAAGCTGTTTTCCCTTGCTCAAATTTTTAAAAAGGCTCGAAGCAAAACAGGCGGCTTTATAATTCCGTGCGGTGAAAACACCACACGGGCGCAGGGGAAAATAAATTAGCGTAATATTATAATAAAAAACTCTTTGTGTTCTTTTATGTTCTATGTGCTTTTAAAAAGTGACCGTGAAACACACAGATAAGCTTATTCAAATACATAACCGGTAAGTTTCGAAGCAAAAAATCTTTCTTGGGAATTATCTGTATAACGATTTAATAAACAAGACTTTGCAGTACAATTGCGATAAAAATATAATGTATTAAAAGCCACGATATTAGGGCTTGCATAGCTGCGAAACTTTAATTACTAACTGACACACAGATTTGCATTTATCCGTGGCTCCAAGAATATATTCTCTCAAAGCTTCACAATTGAGCTCAGCCGTATCAGGGCACTTATGCATGTATTTTTAATTCTCCGGGGGCTGCTGATTTATATTTTGGGAGTCTGCACTTTTTTCTTCATCATCAAAAAATGAATATTTCAGGCGTTTTTCTTCCCAACGTTTTCGGGCATATTCTTGCATATCGGTTACACGGTCGGTTTCATCGGTTATTTCAAGGCCCAAAATGGTTTCCAAAATATCTTCCATAGTTATAATGCCGTCCATCCCGCCAAATTCGTCCACAACCAAAGCAATGTGCTCTTTGCGTTTCAGCAGCAATTCCCAGACTTGATAAACGGGAGCTTTGGCATATACTGCAACGATTTCGCGCTTTATATCTTTGAGTTTAATGTCTTGTAAGTTTTCGGCTTGTTTATCTAATACCAATTTACGTGTGGTGTAACCGGTTATGCTGTCTTTATCATTTGAATACAACGGAATGCGAGAATAATGAATATGGGTTTTATTGGCCAAAAATTCTTTTATGGTCATATTCTCATCTGCTGTAGTTACCACAACGCGCGGGGTCATTACTTCATCGGTTATTACGGTTTTGAGGCGCACCAGACTTTGTATTATTTTATTTTCTTTCTCTTCAAAAATGCCTTCTTTAGTTCCGATATCAGCCATGGCAGAGAGTTCGTCACGGCTTACCGTGAATTCTTGCTCGTTGCCGGTGAACAATTTTGAAATAAGTTCGGCAATCAGCACAAAAGGGTACATTAAAATAATAATTACATTGATTATTTTACCTGAAGGAAGGGCTAATTTTCGCCAATATTTGGCTCCGATGGTTTTGGGTATAATTTCGGAGAAAACCAGAATCAACACGGTAAGCGTAGCGGAAATGATTCCGAAAGAAATGTTTTGAAAAACAATAGCCGCTTGTGCGCCCACGCCAACAGCTCCTATGGTATGTGCAATGGTATTAAAAGACAGTATGGCCGCCAATGGCCGGTCAATATTTTCTTTTATTTGACGCAAACGATGTGCAGATTTGTGGCCTTGCTTAAGCTTTACGTCAATAAATGAAACCGGCGTGGAAAGCAACACCGCTTCTAATATCGAACATAAAAAGGAGCCTCCGATGGCGAAAAGTAAGTATATTATTAAAAGTGTCATTTTAACTAAGATTATTTAACTGTATGATTAAAAATGTTATCCGCCTGTGTAGTGTGTTGTATCACCGTCGATATCATCGGATCTGAAACCGAAGCCGAGACGCTTGCCGGTTTTTAGTTGGCCCTGATATTTCTTTTTCGAAATCTGTTCTACATTGGTAACTTTAACCCGGTCGTAGGGCGGAACCAATAAATCAAATTGAAGTGAATAGGCAATTGCATTCTCGGTAATGGCTTGTAAAGCTTCGCGGTCAATTGTATTATTTCCGAACTGCGGATGTGCCGATTCATCCTGTCTCTTGCCCTCCACAAAATAATGCTTATTTTTATTTATGAAAATACGTCCAATGAGGTATCCCAAATCTTCGTTACGCTCATATTTAAAAGAATCTGCTAAAAAGTTATAAATATTTATAACTCCCGAATACGCAGCTGTCGGGTCTTCTTTCAAGTATTTAGACTTTTTTACAGCGTGGTCTCTGTCAAAATCAAATACATTGGAATGCATATAAAAAATAAGCACATCCCCGGCTACGCGCAGCTCGGCAAGAAACTCTCCGGTGTAGCGAAATTCAAACAACTTATTTACTCCTGTTGAATTCAGGGCTTCATTATATCGAGTGGCTGTTTGGCGCAAAAGTGTTTTGAGTTCTTTAAAAGTTTCCAGTGTGCTAGTGAAAACGGTTTGTTTAATACTCGATTTAGTTTGCAGAATATCTGTAATTTGCTGTTGCTTGTCTGTCATAACTTTTTTAATTGAAAAATTATTCCCAAATTTAGGGCTCGAATTCAAACGATAAACAAATATAAATATTTTAATTATGAAAAAACAGTTTTTAGTCTTGATAATTGCATTTTTTGGCTTTTACGGCATAAGCCGGGCCTGCACAAATTTTTTAATTACCAAAGGAGCTTCAACCGACGGCTCAATAATGATAAGCTATGCAGCCGATGCCCATGTACTTTACGGAGAACTTTATCATTGGCCCGCTGCCGATTGGCCCGCCGGAAGCATGCTGGATGTCTATGAATGGGATACCGGAAAATACCTCGGACAAATTCCGCAAGTGGCACATACCTATAATGTAGTCGGAAACATGAACGAACACCAAGTGGCCATTGGCGAAACCACTTACGGCGGGCGCAGTGAGTTAGGCTCTCAATCCGGTGCCATAATGGATTACGGAAGCCTCATGTTTATTGCCCTGCAACGTTCCAAAACCGCGCGCGAAGCCATTAAAGTAATTGCCGAACTTATGGATAATTACGGCTATTACAGCAGCGGCGAATCCTTTTCCATAGCCGACGAAAATGAAGTTTGGATTATGGAACTCATCGGTAAAGGCGAAGGTGAAAAAGGAGCTGTTTGGGTAGCCCGCCGAATTCCGGACGGATACATCAGCGGACACGCCAACCAAGCCCGCATTACCACCTTCTCTTTTCAAAAAGAAAATAAATGGGACGACCCGAATGCCGATACATTCAACGCTCCGGACGTGATAGATTTTGCACGGGAAAAAGAATGGTACGAGGGAAAAGACAAACATTTCAGTTTCTCCGATACTTATGCACCCGTAGATTTTGGCGGTGCGCGTTTTTGTGAAATTCGCGTTTGGTCTATGTTTAAAGATGTAAACGATGATATGCAAAAACATTTTGATTACGTAAAAGGAAATATCAAACACGACAGTAAATTTGCCGACGGAACCCAAAACCCCAACGGATACGCCACTAATCGCATGCCTTTATGGATTAAACCCAACCGCAAAATAAGCGTACAGGATATGTTCAATTTTATGCGCGACCATTTGGAAGGCACCGAATTAGATATGCGCAAAGACATAGGTGCCGAAGCCTTTGAAAGACCTTACCGCTGGCGACCGCTCACATGGGAAGTGGATAGTGTGAAGTATTGTAATGAGCGCGCTACGGCCACGCAGCAAACCGGTTTTTCATTCGTATCACAATCACGCGATTGGTTGCCCGATGAAATCGGCGGAATTATTTGGTTTGGTATTGATGATGCCGCTTCCTGCGTATATGCGCCCATGTACAGCAGCATTTCCAAAGTGCCCGAAACATACGAGCGCGGTAACGGAGCCATGATGGAATGGAGCGACAACTCGGCCTTTTGGGCATTCAATCAAGTTAGCAATTTTGCTTATATGCGCTATAATTTAATTCATCCGGAAATAGATTCCTTGCAGCAAAAATTGGAAACTAAATATGTAAATTATACGCCTGCCATTGACAAAGCTGCGCTGGAACTGCATAAAACCGACAAAAAAATGGCCGTGGAATTTTTAACCGATTATTCTGCAAATACCGGAAATGCGCTTGTTTGCAAGTGGCAAGATTTTTATAAATATCTGTTTATGAAATACATGGACGGAAATATTAAATGACCCAATCCCGGATACCAAAATCCGCATGTAAAATATCCGGGCTACGGCGAAGATTATTACCGGAAAATTATTGAAGAAACCGGCGATCAGTTTAAAGTAAAAGACAGCTCGCATTAAAACCGCGAAAAATACTCTTTCAATCAGAGTCTTGCTAATGTGAGGCTCTGATTTTTTTGTGCGAAGAAATGTTGGAAATCAGAGGTCAGAAATCAGATATCAGACGCTTTCTTGAACCAATTATAAATTCCAACCGCACTTATGATGCTGTTAAACGACACATATCTTAAGACGAACTACAAACAAAACACCACCAATACCATGTTATGCAACACATTCTTCAAAAACCCATTTTACAAACGACTTATTATTAGCTGCTTGCAACAATGAGACGCGCGCGTCTCTTGCCGGTGAAGATAATTATGTATAGAATTGTCAAAGAAAAGAAGTCAGACATCAGAGGTCAGATATCAGACATCAGACATCAGACATCAGATATAAGATATAAGATATAAGATGGCTTTTTACAATCTGTATGCACGCCGATAGTGTTCAACAATTTAACAAGAATACAAATAATGAAGGAAGTAAATCCCAAAACAAGAGAACTG